>CAZUHB010000007.1:0-66283 GCA_964620445.1 uncultured Phycisphaerales bacterium
CCTGACGGCACTGTTTTGCTTTGAACTATCTATGTAAGTTAGTTGATTGTCACATCCACGGTATCGATGTAAGTTCCTTCATACGTGTTGTTATGAGCGTCTACCGCGAAAGAGAACTCCCAGTTTCCGGCCGGCAAATTCGACGATGATCCGACCGAATAGTCGGAGAGCGGAATCAGGCCGTAGGCGATGGCGCGCACCGGTGTCCAGCTCGACTGCCAGCTACCCGGGTACTTCCAGTACCACGCTGGATTCGAGGGCGGATCCTTATGCGCCCAGACCCACCAGTCATGGGTCACGCCTGTTTGGTTCCCTGGATCGAGGCCGATCGTGAAATTGATCAGCTGCCCCGAATAGAGATTGAGCGGTCCATCCGAGTCATTGACCTTCGCATCGGGGACCGGCGGGCCGCCTTCGATCTCCACCGGATAGGCGTTGGAGAGGGATGAATGGCCCGTGGCGTCTTTCTGAACCATGATCGCACCGGAGTAAGCGCCCGTGGGAATGGTCACGTCGATGCGTGTGCCCCCCGCCGACGAGGAGACATCGGTCACCTTTGCCGGTTCTCCGTTGCCGCCGTCACTTGTGAACCAGACATCGTTTCCGTTCGTCGTGAAATTGGAACCGTAGACGGAAATCGAACCGCCCACCTCGAAGGTTCCCGAGACCGACGTGATCCGCGGTTTCGACGGGTCCGCGGCTCCATACTTGGCCTGCACGCCATTGATGTCATCCGAGTGGAGCGTCCTCTGCGAGTTGCCCGCGCCGGAGACGGCGTAGTACATGGTCGCAGATGAATACTGGCTGTGATCGAGTCCGACCGAGTGACCGTACTCGTGGCAGCAGATGCCCTGCAGGTCCATACGGTTGCCGCCGCTGTTCGTGTCTCCCGGCCCGTCATGCCAGACCCAAGGACGGGCGATGAAGTGGATCATCCAGCCGGTATAGCTCGGCGTGCAATAGGCAAGGACCGAGTTGTCGTAAGTGTCCTCCTCGGAGATGATATTTGCCGTGTGCGATCCTCCGGACGAGGCTTCACCGGTGAAGATCGAATCGAAGTTGGCGTCTCCCTGGCCCCACGAGCTGCTGCCCATCGTCTCCGAACCCCATTCGGCCACACCCTTCCAGAGCGCGAGAACCGCACCCTGGGTGCCGCCGAAATCGGAGTCAGGAGAGGTGTTGTCGTTGGCGGAGGAATCTGTGAAATTATTGTAGACGCGAAAATCTCGCTCCGTCGTGGGCAGGTTGTGCCCGAGCAAGTTGTAGCTCAGAAGAGCACTATTCGCGAATAGGAGGGTAATCGCCATGAGTAAGGCGAGCCCCACGATTGCTCTTAAAATGTTTTTTCTCATTTTTCAGGTCCTTTATTTTTCAAGGGCTCCATATCGAGACCACCGTTTATTTTCCGTTCTTCTTTTCCGCTTGAAGCTGCTGGTAGATCTGCTGAACTTCAGTTCTCAGATCGTTGATCTTGCGGCTCTTGGGGATGGCGCATCCCTCTCCGAGCCCGATCACCGTCGCGCTCCCAGCGCCCTGTTGAACCTGAAAAATCGAAGCGAAACTCGATACCTTGAAAACACCCTGAGGCGCGCCGGGTGGAGTGATATCTTCACTGAACCAGTAGAAGACAACGACCGTGGCTCCGAGCCTGGTCTGATGCTCCTTGGGAGAGACGCATGTCGTGTCAAGCTGTCCGTCCCAGTTTCCGCCCATATAGTAGATTTCACGGGTTTCTTTCTTTCCTGTGGTGAGGTCTTCCCCCTGAACGGTGAGCTTGGTAAAAGTCACGTCCTTTCTGCCTGCAAAATCGAACCTCTGCGCCTCCTTGGCAATGACCTTGCCGTAGAGGACACCAGAACAAACCGTGACCTGTTCCTTGAGGTTCGTGGCCTTGACCGCGGCTGTCAACGGGATGACAGCGATCGCCATGACGACGATCGTCAAGACCAGTGTGATCTGGCTACTTTTTCGTAACATAACAACAACGCTCCAAAAAGGGTGTAATGGACTTTCCGCTTCTCAGAAAGATTCTCATTCAGAAGGATGTGCTAGAAGCCTATTTTCTCAGTATTTATATTATATTTAGAAAGATGGGATGATGCAAATCAAAAGATGTACAAATTCTTATTCTACTAAATAGCAGGGAAATGAGACGATTCGAGCTTGGATCGTATCTTTTTCGAGGTTATTCATTTCCCGATCACCTCCCCCATCCCGCCGTAGACCGCAAAAATAGCGATGGCCAGCCAGAGAACGACCGCCAATATGATTCCCCCGTCTCTCATGATCACGGCCGCCGGATCTTCTCCCTCCTCCCGTTGGTACACGAGGAAGATGTATCGGCCCATGCCGAACAGCACGACGGGTAAGGTATAAATGATTCCCGTGGTTCCGAACTGACCGACCGTTTCGGCCGCAACGGTGTAGAGAGCGTAGGTCATGATCGATACCGAGGCGGTCACGGCCACGAGCACGTCGAGGATGGGAAAGGAATAATCGGACAGAACAGTACGGGCACCGGTCGAATTCTCGGTGAGGGCCAGTTCGGAGCGACGCTTGCAAATGGCCAGAAAGCTGGCGAGGAAAAATGTACACAGAATCAGCCATGGAGAAAGCGGCACGCTCACCGCCACGCCGCCGGCTTTGATCCTCAGAAGAAAACCGACGGCCAGGGTGAGCACATCGGCAATGACCACCCTCTTCAGCACGAGACAGTAGCAGACATTTATGAACAGATATCCCCCGAGGATAAAAGAGAGGTGGAGACCGTTATCCACGAAAAGGGCCAGCCCAAAAGACATGATCCCGAGTAGAACCGCGCAGCCCAGCGCCACCGGAATCGAAACCACACCGGCCGCGATCGGCCGTTTGCGCTTCTTCGGATGAAGGCGGTCCTTCTCGACGTCGAGTACGTCATTGAAGAGATAGACCGCCGACGAAAGCAGGCAGAAACAACCAAAGGCCAGAGCCGCCTGGAAAACCAGATCAGTGTCGGAAAGGTTTTTTGAAAAGATCAGGGCCGCGAAGACCAAAAAGTTCTTCGACCACTGATGAATTCTCATGGTCTTGATCAGGCCTATCATAATCACCCCGAATCAGAGAATTTTTCTCCCCCATCGCCACGAGGAAGACCGCAACCAGGATAGTAACCGGGGAGATGCCCTCTCTTCTACGGAAAATTCGGCTGTCGAGAAATAGACCCCGCCATTGACGACTCCCGTCTCCTTTGGTAGCAAGAACGGGCGGTTGACTCTAACTCTGGGGCTGATCCGATGGAAAAACACCTCTCCTTTCCCATACGGGCCATGTTTCTCCTCGTCGCGGCGCTCGTGGCGGCCGGCTGCGTCACCATGGGTCATTCTTCGACGCGGAGCGCTTTCGACAAGGCGCACCGGCATTTCGAGAGCGGCAATTACGACCTGGCCGAAAGGGAACTCAACACGCTCATCAGCGGTACGCGTGGCGGTCTCGACAGCGCCGACCAGGTGCGGGCTCTCCGATTGCGCGCCGATTGTTTTCGCAAGCTGAAACGATTCACCCTTGCGCGCTACGACTACGAGTCCGCGCGCCGTATCTCTCAATCGCAAGAGTACGCACTGGAGGGGAGTGCATCGATCACCATCGAATGCGATATCGCAATCGGCGACATGTCGATGCACGAAGGATCCTACCGGATCGCAGATCGGATCTTTGCCGGTATCATCGATGAGAATCCAAACTCGGAGTTCAAGGACTCCGTTCTCTACCGGCGTTACATCTGCGCCCTCAAACTGGGCAAGCCCGATCCCGAGATGTTTACCCGGCAGATCTCCAACATGTACGGATTCAGCGCTCCTTCGCTGAGAAGAGAATTCCTCGGCAAAGACAAGATCGTCAGCTCGCCGGTCCCGAAGCCGGAGCGCCCTTCGCGGATCGGACCGGATGCGCCGGTCGTGATCATTCCTCGTGCGGAGTGGAACGCTTCTCCCACACGGCTGAACGTCAATCCGATGTCGGCGATCCGGCGCGTCACAGTGCACCACACGGGCGAAGAGTGGACTGCCGAGGATTTTCGAACTACGGCGAACAAGATCCGCGCTTTTCAGAGGTATCACCAGGACGATCGGGGTTGGGCCGACTTGGGTTACCACTTCGTCATCGATCGGCGCGGCAGGATCTGGGAGGGCCGGTCGTTGCGTTATCAGGGAGCCCATGCAGGCTCCTCTCAGTTGAACAAGGGCAACGTGGGTATCAGCGTGATGGGCAACTACGAGAACCAGACACTGGCGGCCGTGCAGAAGGACTCCCTCGCGGCGTTGCTCTCATCGCTCTGTCACGAATACGATCTCAAACCGTGGCAGATCTCCACGCACAAGGAGTTGAAGACCACGGCCTGTCCCGGTGCCCACATTCAGAGATACGTCGACCGGTTGAAGGCGACCGCGTTGCGTTGACGGTAAAAAGGGAAAGGGCCGATCAGACCAGCTCGAGGAGTTCCAGAATCTTCTGCTTGACCTCTGCCAGATCGAAAGGCTTGCGGATGAAAGCTTCCACGCCGTTTGCGAGGATCTCCTCGACCTCCTCGTCGTTGAGGTAGCCCGACATGACGATGATCTTCATCGCTTTCAATTCGGCGTTCTCACGGAGGGACTTGGAGACTTCGCGGCTCGTGGTATCGCCGAGCATATGATCGAGAACCAGGAGATGAGGTCTGAACGAAATCGTTTTGATCCCGGCCTCGTACCCGGAGGAGGCGGTCTCCACCTCGAATATCCCCACGTCTTCGAGAAACTTTTTCAGGACGAAGAGAATTCCCTCCTCATCGTCGGCCACGAGAATTCTTTTGCGGTTCGACGACTCCAGCTTGTCGAGCGGAAGACCATTCTGAGTCAGAAATTCGACCAGGCTGGCGTGAGGAATCCGCCGGTCACGCGAATTGGGGATCTTGAATCCTTTGAGAGCTCCCGATTCGAACCATTTGATTACCGTTCGAATCGTGACGTTGCAAATTTTGGCCACGTCACCTGTGGTGTATACATCTTTCATTGAAGTTCTTTGAATTCAGTCCTTCAAGCTATAAGAATTTGGATAATTTGTACATTTTTACCTATTTATATCAGTTTACTACATTTAAGTCGCAGACTACAATCAATTTATAAAAATGTACCCTTTTTTTGGAGCGCAACTCTTTGAGCGAGATGAATTCGATCGAGACCCAGTGGAGCCAGTTTTTTCATCACCAGAAGGCGATGCGCCACCGGTTCGGACCGATCTGGAAGTTACCGATCAGAAAACGACACACGACGATCCTGGCCGACCGGCTCGAGAGAGGTATCTCGGTTCTTGAGATCGGGGCTCACGATCGGAACATACTAGATAAAATAGACTTGAGTCCTTTGAATGTGGAATACCGCTCCCTCGACAAAGACGATTCTTTGCCCCACGACTACCATGATATCACTGCTGTCGACAGGACGTTCGATCAGATATGGATGTTCGAGGTGATCGAGCACCTCTATCTGGCCGAGGCTTGGGACCTGCTGAAAAAGGCTCGCCAGTTGCTGAATCGTGGTGGGCTCATGATACTGTCAACACCCAACAGCCACCACCCTCATCGATTTCGCGAACCCCATCATTTGACACCCTTCAAATTCGACAATCTCTGTGCTCTGCTCGCATCGGCAGGTTTTGAAGTGGAGGCGATCTACAGGACCTACAGTGCGACCCTGGTCGAGAAGCTCGCCCACCGCTTTTTGCTGGGCTGGCTTCACCGTTTTCTCGACATCGATTTCGCCACAACACTCGTCGCCGTGGCACGCCGGTCCGGCGAGTGACAACAGTCCGCCCAAATTGCCAAGAAAGCTCTTGACCCCCTCAGGGCGCCAATCTATATTCGGTCGCCTCGAAGGGTTTGAAAAGACGGAATCCTTGCACAGGGATTCGAAGTTCTTTTAACTGTTGATTC
This sequence comes from uncultured Phycisphaerales bacterium, assembly GCA_964620445.1. Lineage (GTDB taxonomy): Bacteria > Planctomycetota > B15-G4 > B15-G4 > CAYZWU01 > CAZUHB01. The sequence continues at coordinate 5,945 of CAZUHB010000007.1, forward strand.
GTGGGCGATTAGCTCAGTTGGCTAGAGCACCAGCTCGACAAGCTGGGGGTCACTGGTTCGAGTCCAGTATCGCCCACCATTTTTTCCTACAATTTTGGCCCTCACGCAACATTCTTCGGGAGATCCCGTCATGGCTCAGAGCAAGAAAGCCGCATTTCGCACTATGTACGAGCTCAACGAAGAGCAGGAAATGTTCCGTGCCACCGTTGCCGATTACGTCAGAGACAAGGTGATTCCTCGTAGGGAAGAACTGGACAGGGAAAAGAAGTTTCCCCAGTGGTTCTATGACGACATGGTCGAGATGGGCATCACCTCTCTCATCATCCCCGAGGATTATGATGGGCTCGGTTTCGGACTCTTCGACGTGGCACTCGTCATCGAGGAGATCGCCGTGGGTTGCTCGGGAGCGGCCACTTCGCTGGGCGCGACCTTCCTCGGTACGGACCCGATCCTCTACTTCGGCACCGAGGAGCAGAAGAAAAAATATCTTCCCCGTGTTGCGGAGGGAGAGGTCGCTGCGTTCAGCTTGACCGAACCGGACGCGGGGAGCGATGCCGGTGGGATCAACACGGTAGCCGAGCGCAAGGAGGACGGCTCCTACTCGTTGCGCGGGCAAAAAACGTATGTGACGAACGGAGGAGTGGCGACGATCTACACGACCTTCGCTCTCACCGACAAGACCCGAGGGCCGCGTGGAATCACTGGATTCATCTTCGAGGTCGATCCCCAGAATCCCGCTCCAGGGATCGAGTTTCCCACGAAGTTCGACAAGATGGGTATCAACGCTTCCGAAACGCGAGAAATCATTTTCGATGGTTTCCCGGTCGCCAAAGAGGATGTGATCGGCGGCAAGGAGGGACGCGGATTCCTGCACACCATGGGCACTTTCGACGCCACACGGCCGATGATCGGCATCATCGGCGTCGGAATTGCACGCAGTGCGTACGAGGAAGCCCTCAAGTACGCCCACGAGAGGATACAGTTCGGAAAGCCGATCATTTCGTTCCGTGGCCTGCAGGAGATGTTCGTCGACATGACAGCCACTGTCGAGGCGGCTCGAGCTCTTTGCCTCGAGGTGGCCCAGAAAGTCGACGCCAAGATGAAAGGGCGCTCGAGAGAAGACGTGACCCTTCTGTCCGGCGTGGCCAAGGTCGTCGGATCGGAGGCGGGCCGTATCACCCTCGACGCACTCCAGGCCACGGGCGGTTACGGCTACATGAACGAAACGCCCTTCCCCAAGTTCGTCAGGGACTTCAAGATCTTCGAGATCTTCGAGGGTACCAACCAGATCCAGCGGGAGCAGATTTCCCTCCAGCTCATCAAAGAACGAGCCAAAGGCACCAAGTCTGCTCTCGCCGTCCAGGAAGCCGAGGAAGCGATCGCCCGTTCGCCCCACACCGGAATGGATTGTGCAATCAGGGCACGCAAGGCGCTCGATGCATGCGTCGACTATGCCGTGGAGAACGGCCTTCCGACTGACCAGTACTTGCGTTTTCTCCTGGCAGACATGCTCATCGACATCGAGACGGCTCACTCCTACTCCAAGGCTGCGTCCCGTCTGGGAGAACAGGATCCCCTGGAAATCAACACGCTGACCGCCAGGATCTTCGCCAAGGAAACCGCTCTCCGCACGGCGGCCAGGGCACGCCGCTTCCTGGTCTCCACGGGCGGAACGGAAGCTCTCGAAAGGGTCGGCAATACAGCTGGATTCTCCGATCTCGAGAGCAGCGCGGCCCTGCTCGCAGAAGACCGGAAGGGACTCGCCACGATGCTGGCGGAGTCTCAGGATTGAATCCGGTCTCTGGACACTGCTTGCGTTCGTCAGCGCCATCTGCCTGATCAACGGTCGGTCGTTGCGGCAAGAACGTCCGGTCCGGAGCGCAGGATCAAAGCGAGATCCTCTCCAACGTACTCGGGAATATCCTGTTTGATCTCGAGCAACGCCTTCTCGAGAGTCGACCGCGCACAGGACCTGAACTTTTCCTCGCCTGTCATCTCGTATGCGCGCGCTGCGCCGAGACTGAACAGCGCTGCGTGGCCGCCGGAAACACGGCCCTTCCGCGACCGAATCTCCCCAGACGATCCCGCCGCCACGAGCGTCTGGTAGATGATCCCCTTGCCCGTGTCCCGCGCCAAACGGTGAAGCGCGCCCATGGCGCGCACGGCAGAACCGAAAGAACGCTCATCGCCCGTAACCTTGTAGTGGCGGTAGAGCGCCTCGACAGTGATCCCTCCAGTCACCCAGGTATTGACAGAGAGGCATTTTTCCTCCTCGATCCGAGTCTCCCTGAACGCCATGAGTCCATTCTCGAGCTGACGCGACCGCATCCAGGCCGCTGCTTGATTCATTGCTGTTTCGAAACGTTCGCCTCCCCCTTCGACGAGCGCACACAGGCCGACCAGCGTCCAGGCGAGGTTGCGTTCCAACTTTGTCTTTTTCAAACCGCCCAGAGCCGTGGCAAGAGATTCGCCGACCTTCATCGCCCCGTCACGATATTCCTTCTCGCCTGTGAGCAGGTAGTACGCGAGAAGCCCGTCGAGCCACATGTGCCCCGGTTCGGTCCGCCTCGATCGATGGTCGGGGCCGTGAATCCAGGGGGTTCCCTCGGATGCGGCCGGATCTCCCGGGGCGGCTCGGTCGAACAGAAGCCAGTGATCGAGGGCGATTCGAGCCATTTCGAGGTCGAATCCGTTGTTGCTCCAGAGAAACTTTTTTATCAATCCGAAACCGGGATCATACTCCTGGTTCGCCCAGATCCCGTAGCTCTTGCGGTAGTCGCCGTAATTCATGAATCCGTCCCAGTGCGACCATTCGCGCCAGAGGCGATTCTGCAGAATCTGGGACACCTCGAGAAAGAGATCTGCCAAGGCGTCGTTTCGCCCCGCCGTGGGCCGATCGGCGAAGATCAGAGAGCGGCGACGCACGTCGTGGGCCAAGCCGAACGCCGCCGTGGTCGACAGGCTCTCGTCAGTCATGCCGATCCCCCGGCCGGAGCGCGGCAATCCGAGGACAAAACGTCTCTCGAACGGGACGTGGGGCTCCCATGTAAAATGTTCGTTGAGAAGTGAAATCTCGACATCACCCCCCTGCCGGACAATCAACGACCAGGGGTGAAGGCGTCCGAAAGCAGGCAGAAGGATCGAAAAATCGGGCGCACACCCTTTGAGGCGCAATCGCGCCGCGCCTTTTGTCAAAAGAGGCGTCGATTCTTCCCTGAAAATCATTTCCACGCGGCTCGGCAAGGAGCAGATCTTGATCGTTTCCTTCGGACCGAGAACCTTCTCGAGCCTTTCTCCGCCGGCCCTGACTGCCACGGCCGCCCCGCCCCGCGTCCAGGGTGGTCTGAGAGCCACGCTCACGCCGGAACAGACACCCTCGACATCTCTTTCGCTGAATCGAACGCGGCACCCGATCAAACCGCTCCCCGCGACAAAACCGAGGCGGAGAGTGTATTCGGGACCGAGCGTCGAATCCGAGCCGATGAGCCGGCCGGTCAGGCGCACCGTCGCATATGCCTGCCCCCCATCCACGCCGACCAGGCTTCTCGAAGGTTCGAAGGTCACGCCGTCGATTCTTGCCGCGAGGCGCAAGCCGCGACCCAGTCCCTCGACCTCTTTCTTTTGCCAGTCGACTCTCGTCACGAAGCCGGCATCGTCCCCGTCGACCGCAACCGACATGAAACCGGTATCGACGCGTACGCTGTTTCGACGCCGGTCGATCGACAGCACGCTTCCGCGCGGCCTCGGCGATCTGTGCGGCAAGAGCTTGATCGATCCTTTGCTCCTGTGCGCCGCAATCGACGCCCGCACCGCGAGTATCCGGATCGAACCGTCCCGCCAGAAAGCAGTCGGCACGAAATCGGCCACCACATCGCTACCCGAGCCGTCACGAAGAACCATGGCGCTGCCCCTGGCCAGCTCTCCCGGTTCGAAGGAGACGCACGCCCGAAAGAGCACCTGTCCCGCGCGGGGCGTTTTGTGCCCCTCCCAGTCTATCGCAATACCGGTCTGCCCCAGAAGGAGGCCCGCAAGAACAACAATGGCGTTCATCAAACTCCTCCGCCCTTCGTTCCCTTTTCCGCCTTCTGGTCGCGCGTCGCGCTCCGAGGTTACATCTCTCCAGAATCTGTTTTCGGGAGAAGCTTTGAATTATCGGCGGTCAGCCCATAGCCTATTGGCGGAAGCGGACGATGCCGCACGATGGGCAAAAAAGTGGAGCTCCTTGCGATGAGCCAAAAATTGGGGATTCTGGGCGGGAGTTTCGATCCGGTACACGAGGGCCACATTCATCTAGCCCTCGCGGCGCTCGACGAGCTCTCCCTGGCGCGTGTTCTGTTCATTCCAGCCGCAACACCGCCTCACAAGCTCTCGCGGCAACTCGTCGCCGCGCACCACCGGTTGAAGATGCTCGAGCTGGCCATCGCGGGCCACGAACACATCGCCATCGATCGCTCGGAAATCGACCGCGGCGGTATATCCTTCACATGGCAGACCCTCACCGCCCTGCGCACCGCTCACGATGAGACGGAGTTTTTCTTTATCATCGGGAGCGATACACTCGCCGAGCTCGCGACCTGGGCGCGGCTCGACGTGATCGCGCGCCTCACGACATTCGTCGTTGCCCAACGCGGACCGCGACCGGCCTCACCCACGGCCGGCCTGGAGCGGGCCCTGAAAGGAGTCGCTCTGAAAACCGTCGATCTGCGCGCGAAGCCGCGTCCCATTTCGTCGACGGAGATCAGGCAGCGCATCGCGGCACGCAAGCCCTGGGAAGACCTCGTACCGCCGGCCGTGGCCGGATACATCAGCGCGGAGAATCTATACGCGTGAGGGGGTCCAAGCCGATTCAGCTGTAGATCCAGTCGTCGTCCAGACTGCGCCTCACCTCGATGCCGAACTGAGCCAGAAGCGTTCCCTTGTATTTCTCCAGCCGGGCCAGGGCGATCTGGTAGTCGAGCAGGGCCCTGTTCTCGTTCTGCCTCTCCTGGAAGTAGTTGCGCTCCGCTTCGCGAACGAGATAGGTGATCGATCTTCCTGTCTGGAGCCGTTTCAGTTCTCCCTCGTACCGCTCCTTCGAGAGCTCTTTCGACTCCCTCGCGGCATTGAGTTTTTCCAGTTGCAGCGCGATGTCGCGCAGGCCCTCCCTGATTTCGAAGGCGATGGCGATCTTCTTTTCCTGCACGCTCCGCGCGGCTCTCCTGAGGTTGATCAGACTCTGCTGCTCCGTGCCGAGCGCCGTATTGTTGCCGATCGGCACCTCGAGAGAGAGCGCAACCGAGAAGGACGCGTAATCGCGCCCCTCGTATTCGTTGAAGGAGTTTCCCATGTTGGTGCCGATCGAATTCACCCGGTAATTGCCGGTCAGGTCGAGCATCGGCAATGTCTCGTTTGCGGCCCTCAGAAGGTCGAGTTCGTTCGTCTTCTTCTCTATCTCGAGGGCAATGAAGTCGGCGCGGTTCTCGAGAGCCTCCCCGACGAGGGAATCGAAATCGGACGCGCCCACCGCGTCGACGACCGCCTCCGTGAGAGGTTCGACCTTCACGTTCCAATCTTCCGAGCTCTCGAAAGGAAAGATCAGCCTCTTGAGGGAGTCCTCGGCATTGTTGATCTCGTTGTCTGCGGTGATGAGCTGTTCGCGCCGTGTGGCCACCTCAACGCTCGCTTCGAGCACGTCCATCTTGGTGAAGATCCCCTCCTTCATCTTGCGCGTGTTGATCTCCAGAAGATCCTCGGCCAGTTCGAGCGACTTGCGCGTCGATTTTTCGTTCTCGATGGCGTAGACGAGATTCCAGTAGGCCTCGACCGTGGAGAAGAGGGTATCGCTGAGATTGGTCTCGTAATTGCAATCCTCGAGCCGTGAACCGAGAACAGCCGAAAAGGTGTTGGCCCGGTTGTACGAGGTCCATCCCCCCCTCAGAAGGGGCTGCTTGACCTGGATCCCCATGTTGTTCGTGACCTGCGGATTGATCGAGAACGGGCTCGCCTCGTTGATGTACGACCTGTAGAGCGCAAGGTCGACCTGATAGGTGGCGCCCGAGATGAGCGATCCCCTGAAACCGGTCGAGAACACGAAGGTATCCTCGTCGAAATCGTCCTGGTATCCGATGCCGCCGATCAGCTGGGCGCCCGATGGATTGATCCTTTCGCCTCCCTCGGCATTGAGAAAAAAGGTCGGATCGTAAACACCTTGCGCCTTCTGGTACTCGAGCGCCGACAGCGCAGCCGCGTCGCGGCTTCCCTGGAGGCCGAGGTTGTTTTCATAGGCGCGTAAAACGCAGTCCTCAAGTGTGAGGGAGAGGATCCCGCCATTCGACTGGATCGGAGCATCGAGAGATTCGTCAGCCATGGCACCCGCCATGGCAAAGAGCACGGCCGTCGCGAACGTTGTAGAAAGTCTGAGATGATTCATCTCCTTTACTCCTTTTCTGCTTTTTCTCGATCCTGCTTTCGGCTGTCGATCTTTTTCTGAAGAGCAGTGTCGATCTGGGAAAGTTTCTTCCGGTAAGAGGAGGTATATCGAGCCGTGACAAGTGCGGTGATTCTCTTCCTGTCCTTCTCCACGAAGAGTTCTCCCCTTTCCCTCACGAGCGCGTCGAGTTCGCGAACCGTGTTCCAGCGGATCCAATCCGACTCGTCGCCGATCCCTTCGAGGAGAAGCTCCTTGAGATCGGCCAGAGCGTGCGAACGATCACGGGCCGTCTCGACCGCGATGTATGCCGAAATGAGCCGTTTCTTCACGTCGTAGTCCTCATCGAGCAGCAAGAGCCGGTGCCTGATCCTGTACCACCGCCCCGAACCGAAACGAGAAAGGAACACCATGAGCTGCGTTCCCTCCTTCAGTTCGCCGCTGCTTGCAAAAACGAGGAGGCCCCGCGCGCGCCGCTCTTTCCGATCGAGATGGTCGAAGAGGATATTGAACGGCGACAGAGTGGCCACCTCGATCCCCATGCCCGCGCTGCGCACCTTTCCCACCTTGACCTCGGCCACGACATCGGCGTCTTTCAGGTGCTGGCGGCCGAAGAGCGTCAGCAGCCCGGACGTTTCGGACTTTCCGTCTTGCGCAACGAGCGCTGAGGTTCCGAAGGCGATGATGGAGAGGATAAACAAAACCCCCAGGACGCGACGCCGAAACGCCGTTCTTCCCATGATCCGATCCTCCTAGTGGGTGCCCGACTCAAAACCGCCTCCGGTTCCGCAGCCGGGTATGCCTGGGTGCCGGTCGCAGAGCGCGCCGAGAATGGCGCATCGATCTCCCAGGAATTCTACCCTCTTGCAGGGACAGGATCAAACCCGCTCGGCCGCAATCAGGGACAGTTTTCCTCGAGCTTGATGAACCGGTAATAAACCTGCAGCGTGAGGATGCTGAGCGAGGTGGTGTAGATATCGCCTCCGTCGATCCAGGGCCAGTCGCCGCCCGCGAGCCACGAACCGTCAGGCTGCTGCTCGAGGCTGAGAATGGACTTGACGCGGTTGTTCCACTCCGCCCAGACCGGTTGCGCATTCTCGCAGAGGGCGGTTCCCACGAAAAACAGAAAGGACGGTTCCCGCAGAGCGGAATCTTCGAGCAGGCCGAAGAGGGTCTGCGGTCTGCGCAGATCGGGGAAAGCGAGGGCATCGGAAGGAGTCTCGTCGGCGGGGACGAAGAGAGCGTCCACCGCCTCTTTTCCGGCGGAGCAGAGGGGCGGAACAGCCGACGCACTCACGGCGCTGGTGCTCTCGGCCTGCGCCAGGAGCTCCACGCGGTTCTCGACCACGCGGCAGACCTCCGCCAGATCCCCGTTGTTGTCGAGGCCGGTCATGAGCGCGGTCCGGAGCGACATGGCTGCCCACGTATCGCTGAACACCCGGTAGTTTTCGTCGTCCCCGATCGTGTGCGACATCGACACGAGTCGGCTGATCCCGAGACGGAGATCGTCCTCGTTCTTTCCCCCGGAGAGCACGTAGTTTTCGGCCAGGACCAGGACGCACACGCTCTGGTTGAAGAGCGAAATCTTGGCATTATCCTCGACCGCGCCGAACTGGCCGCGGCTGTCGCGCGCGGCCAGAATGTAGTTGATTCCGCTCGAGACGGTGTCCTTGTACTTTCCCGAAACCTCGCTGTGGCCGTCGGACAGGAAGGCGGCCACCGCCAGGGCTGTCAGGCCGACCCTGGCCCGAGGATCCCCGCCGAGCTCGCGGGCCGGACTGTGCGACGAGATCTCCGGATTCCACGATCCGTCCTCCTCCTGCTGGAAGCGCAGCCAACGGAGGCCGCGGTTGACGGCATAGGTCGTATTCTGATCTCCGCCGCGGCCTTTCATGACCCGCGTCTTGCAGAGCGCGTTGGAGCGGGCGAACATGCGGTAACGGCCCAGTTCGAGGGTATTCTCTCGAGACACCTTGGTGCGAATGTCGTCGTCGGGAATGATCGGTACCCCGTCGATCTCGAAGGGACTGTAGCTCTCCGTGTCCGGAGGGGGAAAATCATCGGCCGGCTCCTTGAGCCGGTCGATGTTGAGATCGGTTCGACCGCTACCGGAAGGCTTCAGACGCCACGGTTTTTGTTCGATCGCCTCGTCCAGTTCGGAGAGCGATTTCTCGTCGGACAGCATGTCCTCCTTGCCGGCAAGAATCGAACGTTGGGCATCCCCGTCGTCCGAGAGCAGGTGGATGACGAAAAGGGCCAGGATCAGCACGGCGGCCGCAGCCAGAAGGGATCGCGCCGCAATCGATTGTCTGAAACGATAGCCCACGAAACCCGCCGTGAGAACAATCCTCTCGCGCACGGACAGGGAGATCTCCCCGTCGGCGAGCTCCGGCGCCGGGCGCTGCGAGGCGAACTCGCGCCTGACCCGTGCGATCAGGCGATCGTGAAATGCGGCCGAAACCGGTTCGGCGGGCAGAGCGCGTGCTCCCTCGAGAAGGGCCTTCACTTTTTGCGCCTCGCTGTCGCACGCGGCGCAGGAAGCGAGATGATCCTCCACCCGGCGCCGCGCGCCATCGTCGAGTTCGCCGATCAGATAATCGGTCAGTTCGCGGCGGGTTGTCGAGCAAATGTCTCTCATAATTCCAGATGTCTCCCCAAAGACTCCTTCAGCCTGTGAACGGCCGTGTGCATGCGCGACTTGATCGTGCCCACGGGAATGTCGAGGATCTTGGATATCTCGGCATATTTCAAACCTGTCTCGAGCCAGAGAACGAAAACTTCTCTTTGCGTCCCGGGCAAACCGTCGATCGCCTTCATGAGCAGTTCGCGGGTCTCGGCGAACTCGAGGTTCGCCCCAGGCGGAAGCTCACTCCCCTCGAACCTCTCATCCACGGAGCGATCCTTTTCGTCTCCCGCCGGCCGATTCATCGACAGGGTGCGCGGCCGGCATTTGGCGCTCCGATAGCGGTCGATCCAGAGGTTGCGGCCGATCCGATAAATGAAGGTCCGGAAAGAGGCTTTCACCTGGTAAGTGCCCTTGGATCGCACCACGCGCAGAAAGGTCTCCTGCACGAGATCCTCCGCTGCCTGGCGGTCGCGGGTGAGGCGGAAAAAAAAATTGAGAAGCGGTGCTTCATACCGCTCGACGAGCATTTCGAATGATCCCTCATCGCCCTCCACGAACCGGCGCATCAGCTCAACTTCGCTGATTTGACTCAATGACGCCATACGAGGTCCTTAAACGAGGGGCACCGAAATCGGTTCGTAAAAAGAAGATATGCCTGGACACGAAGAAAGCAGCGCGGCGGCGAAAAGACAATATGCAACTGTAACATACTTATATTTAGACAATTACCTCCCCTAAGCAACGGTCTTCCCGGGCCAGTTCTCGATGATTATTTTTCGGCGCTCCTCATCGCCCGCAGACTCCATGGTCAGAACAATCCTGATCGGTTCACGAGAGACGAAATCCTCGACACCGCCGAATCGCTCGAGCCGGTCGGCCCACTCGACGGCGATCACGCTTCCCGAATCCGCCACCTCCTCGAAACCGCAGAGCAACAGGTCCTCCGCGCTTTGCATGAAATAGGCATCGATATGGGTGAGCGCTATCCGGCCCGGGTAGGTGTTGACCAGCGTGTAGGAAGGAGAGTGGACCGCGCCTGCATCGTCCACGCCGAGCCCCGCTGCCAGGCCGCGGATGAAGGTGGTCTTGCCCGCGCCCAGTTGGCCGGTGAAGAGAACGATCTCGCCGCCCACGAGCAAGCGGCCGAGCCGCGCGCCGATCTCGACCGACTCTTCGGCCGAGGCGGAAATGAACGTGCGATCAGAGGGTGTGGTCAAAGCCTTCTCCCTTCAGCTCGAACTCGCTGCCGCCGCGCACCACGATCCGGGTTCCTCGAGGCACGATCTCGCCGATGTCGGTGACCGGGACCGCAAGCTCATCGGACGACTCGAGACCCGCCGCACGTTCGGGCGGCACGGTAAAGAGGAGCTCGAAATCCTCGCCATCGGTGAGAGCATGGTCGAGTGGATCGCGCCCCGTCCGGGCGCTCAACCGTCGGGCGGCTTGCGAAAGGGGGATCCGGTCGCCATCGAGACGAGCGCCGACACCCGAGGCATCGAGGATCCTGCAAAGATCGCGATCGAGACCGTCCGAGATGTCGATCATGGCGGTCGGTCTCGCGTGGCGGTTGAGATGGACGCCTTCGCTGACGCGGGGCACGAAATCGAGATGCCAGCCGAGGGACGAGCCCCCGAGCGTTCCGGTCACCAGAATCCGGTCCCCTGCGGCAGCACCCGACCGGGTCACGGGAGACAGTTCCCCGACAGGCGCCAGCACGGTCACGTCGACGACGAGCGGACCGGGCGACCGCGCCGTGTCGCCCCCCACGAGACACGCGCCGAACCGGCCGGCAGCGGCGGTCATCGACTCGATCATCGTCTTGAGAAATTTTTCGGTCGTTCCTTTAGGAACAGCGGCGCTCACGAGACACCATCTCGGCTCCAGCCCCATGGCGGCCATATCGGACAGGTTCCGATTCAGCGCCTTGGCGCCGATCTGGTCGGGTCCGGCCTCGGGCCGGGTGAAGTGAACCCCTTCCACGAGAATGTCCGACGCCGCGGCCAGAGGCCCGTCCCCGTCGAGAAGGGCCGCGTCGTCGCCGATCCCCAGCAGCACCCCCTTGCCTGGCGGGATCTTATCCCGGAGCCACTCGTGCAGATCGGACTCTTTCACACCGTCCCCTCGAAATAGGGTCTGAGAAAACGAAATGCCTCCTCGGCAGCCATCTCCGGTTTCTTGCTGTAAGGGTAGAGTTCCACCGTGACGAATCCGTCGTAGTCGACCTTCTTGAGCGCGTCGAAGATGGAATCGAAATCCATGGCACCCATGCCGGGAATCAGATGGCGGTGAACGCGGTTCGGGGCGATATCCTCGATGTGGATATGCTTGAGCATCGAACCGTAGGTCCGGATCAACCCGGCCGGATCGTCTCCGATGCAGAAGAAATGGCCCAGATCGAAATTGACGCCGAGGGCTGGGCTGTCCATGTTCTCTAGAAAGGACACAATGCCGTCCATGTCCTCGAAGAGCAGATCGGGCTCCGGCTCGATGAGAAGGGCCACGCCCAGCTCCTCGGCGCGCGGAATCACCTGATCGAGGGTCCGGGCGAAAAGCGCGTACTCCTGCCCCCGCGCCTCGGCGCCGCCCTCGACCGGCCCTCCCGGCTCGGTCGACACGTGCGGAATGCCCAGCATGCGGGCCAGCTCGAGACAGGCGATGGTGTGGTCGACCCGCTTCTGCCTGTCGGCGTCGTTCTTCTCGATCCACGAGGGGCGGTGCATGGTGCCGATCGCCTGCATCGGAAAACCGTTGATGTTGCAGAGAGTGAGCCCCAGTTCGTCAGCTTTCCGGCCGATCGCGTCCACCCTCTCCTTGTCGAGATCGGGCGGCCAGAAATGGGGCCGGTCAGCCATGATCTCGACTCCCTGGTAGCCGATCCCGGCGATGACGTCGAGAGCATCATCGAGAGGGTGTTCCACAAAGGCATTGCTCGAGAAGGAGAGTTTCATGTACGATCTCCTGATTCTTTGGTTGCGAGGCTCTCGGGCCTCTGTTTCCTCGAGAGACGGCCCGATTCTACACGAGCCGGGAAGCGAAAAAAACAATGAACGATGTCTACTGGATCGACGAGGGGCGTGTGGCGGGACGGCGCGGCCCGTGGCGCTCGCCCTTCGACTTCGAGGCGATGGCGCGCGCCGGGATCGGACACATTCTCTCCCTCGACGCCGATGAGGCTTCGCTGCTGCCGGCGGCTGTCGATTCGATCGAGCTCTCGGTAATCCACCTGACCGATTCGATCCCGCCCGGTCCGGGTGACAGGGCAATCTACGCACGGCGCGTTCCCGAGGCGGTCGCCCTGGTGGAGAGGATCGTGCGCGAAGACAACGGCGCGATTCTGGTTCACTGCCACGCGGGCAACGACCGCACCGGCACGGTACTCGCCTCCTGGCTGCACGCGGCGCGTGAACTTTCCCCCGAGGAGGCGATCGCCGCGGTGCGGGCGGCCAACCCCGAGGCCTTGAGCGCGCTCGGTTATGAAGAGATGGCTCTGGAAATCATGAGATCGGAGCCCTCTGCTTGATCCCTACCGCCCCGACGCGGATCGGGTCTCCCATCGGGTCGGCATCGTTTACCGGTCGAGCAGAGCGAGCGCCCGGGCTGCCACGGCTTCACCTGTCATGCCGAACTTTTCTGCCAGCACGGCGTAGGGGGCCGAGGCGCCGAAGGTTTCGATCCCCACGACCCTGTCCGGCGCGGCCGTGTACTTCTCCCAGCCCATGGGCAGACCCGCCTCGACCGCCAGACGCAGAGTGCAGGACGGGGGCAGGACCTCGTCGCGATAGTCTTTTGGCTGCTGGTCGAAGAGTTCCCACGACGGCAAACTCACGACGCGCACCTTCGATCCGCGCTCCCCGAGAATCTTCTTGGCACCGATCGCGGCATGGACTTCCGAACCGGAAGCGATGAGGATCATCTCGGGAGGCCCCTCGGATTCGGGGCTCACCACCCAGGCGCCCCGGCCCACGGCGGGCGGCGCGTCGACGTCGAGGACGGGCAGCTTCTGGCGCGAGAGGATCAGCGCGGTGGGTGCCGTGCGGTTGCGCAGTGCGGCTTCCCAGGCAGCGGCGGTCTCCCGCGCGTCACAGGGACGGATCACGACGAGATTGGGTATGGAACGCAAGGATGCGAGGTGCTCCACCGGCTGGTGCGTGGGGCCGTCTTCGCCCACGAAAATGCTGTCGTGAGTGAAGACGTAGATGGCCGGGACCCGGCTCATCGCCGCCATGCGGATCGCGGGCCGCATGTAGTCGGCGAATACGAGAAAAGTGCCGCAGTAGGGAATCACGCCGCCGTGAAGGCCAAGGCCGTTGACGAGCGCGCCCATGGCGTGCTCGCGCACACCGAAATGGATGTTCCTCCCCCCGTGGAGGTCAGGGCCGATCGTTGGGGCGCCGTCGATGAAAGTCTTGTTCGAGGGCGCGAGATCGGCCGAACCGCCGATCATGTTCTCGTAGACCCCGGCCATCGACTGGAGCACCTTGCCCGACGCGACGCGGGTGGCGAGATTGTCGCTCGCGACGAAGTCGGGCATGTGGGCCGCGGGATCTCCAGGGAGTTCGGCCGAGAACCATCTCTCCCAGTCGGCGGTGAACTCGGGCGACTCCTCCGCGCTCTGCGCGAACCGGTCCTTCCACTCGCGCTCGGCCCGGGCCATCTCGTCGCAGCGAGCCTCGAAGAACTGCCGCACCTCGGGAGGAACGAAGAACTCCTCCCGCGGCCAGCCGAGCGCCTCCTTGGTGAGTTTTATCTCATCCTCGCCGAGCGGTGCGCCGTGTGCCCCGGCCGAGTCCTGCTTGTTGGGGCTCCCCTTGGCTATGTGGGTCCGGCCCACGATCAGCGAAGGCGCATCCCCCTCGGCCCGCGCGTTCAAGAGGGCCGTCTCGATCGCCGCATGATCGTGGCCGTCGATCTCCTGCACGTGCCAGCCGTAAGCGCCGAACCGCTTGGCCACGTTCTCGCTCGTCGTGAGCGCCGTCGAACCTTCGATGGTGATCTCGTTGCTGTCGTAGAATAAAATCAACTTGCCCAGTTTGAGATGCCCCGCGAGATCGGCAGCCTCGTGCGAGATCCCTTCCATGAGGTCGCCGTCGCCGGCGATGCCGTAGGTGAAGTGATCGACATGGCTCGCGCCCCCGGTGTTGAATCGGGACGCCACGATCCGTTCGGCCAGGGCGAGACCCACGGCATTGGCGAATCCCTGACCGAGTGGTCCCGTGGTCGTTTCCACTCCCGGAGCGCAGCCGAACTCGGGGTGGCCCGGCGTGGGGCTCCCCCATTGACGAAAGTTTTTCAGGTCTTCCATGGTCACGCCGTAACCGGAGAGATGGAGCACCGAGTAGAGCATTGCCGAACCGTGGCCGGCGGAAAGCACGAATCGGTCCCGATCGGGCCAGGCCGGATTCCGCGGATTGTGTTTGAGGATCTTTCCCCAGAGCACGGCGGCGAAATCGGCACATCCCATCGGCATGCCCGGGTGGCCCGAGTTGGCTCTCTGGATCGCGTCGATCGAAAGGCATCTGATCGTGTCGGCAACTTTTTCCAGAATCGTCTTGGCGTCATAAGAGGACATTCGAAAATCTCCGGTTTTCGTTGAGCTGCGCTCATTTTTTTAGGAATGTGGCCCACCTCTGATCATCATTCCTTTCGGAAGCGAAAAATCCAACCTCCCGCTGCGATTTTTTTGATCTCCTTCGCGGATTCGCGGGGGAATCCGGGCGCGGTGCTCCGCCCGAGAAAAGTCTCCGTTGAGGCCGGGCCGATCCGCTCAGAAAGGCGACTGCACGAGGAACCGCCCCACGATCACCTGTCTCGGAATGAGCCCCGTCCGGCGGCTGTCAGGAAAGGTGGAATAGGGATTGTCGTTGAGGAGCAGATACATCCCCTCGGGAATCCGGCCGGCGAGCCGACCCGTCTCGGAAGAGCGAAACGCCGTCGGTTCGCCGTTGACCTCGAGAAATTTCTCCCCGGCGGCGACCCTGTCGCCCGGTATACCGAACACGCGCGCCACGCGCTTGATCGGACTGCCCTCCGGGCCTTCCATGAAAAACACGACGATCTGGCCCCGCTCCGGCCGGTCCTCTTCCGATGCGTAGTTTTTCACGACGAGCGATCTCCCGCCGGTGACGCCCAGAACGGAGTTGTCCCCCTCGCTCACGCGGACAAAGGAGTAGTCGGACAGGAACTGCCAGAGAAGAACGATGACGACCACATAGCAGACGTAGCGTACCCAGCGGGTGATGACCTTCGGTTCAGGTGTCTTCATCGGCTTCGACTCATTCCTCACCTTTCGTCGCGAGACCGCGCGCAACGAGCGCCGCGCCCTCGGCCGGATCGGACCCTCCAAAGATGGCCGAGATCGCTGCCACGCACCGGCAACCTTTCCTGCTCAACGCGGCAGCCCGCGAGGGATCGATTCCTCCGAGAGCCACCACGGGCAGATCGAGCCCTCTCGCGGCGCGCATGAACTCCTCGGCTCCGAGCGGCGCGGCGCCGATCTTGGAGGCCGTGGCGAACACGGGACTATAAGTGATGTAACTGCACGACGCGATCTCGTCAAGATGGTCGTCGAAAGGAAAGTGCACCGAATATCCGATCGCCATGGGAGATCCCACGAGCGCGCGCGCCGTCCGCGGTCCGACCGTGCGCACCCCGAGATGAACGGCGTCGGCGCCGGCGGCGAGCGCGGCCTCGGGGGAGCCATTGAGGATGAAATAGAAACCCAGTTCGCGGGAGAGTTCGGCGACGATCTTCCCGCGCGCCACCAGCTCGGCCTCGGGCAGTTCGGGAAAGCGAACCATGATCGCCGTGGCCCCGCCCGCGACGGCCGCTCTCGCGCCATCGGCCAGCTGCTCTGCCGCCATGCGGGGAGGTGTTATCGCCACGATGCGCAGCGCGCGGATCAACGCGCTCGCGTCCGGCTCATGATCGCCGACCGTTCGTTTCCTCATCGGGCCGATCACCCTTTTCCAGAAAGATGCCCTTTGCCTCGAGAATGTCCGACAGGGCCTTGCGGTCGCAGTCCGGTTTGATCATCAGGACCGTGGGCGCGATACGCTCGAGAACGATCTCCTTCAGGCTGCCCGCCTGGAGGATCCTGTCGATCACCTCCTTGTTGCGCACGCGGAGAAGGGTCGCCTCGCGGATACGGGCGAATTTCACCTTCTCGGCCCATTCTCGGATCGAGTAGATCACGTTCTGAGGAATGCCGACGCGGCTGTTCTCGCTGAGCAGCGTGAGAATGTCGGACACGGTCATTCCCTCGGCCACCGCTTTCTCCACGGTGGAGACGGTTATCTTGTAGTGATAGGCATTGTCCGACTTGGTGCGTTCGGCGAACCGGTCCATGCGCGTGATCAGGTCGTAATTGTCCCCGTCCTGGAAAAGGATGATCTCGAAGTCGGGATTGACGATGAGCGGCTTCTGCTTCAACGCCGACTTGTCGGGCATATCGATCCCGAGCGCCTTGGCGCCGAGCGGATTGAGCAGCATCGTATTGACCTTGCCGCCATGGTAGCCCATGTCGACGAGCCCGAGGAGAAAGAACCGCGACCTCATCCACTGGAAGAGCGCATTGGCCATCTGCTGGATGTCCATCATGCGCGTGTTCCTGTTGTACTGGTAGCAATTCTGAAAGGCATCGCGAATGTTGTTCCTGTCGAGATCGGCAAGGTAGGCGTTGCGCGTCATGAAGGGGATGTGCATCACGTCATACCAGCGGTTGATATCGAGCTGCTTGATGTTCTCGATGAACATCTTCTTCAAACGGGGCATATGGAACTGATCGTCGCCCGGTTCCCACTCGTCGAAAGCGAAGGAGAGAATACTGCTCAGCTTCTTCTTCAGAGGCTGGTGGTCCCACGACTTTCCCTTCACCGTCAGGCCGATCTGGCGGTTCTCCTTCCGCTGGATCATCCGGTTTCCGAGGCAGAAGGAATAGATAAAGTCGAAGATGTTGTTCTCCTCGAACTCCTCCTTCCTCGAGAGAATGAAATCCTCCTCGATCTTTTTCACGGCCGTCTTGTAGATCGAGCCGTTCAGAGTGAGCCGGATCTTGTTGTGATTGATGAAGGACATGAAGCTGGAAATATCGGAGATCAGATCGACGCCGAGAGTGCGGATCTCGTCGAGCGACTGGTTTCGGTCGTCGCCGAGTCCGCCGAGATAACTGTCGACCAGCTCGCGATAGATCACGAGCGTTTCGTCGAAATGATTGATGCCGTACTCGCCGAGCGAAAGATGACGGGTCGTCCCGAGAAGGTGGTCCTCGAGCAGGGTTTTCCACCGGAGCCGATCCCAGGGAGGTTGTTTCTTGCCGCGAACTTTGTCGTAAAGGGTGCGCGGCATCACACCGCCATACTCGGTGATCGCAAGGTGCACCACGCCTTTCAGCGCCTCGTCGTCGACGGAATCGATCCTCCGTCGCAGCTCGTCCGGTTCGGCGAGACGCGCCACCGCGTCCTCTGTCGAATCGATCGTCTTGGGCGGTTCCGCCAGGAATGCCGAGGCCATCGTCTTCATATCGGCTGTTTCAAACTTCTCGAGATATCCCATGAGCGAGAAGGTGTCGTATGCTTCCTTCTCCTCGTCCCAGAGAAAATTCTGCAGCGTCTCGCCCAGTTCTCCCGGAATGAGATAGGCCTTCCGGCCGAATTCGGAAATGAGACGTCCCCGTGCGGCGCAGACGAATCCCCTCTTCTGGAGCGCGTTGAGAGCGGCCTCGATCTCG
Organism: uncultured Phycisphaerales bacterium; assembly: GCA_964620445.1. Classification (GTDB taxonomy): domain Bacteria; phylum Planctomycetota; class B15-G4; order B15-G4; family CAYZWU01; genus CAZUHB01. The sequence goes on from CAZUHB010000007.1 coordinate 23,702, forward strand.
TACTGGTTCATGTAGGAGAAGACCTGAGAGGTGATGATATGCTGCATGTTGCTCGAGTAAGACTCGGAACGGAGGAAGAACTTGAGGATGTCGATCAGCTTTTTCGACAGAGACTTGAGCCTCCGGCGCACCACGACCTCGTTCATCATCCGCTCGCGCAGAACAGGGATGATCTTGGTCGCCGAATCGGGCGGAGTGCCGTCCCCGTTCCAGAACTGATACGAATCCTGCAGATCGGGAAGCCGCAGCTGTGAGAAGATCTTTTTTGCGGCCACAGGTTCTTTTCGTGCCATTTTGGTCATTTCAATGCCTGCCCATCTATCATGTCACCTTCATCAGGTGAATCCGTCTCCCCTTCGGGAGAAATCGTCTCCCCTTCGGGAGAATCCGACTCCTCGTCGGGAGAAATCGTGAGTTCGCTCACATCTTTGATTTCGTATGAATAGCCTTGCTCGGTGAGGAACAGCTGCCGGTTATTGGCGAAATGCTCCTCCCGGGTGTCGCGCGTGACCAGGGAGTAAAAGTACGCAAGGCTTCCGTCGCTCTTCGGGCGCAGAATCCGGCCTAGTCGCTGGGCTTCCTCCTGCCTCGATCCGAAAGTTCCCGAAACCTGAATCGCCACGTTCGCATCGGGAAGATCGATCGCGAAGTTCCCGACCTTGGAGACCATCAGGACCTTGATCTCACCTTTCCTGAACTTATCGTACAGAACAGCCCTCTCCCTGTTGGGCATTTTGCCGGTGATCAGCGGAACGTCGAGGATCTTGGCGAGCTGCTTCAACTGGTCGATGTACTGGCCGATGATGAGGATCAGATCCTCCTCGTGCGTTTTCAGAAGGCTCTGGACCACCTCGACTTTGCTCGGGTTTTCCGACGCGATGCGGAATTTCTCCCGCGATCCGGCAGATAAGTAGGAATACTTAATCTCGTCGAGAAGCGGTATGCGCACCTCGACACAGTGCGCGGCCGCGATCCACCCCTGTCTCTCGAGAACCTTCCAGGGCACGTCGTACTTCTTCGGACCGATGAGTGAAAAGACCTCGTCTTCGCGCCGGTCCTCGCGCACCAGGGTGGCGGTGAGCCCGAGGCGCCTCTTCGCCTGGATGTCGGCAGTGACGCGGAAGACCGGCGCCGGCAGGAGGTGAACCTCGTCGTAGATCACCAGGCCCCAGTTCGACGCCGAGAAGAGATCGAAATGCACGAAGGGATCGGTTTTTTTCTTCCGGTAAGTGAGGATCTGATATGTGGTGATCGTCACGGGCCGGATGTTTTTCACCTCGCCCGTATACTCGCCCATGTCCTCGGGATCGATGAAGGTCTTGTCGACGAGTTCGTCCTTCCACTGGCGTACGGCGATCGTGTTCGTGGTGAGCACGAGCGTCTGCGTCTGCAGCTTGGCGATCACGCCGATACCGACGATCGTTTTCCCCGCGCCGCAGGGCAAGGCCACGATCCCGCTTCCGCCGCGCGCCGAGCCGCCGGCATAGAACGAGTCGACCGCTTCCTGCTGGTACCGCCGGATCCGGAAGGGATCGCCTCGCAACGACTCCTTCCTGAGGTCGATCGCGAAAGGGGTGCCTTCCACATAACCGGCCAGGTCCTCGACAGGGAAACCGATCTTGATCAACCCCTGCTTGATCTCGCCGCGCAGATCGTCCTTCACCACCAGGCCGTCGCCGCTCTGTTCGACGAGATACTTCTTGATAGAACTGTTCCGCCAGAGCTCCTGAAGGAGCCGCTCGTCCTTCGAGGTGAGCAGCAGCCGATCGTCAGCCTTCTCCAGCCTCAGAAGCCCGAACTTGCGGATGTTCTCCTCGATGTCACGCACGACATTGGGAGGAAGCGGATAGCGGCTCATCGATTCCAGAAAGGTAATGATCGTGTTCTCGCCGTATCCGGCCGCGGCGGCGTTCCAGATCGACAGGGGAGTGATCCTGTACGTGTGGATATGTTCCGGACTCTTCTCGAGTTCGGCAAAAATAGAGAGCATGTCCCTGGCATCGGCGAAGAGGGGGTTGTCCACCTCGAGCAGGATCGTTCGATCCGCCTGCACGATGAGCGGCTTCTCCCGTGAAAGACCACCAGCCGATTCGTGCGCGTTCATCCTGCACACACTCCCTTCCAGCTTTCCAGCTCTCTGAAATAACCCGCCAGATAGCGGCCCGTGTGTGAACTCCGGCTCCGCGCCACCTGCTCGGGAGTTCCCTCTACCACGATCGTGCCCCCGCCGTCGCCCCCCTCGGGGCCGAGATCGATCACGTGATCCACGCTGGAGATCACGTCGAGGTTGTGCTCCACGACGATCACGCTGTTTCCCCGGTCCACGAGCATGTGGAGAATTCCCATGAGGCTCTTCACATCCTCGAAGTGGAGACCGGTCGTCGGCTCGTCGAGGAGATAGACCGTACGTCCCGTGTCGGTTTTGCAGAGTTCGGCGGCGAGCTTGATCCTCTGCGCCTCGCCCCCGGACAGGGTGGACGACGACTGGCCCAGGACCAGATATCCCAGCCCGACCCTCTCGAGAATTCCGAGGATCTTGCTGATCCGACGGTGGTTCTTGAAGAACTCTCCCGCCTCGGAAACATCCATGGCGAGCACGTCGCTGATCGTCTTGCCGCGGTAACTCACGGCCAGGGTTTCGCGGTCGAAACGGTGGCCGCCGCAAGCCGCGCAGGTGATGGTCACGTCGGCAAGGAAGTGCATTTCGACCACCTCCACACCGCGCCCCTTGCAGGCCGGGCAGCGCCCCGCCCCCGAATTGAAGGAGAATCGGCCCTTCGAGAAGCCCCGCATGCGGGCCTCGGGCGTGGACGCGAAGACATCCCGGATCGGATCGAACGCCCCCGTGTAGGTGGCGGGATTGGAGGCGCTCGACCGTCCGATCGGTTTCTGATCGATGACCACGAGCTTGTCGACCTCCTTGAATCCATCGATACGGCCCAGACCCTGGAGCCGCGCACCCCGGACCGCGCGTCCCGCCCGCCCCCTGTTCGTCGACGATTTCCGGTTGCGGCGCAACGCTTCCTTGAGCGACTCGTTGAGCAGCCCCATGACCAGCGTCGATTTTCCCGATCCGGAGACGCCGGTCACCGCGGTGAGGCGTCCCAGGGGAAAAGTCACGTCGATATTCTTGAGGTTGTACCGGGACGCTTTCTCGAGGCGTACGCAACCGCCGCTGCCCGGCCGCCGCTGACGCGGCTCGTCGACCGCGCTCTTCCCGCTGAGATACCGTCCGGTGATCGACGCGGCCGAACGCATGATCTTCCGAGGCGTGCCCTGTGCGATCACCCGGCCGCCCGTGCGGCCCGCGCCCGGTCCCATGTCGATGACATGGTCGGCGCGCAGGATCGTACCGCGATCGTGTTCCACGGCGATGACCGTGTTGCCCAGTCTCTTCAGGTCGAGCAGGGTGTCGAGCAGCCGGTCCACGTCCCGCTGGTGGAGTCCCACCGTCGGCTCGTCGAGAACGTAGATCACGCCCACGAGGCGGTTTCCGAGCTGCGAGGCGAGCCTGATCCGTTGCGCCTCGCCGCCGGACAGCGTGGCCGAGGCCCTGCCGAGTGTCAGGTAGCCGAGCCCGACGTCGCAGAGGAATCGGAGCCGATTGACGATCTCCCTGAGCGCGTCCTTTGCCACGATTCGCGCCTGGCCGTCGAGTTCGAGCTCGTCGAAGAAGCGGAGCGCGGACTCGATGCGCAGCGACTGGACCGACTGAATGTTCAGGCCGCCGATGGTCACCGCCATCGCCTCCGGCTTCAGCCGGCTGCCGTTGCACTCGGGGCACACGGTGCGGGAGAGGACCGAAGCGATCACCCGGCCGCGCCAGCCCGAACCGTTCACGTTGCGGTACATCTCCTCCACGCGGTGGAGGAGCCCGTACCACTCTGTCTCGAAGGTGTACTCGCGCATCTTGCGCGACGACCGCCGCTTCATGGTGACGGTGAGCGTGCCCTCCGGAATGCCTTCACCGGTCAGGATCGCACGCCGCGCCCTCGCCGGAATCTTGCGCCACGGCAACGCCGGATCGAACTCGAACAGCTTCCCCAGCGCGCGGACCACCGCCTCGTCATAACCGCCCTTCCTGGAAAGCCACGACCCGACCTTTCCGGGCATGGCGCCGTCGAGCAGGGGGCGATCCCCGTCGGGAATGAGCCGGTCGGGATCGCACGCTTCCAGTTCGCCCAGGCCGTCGCAGTTCGCGCAAGCGCCCACATGGCTGTTGAAGGAAAACATGCGCGGGCTGAGGTCCTCCACGAAGACGCCGCAGTCGATGCACCCGGGCACGTGGGAGTAGAAGAGGACGTCGTCCCCCTCGGCGGCGCGTACCAGCGCCATGCCGTGGCCCTCGCGAAAGGCCTGCTCCAGAGAGTCGGCCAGACGGCTCCGGGAGCCCCTCTTGAGACCGAGTCTGTCGACGATGAGGTCGATCCCCTCTTCGGCCGCGGCCCCGGCGAGACCGTCCGCGCTCGGATCGCCATCGAGGCGCAGAATCGTCCCGTTCGTCATGAGACGCAGGAAGCCTTTTTTTCTCAGTTCGGGAACGATCTCGGTGAGGTCCTCCGGCTTGCGCAGGGCCGTGTCCCTATTGAGGCCCGGACGGTAGAGAGGCGCGGTGACCAGGACCTTCCGGTTCTTCAACTTCTCGAGGGCATCGGCCGCGGCCGTTCCCGGGCTGTATCCCTTGATAGGCTCGTGGCAGCCCGCGCAGTGGGGCTGGCCAACGCGCGCGAAGAGGACGCGCAGGTAGTCGTGGATCTCCGTCGACGTGGCCACCGTCGACCGCGGGTTGCGCGCCGCCGAGCGCTGATCGATCGCGATCGCCGGCGCCAGCCCGTCGATCCGTTCGACCGGAACGCGATCGAGGCGCGCCACGAACCGGCGTGCATAGGTGGAGAGCGATTCCACGAACCGGCGCTGGCCCTCGGCGAAGATCGTGTCGAAGGCGAGCGACGATTTGCCCGATCCCGAGAGCCCGGTCACAACAGTCAGCTTGTTGTGCGGGATGGAAACGTCGAGGTCCTTGAGATTGTGTATCCTGGCGCCTTCCACGCGGATGGCGCTCGTGTCGAAGCGGTCTTCGTTTCCACTTTCCCGAGGTGGGGCGGCTTTTTTCTTCCTGGCCTTTCGTCTTCTGCCCGAAAGGCCGAGTTCCGGTGCCAGGGACGCTCCCGTGAGCGATCCCTCCACGAGCGCCACCTCCTCCGGGGTACCGGAGGCCACGATCTTCCCCCCCTCGTCTCCCCCCTCGGGACCGAGATCGATCAGATGATCGGCCACCTTGATCACGTCGAGATTGTGCTCGATGATGACCATCGTGTTTCCGGCGTCGACCAGTTTCTGGAGCGTCACGAGCAGAACGCGGATATCATCGAAGTGGAGCCCCGTGGTCGGCTCGTCGAGAACGTAGAAGGTCCGTCCCTTCGACGGCCGGCAGAGCTCGGCGGCGAGCTTGACACGCTGCGCCTCTCCTCCCGAAAGGGTGGTCGACGACTGGCCGAGCGCGATGTAGCCCAGCCCCACGTCGCGAAGGGTTTCCAGAATGGGCACGATCTTCCTGTGCTTGCCGAAAAAGCCGAGAGCCTCGGACACGGTCATCTCGAGAACATCGAAAATGCTCTTCCCCCGGTAGAGGATTTCCAGTGTCTCGCGATTGTAGCGCTTGCCGCCGCAGTCGTCGCAGGGGATCTCCACGTTGGGCAGGAAGTGCATCTCCATCTCTAAAACACCCGATCCGCCGCACGTCTCGCACCGCCCCCCTTTCTTGTTGAACGAGAAACGTCCCTTGTCGTACCCCCTGACCCGCGCCTCGACCGACCGGGCGAAAACGTCGCGGATCAGGCCGAATACCTTGGTGTAAGTCGCCGGATTCGAGCGCGGCGTCCGACCGATGGGCGACTGATCGATCTCCACGACGCGGTCGAAGAAACGGGTGCCGGCGATCGACGTGAATGTCTCGCCCTGTCCGGCGATCTTCGCGGACCGGTCGCGGGAGTTTTGTTCGGTCCTCTTCAAGGCCGACTTCAACGCGGGCACGAGCGTCTTCGTGACGAGCGTCGATTTGCCCGATCCGGAAACGCCGGTCACCACGCTGAGCAGCCCCACGGGAAAGGAAGCGGTGATCCTCTTCAGATTGAACCGGCGCGCACCCCTGATCGTGATGCGCTCCTTGGCCGACGCGCGCCGCCGCGTGGGAATCGGAATCGATTCGGTACCGAGCAGGTACCGCGCGGTGAGCCCCCCCGCTCCGTCCCGCGCGCCCTCTGCCGTGATCTCGTCGGGAGTGCCCGCGGCCACGACCTCCCCGCCGTGGCGCCCGGCGCCCGGCCCCATGTCGACGAGATGATCCGACGATCTCATCATGGCCCGATCATGTTCCACCACAACGACGGTGTTCGCCCTGTCGCGCAGCCCCTCGAGCGCACTGATGAGCCGGCGATTGTCCCGGTCGTGGAGCCCGATCGACGGCTCGTCGAGAACGTAGACCACTCCCTGGAGCCCCGCACCGAGCTGCGTGGCCAGCCGCACGCGCTGCGCTTCGCCGCCCGAGAGGGACGACGCCGGGCGGTCGATGGTGAGATATCCGAGGCCCACGCCCTCGAGAAATTCGATGCGCGACCTGATCTCGGAGAGCAGATCGCGGCCGATCTTCTCCTCCCGCCCCTCGAGATCGATGTCGCGGAAGAAGAGGTGCGCCTCGCGCACCGACATCGACGTCAGTTCGTCGATGCGCCGGTCGCGAAAGAGAACGGCCAGGGCCGCGGCCCCGAGGCGCGCCCCATTGCACGACGTGCACGTTCCGACGCTCATGAACTTTTCGAGATGGCCCGGCCGCGAGAACCTGTAGGCCTTCTCCATGGTGGGAACGATTCCGGCGATCGGCTTGTTGTCCTCGCCCTTGACCCGCAGGGACGAGGAGCACGATTTCCATTCGAAGGAGAGGTGCACCTTCTGATTGCCCGAGCCGTGGAGGAGCAGGTCCTGCTGCTTCTTGGTCAGTGTCGACCAGGGCTGATCGAGGTTGAAGCCGAAATGAGCCGCCACCTTGGCGAGGGACTCTCGACCGAGCCGGGAGTAGGCGAGATAGCCCGTCTTGGTCATGGTGCGGATGGCGCCCTCGTTGATCGACAGGGAGGGATCGGGCACGATCAGCGCGGGATCGACGGACTTGTTGAAACCGAGCCCGTTGCACGCCGGACACGCTCCCTGGGGAGAGTTGAAGCTGAACAGGCTGGGCTCCATCTCGGGGATGTCGATGTCGCAGCCGGGACAGGAGAGTTTGGACGAATAGGTCCTGCTCTCGTTCCCGGCCAGAACCGTGACGAGGCTCCCTGTCAGCGCAAGGGACATTTCCACGGCATCGGCGATGCGGCTCCGCTTGTCGGCCGAAACCTTCAGCCGGTCGATCACGAGTTCGATCGTATGCTTCTTGTACCGATGAAGGTTGATCTCATCCTCGAGCCGCACCTCCTCGCCGTCGATCCGGGCGCGCACGAAACCCTTGAGCCTCCATCCCTCGAGGTCCTTGCGATAATGCCCTTTCCGCTCCCGCACCACGGGCGCGAGGATCTGGACCTTCGTGCCCTCGGGCAGTTCCAGGATCCGGGACACGATCGGATCAGCGCCGAGGGCGGTCACCTCCCGGCCGCACCGCTCGCAATGGGGCACGCCCAGCCTGGAATAGAGGAGGCGGAAGTGGTCATAGATCTCGGTGATCGTCCCCACGGTCGAGCGGGGATTCCGGTTGACCGATTTCTGATCGATCGACACGGTGGGCGAAAGCCCCTCGATGCGCTCCACGCGCGGCTTGTCCATGCGCCCCATGAATTGACGCGCATAGGTCGAGAGCGACTCCACGAAACGGCGCTGCCCCTCGCGGTAAATCGTGTCGAAGGCAAGGGAAGATTTTCCCGAACCCGACACGCCCGTGACGGTGATCAGCGCATTACGCGGTAAGCGCAATCCGATGTCTTTCAGATTGTGTTCCGCTGCGCCCTGTATGATGATTTCTTTGAGAACCATTCAGGCTTTTCGTCCCCCCGCGATTCGGCCGCGGGCTTCGACGTCGTATGAAATCATCGCGAATATCAATCCGCGTCGGTGTTACCGGACCACCAATTATTCCGCGTCCCTTCGGTGCGGTTCCGAGGTGTATCAAAACCTTGGAACTTTTAGAGACCGCATAATCGTGCAATAATACCGAACCGGAGTGGGAGAGGGGAAACATTTTTTGGCGTGAATTCAGAAAAGAGCCGCCCCCGGCCGGCCGCTGATCGGGGGCAATCGCGCACCATCACTCTGTGCGCTTTTAATTATTTAACCACAGTTAGTTACAACACCGATATCAACTTGGGATCAATCGGTTTCGCCCGATCCGGGAGCACGAATATGCGAGGCGCGTATCGTGACCTGGCTCAAATCTTCGATCAGCCCGGTGCGCACGCCGCCCACCCATCGGTCGATGTCGCGGCCCAGGGCCGGACCGATGGCGGCTGCCAGAAACTGGAGCGCCGCGATGGCGGAGAAGAACAGCGACGTGCACCCATCACCGGCCAGCGGAACGGAACCGACTCCGGCCGGAAGCGAATGGTCGTTACCGGACAGGGCCGATGCGGCTCCCAGAACGAGTCGGCCGCAGCCGAGCCTTTCGTAGGGGCCGACGAGCTCCCGGCCGCGCGTCCACGACGGTGAATCGGGACAGACGAAGACGACGAGCGACTCGGAACCGGTGAGAAAGAGCTCGAGGTGATTGAACTCCTCGAGGCATTGGTGGCGCGACGCGATACTCATCTCGAGAAACTTTGCAGCGCCATACGTGGCCGCCGGCCGCCAGATGCCGCTTCCGAGAATCGCGATCGACTCGGGCGTCCCCAGGGATGTGGACACCCACTGATCGATCGTTGGTTCGAGCGCCGTCATCACCTCGCCCAGGTGAGAGGGCAGCGCTTCGAGCTCGGCCCGCCAGCGGCCACTGCCGGTGTTTCGGCCGCTCAAAAGGTGTTCGAGAAGCAGAAGCTCCGCAAAAAGCGCTGCCATGTAGGTCTTTGTCTGCGGCACGTTGGCGTGATAACCAGCGTAGGCATGCTTGTTCAGCTCGGTCCCCGGACCGGTGGGCAGAAAGAGGACGTCGTCGGCCTCGCGAGCGAGCGTGGACGATCGATTTCCCGTGATGCTGATCACGCGCGCTCCCCTGGCGCGCGCGAGGAGGAGCGCTTCCACGCTTCGCGGGGTCAGACCGGAGAAACTCGACACGATAACCGTATCGCCCGCACCGAGGTGGTCGGCCTCCCATCGCATCTCCATCGAGCTCGCCGCCGATATGCGCCACCGATCGGACGGGGACGCGGTAGACGCCAGCCCCGCACAGGCCCGGGCGCTGAAGTCCATGTCGCCGCACCCGGTCAACAGGATCCGGCCTTCGGGCGCCTTCTCCACGCCCTGTGTGCGGAGGTAATCGTTGACCGCTGCCGCTGTGCGCTCGAGCACCGCGGGCTGGTCGACGATTTCGTCCATCATGAGAGTTTTTTTCACATGCTCTCCAGGTAATCGATGGTGAGAGTCTTCAGGCCATCTCTCAGAAGTTCCAGGACGCGCGCGCAGAGCTCGAGTCGCGCCGATCGTAGCGACTCCCCCTCGGCCTTGAGCACGGGGCAGGCCCGGTAGAACCGGCTGAACTCCTTCGCAAGGGAGAGCAGGTAATCGGCGAGCACCGATGGATCGAGGTCAGCGGCGGCCTTCTGCACGACACGGCCGTAGTCGGCGCAACGCAAGGCGAGGTTGCGCTCCTCGGGAGTGTCGAGGATGCCCCAGTCGACACCGTCGTTCCGAGAGCCCCGTTCTTCTCCGTCCTCCTTGGCGAGGATCGAGCTGATGCGCGCGCAGGCGTACTGGATGTACGGTCCCGTGTCGCCCTTCAGGTTGATCGACTGGGCCGGATCGAAGAGGATCCGCGACCTCGGTTTGAACTTGAGGAGCCAGAACTTGAGAGCGCCCAGACCGATGACGCGGGCGCGGTGGTCGATATCGCCCGGCGGAACGTCCTCCCGTTCGCGGCATGCCTCCTCGCACGCCTGCCGTGCGAGCTCCTCCATCCCGTCCAGAAGGTCGTCGGCATCGACCACCGTGCCCTCGCGGCTCTTCATCTTCCCCGTGGGCAGATCGACCATGCCGTAGGCCATGTGATGCAGCTTGCCCGCCCACGCGTAACCGAGCTTCTCGAGAATGGCGAAAAGAACCTTGAAGTGGTGGATCTGCTCGTCGCCGACGATCCAGATCTGCTGGTCGGGCCCGAAGTCCTCGTGCTTGAGATCGGTCGTGCCCAGGTCCTGCGTGATGTAGACGCTCGTCCCGTCAGGCCTGAGGAGGACCTTGCTGCCCAGCTTCTGCTTCTCCAGATCGACGACAACGGCTCCGTCGTCGCGGCGCTCGAAGATCCCCTGCGCCAGCCCCCTGTCGACGATCGTCTTGCCGAGCTTGTACGTGTCGCTCTCGAGGTAGGTCTTCTCGAAAGCGACGCCCGTCCGCGCGAAGGTCTCGCCGAAGCCGTCGATCGCCCAGGCGTTCATCTTCTTCCAGAGATCGCGCACGGAGCCGTCCCCGGCTTCCCACTTCTTGAGCATCTCCTGGGCCGCGGCACCGATCTCGGTCCTGTCGAAGAGAGCGTCGTCCGAGTCGGTCTCGAGGGAAGGATCTTCCTCTCTCAACGCGGCGATCTGTTCCTTGAGCGCACTGTTGTACTTCATGTAGAAGTCGCCCACCAGGTGATCGCCTTTCGTGCCCGATTTCAGCGGGTCCGTCCCCTCGCCCCACCGCTCGTAGGCGATCATCGACTTCGAGATGTGGATCCCCCTGTCGTTGACGAGGTTGACCGGGATCACCCGGTGGCCGACGCGGGAAAGGATCGCCACGATCGACGATCCGAGAGCGATGTTCCGCACGTGGCCGAGGTGGAGCGGCTTGTTCGAGTTGGGCGCCGGATACTCGATCAGAATCCGGAGCCGGCCACTCTCGGGAAGCAGGACCGCATCGAGAAGGGCGCTCCGGTCGGCCACCGTGTCTGCAAAGAGAGCGGCCGTCTCGAGAGTGACGTTCACGAACGCCTTGGTGCACAGGGCGGCGTGCACGTCGTCGTGGCCGTTCAGGAATTCGGTGACCCGCGCCGCGACGTCGATCGGATTCCGCTTCAGGGACTTGGCGAACCGGAAGCAGTTGATCGTGATGTCGCCGTCGATCTCGGGCGGACAGAATTCGTGATTCACCGCGAGATCGCGGACCTCGTATTCCTTCTCCAGCCAGGCTGTCAGTTCTTTGACACAACGCATCGCTCTTGGCGTCCTTACTCGTATTGACCGATTCTCAGCCCTCCCGAAAGGGAGTTCATTTCGGGCAGAATGTACACTATTTGGTGTCGACCACAACCCTGCAGATATCGTCTTGCACCTTTTTCATCTGGCTGTTCATTCCCTTGTAGCCGTTGAAGATGATCGAGAAGGCGAAGACCTCCTTGCTCTGCGACTGCACGTAGCCCGAAAGAGCGGAGACTTCCCTGATCCACCCCGTCTTGGCCCGGACGCGCATCTGGTAGCGGTCCTCGGTCATCCTCTTTTTCAGACTGCCGTCCTTGCCCGAGATCGGTAACGAGCGGATGTACATGTCGCGCATCTGCGATCCGTACATCCCCTCGAGAAGGGCCACCATCGTCCCCGTCGAAAAACGATTTCCCCTGGAGAGGCCCGATCCATCCACGATGGTGAACGGATCGGCCCGGTCCGCGCCGATATTATCGAGGAGCGCGCTCACCGCGGCGGAACCGCTCGCGAAGGTGCCCTTGCCCGTCACCTTCCACCCGGCCATCTTGAAGAGATGCTCGGCAAAGTTGTTGTGGCTCTCCTTGTTCGTGATGATCACCGCGTCCCTCAGCGGTGAGCTGACGGATCCGAGGCGTCGCCAGCGATCTTCACCGTCGAGAGGTGCGGCGACCAGTCGGACGCGCCCCGCGAGGGACACTCCCCGCGTGCGCAGGACCGAGGCGAACACCTTGCCGAAGTAGAGCGGCGGATCGGTCACGGCCACTTTCCCCTTCCATGCCTGTTTCGAATGGGGTGTGGTGCCCCGCACCCTGATCACGCCCTCCGCGTCGGGCCTGGCCAGATTGATCGCGTTCGGCGCTTTCGGCCCTCCCACCTTGATCGCTCCATGCAACTCGAACGGAACGCAGGCCGGTTCGAAGGCCATTCGCGCCATGGAGCCGGCCCCGCCCGAGGTCGTGACCAGAACATTCACGACGTTCTCTCCGAAAGAGAGTCCCGCAACAGGGGCGCAGTAATGGCGGCTGAGCTGGTCGAGGGGCCAACCCGCTGCCACGTACTCCCGGTCGAAAAGGGTGTCGTCGAGAAGGAGATCGCCCGTGACTTTCTCGATGCCGGCGTTCTTGACGGCGTCCGTAAAGAACCGGAGCGGCTCGAGCCCGCTCTTGTCGAAGAACCGTTCGGCCAGGCAGGGATCGCCCCCGCCCTTCACGATCAGGTCCCCCTCGAGGGTTGTGCCCTCGATCGGTCCGCGCGCGTAGAGGACCGTCTCGAATTGATAGTCTTCGCCCAGATGGAAAAGGGCCGAGGCGGTGGTGACGAGTTTGTTGTTCGAGGCCACGATGAGCGCCTCGTGGGGATTGCGCGCGTAGAGGACACGTCCGTCCTTGAGGGAGCGGATCTCCACGCCGATCGAAGCGCCCCTCAGGTTCGGGTGAGCCAGGAGCCGGTCGACGTCGCCCGCGACCGCATCGGTCTCGGCGGCCCGTACGGCGTCGATCTGCGGCGCGCAGAAGAGAAAGGCCACAAAGATCCACAGGGCGAGTCGCCGCACATCGATTCGCGAAGAGGACGGCCTGGCGCACGACATCGGATTCTCCTCCTTTCCATCGGGGGCTCGATTCGGGGCCACGGATAATATCAACGGGAAATGAGTGGAAATTTCAACCGTAAGCAGAAATCGATCTCACGAAAATGATCAGAGCGCGAAGGTGTCGCCGTCCTCGGCAACAACCACGTCGCCGCCGAAGAACTGTGAAACCCTCTCCTTCGCGGCGGAGGCGCTCACCGGGGGATAGAGATGGCAGAGCACGAGCTTGCGCGGCCCGATCCTCGCGGCCGCCCGGCCCGCACCGGCGGGGCTCATGTGATCCCCGGTACCCTCGTGTTCATCGGGCACCGAGCATTCGAGAAGGAAGATGTCCGCGTCGCGGCCGAGCCGGTCGAGGCCGGCGCAGTCACCGGTATCGCCCGAGATCGCGATCGTTCCGTCGCTGAACGCGAACCGGTAACCCTGGCACGGTCCCGAGTGTTCCACGGCAACGGCAATCCCCTCGACATCGGCGGCGGCGGGGATCGGTACGCCGCCCTCGGCGGGATCGAGCTCCACGATTTCCAGGTCTCCGTCGGGAGCTTCCACCCAGCGGCCGTAGAGCCCCACGATCCGCTCGTAGAGCCGTTGCGTTCCGATCGGTCCCACGACCACGAGCGGTTCGAGATCCGGCCGGAGCAGGACACTGTGCCTGGCGAAGAGGAGACTCACGAGATCGAGAGTGTGGTCGGGATGGTGGTGTGTCAGAAAGACCGTCTTGATCTCTTTCACGCTGGCGCCGGCCACGACGGAACGGTGGAGCGCTCCCGGTCCCGGATCGACGAGAAAAGAATCCCCGCTGCCCGTCGTTATGAGAACTCCCGGGGGGGCCCGACGCGCGGCAGGCACCGCGGCGCCGCTGCCGAGAACGGTGAGAGTCGTCATGATCGATACCCCCGCGGGTGCTTCTCGAGCCAGTTCCAGGCTGTCCGAACGATCCTGTCGAGATCGGAGTCACGCGGCGTCCAGCCCAGTTCCGCGCGGGCAGCGGCCGCGTCCGCCACGAGAACGGGTGGATCTCCCGGACGGGGAGGACCGGTCACGACGGAGAAGTCCTTTCCCGAAATGCGGCGCACCGCGTCGGCCACCTCGCGCACGGAGAAGCCCTCGCCGTTTCCGAGATTGAAGGAGCGGCTCGGAGCGCCCGACTCGAGCCGATTCAAGGCGCGAACGTGGGCGTCCGCCAGATCGTCGACATGAATGAAATCGCGCACGCACGATCCATCGGGCGTGTCGTAGTCGCCGCCATGAATGGTGAAAGAAGGGATCATGCCGAGCGCTGCGTAACAGGCGAGCGGAATGAGGTGGGTTTCAGGATCGTGCCACTCGCCCAGCCTTCCGTCCACGTCCGCACCCGCGGCGTTGAAATAGCGCAGTGCCGTGAACCGGAGCCCCCAGGCGGCCGCGGAGTCGGCCATCACCTGTTCGACCATCAGTTTCGATCGGCCGTAGGGATTGATCGGTTCCTGCGGTTCGGTCTCTGCGATCGGGACCGTCGCCGGAATCCCGTAGGTGGCTGCCGTGGACGAGAAGATGATCCTTTCCACCCCCTCGGCGCGCATCGCCTCGAGAACGCTCACCGACCCGGCCACGTTGTTCCAGTAGTATTTCAACGGCTTCTCGACCGACTCCCCCACGTAGCAGAAGGCGGCGAAGTGCATCGCCGACTTCACGCCGTGCTCTCTGATCGTCTGCCGCAACAGGGCCGTGTCGCCGATGGCGCCGCGCACGAACGGAACGCCTTCGATCGCTTCCTCGTGCCCCTGGCTCAGGTCGTCATAGACCACGACCTCCTTTTTGTCGGCCATCAGCCTCTTGACCACATGGCTGCCGATGTAACCGGCCCCTCCAAGAACGAGAATCATGGGACCTCCTTGTCTCGCCTCGCGTCTTCCACCGGGCGCACCGCCGCCGCCCCGAGTGCCGATCAGATAATATCGGAATTGAAAGATCGTTGCATTGAATGTCCCAAATAAAAAGAACCCCTTTTCGGGCTCCCCGGGAGCCCCACTTCGGGATTATGCTACCATTCGGATCGCACGCCGATAAAATATGGAATCGGTTGGCCATCGGCCGGCCGAATTCCGGAAGCCGGAACGGTTTTCCGAAGCGTTGGGGTCTCTGTCGAACCGCGGATTCGTTTCCTTTTGGCCATCTTCTTTCCAGGAAGGTAAAAAATGAGTGAATCAGTCCTTTTCGAAATCGAATTGAAAAACCTGGAACTCTTCAATCGCGGCAAGGTGCGCGACGTGTTCACGGCAGGCGATGACCTGCTCATGGTGGCCACAGACCGCATCTCGGCCTTCGATGTGGTTCTCCCGTCGGCGATACCGGGCAAGGGGCGGGTTCTCACCCAGCTCTCGCTCTTCTGGTTCGACCTCTTGCGCGATCTCGTGCCCAATCACCTGATCACCGACGACATGAACGCTGTCGAGGGCCTCCTCCCCGAGGAGGCCGAAAAGCTCGCCGGCCGCGCGATCCTCGTGAAGAAGGCCGATCCCCTGCCGGCCGAATTCATCGTACGCGGCTACCTTGCCGGATCGGGATGGGCCGAGTACCGGAAGAAGGGCACCGTTTGCGGCATCGACATCCCCGGGGGGCTTCAGGAGTCGAGCCGTCTCGAGACCCCCCTTCTCACGCCGTCGACAAAGGCCGAACAGGGGGCCCACGACGAGAACATCTCGCCCGACCGGCTGAAGGAGATCATCGGCGCCGACCTGGCGGACACGATCGAACCGCTCGCTCTCGAGATCTTCTCGCGCGCCAGCGCCCATGCCGAATCGAGGGGATTCATCCTCTGCGACACCAAGTTCGAGTTCGGCCTCTACAACGGCAACGTCACCCTGATCGACGAGGTTCTCACACCCGACTCGTCCCGATTCTGGCCGCTCGACGGGTACGCGCCCGGGAGCCATCAGGAGGCGTTCGACAAGCAGTACGTACGCGACTTCCTGCTCAACTCGGGCTGGAACAAGACACCGCCGGCGCCCGCACTTCCCGACGAGGTGGTGGCGCGCACAACGCAAAAATACATGGAAGCACTGGAAAGACTGACCCGTTGAACCAACTGAGGAGGTTTTCAAGATCATGACCTGTCCTGTCGCTGTTTTGATGGGATCCGACTCGGATCTCCCCCACCTCGAGGGATGCCTCACGATCCTGAAGGATTTCGGCCTCGAGCCGACCGTGCGCGTTCTGTCCGCACACCGGACACCGGACGACGTGGCGGATTTCGTGCGCAACGCCGAGGGTGAAGGATACAAGATTCTGATCGCCGCGGCCGGATGCGCCGCCCATCTCGCGGGCGCCGTGGCTGCCCAGACGACCCTGCCCGTGATCGGAGTGCCCATGCCCGGCTCGGCCCTTCAGGGGATGGACGCCCTTCTGTCGACGGTCCAGATGCCTGCCGGGATTCCGGTAGCCACCATGGCGATCGGCAAGGCGGGCGGATCGAATGCGGCCCTTTTCGCCTTGCAGATCCTGGCCCTCGAGAACGAGGAGATCAGGCAGAAGATGAAAGACTTTCGCCAGGCCAAGGCTGACGGAGTTCGGGAGAAGGACGCGAAGATGCGCAATCGATAGGCCCTCCCGAACAGGATGCGGCCTCGAGGAGAGTCGACTTTTTCTACCGGGAGTGACAATGAGCGCAGCCACGATCGAATGGAAGGGAAAGATTCCGGGCGAGATCGCCATGATCGACCAGACAGAGCTTCCCGGCCGTCTCGCCGTGATCCGGGTGCGCGACATCGATGATCTGCGCACCCAGATCCGGCGCCTCGCCATCCGCGGGGCGCCCGCGATCGGTCTGGCAGCGTGTTTCGGCACGGTGCTGGGGATCCAGGATTTCGACGGTCCGCGCGCGGCGTTCGACGGCGAACTGGAGAGGGTGACCTCTTTCCTCGCCACGGCCCGGCCCACGGCGGTCAATCTTTTCTGGGCGCTCGACCGGATGAAGGGGGTGGCCCGCCGCCATCACGATCTGGACACGGCAGCGATCAAGCAGCTGCTTCTCGACGAGGCCCAGGCCGCTCTCGATGAGGACCGCGCGATCTGCCTCCGCATGGGCGATCTCGGGCAGGAACTGATCGAAGACGGTCAGGGCGCACTCACCCACTGCAATGCCGGGGGGCTGGCCACGGGCGCCTACGGTACGGCGCTCTCCGTCTTCTTCTCCGCCCACGAGAAGGGCAAGAAGATCCATGTCTACGCCGACGAGACGCGCCCCTTGCTGCAGGGCGCCCGACTGACGACGTGGGAACTGATGCAGGCAGGCATCGATGTGACCCTGATCAGCGACAACATGGCCGGCCAGGTCATGAAAGAGGGTCGGATCCACGCGGTCTTCGTCGGCGCCGACCGGGTCGCCGCCAACGGCGATGCGGCCAACAAGATCGGAACCTATTCCGTGTCTATTCTGGCCAAAGCTCACGAGATCCCGTTCTACGTGGTGGCGCCCCTTTCGACGATCGACAGGCACACACTCCGGGGATCGGAGATCCCGATCGAGAAGCGCGACGAGGACGAGATCAGAAACTTTGCCGGTGCGGCCTGCGCGCCGCCAACGGTCGCGGTCTACAATCCGGCGTTCGACGTGACTCCCGCGTCGAACATCACCGCCATCGTGACCGAAAAAGGAATCGTGAACGATCCCACCACCGCCAAGATCGCAGAGCTTTTCGATAGCGAAACCTGAGCGACCGCGCCGTAACCCCCTCTCGCCGGAAACGTCTTTTCCCCGTACGATCCGTCGCGGACCGTACCGGTCGTTGTGGAATCAATTTTTTCCGGGAACTGTCGGAGGGGAGAATATGGCTCTAGCACTGCGGATCACAACCTGTCTTTTATTGGCCCTCGTATTGACGGGGGGTTCGGAAACGGGCAACAGAACGATTCTGGGCAAGAAATCCCTGAAAGAGTTCTATGCCTCGGCCGGGAAAAAGCATGTGGGCAAGAGGATTCATATCCATCTACCCTCGGCGGTTCTGAAAAAGAAACCGAAGCGCGTGCGTCTGCGCGGAGGTAAAGCAGCGCTCCAGTTCGAAAACAAGACCGTTCCGCTGCTCGTCAATCCCTGCAATATCTACTTCAAACGGCTCATGAGAAAGAAAAAGGTGACCGGTCTCTTGTGCATCAAGGGATATGTCTACCAGCCGGACTGGGACCTCAAGGGACGGTGCTTCCTCCGCGTCCAGTCGATCAAGACCTACGGGGGGAAACTCTCGTCGGAATGAATCCTGCCTCGTGGAGGTTTTCACGGCCGCGCGATCGGCCAACGCCATCTAACCGAAGCGCGGGCTGACCGACTCGCAGGCATATTCGCCGCAGTCGGCGCAGAGGTCGGGGAAGTGACCGGTGATATGTTTCTTTCGGAAAGCGCGCATCTCGGGGCTGTTGAACCACCCGGAAGGTGTGCGGTCCCGCACGTTGCCGAGGACACCTCGGCCCGTGGAGTCGACACAGCAGACCGTCACATCACCGTTCGCCAAGACCACCAACTGGCCTCTCCACGGTTCTCTGCACGCCGTCCGACGCCGCGCTGCGACGAAACGGGGGATGTACTGGATCCTGTCGGCCAGCCCTTCGAAGGTTCGGGCGAACTCCTTCATGAAAGGTTCCGTTTTGCTGTCCACCACCATCGAAAGATCGAGAGCGCACCTTTTCGAAGACGCGTCGCGCACCTCCTTGAAAAGTCTCACCTTTTCGATGATCTCCTCCCCCGCAAAACCTCGGATCATCTGCTGTGTCTCGACAGAGCCGTCAAAAGAAAAAGTGAGACGCTCACACCCCGCATCGATGAGTGCGCGCGCCTTCCGGCGATCGAGCAGGGTGCCGTTCGTGGTGACCATGACACGCACTCCCCTTGCGGCCGCGTAGGCGATCGCGTCGAACAGAATCGGACTCAGGAGAGGTTCTCCCCACTGGTAGGGCATGAGAACGCGCAGGTGGGGAGTGGCGTCGATGATCTTGCAAAAGGTCTCGAGATCGAGGTCCTCGCCATCCGATCCCCCAGAGGCGTGACGGGGACAGATCGTGCAGGAGAGGTTGCACCGGCTCGTCAGTTCCACGGTCAGGGCGGTCAGGCGGAACGCCCTCGTCGATCTGGCGCGGAAACAGAATTCATTGGCGAACGCCGCGGGAAGATCGCGGAGGAGAGGATATTTGATCGCTATGATTTCAGCCTGATCAGGACGGCCAAGATAGGACCGGGCCGCCCAGCGGGCAAGCAGACGCATGAATGGGCTGCTCTTCATCAGCCTCCTCCGCGGCCATATCTCCAGCAGACAGAAAGAAGTCGATCCTATTTATCCTATAGCAAGGCGGCCGCCATCCAGTGAAAAGAACGTAATCCCTTGAATTCCAGAAAGATTCCTGTGAAATCGTGTTCGGCCCCTCGGTCGGGCCTGGGCTGAATCATTAAGTTACGTTGTGCTATTGGCGCAGCTAGACAAGCAGGGCGACTGTTCGCGGCTTACGAGTTTTTCGATGCAAGAGAGATCACTCAATTTTCTGAAACTGCTCGACCGTTACGCGGGGATCCCGGCTCTCTACCTCCTGGCTGGACTCAGAGCGCTCTTTTCGATCCTCTTCCCGCCTCGCAACGTCGAGGTGCGCACCATCGTCATGGTCAAGCTCTGGGGCGTGGGAAATCTGGCAATGATCTTTCCGATGATCCGTGCCGTGCGGCAGGCCTTTCCCGGGGCGCGCATCCATTTTCTCACGATCGATCGAAATGCCGAATTCCTCGAAACGCTGACCGATCTGGACAGCATCATCACCCTCAAGAGCGGCGGAGCCCTGACGAGTCTGTTCGACCTGATCCGGCTCCCTTTCAGGCTGGTCCGCCTGCGGCCCGATCTCTACCTCGACTTCGAACAGTTCCTGCGCGTGACGGCAATCATCGGTCTTCTATCGGGCGCACCGCAAAGGGTCGGACTCAAGACGCCCGGGCAGGCGCGGGCGCGGCTCTACAATATCAAGGTCCCCTATCGGCTCGACCGGCACATGACAAGGACCTTTGGAGACGTCGTTCGCTCGGCCGGTGTGGACACGACCGGCTTTCGGACGCTCGAGGTTCCGCGCGACAGCGATGCGGCGGCCCGCGTGGACAAGATACTGAGAGGCTGGGATCGAGGGGAAGGGCCACTCGTGGCCATTCATCCCGGATCGGGCGACAACTTTCCAGCGCGGCGCTGGCCGATCGAGAACTTTGCCCACGTGGCGGACCGGCTCGTTCAAGAAGCCGGGGCCGGAATCGTGCTCACAGGTACGGAGCCCGAGCTCGAGCTGGCCGATCGTTTCGTCCAGATCAGCCGGACTCCCGCCCACTGTCTGATGGGAAGGCTCGGCTTGCTGGAGCTGATCGAACTCCTCGCTCGCGTCGATCTTCTCATCACGAACGACACGGCTCCGGTTCACATCGGTTCGGCTCTCGGAATCAAGCTCATCGCGCTGTACGGACCGAACACACCCGACCTCTACGGTCCGGTCAACGAGGAAGCGCGACCCTTCTATCTCCGTTTCCCCTGCTCCCCGTGCATCACCAATCTGAACGCCAAGACGAGCAGCTGCCAGCTGCCCTCGTGCATTCTGAGCATCGATCCCGAAAGGGTTGCCGACACCGCGATCGAGATGCTGCTCCCCGGAAAGGCGACGGCGCTTCTGAGCCGAAAGGCAGAGCCGTGATGAACAGCCGGCTGATCGGTCTGGCCAAGGACGCACTCCTCCTCAATCTGGGGCGCGGTCTTCCGTTCAGGGTGACCCTGATGATCTCGGAGAGGTGTCCTCTTCGCTGCACCACCTGTTCGATCTGGCGGACCACCGATCCGCGCGAACCGTCGATCGACGAGTTGGAGTCTTTCTTCGCCGCGAACGGTCACATCTCGTGGCTCAATTTCACGGGCGGCGAGATCTTCATGCGCCGCGACCTGGACGACCTCTTTCGAACGACGGCAAGAATGCTCCGGCGCCTGGCGGTGGTCAACTTTCCCACGGCGGGACAGGAACCGGACCTCATCGCAAGCCAGGTCGATGCCGGCCTCGCCGCCGGCCTCCGGCGTGTGGTGGTCACGGTGAGTTTCGACGGCGGCCGCCGGGAGCACGACCGGCTCCGCCGAAGGACAGGCGCTTTCGATCGCGCGGCAGCCACATGGCGCAATCTCAAGGAACTCTCGGCCCGATCGCGCGGCAGGCTTTCGGTCTTCGCCGGAATGACCCTCTCCGAAGAACTCATGGCCCTCACCCCGGAACCTCTCGACGCCCTGGTGCGCGATCTCGACCTGGAAGGCACCGGGGAGATCCACATCAACCTGGCTCACGCCTCGGAGCACTATTATCGCACTCATCCTGCAGATCCTTTACCTTCCGACGCGGTCGGAGCGATCCTGCAGAAAGCCCTTGCCGGCCGCAGCGGCACGGGGACCGGCTTGCGTCACGGGGGCGTGAATCTGCTGGAGAAGATCTATCTCGGATGCGCGCACGATTATCTCCTGTCGCACGCGTCGCCGCTGCCCTGCAAGGCGCTCCGGTGCTCCCTGTTCGTCGACGCCGACCTCGGCGTCTACCCATGCACCGTCTTCAACCGTTCCCTGGGAAATCTGCGCGACAGCGGTTACTCGATCGCGGCCCTCCGGCAAAGCGCCCTCTGGCGGGACACCGTCAAGGAGATCAAGGCGGGCCAATGCCCCGGATGCTGGACACCGTGCGAGGCGTACCCTTCGGTGATCGGCAATCTCCTCAGGCCCGGAGTCCTGAAAATCGCACGGCACCTGACCGGCAGCAGGAGGAGGACTTGAGGCGATCCTACGCACGCGCATTCGGAAGGCTGGCGCGCAACAGGCCCGGAAGGCTCTTCGCGCTCGGACTCAAGATCGCGACGGCGCGTATCAAGCCCGGCCTCTGTCGGCCCCTCGCCCCGCCGATCCTGGCCACGCTCTCGGTCACCACGAGATGCAACCTCGATTGCGCGTTCTGTCCCACCCATTCGGCGCGGGCAAAGGGCTCGCCCAACGCGGACCTCCCTCGTCTCGTCGATGAACTGGCAGATGTCGGCGCCGACGCCCTCGGTTTGACGGGAGGCGAGCCGCTGCTTCACCCGCTGCTCGAACAGTCGATAGCCCACGCCGTCGATCGCGGCCTCTTCGTTCATCTGAACACGAACGCGACCCTTGTCGACGCGGCCCGCGCCGAAGCGCTCCTCGAATGCGGAACCGGTTCGATCAATGTCTCCGTCGATGCCGGAAGCAGGGAATTGCACGACAGACAGCGGGGAGAGGGAGCCTTCGACCGCGCCATCGAAGGAGTGAACCATCTGCGCGCCGCCCGCCAGCGGCTCGGTGCCGAAACATCCCTCCGGCTCGTGATGACCCTCGGCGCACACAACGCGACCGGTGTCCCGGCATTCGTCGAGCTCGCACAGCGCGCGGGCATCGACGGGTGTTCGTTCATCCCCCTTCACCAGTCCTTCTCGTCGCCTCGTCGAAACGCGTCCCCTCGCGCCGCGGAGGAGGTCCTGGCGCTTCTTCGAAACCTCCCCCCCATCGTCGACAACTCGCGCGCTTACTTGCGCGGCATGCACTCCTTCTTTCTCGGTTGCCGCCAGCCCCGGCGCTGCTCGGCACCGCGCACGTCGATCCTTGTCGACCACCGGGGTTCTGTTTTTCCCTGCGTCCCTTCTGCCGTGCGCGCCGCGCGGCACCCATCAGCGTTCCGGCCGATCGACAGGGGAACGAAAAGACTCGGTGAGATCTTCAAATCGGACCTTCTCCGCGATACCCTTGACTCGGCGATCTGCTCGACCTGCTGGTGGAACTGCCACCGCGAGCTCGACATTGGCATGGGGATTCTATGAGCGGTCCTGTACAGACCAAAGGGATGGTTTATTTTTCGCTCGCCCTCCTTCTCGGCGCGGCCTTGCTCTTTGCCTATTCGCCGGCGTTGGGCGCGGGATACGTTTATGACGATCACAGGCTCATCGTCCACAATCCGTTTCTCGAGGGGCCGCTCGACTGGGGCGGTCTCTTTTTCGACAAGCGTGCCGTGGCTGCCGACGCGGAGCCCGATATCTATCGGCCGCTCAGCACGCTCTCCTTCCATGTCGAGCACCGGCTCGGCAAGGGGAGCGCCCTCTTTCACCATGCTGCCGGGCTCGGCTTTCATCTGCTGAACTCCCTGCTCCTGTTCCATTTCCTTCTCGGACTGCTCCGGCTCGCCGGATCGCGATCTTCCGCCTGTTGGGCCGCCTTCTGCGGTGCCGCGCTTTTTGCGCTCCATCCGGTTCAGGTCGAGTCCGTGGTGTGGATCTCGAGCCGCAGCGGTCAGATCTCGGCATTTTTCGTCCTGCTCGCACTCCTTGCCGTGGTGCGCGCCGCCAGGACGGATCGTTCCGGCGCCGGCTTCCTTCTTTTTGTGGGAACGGCCACATTTCTCGCCTGCCTGGCGCGCGAATCAGGAGTGATGACAGGCCTCTTCGTCCTTTCGTGCGCTCTCTGTTTACGGCCCTTGAGACGCAGGGCGATCGTGACGAGCGGCGTGACGGCTCTCGGCGCCGCTCTCCTCTATGTTCTCTTGCGCCTTCACGTCCTGGATGGGGTGATGCACCAGATCGCGCCCCACGGCGGCGGCTGGTTCAAAAACTTTCTCTACGGCGCTTACGGATGCTTTTACCAGGTATGTCTCATCTTTCGCCCCACCTTCCACAACCTCGATTTCCAGGATGGATTCTTTGATGCTCTTTCCTTGCGGGAGGTGGCAGCGGGAGCTCTTGCATATCTTTTTCTGGTCCTAGTCGCGCTCCTTTCGATCAGGCGCCGCCCCCTGGCCGCAGTGGGTGTCCTGTTCGTTGTCGCCGCCCAGTTTCCCACTTCGAGCCTCGTCATCACCGTCCGAAGCCTTGTCAATGACCGGTACCTCTACCTTCCGCTCATCGGCGTCTCCATCGTCCTCGGCAGCGCGCTCGTCAAGGTCTCGGGTGGACCTGTTCTGGCGCGAAGGGCAGTGCGCGTGCTGCTGACCGGTCTCCTCCTGGCGCTCTCCGTTTTCACCTTCGACCGCAGCCGCGACTGGACCGACAGCAAAAGCCTTTGGACAGAGGCACTGAAAACCCATCCAGCCTCCATCCGCGCCCACGTGGCCCTGAGCAAGGTCTATCGCCTCGAGGGAGATGCCGAAGGCGCGCTGAAAACGGCAGTCGCCGGATACACGATCGCACGGCGCGGCACGGCGGTTCGAATGAACGCCATGTACCAGGCGGTGCAGGCCCTGCGAGCGCTCGGCCGGGACGCCGAACGGGAAAATCTGCTCGGAGAACTACTCGCCGAGGCGGCCCACCCCGAACGATCCGAGGACTTTCGTCTCTTCGAACGGGCAAGCCTCGAACTGTGCGAGCTCGAGGTTCAAAAAGGACGGTTCGCGGACGCGGCACGGGTCCTGGAGGCCCTGATCGGTCTGAAGGGCGCAACCCCCGAGCGGCTCTACCGGCTCGGAATCGTTCTCGAACACGCCGGTCTCGTTGAAGAAGCCGAGGAAGCACTCCTGCGCGGTACAGCGATGGATGGGGATCTTGCAGAAATCCACTTTCGCCTCGCCGACCTCTACGAACGAACGGGCCGCCATGAAGCGGCCCGCGATGAGCGCCGGAGGGGTGAAGAAAAAGATCGCAAAAAGAAGGAGTCATCCCAACTGGAACGGTGATCTTTTCGTTAACACTCTATATAGATTCAAATGAGAAATATGTTTGCACCACTTCTCCTTCTCCTTCTCCTCGCGGAGCCCCTCTCGTCGGCGGCGGCGCAGGAGGTTGACGAGACGCGTTCATCGACAGGTCTCACCGCTGACCAGGATCTGATCGATTTCGGGCGTGTGCTTTCGGGAGAGGTGGTCACCCGCACGATCGTACTTTCCAACAGTGATGAAAGGGCGCTCACACTGTCGCGCATCATGTTCACCTGCGGGTGTGCGATTCCGCTGATCACTCTTCCCGACGGCAGCACGGTCGAACCGGAAAAACTCGGCGACGGCCCTCTCTGCAGCCTCGGCCCGTATCAGTCGTGCAAGGTCGAGCTCGAGTTCCGTTCACTCCATTTGTCGGGCAGGGTGGCACGACGGATCTTCTTCTACGTCAATGATGAACCGAATCCGGCTCTCGGTCTGCCGATCAAGGCCGAGATCAGACCGGCCTTCGTGGTCGAGCCGCGGCGGTTCGATTTCGGACGGGTCCTCTGGTCTGGTGAGAAGATCGAGCAGCGGATCGTTGTCCGCTCGGCCGGGGCGGGCGCTTTCGCGATCACGGGAGGTTCGCGCCTGCCGCCCTTTTTCTCGTGGACCGCCGATCGGGTCGAGGACGCTCCCGTGCCCACATGGACGGTGACCGTGTCGCTCGATCGGAAGCCCCCGTCGGGAACGCAAACATTCTACCTTCATCTCGATATCGCGAGCGAGCGCATCAGGACGCTCAGCCTTTTCGGCGCGGCGGAGATCGAAGAAGAGATCTCCTTCGAAGCGGTACCGGGCGGCGACATCATCAACTTCGGCGTGATCAGCGGGGCCGAGGGCGCCCACGCCGCCGTGGACATCGTCAATCTGGTTCCATCCGTTCCCTACGAGATCACCGGAGTGCGCATCGAGTCGCCTCAGAAAGAATTCGTGTCGTACAAGCTGCATACTCTCGAAGCGGGCTCCCGTTTCAAGCTGTTTGTCGACGTTGCGCCCGGCATCGAGGTGCGATTCTTTCGCGGCACGGTTGTTCTCCTGAGCAGCCACCCGGACCTGCCGCGCAAGGAAATACCCTTCAAGGGCTGGATCAACCAGCAAAACAGTTCTTCACGAGAGGATGACAGATAGGAGACTCCATGAGCTGCCACAGGACGCCAAGTTCCGCTCTCGAATGCGGGACGGAAGGGCTCGCCTTCTCCATTCTCCTTCTGGTCGCTGCCTGTTCGGCGACTCTGGCCTGTTCGAACGGGGAAACCTGCCGCCCCGTTTCCGTGGCGGAGCCCGCACCCCCGCCGGAGCCCGCGCTTTCGGGTGAGTCTTCGCCACAAGCCGAGTTCGTGATCACTTATACCGGCGCGGACCGCGGCATACTCGAACCGTGCGGCTGCACCAAGGGGATGCTGGGCGGCATCGGCCGCAGAGCGGCCCTGCTCCAGGCGATCGTGCCCAGCCGGGATCGCGGACTCATTCTGTCCACCGGCGGACTCGTGGACGGGACGAGCGGGAAACGGAACGGCATCGACTCCAGGACGATCAATCATCTCGACCGTCTCCGCTATGAAACTCTTCTCGTGGCGCTCGGGGAGATGGGTTATGCTGCCGCCGCGATCGGTCCCGAGGAACTGCGTCTCGGAATCGGGCCCCTGATCGAGGCGGCCGAAATCTCGGGGTTCACTTTTCTGCTCACCAACGTCGTCATCGAAGGAGATGATTCGCGGATTTTCCGAAAGGTCTGCCGGTTCAGTCTAGACATCGACCGGGTCGAGAAGCCGATCGAGGTGGCGGTTTTGGGTATGATCGCTCCATCCCTTTCGGACGAACTCCCCGCCGGCGTACGCCTCACACCCGCGGGCGAAGCCCTGGACAGCGCCCTGGGAGAAGGGGATCCGAAAGCGGATTTTCACGTTCTCCTCCTGCGCGGCTCGCGCGCCGATGCGCGCGCCCTGTCGAAGCAGCTGCCGTCCCCCTGGCTGATCGTCTACTCCTCGCCCGACTCGGAACCGCAGGTCTACGAATTCGGCAAGCAGAAGGGCGATGCGCGGATCGTCAGCCCCGGCGATCGCGGTCGTTTCGTGGGGCTATCGAGAATCGTGCAGCGCCCCGATGGACGGTGGGAGGTGGGCGGTTCCCGGTTCGAGGCTCTCGGTGAATCACTGCCCGAGTCGGACATCGTCCGTTTTCCTCTCGAGATCTATCGCGAACGGATCGGCATCGAAAAGGTGATGGAGAGTCAGCTCGGGACGATTCCCAACCGATCGGGTCGCGCCTTCAGGGGATCGGAGAGTTGCGCCGAGTGCCATCCCGAAACGTACAAGATCTGGAAGGCGTCGCGCCACGCTCACGCATGGGCCACATTGAAGCGGGCCGGGCGCGATTACGATCCGGGCTGCGTCTCGTGCCATGTCACCGGATTCGGCATCGAGAAGGGATTCGGCGGAGCGGCAGAGACCCCCCTGTTGGTCGATGTCGGCTGCGAAGCGTGCCACGGCCCCGCGGGTGACCATGTGGTCGAGGGCGATCCCCCATCGGAAGGTGAAAAGTGCGCGGCGTGCCACGATCATTTTCATTCTCCCGGTTTCGACAGGATCGAGGCCTGGAAAAAGATTGCCTGTGTCCGGGAGAACTGAACACACCGCGGCACCGATTGGATCGACGATGAAAAAGCTGAACAAACCCGTTCTTCTGACCGCGATCGGAATCGTTCTCGCTATCGCCTGTCTCGTCATATGGGCCAACGAGCCGGCGCGGCCCAATGTGATCCTCATTTCCATCGACACACTGCGGCCCGATCGAATGGGAGTCTACGGCCACCGGCCGATGGGGAGATCGACAACATCCTTTCTCGACGATCTGGCGTCGAAGGGCGCGGTTTTCGCCGACGCGGTGAGCACCTCGTCCTGGACGCTGCCAGGCCACTGGGCGCTGTTCACCGGTCTTCCCGACGATCTCCACGGGATGGTAGACGACCGCGTGCCCTGCCCTGACGACGTTCCACTCCTCGCGGAGCTCTTTCAGAATGCCGGTTACCAAACAGCCGGATTCTACTCGGGGCCCTATCTCCATCCCTTTTTCGGTTTCGACCGCGGATTCGATATTTATGAATCCTGCCTCGACTTCACCATGGTCTACGACTTGACCGAAGAGGAACTCGAGCGCGCCCCCCGGGAGGAGGTGACCGATCTCACCGTGAACATGGAACGCCTCTCCCATGCCGCGATCACCAGCGAGGCGGTCACGCGCAAGGCCGAACGATTCGTGCGCGGGCGGAGCGGCAGTCCTTTCTTCCTCTTTCTGCACTATTTCGACGTGCACAACGACTACACGCCTCCTCCGCCGCACGACAGGCGTTACGGGCCGCCCTACGATGGATGGGTCGACGGCCGCGGCGTCTTGACCGATCCCCGGATCAACGCCGAAATGGATCGCCGCGATCTCATCCAGCTCATGGCTCTCTACGACGGCGAGGTGTCGTGGGTCGACGAAAACATCCGTCTTCTCTTCCGGGCGATCGATCGGATCGATCCGGAGATTCTGGAAGACACCATCGTTGTCGTCACTTCCGATCATGGCGAGGAGTTCTTCGAGCATGGTGTGATCGGTCACCGCAACAATCTCTCGACGCGCTCCGTGCGCATTCCGTTGATCATTACCTTTCCCGACCGCATTCCGGCCGGGACCGAGGTGGACGGCACCGCGCGGATCTACGACATCGCCCCCACGATCGCCGATCTCGCCGGATTGTGCCTGCCGCCGATCGTGTTCGGCTCGTCTCTACTCGATCTCATCGCCGAAGCGGACGGCCCGAAAGGGAGCGAGGCGGATTCTGCCCGACCGGCGCTTTGCGAGCTGACAACCGTTCCCCGGGCGCAGGGAGAGAAATACGTGAAGCAGACCGCGCTGCGCCTGGGATCGATGAAGCTGATCACCGTGCAGCAAAGGCGCTGGTCGCGCGACAAGCCGGCCGATTTCACCGGGGCTCTTCTGTCCGAGGCGGAGTATCTCTACGATCTGGCAACCGATCCCGAGGAGTCGACCGACATCAGTACGGAAAAGACGGAGCTCTTGCACTGGATGCGGCAGAGGAGAGATGACGTTTATGACGCGCTGAAAGTGAGATTCAGAAAATACCGCGACCCGGTCGATTCAACGGCCCGCCAGGTTCCCGAGTGGCTTCAGCGGAACCTCGAGAAGCTCGGATACAGCCGGTGATGACTTTTCGGGCGGCTCACTCTTTTTCGAGATAGGCCTCGGTCTTGTACAGAAAATATGTAAACGACGCGGAAGAGACCTTGAAGATCTCGTCACCGGTGATCGTCGACTTCAGGTAACGGATCGATTTCTCCGCACCCTGCTTGCCCGGATCGGTGATCTCGAACACGATTTTCTCTCCGGTCACCTTGCCAAGGGTGACGATCAGGCCCGGATTGTCGAGTCCGACCTGTTCGGGCCGCGCTCCGTGGGGGCAGAATGCCATCGCCTTCAAGCCGCAAAGCGGAGGAACCATGTGATTGAGGTGCTGCATCGACGCCTTGCCCTCGACGGGAAAAGTCATCCACCATTCGTACTCCTCCTCACCCTCGGCGCCTCCCATATTGCGTCTCTCGAATAACATCCGGCCCTGTTTGTTGATGAGTTCGAGTGAATCGACCACCTTGCCCGAACGCCGTTCGATATGTATCGTCCTGTCGCGCCAGGCGTGCATCCAGTTGTCGCCCTTGTTCACTCCCCTCCTGACGTTTTCCATGATCAGCATGACGTCATCGGAACCGACCTTCCGCACGAATGTTCCCCTCAGCGGTCCCATGTTCTTTCCCACGACCAGGTTCGCCAGAAGAGCGCCGGTGATATCGAGGATTTGGACGTGGATTCCCTGTTTTTCATCCACCTCGTATTCTCTGTAGGTCTCCGGATCGCTGGAAACAACATCGGATATCTTGGCCCGGCCCAAGGACTCCAGCAGGATATCCACCCATCGGATATCGGCGAGACAGTTCTTCTCCTTCTGCGGGATGTACCATCGGTTCGGGCTCTCCTTCTGAAGAGTGATCTCCTTGGAGCCCTGAGAAATCCGGATCGTGTGGGCCTTGTCGACCGAGTATCCGGGAAACAGAATCATCTCGCTCTCGTCCATGGTCTGCCGCGCGGCATAGCCCGTTGTCCAAGGCTTGTCGAGAAAGAGGATGAAAATCACCTGCAATCCGAGAATACAGCTCAGAATGATATTGATACGCTTTTTCACAGCTCCACCTCCTTCCGCCGGGAGGGTTTTCGCATGTAGAGGACGATTAGCCCCAGTATGACGACCACTGTCGCGCCACCGATCGCCCCGATCGTTTTGAGAAAGAACACCGTTCCCGGCTTCTTCCTGAAAGAGGGATCGATGAAACGCAAGTAGACCTCGCGGGTTCTGATGTCTTTGAATGTTTTGCCCATCGAAAGATAGTCCACGGCATTTGCCATGAACTGCAACATCCCGACGAAGCCGTTTTGAATCGCGGCCTGGGTGGTCTGAGACACACCATAAGGCGCTGACGGGTTTTCGATGAAACTCTCGCAGCCGATAACCAGTATCGCCGCGTTCTTCGACTGCAAGATGATGTCCTCGGGATGGGACAGGCCTTCTACCGGGGCCTCTGTTCCGTCGCCGGTCGGCGGAGAGTCGCCGGACGGCGGAGAGTCGCCGGACGGCGCGGAGTCCTGGATTCCGCCTCCGGGGACGTCCTTCTCTTCGCCCGAGGCGGAACGATCTCCGGGCTCGTCCCGATCCTTCTTCTTGCCTCCTTCTCCGCGATCGACGGGAAAGTCGTAGAGGTTTGCCGGCCGGACCGTTCTTTGCAGCGATTTCATTTTCTCGGCCTTCTTGATCTCATCGAGGAGTTCGTCCGACATGTTCTTCAGCATGTAGTACGATGGAAAGGATCCCTCGATCATTCCAGCGAGCGCGTAGTGGCTGTAGTTCCCCTTGCCCGGATCCACGATCTTGCCAGGAGTGATCTCGAGCCCCTCGGACTGATTCCATGCCTTGGCAGAGGACCGGAGCAGCGTGGTCGCCTCACAGCCCGACGGTGGAGACAGTTCGAGACTGCTCGCAAAGAGCATGTACATGTCGTTTCTCAGACCGGCCGTGATCGGATGCTGCCAGTTGAAGTACTTTTGGAGCAGGCGCACATAGGGCTGATAGGGAAACTCGTTGAAGTACATACAGTTCGTATCCATTACGAGATCCTTGTTGATCACGATCCCGTAATGATCCAGCCACTCGTCGAGACGCCCCTTGTCGGGCCTCGCCACGTAACTGGTCATCGTGGCCCGAACGCCCGGCCGGATCAAAAGCAGCTTCCCCCCGCGCATGATGAACTGATCGACGAAATACATGGCGAGATCGTCGATCAGGTGGGTGTTTGTCAGAACGAGTGTGGTCACCTCTTCCGGAACAGGTTGCCTCAGACCGATGGTGATCACATCGTACTGTCCGTGTTCGTCCAGATAGTCGGCGAGGTAGGAAAGGTTGTCCTCGATCGAATACCGATTCCGTCTCTTTCGCGACTGTTCTCTCTGCGCCCTGATCTCGGGCGAAAGTTCTTCCAGGTTCTCCTCGGGCAATTGGTGGAAGGCGACGGTGATCGGGTTTTCTCTGATGACGCGCAAGATCCTCATGATGAGGTCATACTCGAGGGTCGCCGGATTGATAAACTCTATCGACTTGAATCGATCGACGTGAATAACGGCGATCCCCATGTAGACGACGGCAGTCTCCTGGCGGTCGGCGCGCTGGGACTGAAGAGCCTTCGGTTTGATGTTGTAACCGTTCGCCTCCTTCTCTATATCGGGCCTCGAGGAGGGATCAAGATAGATGAGATTGATCTTGTCCCCCGCGGAGATCTTGATCTCCTCGAGCTGATCGATAGCTCTTTTGCGAAACTCCTGGTAGCCGGCCGGGAGTTCCTCGGAGAAGTACGCCTTGATCGTCAGAGTGCTGTCCAGACCGTCCAGGATCTCGACCGTATCCGCGCTCAGCGTATACATCTGTGTTTCGGTGAGATCCCACCTGACGAAATGTTCATTAGAGATCAGGTTGAACGCGATCAGGTTCAAGACCACCAGGACCAGCGTCCAGGGGATTCGCCACCTTCTGTTCCGATCTGTTTTTTGTGTTTCCGGCATTGCCAGGCCTCTACCTTCTCTTTGTCACGGTTCGCGTGTTGAGATACAGGAAAAAGACGATGATCGACAGATAGTAGACCACATCACGCGAATCAAGGAGTCCCCGCTTGATCGACTCGAAGTGGTAACTGAGCGACAGGTACTCGAGGACCTTCAACAATCCGGGAAGGATTCCCTGGTAGGGCAATATTCCGATCAGGAATAGCACGAAACAGAGAACGAGACCGATGATGAATGCCACGATCTGATTGTCGTTGAGCCCCGATGCGAAGAGACCGATCGCCAGGTAGGCGCCTCCCAGGAAGAGGCAGCTGAGATATCCCCCCCAGACCGGCCCGAAATCTGGATCACCCACGTAGTTCAAGATGATCGGAATGGGCAGGGTGAAAAGAAGACTGACGAAAAGCAGCCCGAACCCGGCCAGGAATTTTCCCAGAACGACTTCGCCCTCCCGGATCGGCATCGTGAGGAGGATCTCGATCGTCCCCAGCTTCTTTTCCTCCGACCACATGCGCATACTGATCGCCGGGATGAAGAAAAGAAACACGTAGGGGATGTAGAAGAAGAATCCGGCCATATCCACGTGATCGCGCTTGAAAAAAGGCGGGTTTCCCACCCAGAAGAAAAACCAGCCCATGACGACCAGGAATACGGTCATGAACACATACGCGATGGGAGTCCGGAAATAGGACCGGAACTCCTTGCCTGCGATGATCAGACAGTTTCTCATTCCTCTGTTTCTCCGATGGTCAAGCTCGAGAAGACACTCTCCAGGGAGGCCACCTCGCGCCGCAACTCGGTCAGGATGAATTTCTTTTCCACGGCGAGATTGAAGATCTTCTCGGCAATGTCTTCCTTGCCCTCGCTCGAAAGAGTGTAGCTCGCCTGTTCGGCATCCTCAGTTTTCATTCGAAAAGAGGAGACAAATGGAGCCGCGCTGAATGCCTGGTCGATCTCGTCCGTTCCGCCCTTGATCGTCACCTCGTACGAGACCCCTCCCCTGATCCGATTCGCGAGCTGCTCCGGTTCGCCATCGGCGACGATCCGTCCCTTGTCGATGATGAGCACGCGGTTGCAGGTGGACTGCACCTCGGGAAGGATGTGGGTGGAGAGGATCACCGTCTTCTCCATGCCGATCTTCTTGATCAGATCGCGAATCTCGATGATCTGGTTCGGATCGAGACCGGTCGTCGGCTCGTCGAGGATGAGGATCTTCGGATCATGGATCATGCTCTGAGCCAGACCGACCCTCTGCCGGTACCCCTTCGAGAGATAGCCCACCTTGCGGGTCAGGACCTCGCTCAGTCCGCAGGCGAGAACGATCTCCTTTATCCGGGCCTTTCTCTGGGCGCTCGGCACCCGGCGGATAGCCGCTGCAAATCTGAGAAACTCCAAGACCTCCATGTCGAGGTAGAGCGGTGCGGACTCGGGCAGATAGCCGATGCTCCTTCGCACCTCGTAGGGATTCTCGGCCACGTCGTAACCTGCGACGTTCACTGAACCGCTGTCCTTGGCCAGGTAGGTTGTGATCATGCGCATGGTGGTGGTTTTGCCCGCGCCATTCGGCCCAAGAAAGCCGACGACCTCGCCGCCGCTGATTTTGAACGAAATCCCGTCAACGGCCCTGTTCGGGCCGAAGCTCTTTCTCAAATTCTCAATCTCTATCATGAGCGCGACTCCGGGCCTATAAAGATTATTCTATATTACTCGACACATATCATTCTGAAACGGAATGATTCTATTCAGCGTTAGTCTCATTTCAAAAGAAATTTACAGCTCTCGATCATGTTCGGTCCCTTCCGGTCCCGAAGTTCCGCGGTTGGAGGAATCTGACCTCTCCAAAAGGGGAAGAGGAATGATGTACGGACGTCCCGTTACGGCGTTGACATCGATGTAGACCTCGGTCTCGTAGGTATCCTTGATCAACTGATACTGGATCACCTCCGCGGGCGGCCCCACCCGTTTCGCTCTTCCGTCGGCCATCAGGCAGAGCCTGTCGAACCATGTGGACGCCATGGTCAAGTCGTGAAGAACGGAGACCACGGTAAGTTGACGCTCTTTTCTCAATCGGACGAGAAGGCGGTGAACATTAACTTGATGTTTGATATCGAGAAACGACGTCGGCTCGTCGAGAAGAACGATGTCCGGCTCCTGCGCCAGCGCCATTGCCAGAATCACCCTTTGTCGTTCCCCTCCCGAGAGATCTCCCATGATTCTATCCTTGAGGTGGTCCGTTTCGGTGACCTCCAGCGCCCAGCGCGCAATCTCGAGATCGTGGGATTTTTCGAAACCCAGCCACCCGAGAAAGGGGTACCGCCCCATGAGAACCACCTCCTGCACCGTGAAGGGGAAGGTTGGCGCCGCCTCCTGGGGCACGTAGGCGATGGTCCGCGCTCGCGCGGCGGGGGATTTCCGGCTCAGGGGATTTCCCCGGACGAACACCGTGCCCCGGTCGGGGACGAGCAGCCCCGCCATCGCCCGAAGGAGGGTGGTCTTTCCCGACCCGTTCGGACCGATGATCCCGAACACTTCCCCCTCGCCGATCTTCAGATCGATCGGGTGCAGGGTGAATGCCGCGGGGCCGAAATCTTTCGCGACGCCACAGAGCTCGAGAACGGGAACCTCTCGGCCGTCAGACATTATTGAGCGTCCTCCTGCGGTGGCTTTTCAAGAGGTAGAGAAAAAACGGTCCGCCGCAAAAGGCGGTGATGATCCCCACGGGAAGCTGAATCGGATAGAGCACGATCCTCGACACGAGGTCGGCCGCGACGAGAAAGGCCGCTCCGCCCAGGAACGACGCGGGCAGCAACAGACGATGGTCCGTTCCGATGATGAGCCGGAACAGGTGGGGAACGATCAGCCCCACGAAACCTATCATGCCGCAAAAAGAGACGACCGCACCCACGATGAGCGACGTGCCCACGAAAGCCAGCACGCGGATCCTTTCCACGTGTACACCGAGGCTCGCCGCGGCTTCATCTCCCAGGGTGAGAATGTTGAGCGACCGGGCCAGGGGAACGAGGCCGCAGACTCCGACGAGAGCGATCGTGCCTGCCCAATAGAAGAGATCGACGTTGATGAAGTCGAGGCTCCCGACCATCCAGAACAAGATACCCCGCGCCTCGCGCATATCGGCCACGGCAAAGAGAAAGAGGATCAAGGCGCCCGCAAAAGCATTGAACACGACTCCGACCAGGATGAGTGTGACAGGCTCCAGGCGGCCCCGGTTGCGCGCCGTGAAATAGACGAGAAATGTGGTGGCCAGCGCCGTGCCGAAGGCGGCGATCGCACCGCAGGGGATGGTGATCCCAGCCACGACGGCCACGGAAAAACCGAAAAGACGCGCCCCGACCCCCCCCACGGCAGCGCCTCCTGAGATTCCAAGTATATGGGGATAGGCCAAGGGGTTACGCAGTAATGCCTGTAGTATCACACCACAGGCGCCGAGGCTCCCGCCCACCACCGCGGCTGCCAGAATGCGCGGGAGCCTGATCTTGTAGAGGATGTCGTCGGTGAGTTCGGAACCGCCCCGGCCGAGGAATGAACCGAGCGGATCAAGCGGCATATAGAAGGCGATCAACGAGACCACGACCAGGAGCGCGGCGAGGATCGCGAGAGAGGTCACCCAACGACCTGGAGTCAAATTTTTGATGTCGGTCAAGGCAAAGGTATCCTCAAGACCTGGTTCAGTTAGAAACAGTGCAGGTTACACTCTTTGCCTCCCCGAGGAAAAGACCTTTTATCACCGGCTGGATATTTCGGGGAACAGTGTGCGGCCGACCAGGTCGAGCCCCTCGGCCATGCGCGGTCCGGGGCGATAGACGAGATCGCTGTTCAAATGATGGATCCGCCCCTCGTTGACCGCCGTGAGGGAGGAAAATCTCTTCCATTGGTTCTCATCGCTCTCATCGTCCATGGCCGAATCGATGATGATTTCGGGATCGGCAGCCAGAACGAACTCCATGTTGAGTACTGGCCACGCGCCCATTCCGGTAGCCACGTTGATGCCGCCCAGTGACTCGATCAGCTCGTTCTGGAAGGTCCCTTCGCCCACGGCCACGAGCGGCTTGCGGCCCATGACCCAGAGTATTCTCTTCTTCGGAAGACCTTCGTACCTCTTTTTCGTCTCGTCGAGTTTCTGGCGGAGCGTTTTCTCGAGCCGTGCCGCATCTTGGTCGATCTTTAGGACCCGGCCGATCTCGCGCACGGCCTCGAAAGTCTCGTCGATCGTATTGTTCCAGACGACGAGGACTTCCAGGTCGAGCCGCACGAGATTGTCGTAGCTCTCGCGGAGAAGATTCCCGGTTGCCGCGAGGATGACCAGGTCCGGTTTGATTGCCAGCATCGCCTCCATGTTCGGCTTGAGGAAATCTCCCACAACGGGAAGGGACGCCGCTTCCGGTGGGTAGTCGCACCAAGCTGTCACACCCCTGACCCGATCCCCGGCATCGAGAGCGAACAGGATCTCCGTGATACTCGGCGTCAACGAAACGATTCGGCCGTATTCTCCTGCCTGAACGGTGGGAGGCACGAAGGTACCGCCTCTGGTGCACCCAACCCAGAAAATCACAACGATCAGAAGAATGGGACGAATTCCTCGTCCAAACACTCCTGCACTCTTCTTCGGACTCAAAGTGTGACCTGATTTCTGGAGGAGCGCGATTCGCCGCAGCTCGTGATGCGGATCGCGGCCCTGTCAGGAAGGGGACACGCTGTCTCACACCCGCCGCATCCGGTGCACCGCGACGGTTCGACACGGGGCAGCTGGACTTCGGCGACGGCGCCGTCCGGACGGGGCATTGAAGCTTTCTCGAACCAGATCGCTTTCGGTGAAACAGGGCAGAATTCCTCGCACACCATGCACGGTGTGCCGCGCGCCCACGGAAGACAGAGACTGACGTCGATCACGGCCGTGCCGATATTGACGCGGTGCGCTTCCTTGTCCGCGACAGTGAACGCCCGGATCGCGCCGGTGGGACAGACTTGCGAGCAGAGTGTGCACGAGGGTTCGCAGTACCCGATGCGCGGGATGATCACCGGTGTCCAGATGCCCTCGAGCCCCCCCTGGTACGAGGCCGGGTGGACAGCGTTATTGGGGCAAACCTTCATGCACTGACCGCATTTGATGCAGCGCGAAAGAAAGTCTTCCTCGTCGCAAGAACCGGGCGGCCTGATGAGAAGCGGTTCGATGTCGACCGGCGGCCCGGACGTCCTGCGTGAGAGGGGCACGAAGATCGCTCCTGCCAGGGCCGATGCCAGAAAGCCCCGCCGCGAGAATGCGGTCCGAGGATCGCGCGCGCTCACCTGTGAGAAGAAACCAAAACCGAGCACATCCTGCGGACACCGCGCCGTGCAGTTGAAACAGGCCACGCATTCGGCGCTCTTCCAGTCGGTCCCACCCTCGGGAGACGCACCTCCCTGGCAGGATGCCGTGCAAAGCCCGCAGTCGTTGCACCCCGCAGCGTCCTTGCGGAGGGTGAAGAGTGAGAAACGGGACAGGAGTCCGAGAAGCGCACCCAGGGGGCAGAGTACGCGGCAGAAAAAACGGGGTTTCAGCCTGTTGAGAAAGAGGATCACCAGAAACAGAACACCCACGATCCACGCGGCATGAAAGCGGAGGGCGCGTGGACCGAGGAAGTAATCGTCCAGGACGCGGTGTCCGGCGCCTGCCGCATCCGAATCGGCCGGAGCCAGGCCCAGCGCTCCGCGAAAGATCGCGTCGAGAGCGGGCAGGATCGACAGACCGAGCGAACGGACGAGCAGGCAGATCGGATCGAGCAGGCCGACTTGAAGCATCCCGAAGAGCGCGCCTCCGAGGAAAAAGGCGAGCAGAGCGTACTTGATCTTCTGGTGGCCGCCCGGCTGACAGCGACTGATGCGGCGTGAAAGCGGTTCCTTGGGATTCGTCCACGACATGAACTGCGACAGAGCCCCCAGCGGGCAGAACCAACCGCAAAAAATGCGTCCCATGAAAATGGTGATGAGAATGACGGCCAGGGACCAGATAAAATCTTCGAAGAGGCTGCCTGTCGCGAGAAGCGTAGCCAGAGCGGCGAGAGGATCGAAATTCAAAAAGATCGAGACCGGATAAGGAATGAAATCGCCCAGAACAGTGCCTTCTTCGACCAGTCCTTGATAGAAGGTCGCGAGCAGGAGCCAGATAAAAAGAGAAAAGAAGAGGATCTGGCAAAGACGCCGGCCGAACCGGACTCGATCCCGGGAAAGCATCGACGTCATACCTCCACTTCGATCGGATCGAGGGATTTGAAATCGGCTCGGCCGAGCCCCCTTTCCACAGCCACGGGAATGAAGGGGACCTCGTGCGCCTCGAGGCCGAACAGTGTGGCCCCGAAGGAATCGATAGCCACGGGGTCGGCGCTCACAGCCACGGTGTTCAGGGTCTTCGTATCCTCGAGAGAGCCTCCCTGCGGTCCGTTTCTGAAAATCACGCGGAAAGCGTCGAGAAGAGTGAGGTCAGGGCGGGCGAATTGAGCCAGATCGGCAATCCCTGCCGCCATTTTCTGATGGAGCTGTCCCCGGAGACGCCCCCCTCCCAGAATACCGTACCAGTTTTTCATTCCCAGAGTTAGGACCGCTGAAGAATGGTGTTTGGCCACGGGTAGGTTGATGAGCCTTTCACACTCGAAATAGGCCCGGAGCACAGGCCATTTCCTGACCGCTTCCCCCCCCACATCGACCTCGACAAAATCCCGTTCCGCAGGAACGAGCACCTCGACCGGAAGATCCTCGAGTTGCCGGCGGATACCGCTCCGATCGAAACAGCGCGCAGAGTTGTTGCACGAATTATCGGATACGATCACTTTTTGAGCACCCGCGTCGAGACAGAGCTTGGCCACGGTGCGAACTATCTGCGGATTCGTGTTTGCCGCCATGCGCGCTGGACGGTCCCAGCCCACGTTCGGCTTGATCAAGACCCGATCGCCCCTGGAGATCGTTTTGGAGAGGCCGCCGTGGGCGGTCAGGGCCGCTTCGACGAGCTTGGCCGGATCCTTGCCGCGAGCGATAACAAAAAGAGGTTTCTCAGGAGGGGTAAAGGTCCGTCTCCTGTTTGACGTAAGATTTTGGCCTTCATGGTCGAGAGACAGCCCCTTACGCTTGAGCCCGAGATAGACTCCGCCGAAGGCGGCGCCCAACCCTGTCGCGACCGCTGCCCGCTTGAAAAACGTTCTGCGACCCATGCCGTTCTTGCTCATTTATCCCGCCTCCGTGCGGCACCGGTTGTTCCGTCTGGCTGTTCGAGACTCTTTTCCACGAACAGCGCTGTCTCCTCGAGAATCCGATCAACTTCGGTTCCCATATCGTCACAACGGATCCGGACCAGATAATTCGCCTTCCAAAATTCGATGGTTCCCCCTCCGATGCTGCTCTCCTCACCCACGCCGGCGGAGACGAGTGTGCCCGCATTGTTCTTATGGAAGATCTCCTTGGAGTTCTTGGCGACGGTCATGTCATAGATCTCGATGGTGAGATAGATGTCCTCGGCCAGTGTCGTTGTGTATTCCCGGATACCGATCGACTCGAAGCCGAGGGCGAGGTAGATCTCTGCCCCACCATTCATGTACTCGAACAGGGATTCGCCATCGAACTGCCGGTACCGGTCAGCTCCGGTCAACCCGGTGATCTGATCGTGGTCGGGAAAAAAGACGCCGAGTCCTGTTCCAGCAACGACTTCTGCTTGCTCGTCGACCTGGGATTTCGACTCATCGCCGTTGCCGCAACCAGGGATCATGGCCGGAATCAGAAAGGTGAGACTCAAAAACACGATCTGCATTCTCATCGATTGACGACTCCATGAAAGGTTCTTTGAGTATAGTATAGAAGAAAGGTAAGTCCCACGCGGTAAGCCAAAAAAATTTTCCCCCTTGCGGGGGAAAATTTTTTGTCACCGAAGCCTCTAGTCAGCTAGAGATGGCGGTTGGGGAGGGGAATGACTCTAACCAACGCAAAGACCACAGTAGACACTTTTGGATTTCTAGAA
The DNA here is from genome assembly GCA_964620445.1 of uncultured Phycisphaerales bacterium. Classification (GTDB taxonomy): domain Bacteria; phylum Planctomycetota; class B15-G4; order B15-G4; family CAYZWU01; genus CAZUHB01. The sequence goes on from CAZUHB010000007.1 coordinate 63,468, forward strand.
ATCCATCAATCCGGCGAAAATATATACCACAATTAATCCGTATATACAAATATTTAAAAAATTAATTCGTTTTATCCCCAAAACCCAGCAAATGTTGATAACTTCTGGATAACTGGAGATTGGTACTTGCTACCCCTTATTTAAAAGAACGTTAGGGGCTCAACATCAAGCATTCCATTTGATAAAGTCCGCCCCGTTTGACCTTCTATTCCCCTTCGTCTGCATCATCGCCGATCAACCCTTCTGATGGAAGAAAATTTTCCTTTAACGCGGCAAATTTCGGATGTTTCCTGACATTGTCCAGGTCCCGATCCTTATCTATCCACGAGAAATCAAAGAAGCCTTTTTCCATCGTCTCAGTGAGATGGTGGATCGCGTCGTCCATCCTGTTTTGCAGGGAATACAGGCAAGCCAGGTTGTAGTGGGTGTTGGCCAGTGCGTTCGAATCGGGAAAACTATCGATCAACTTGAGATACCACGCCTCTGCCCGGTCGTAATCGTCGAGCTGCTGATATTCATACCCGATCTCGAAATAAAGATTCCGTCCAAATTCCTGTTTCAGCCGAAGGGTGCTTCCGAAAACATCCTTGAACATGTTTTGTTCGTCGATAACCGCCTTGTTTTCATCGATCCATCGCTTCATCACCTCGATCTTTGCAAAAACGTACCTCTCCATTCCTGCCTTTGCGAGAGCGTACCTGGCATAGCCCGAGAGACTCACGGCGCGGCTCTCGAGAACCATATCTTCCGTGACCGCATCTTGGCGGACCAAATTGACGAACGAATACCACTCCCTGCTGAGCTCTGCCGAGGCCGGGATGATGAGCGGCGCGAGATCTTTCTCGAGTGACGGGCGGGAGGTCTCGGGAAGAGACATGATCGCCAGGACACGGATAATGTGGTGGACGTCCGGATCGTGGGCGATTTTCACGAGCCTTTCGGCCATGTCGGGCGCAATATCCCAGAAATGAGCGAACTGGCCGTCATAAAAACCTGGAACCGTGCCGCCGTGCACGACAGATTCCATGGCATCGGCGATACTCCCTTTCGTGTAAATCTCTTTGAGGAGGGTCGTTTCGGAAACCGGCCATGTTTCACGAAAAGCGGGTAAGGGGACCCCGAGCCGGGCAAGGGCTTCAACCATCGATTGGCGTAACGCACGGTCCTCCTCCGCGAGGAGAGCATCGATCAGTAGCGCCCGGGAACCGCTTCCGCCGATTTTTGCCAGCGCGGTCACGGCACCTGCGCGGACCTGCCGATCAGCGTCCACGAGGAACACCTCGAGCACGTCGAGAATCTCCGCCCCAGCGTCGATCATCTCTTTTATCGCACCCTGCCGCCTTCCGAACATGGGACTGCACAGGGCGTCCCTCCATTCGGCGCCGGCCACTGCCGGCTGATGCCCATTTCGGTTCCTACGTCCGCCGTCAAGGGAGACCGATCGAACGGCGGAGGGCGTGCTCATGGGACAAAGTCCTGCCACAAGGAGAATCATGCCCGCGGGTGCGCGAGAAATTCCCCACGTTCCAGGCGGGGTGTTCCGGCGCGGTGAGCGGCTGGAGATATCCTCGGGAAGGAGCTGGGGCCGCTTTTCGTGCCACCAGTTGATCCAGCGATGAAAATCCGAACCCAGGTTCTGGTCGGTGACTATCCTGAGCGCGGCGATCGCCATGCGCCTCTCCATGAGGGCCAGAGAGGGCAAAGCCGATATGAGATGATCGACACCGGCCCAGACCTCCTCTTCGTCGAGCAGCACGGCATTTCGAAAGATCTTCGAGCCATTCCTCTCATCGATCGCTGCCCGAAGATCTGCAACCGTCGGTTGCCCCCTCTTTTGTGGTCCCTCGGCAACAAAATGAAAGCAGGCTTTTTCGAAGGGGAAGCGGAGCATGCCGTAGTCGAATCGGTCCGTTTCCAATCCCCCTGGTATCAGTTCGCCTTCGATCTCGATCCGCCTGTAAAGCAGTTTCTTTCTCGCCACCGGTCTCAGCTCGAGGTAGAAGGACTCGCAGCCACCGGCAGCGACGGTCAGAGATCCGTCGAAGGTGATCGTCTCGTTCCAGCTGCCGCCGGAAATGACTCCATCACTGGTAACGTCGACGAGCGCAACCCGGATCTGGATCAGGCTCAGCCGCGACTCGGTGAAGGGAAACCACCAGAAAAAACCGCGCGACGGAATCGTCAGGGAAGCCGGGGACAGGTTGCCGATCTTGAATTCCACTTCGAGTTCGTCGTCGAAAGAAAAGTATTGATCCGGCTCGACCACCTCGAGTTTCAGCGGGCAGTCCCGCGAGAATTGAGCCTTGCGGATCGTTTGCCGCATCGAACGGAACTCCGTTTTCCACGACCGTGGAAATTTTTTCTGAAGGGCGATTGCGAGGATCGAGTCGGCACCGGCGATGTCCCCTCTTTCGAGACAATCCCGCGCCATCTCCTGAATGGCGGCAGGATCGTCGGAGAGCGCGGTCATGGAGGAGCCGACCGTGTATGCTGGAGTCGGTGGCGGGCCGAGAGCACAAGAAAACCCTTCTGCCGCGATCAGTAGAACGACGAGCAGAAGGGCGATCCGACCGTTTCGACTTTTCTGTGCCACCGGCCGGAGGGCCTGGCAGGCACAGAAAAATCGCACGGTTTCCGGTTGTTCGGTGATCTTGAGATTACGTTTTCTCAGAGGCATCCTCCTCTGCGGGCGGCTCAGTGCTTTCATCGCCCTCCGAGGGCGTTTCCGAGGGAGTTTCTGTCCCCTCCGGTGTTTGGGCCTCTGCCGGGGCATCCCCCTCCGCCGAGGCATCCGCCTCCGCCGAGGCATCCGCCTC
>CAZUHB010000007.1:66383-78313 GCA_964620445.1 uncultured Phycisphaerales bacterium
CCTCCGCCGAGGCATCCGCCTCCGCCGAGGCATCCGCCTCGGTAGGTTCGCTGTCGGTCTCAACCGTGACTGCCTGTGCGTCTTCGCCTTCGGCAGTCTCGCCAGAGGCGCTCTCGGGCGCAGAATCAGCGCTCGTTTCGACAGGGGACTCGGACGGGACCGGCTCCTCGGCCTGGGTTTCTTCAGCCTGCTCGGGGGACGGGCTCTCCTCGGTCGCGGACTCGTCTGCAGGGGTTTCAGCAGGAGTATCAGCCGGAGTATCAGCCGGAATATCGTCAGGAATGGTCGCGTCCGCGGTGGCTTCAGCCGGCTGCTCGGTATCGCCGGCATCCGCCGGCGGCGCGTCCGTTGCGACAGCGTCTGCGCCCTGCGCGGCGTCTTCACCCTGCGCGGCGTCTTCGCCCTGGGCCTCGGGCGGTTGCTCGTCCTGCTCCACATCGATCATGGACAGTCCGATCTTTCTCTCTGTCGTGTCCACCTTGAGTACTCTCACGTTCACGTGATCGCCAACCTTGACGACTTCCTCGGGGCGGTGGATTTTTCTATCCGAGATTTCGGAAATATGGAGAAGACCTTCGAGCCCCTCCTCCAGTTCCACGAACACTCCAAAGTTGGTGATCTTCGTCACCGTGCCCGAGATGAGGTCGCTCTGTGCGTACTTGCTCGGAATCTCCTCGACCCAGGGATCGTTCTGGAGCTGCTTGATACCGAGAGCGATCCGCTTCTTGGCAGGTTCCACGGTGAGCACAACCGCCTTGACCCGCTCGCCCTTTTTGAGCACCTCGTTGGGATGGTTGATCTTCTTGGTCCACGACACGTCGGACACATGAAGCAAACCGTCGATGCCCTCCTCGAGCTCGATGAAGGCGCCGTAGGACGTGATGTTGCGAACCAATCCTTCGATGATCGTTCCAGGAGGATAACGCTGCTCGACCTGATCCCAGGGATTGACATCGGCCTGCTTCATGCCGAGCGAAATCTCTTGCTTGTCCGTGTTGATATCGAGAACCACGACCTCGACCTGATCGTTGAGTGAGACCACCTCGGAGGGATGGTTGATCCTGCGCGTCCAGGACATTTCGGAGATGTGGACGAGGCCTTCGATACCCTCTTCGAGTTTCACGAACGCGCCGTAAGGCATGATGTTGACCACTTCGCCCACGACTTTCTGGTTGACCGGGTATTTCTCGTGAACCGTGAGCCAAGGGGATTGTGTCTTCTGCTTGAGTCCGAGCGCGATCCGGCCCCGTTCCTTGTCGAACTTGAGGACCATGACCTCGATCTCCTGATCGATCTGCAGCACATCCGAAGGATGGCTGACACGTCCCCAGGAAATATCGGTGATATGGAGAAGACCGTCGATGCCGCCGAGGTCGACGAAAGCGCCGAAGTCGGCGATGTTCTTGACTACGCCGGTGCGGATCTGACCCTCTTCCAGTTCGGAGAGGATCGCGTCGCGCTGCTTGGCTCTCTGCTCCTCGACAAGGCGACGCCTGGAGACGACGATGTTCATCCTCGCCTCGTCGATCTTGATGATCTTGCACTCGAGTTCCTTGTCGATGTACTCGGCGATATCCTTCGAACGCCGGATCGAGACCTGTGAAGCGGGAAGGAAAACAGGGACGCCGATGTCGACGAGAAGTCCGCCCTTGATCTTGCGGATCGCCTTGCCGGTGACCGTATCGCCTTCCTTGCAGGTGGAGATGACCTTTTCCCAACCCCGGATCCGGTCGGCTTTCCGCTTGGAGAGGATCATCAATCCCGATTCGTCCTCAACCGACTCGAGCAGCACTTCGATCTCGTCTCCGATGGCGATTTCCCCGGAGTGGCCGAATTCCTGGATCGGCACGACACCTTCCGATTTGTATCCAATGTCGACGAGGACCTCGTTGTTAAGGACCTTGACGACCCTCCCCTCGATGATCGAGTCTGGGGTGAAGTTCTTGATCGAGTCCTCGTATAGCTGGGAGAGACTGTCTTCGGATGTACTCTCCATCGCCTCGTTCACTGCAGAATCGAGGACCTCCGTATCGATATCGAATTTCTTGAGCAACCTTTTTTGAGCCATGAAAACCTTCCAGAAACCGTTGACACACAACAGCACAATAAAAAGAAACAAACCACAGCCGTTCTCACCGCGAGAACTGAATCACTGTCTCGAGAATCCTCGGGACTCTCGTCTCCGCCGGTCAGGCGGATTCTATTGCCGGAGCGGGCATCAGCCGCTCCTGATCTTCTCGACCAGCGTGGCGACCACCTCGTCGAGCGTCAAGTGGGTCGTGTCGATCACTTCCATCCCCGGCACGATCGAAAGGGGAGCGAGATCGCGGTTGCTGTCCCGCCGGTCGCGCTCCTTCATGGCGCGGTTGAGATCCTCATCGCTCCGGGCAGCCCACCCCTTTCGCGAGATCTGCGCCGCTCTGCGGCGCGCGCGCTCTGCAGGATCAGCATCGAGATAAAAGCGGTGGCGCGCCTCGGGAAAGACGACCGAACCCATGTCGCGCCCCTCGGCCACGAGATCGCCGCGCGCCGCAAAGCCGCGCTGCAAGGCGACCATTCTTTTTCGAACGATCTCGAGCGCGGAGACCTCGGATACGACGCGCGTGACTGCCTCGTCGCGGATCGCGTCACCGACCCTTTCGGCGTCAAGGAGCGAATGGCCTTCGTCGTCCAGGTCGATCTCCACCTCGTCGAGCAGGTGCGAAACCGCCGACGGGTCGAGAGGACCGAATGCGAGCCCCGCGCGCAAAGCCGCAAGGGCAACGGTCCTGTACATGGCGCCCGTATCGAGAAAGCGAAAGTTCAGCGCCCGCGCCAACCGGCGAGCGACTGAACTCTTTCCCGATCCGGAAGGACCGTCCAGAGTCACTACGACGAACTTTCTATCCATAAGCCAAAAAGGGATTTATTATCAAAACAGCCTGGTGGGAACAAGCAAAATCGGTGTGGCAAATGCACTTTTTCAACCATCGGGCCGCGTCGATTCCGCGGAAAATTCCCTCAGAACGACTTCTCCTCCCTCCGAAACGGCGTAAAATCCTCTCCCCGCCCGCCATTCGGAAAGGACGACCAGCCTCGCGCCGCAGCCGAGAGCGAGATCGTCCGCCTTGTGTACATGCCCGCAAATCACCAGATCCAGACCTTCTCCCGCGGCAAAAGCATCGACGTCCTCCAGGCAGAGAGTGGTTTCCCACTCGCCTTTGGCCGCAACGGCATCGATCGATTTTCTACGGAGCCCGCGCGCGAGGACCCGGATCGCGAAGGAAGGGAGCAGCCGGCTCAGACCGCGCGCCAAGGGGCTCCGGATGACTTTTTTCATCCTCTGATAGGCACGATCGCTCGTGCAGAAAAGGTCTCCGTGCGTGAGAAAGGCCTTTTTCCCCTCTATCGTGGTGCGCATGCTTTCGCCGGGGATATCGGCGTTCAGGAAAGAAGATTCCCGGTCACCGAGGAGGAAGTCGCGATTTCCGTGAAAAATGAAGATCCTCGTCCCCTCTGCTGCCAGTTTTTGGAGCGCCGCGAAAACCGGTTCGAGGCCGGGTGTTTCAAGCTGCGCGGGTCCGATCCAGAGGTTGAAAAGATCTCCCAGGATGTAAAAAGACTCGGCTCCCTTCACCCGGTTCTCGAGAAATGACAGGAAGGTCGCCACACCGCCGGGGTTCGCCTCGGAAAGGTGAAAGTCGGACGCGAAGATGATCATTTCACGCCTCGATGTTGTAGTCGCGCAACTTTTCCCAGAGGCTCTTTCGGCTGATCCCCAGGATCATGGCCGCCTGGGCGCGGTGGCCACCGGTCGACTTGAGGACCTCGATGATGTGTATCCGTTCCGCCTTCATCACCGCTTCCTTGAGCGTCATTTTCGGATTGGGAACTTCGATGGCGGTCTTGAATCGTTCTGAAAGCTTGAGAAAGTGGTCTTTCTTGAGAAACCGGCCGTCGCCGGCGAGCACAATGGCCCGCTCCACCGCATTTTCCAGTTCGCGCACATTGCCGGGCCAGGTGTAGCGCATGAGAGCATCCATCACCTCGGGCTTCACCTCATATTTCCTGTCCGGACTGGCGTGGAGATCGATGAAGTGGGAGACGAGAAGAGGAATATCCTCGCCCCGGTCCCGCAGGGGGGGAAGCGCGATCGGAACCACGTTGAGGCGATAAAAGAGGTCCTCCCGGAATCCACCCGACTGCATGAGATCCCGAAGGTCGCGCTTGGTGGCAGAGATCACGCGGATATCGACCTTGATCGTCTTCTCCCCGCCCACGCGGACGATCTCTCTTTCCTGGAGCGCCCGGAGGAGCTTGACCTGCGTGGAGAGATCCACGTCGTCGATATCGTCGAGGAAGATCGTCCCACCGTTGGCCAGTTCGAAACGCCCCTTGCGTTCCTTCCGAGCGTCGGTGAATGCGCCTTTCTCATGCCCGAAGAGCTCCGTTTCGAGAAGGCTCTCCGGCAGAGCGCCGCACGAGACCGCGACGAACTCCTGGTCACGCCTGTCCGAGTTCATGTGAATCGTCCGGGCGATCACCTCCTTGCCCGTCCCGCTCTCGCCGTCGATGAGCACCGACGCGTTGCTCTTCGCCACATTCCGTACCGTTTTGAGAACGTCTTGCATCGTTTTCGACGTGCCCACCACGTTCTCGATCCCGGCCATCTTGCCGAGCTGTGCCATGAGGCGGCGGTTGTCGACCTGCAAGCCGTGCAGCCTTGCGACACGCTCGACAGAAAGCAGGATATCGCTGTTGAGAAAGGGTTTGAGAATGTAGTTGTAGGCCCCTTGGCGCATGGCGTCCACGGCGGACTCGACCGTTCCGAATCCCGTGATGACGATGACCTCCGTCTCGGGACGCGATTTCTTGACCTTTTTCAGAAGCGTGAGTCCATCGGTCCCCGGCATTCTGATGTCGGTAATAACCAGATCGAAGGCCTCGCTCTCGATTTTTCGCAGCGCGTCATCGCCATGGCCCACATCCGAAACGGCGTGCCCCGCAGCGCGCAGATCGTCACCCAGGGTCACGCGGATCGTCTTCTCGTCGTCTGCGAGCAGAATTCTCAGCTTCGTGGGCACAGTCAAAATAGGTGCCTCCTCATTCTAGAAAACCTGTTTCAGTCCCCATAGCTATCTTCTGGAGAGGCGAAGTGATTTCAAGTTTAAATTCGATCGCCGTCAGTAGAATGAAATCTTCAAAAATGTTAGCATGATTAAACTTAGGCTGTTCGGACCTTTGAAGTAACAATCCTGACGGGGCAATCATGGACCTGATCGACTCTGTGTTCGAAGAACATATCTCGGTGATGGGCAAGACACGCAAAGAACTTGGCCGGAAGATTGCCGCGGCCGCGCGCCTGATCGTCGAGAGTTACGCACAGGGCGGCAAGGTCGTTCTCTTCGGCAATGGCGGCAGTGCGGCTGACGCGCTCCACCTCGAGGGTGAATTCCTGGTGAGATTCAATTTCGATCGCGACGGCTTGCCGGCGATCGCGATCGGCAGCGGCCTGTCGGCTCTCACGGCGGCGTCGAACGACTATTCCTACGAAAAAGCGCTCGCCCACCTCGTACGCGCCCACGTCAATAATGGCGACGTCGCATTGGCCATCTCCACGAGCGGTCGCTCCGCCAACGTGGTCCGCGCCGCACGGGCCGCACAGGCGAAGGGCGCCCACGTTGTCGGTCTGACCGGTGCCGAGGGCGGAGAGTTGAAAGAAACCTGCCAGATCCTTCTCGCCGTGCCCAGCCGGAACACACCCCGCATTCAGGAGGCGCACATCACCATCGGTCACATCATCTGCGAGATCGTGGAGCGGGAAATATACCGGACCGATTGAAAGACTGCTCCCACCTCCCTCACGCGATGGCAAATACAAATTACGGTCCTACAAATTACGGTCCGCCTATTACGTGTTTCGACGGTATATGATAATATATTTCGATAGATCTGATACTGAGTACCACACTCGCGGACCGTGTCCGCACCCGCGAAGGGGAAGATAAGGGCTCGATGGACACCGTAATTCTGGTCGCTACTCACGACAGGGACCCGCTCAGGGCTCTCCTGGAGGAATCCCTCGGCAGGAACGCTTCCGTGACCGTATTTTCCTCACTGGGCGACCTTTACCCTCAGATCTTGAAACTCGAACCACTCCTCGTTGTGATCGAGGCGCAAGCGATGAAGAAGGACGAGATCGGGATCATCAAGATCCTGAAAAAGACTTTTTCCACTTTGCGCATATTGCTGACCTTCCGGATCGAACAGCGCGATGATGCGGCTCTCGCTCTCGCTGGCGGTGTGGATGCCTACATCCTCGAGCCCTACTACATTCACGAATTCTCCCACATGGTCAAGCGGGAGTTCCAGAACGCGATCGATCAGAACAAGCGCATGCTCGACCTCAAAATGGACGCCCTCGGATCCTTTGTCGAAGGTCTGGCGCCGGAGGTGAACAATCCTCTTACCACGATCCGCGGCCTTCTCCAGATCCTCTTGACCGGCGAGAGCGAAACGATGACGAAAACCGAGATCGCAGAGATCTACGGGCTCATGGAAAAGGAGTCGAGCCGCATCTCGCAGATCGTTCAAGAACTGGAGAACTTTTCCAAGACACGCAAGCCGAAACGGCTCCCCGTCAATCTTCACACCCTCATCCAGCAGGCCGTGGACGAGGCTCAGGCGAGAGACGAGAAGAAGACGCCGGTCTTCAGCGATCTAGAGCGGTGTCCGGTAGAGGGGATGGCCGATTTCAACCAGAATGTGTCGGCACTGAAGAGTCTGCTCGGATTCCTCTTGGCGGGTTCCGACGAAAAGCAGGGCAAGATCGTGGTGACCGCGTACCCGTCGCACGACCCCGCTTTCATCACCATCGTCATCGACGGGATGTATACCATCTCGCTCGGCCAGGAGGTGCACAAGGCCTTTGTCCCCCTCTACACCCGCAAAATCATCCGTTTCAGCGATGAGCTCGGCCTGGCTTCGGCTTACGGCATCATTCGCGGCCAAGGGGGGACGATCTCCATCTCCTCGAGGGACAGGGGAACCCGTTTCGAGATCGAGCTTCCCATCACGTAAGAGCACAAAAAAAAACCGGGTCCTGAGTCCCGGTTTTTTTCGCTGCTCGTCGATCGCGCCTGGCGAGATCACGTATATTTCGTTGCCAGGCTCTCCGCCTTGTCCATCGTCTTGATCCTGTTCTTCAGAATCCGGACCTTGACCTTGGACGGTTGCGGGTCCTCAAATTCCTGGTCGCTGTTTTCTTTTTCGAATCCGTTCTTCTTTTCGAGCCAGGCGAAAACGGAGTCATGGTAGGCCTTCTCCATGGCGTACTTGACGCCGGGGAATTCATCGCAGGTCACGATGCCGACGGTCTTCTCTTTCCCTTTTTCCACCTGGTAAATACAGAAAGGGCCACCCGAACGGAACTCGTCGAGAAAAACCTCGGCTTCCGATCTGGAGTCGTACCCCTTCTTGACTACAGTCACCTTTGGCGAGATCGGCTTCGGAAGGACGAAGGACTGATCCGGAAACTTCGCCTTCCAGGCCTTCCTGTCTTTGTTCCATCTCTGCTTGGCAGCCTTGTAACGATCGGACAGATCCTTCTTCATGAGGCGGATGATCTCGTCATCGAGGATTTCGAAAGTCACTTTTCCCTCGTCATCCAGGATCTTGACGATCTTGAGGTCGTCGGCACCCCTGTAGCCCATCTTGAGGTTGATGTTGATGCCAATTGCGAGGTTGCTGGTGGTGGTGCGCAATCCATCAGAGCCCAAGGCACTGCTGGAAACGAAGATAGAGATAATCAAGACAATCAGCAAACGCTTAAACAGCACGACAGGTAACCTCCTTGTTATTTGTCGGAAGTCGCTTCTACAAACCCGATATAGAGGTCTCCCTCACCGCGAGTAACAGGTGTGTTGGAAAAGTGTTCGAGTAATTTCATCTTTTTTGGACGGCCATTGAAACCCTGCCGCCAGCGCTCAAGAAAACGCAGCGCCCGACCCGATAAAGAAACATGGTGAATGTTGCAAAAAATCATCACGCTTCACAACTGTTCAAGTCGGATATCAGGCTCTCGATATTAAGACAATTCAGATAAAAGGTTTCGAAATCATGGAACAGCCAGGAAAGAGAATCCTCGTCGTGGCCGGTCCGCCGATCGAATATGCGATCACAGCGCCTCTGAAAGCCGCCGGTCATGAGATCGACGTCGCCGCAGGAGCCACGAATGCCCATGCCCTCTTGGAGCAAGACGCGGTCGATCTCGTGCTCGTTGATCTCCGCACGCTCGTTGACGATGATCTCGACTCCGTTCTCGAAAGGTGCGGACGTTCCGGTCGGATTCCGCTCCTCGTTCTGACCGAGCCCGCCACCATGAATCGAGCGGTGAGAGCCCTCGAGGCTGGTGCGGAGAATATTCTTCTCAATCCGGTCGATCCCAAGGCGATCCAACTGCTTGTCGCGGTCTCTCTCGACAAGAAACGGCTCGGCGACGAGTACCGGACGCTGAGAGGGCGTCTCGAATTGGAGAAATCGGATCAGACCGCCCAGCCCGAGCCTGACAGCCCGTGCAACGAGAGTCAGAACAAGATCGTGCCCCTCAAGAAGGCACTGGAAAAGCCGGAGCGAAAGATCATTCTCCAAGCGCTGAAATCATATGACTACAACAGGTTGGAGACGGCCAAGGCGCTCCGCATCAACAGAACGACACTCTACAACAAAATGAAGAAACTGGGACTTCTCAACCGGAAACGCTCTCGAAAGCTCAAACGATCCGCGGCGACGGAAATGTTGCCGGGCTAGTCACAATGAAACGACCGACTCCGATCCGCGTAGTGTAGCCTACGGCTTGCGGATCGGAGTCGGTCGTTTCATTGTAACTAGATCGGCCTTCCTTTTCGGTCCGGTCGCCCCGCCCGATGGCGGGATGAGCGCGCACTGACGTTTACGTACTCAGACGCTGGCCGTACTGATTCTCGTAATACTTTCTGTAGCGGCCGTCCTTGACTCTCGACCACCACTCCCTGTTCGCCACGTACCATTCGACGGTCTCGGCCAGGCCCTCCTTGAATGTGCGGGTCGGCACCCAACCGAGTTTCTCCTCGACATAGGAGATATCCATGGCGTAGCGACGGTCGTGACCGGGTCGGTCCTTGACGAACTCGATCAGATTCTGGCTCTTGTCAAGGTGTTTCAATATCGTCTTGACCACATCGAGATTGTTCAGCTCACTCGCCCCGCCCAGGTTGTAGACCTCCCCCACGACACCCTTTTCCAGAACGACTCTCACACCATCGCAGTGGTCCTCGACATGAATCCAATCCCTCACATTGAGACCGTCCCCGTAAACGGGGAGCTTCCGTTCTTCGAGCGCGTTGGAAATGATGAGCGGGATCAGCTTTTCGGGGAACTGGTAGGGCCCGTAATTGTTGGAACAGCGCGTGATCAGCCCGGGAAAGCCGAAGGTGCGGCATGCGGCGTGCACGAGGAGATCGGAGGACGCCTTCGACGCCGAGTAAGGCGAACTCGGATCGAGAGGGGTTTTCTCCGTGAACGCCGGATCATCGGCGCTCAGGGAACCGTAGACTTCGTCGGTGGAGACATGAACGAATTTTTCCACGCCCGCCGTCCGCGCGCAATCGATGAGGATCTGCGTTCCGAGCACGTTCGTCTTTATGAAGACGAGGGGATCGAGAATCGATCGGTCCACGTGGGACTCGGCAGCGAAATTCACGATCCGATCGATCCCGTTCCGGGTGATCGCCTCCGTCACCTGTCCCTGATCGGCGATATCGCCCTTGACAAAGGTATAGTGATCGTCCTTCTCGACATCCTTGAGGTTTTCGAGGTTTCCGGCGTACGTCAAGTTGTCGAAGTTGACGACTTTCTCGCCAGGTCTCTTCTTCATGTACTGAAGAATGAAATTCGAGCCTATGAATCCGGCTCCGCCAGTGACTAAGAGAGCCCCCATGCTGATCGTCTCCTTTCACGCGGATGATGCGGTCTTCGAGTATGCCTGTTCTGTTCTTCGGAAAACAGGCCGCGAACCTTCATCTTGGTTTAGCCTGATCGCCCGACGATTTCCATGAAGATTTCAAAGCGCGCAATAATTCGTCGCACCCGGGCCTGTCCGGCCGTGAGCTTCGAATGTTGGCGGCTCAGGTCTTGTTGGCGCCGGTCTCCCTGATCATTTCGGCCGCTCTCGTGAGAGATCCGATCGTTCCGGCGTCGGTCCACCAACCCTCGAGAGTGTCGAAAGTCATCTGGCCCCTCTCGATGTACATGTTGTTCACGTCGGTGATCTCCAGTTCGCCGCGGGCCGAGGGCTCGAGATTCTTGACGAATTCGAATACCTGCGAGTCGTAGAGATAGATCCCCGTGACCGCCAGGTTCGACTTCGGATGCTCCGGCTTCTCCTCGATTCCGATCACGCGATCGCCGTCCAGTTCAGCCACACCGAATCGTTTTGGATCGGTAATCTCCTTGAGCAGTATCTTGGCGCCACTTTCCTGGTTCTCGAAATCGCCGACCGCCTTCTTGATGCTCTTCTCGATGATGTTGTCGCCCAGCACGACGCAGACCTTTTCGTCGCCCACGAACCTGTCCGCCAGTGAAAGGGCGTCGGCGATCCCGCCCTCGCCGACCTGATAGGTGAAATAGAGGCTGATGCCGAATTCAGATCCGTTGCCGAGAAGCTTCAGGAAATCGCCTGCGCTGTTCCCGCCGGTCACCATGAGGATGTCGGTAATGCCCGCGTTCCTGAGGCACTCGATGGGATAATAGATCATCGGCTTGTCGAACACGGGGAGCAGGTGCTTGTTCGTCACCTTTGTGAGGGGGCTCAACCGCGATCCCAGTCCGCCAGCGAGAATGACGCCTTTCATGATTTCCTCCAGCTTTTCGAAATCGTCAACTCAATCTTTGTTTGTACCAGTCGACCGTTATCTTCAAACCTTCCCTGAGCCCCACGACAGGCCAGTAGCCGAAGGCTTTCTGGGCCTTGCCGATATCGGCGAGCAGGTGCTTGGGATCTCCCTTTCTCGGTTCGCGGAAGATCGGCTTGACCTTCTGGGCGCCGACCAGCTCCCCGATGATCTCCAGGAGTTCGTTGATCGAGACTCTTTCGCCCATGGCGATGTTAAATATCTCACCGCCCCCCACTCTCGAAACGGACGCAAAAATATTGGCCATCACCACGTTGCCGACGAACACGAAATCGCGTGTCTGTTCGCCATCGCCGTAGACGACCGGCCGCTGGCCCATGAGGAGCTTTCGTATGAAACTCGATATCACACCCGAGTAGTGGGATGATGGATCCTGCCGCGGGCCGAAGACATTGAAATACCGCAAGACGACCGTTTCGAGCCCGTAAACCGAGCTGAAGACGCTGCAATACTTCTCGCCGGCCATCTTGTTCACCGCGTAGGGCGAGATAGGGCTTTCTCTCATCGACTCGACCTTGGGGAGCGCTTCCGAATCACCGTAAGCCGACGAGGAGCCGGCGTAAACCACTTTCTGCACGCCAACGTCCTTGGCGGCCAGAAGAACCTTGACGGTACCGTCGAGGTTGACCGTGTTGCTGCTGATCGGATCCCGGACCGATTTCGATACGGACGGAAGCGCTGCCAGGTGAAAGACGATATCGATCCCATCCATGGCGGCTTGCAGGACATCCATGTCGCGGATGTCGCCGTCGATGATCTCGATCCCCTCCACACCTTTGAGATTCTCACGGCTGCCCGTGGAGAAATTGTCCAGAACCCTCGTATTGATGCGGCGTTTCACCATGCCCTCTGCGAGGTGGGACCCTATGAATCCTGCTCCACCTGTGACAAGGACGTTCGTCATTCTCTTCGACATCTCCCCGGAACGGACCTGTTGAAAAGCTCACTCGACATCTTCGAGTACGATTCGCCGTCTTCGAATGCAATTCGCCGTCTTCGAAT
>CAZUHB010000007.1:78413-141452 GCA_964620445.1 uncultured Phycisphaerales bacterium
ATTCGCCGTCTTCGAATGCAATTCGCCGTCTTCGAATACAATTCGCCAGGGCCACGCTCACTCGACGGTCACGGACTTGGCGAGATTCCGCGGCTGATCGATGTCGCACCCCCTGCGTCTGGCCACGTAATAAGCCAGGATCTGCAAGGGAACGACATTGACGATCGGTGAAAGAATTTCAGGAACGTCAGGAACCTCGATACACTCATCGGCCAGATTCGCCACACGCTCGTCGCCGGCATTGATGACGGCGATCACCTTTCCGTCGCGCGCCTTGACTTCCTCGATATTGGAAACGATCTTGTCGTACACCCTGGACCGCGTCGCGATCGCCACCACGGGTATGTCGTGATCGATCAGCGCGATCGGCCCATGTTTCATCTCTCCGGCCGGATAACCCTCCGCGTGAATATATGAGATCTCCTTCAGCTTCAACGCCCCTTCGAGGGCGATCGGAAAATTGATTCCACGGCCGATGAAGAGAAAGTCCTCCGCG
The DNA here is from genome assembly GCA_964620445.1 of uncultured Phycisphaerales bacterium. Lineage (GTDB taxonomy): Bacteria > Planctomycetota > B15-G4 > B15-G4 > CAYZWU01 > CAZUHB01. The sequence goes on from CAZUHB010000007.1 coordinate 78,910, forward strand.
CGCCAGAATCGCTGGGCGACCTCCAGAAGGCGGTCCTTGTTCCGGAGAGCCGATTCGAGGGCATGGGGCAGCCGTCTGATATCGGTCATCAAGTTCCGGGCATCGGCCTCGGAAAAAGTCCCCCGCTTTCTGCCCAGGTGGAACGAGAACAGAAGGAGGGCCACGAGCTGGGATGTGAAGGCTTTGGTCGACGCCACACCGATCTCCGGCCCCGCCTTGTTGAGAACGACGCCTCCCGCCTCGCGGCAAAGCGTGCTCGAAATGACGTTGCAGATCGCCAGTGAACGGGCTCCCTTCGATTTGGCCTCCTTGAGCGCGGCGAGGGTGTCGGCTGTTTCCCCCGACTGGGAGATGGCCAGGACGAGGCGGTCGGGCCCGACCAGGGTATCCCGGTAGCGGAATTCAGAGCTGTAGTCGACCTCGACGGGGATCCGCGCCAGCGACTCGACCATGAACTTGCCCACGAGGCCGGCGTGCCACGATGTGCCGCAGGCTAGAATCGTGACGCCCGAAACGTCTTCGAGAAACCTGTCCAGTTCGGACAGATCCTCGAAAAAGATCTCGGCGCTGTCATCGTCGAGGCGGCCGGTGATGTTGTTCGACGCAACGACCGGCTGCTCGTCGATTTCCTTGAGCATGAAATGGCGGTATCCGCCCTTCTGGATCATCACGGGATCCCAGTCGAATCTCTGTGTGCTCCTCGATTGTGCCGCTCCGCTCACGTCGGTCACCTCGACCGAACCGAAGGTCAACGTGGCCACGTCCCCGTCCTCGAGAACCACCACATCGCGCGTCTTCTCGAGAAGAGCGAGTATATCGGAGGCGACGTACATCTCCCTGCCCGAGACGCCCACCACGAGGGGGGAATCCTTCCGGGCGCAGGCGATCCGGTCCGGCTGTTCGAGATGGATCGCCACAAGAGCGTAGGCGCCCTCCACCTCTGCGAGCGTCCTTCTCAGGGCCTCGGTCAGGTCTCCGTCGAAGTGTTTCTCGATGAGATGTGCCAGAACCTCCGAATCGGTCTGGGAGGAGAAATCGTGTCCCGATCCGATCAGGTCCTTCTTGAGAGACGAGAAGTTTTCGATGATCCCGTTGTGGACGACCACGATCTTTCCTTCGCAGTCGGTATGGGGGTGGGCGTTCTCCTCTGACGGACGGCCATGAGTCGCCCAGCGCGTGTGGCCGATGCCGACCTTTCCAGGGGGCTTCTGCCGGTCCACCTCGACGGCCAGCTCGTCGAGCTTGCCCTCGCGGCGCATGATCTTGAGTTCTCCGCCATCGATCAACGCCACGCCCGACGAGTCGTAGCCACGGTACTCGAGTTTACGCAGGCCGCTGATGAGAAAGGCGGCCACGTCCGAATCCGAAAGGCATCCGACTATTCCACACATTCCACGGCCCCATTCGATTGAGTTGTCGACTGCCACACGCTCGAGACTGGCGTTGCTCAGGAGTTAACTTTCTCTCGGAAATAATCGAGAGTCTTCTTGAGCCCTTCTCTGAGATCGACCTGAGGTTTCCAGCCGAGGATCTTCTGGGCCCGCCCGATATCGGGACGTCTCCTCTTCGGATCGTCCACGGGAAGATCGGTGTAGCTGATCGAGCTCTTCGATCCGGTGAGTTGGACCACTTCCTCGGCGAATTCCTTGATCGTGATCTCGTCGGGATTGCCGATGTTGACCGGATCGCTCTCGGCCGACTCGGCGAGCCGCACGATACCGTCGATCAGGTCGGACACGAAACAGAAGGAGCGGGTCTGGGAGCCGTCGCCAAAAACCGAAATCGGCTCTCCCCGAAGAGCCTGGCACATGAACGTGGGCAGCGCGCGGCCGTCGTCGATGCGCATTCGCGGGCCGTAAGTATTGAAAATCCTCACGATCCGCGTACTCACGTCGTGATAACGGTTGTAGGCCATGGTCATCGCTTCCGCGAAACGCTTGGCCTCGTCGTAAACGCCTCGCGGCCCGACCGGATTCACGTTCCCCCAGTAGGACTCGTTCTGCGGATGGACGTCGGGATCGCCGTAGACTTCCGATGTCGAGGCGAGGAGAAAGGTCGCTTTCTTCTCTTTCGAGAGGCCCAGGGCCTTGTGCGTACCGAGCGCTCCCACCTTGAGAGTCTGGATCGGCAGTTGCAGATAGTCGATCGGGCTCGCGGGCGAGGCGAAGTGAAAGACATAGTCGATCGCCCCGGGGACATGGATGAAGCGCGTCACGTCATAGCGAACAAAACCGAATTTCTCGTTGCCGAAAAGGTGTTCGATATTGCGAATATCGCCTGTCAGCAGGTTGTCCATCGCGACGACTTCATGGCCGCGTGCCAGCAGAGCGTCGCAAAGGTGAGAACCGAGAAATCCGGCTCCACCGGTGATCAATGATCTGGGCATGGTGTTCCTCTCGTTTCCCGATCAACTCTCTCCCTCGACGGGATAGACCGGTCCTTTGAAATCTGCAGGCCGCCCGGCGACGCTGCCCGCGTATTCGGTGCTTCCACCCTTCTTGGTTTTCTGAATCCCCGCCAGGGTGATGTCGAAATCGATCTTGTCCTGCGGCGATACCGTGACGAGGTCGGCAAATCTCTTCTTGAGAACCAATCGGAGTTTCTCGCTGATATTGATGACCGACCGCCCCTCGCGCATCCAGAAGAGAACGTTCACCTTGTAGCGAGTATGACCGGTTCTGAGCACGTTGAGGCGGCATTTGGCAATCTCGGGCAGGGCGATGGCGGTGTTCGTCAGAGATCTCTGGATCGCGTCGAGCGAAACGCGCGCCGTGCCGCTCGCCGTCTTCGATGCGATGTACCGCTTCCCCTCGGCGTTCCAGAGATTGAAGATGATGAACTGGATCACGTTGAGATTGAGACAGATGAGAACCGCGGAGACAACGATGAGCAAGACCCGGTACCTGACCAGCCACTCCTCGCTGAGAAAGGCCGGGGAGTCCCCACCCGTAACATTGAACAGAGACGGATCGATCACCAGTGCAACCAAAGCCGCTGACAGGAGAAGGATCAGGACTCGGTTCAAAAAGACAGTGAAACCACTGATCATTCTTCCCGGCTTGAACATTCTCCTCCTCCCGCCACTTATAGATCTAGAAAATTGTTCTCTATGAAAGACGTATCGAACTGGCCCTTGGTGAACTGGGGATGCCTGACGATTTCTCGGTGAAGCGGGATCGTTGTCTTGACTCCGCTGATCACGTACTCGTCGAGCGCCCGCTTGATGATCTGAGTCGCCTGTTCGCGTGTGTCGCCATGGGCGATCAGTTTGGCGATCATCGAGTCGTACTGCGCCGGAACCTTGTAGCCGGCATAAACGTGCGAGTCGACCCGCACGCCGCGGCCGCCGGGCTGGAAGTAGTTCTCGATCGTTCCGGGGCAGGGCCTCAGGTTGTCGTCGGGATCCTCGGCATTGATCCGGCACTCGATGGCGTGGCCCTTCATGACTATATCGTCCTGAGTCATCCAGAGCGTCTCGCCCGCGGCGATCCGGATCTGAGCCTGCACGAGGTCGATATCGGTCACCATCTCGCTGACCGGGTGTTCGACCTGGATCCGCGCGTTGACTTCCATGAAGTAGAAGTTCATGTCGTTGTCCACGAGAAACTCGACGGTGCCGGCGTTCCGGTACCCGGCCGCCAGGCAGAGTCTCACGGCCGCGGCGCCCATGATTTCGCGCAGTTCGGCAGACACGACGGGGCTGGGCGACTCCTCGATGATCTTCTGGTGGCGCCGCTGCAGCGAACAGTCCCTCTCGCCGAGATGAACCATGCTCCCCTCGGCATCGCCGAGCACCTGGATCTCGATGTGGCGCGGGTTTTCGATGTAGTGCTCCATGTAGACCGACGAGTCGCCGAAGGCCACCTCGGCCTCGGCCCTGGCGGCCAGAAAAGCGTTCACCAGCGAGATCTCGTTGTGAGCCACGCGCATGCCGCGGCCCCCGCCGCCGGCCGACGCCTTGATGATCACGGGAAATCCGATCTCGTGGGCGATCTTGCGCGCTTCCTTGTCATTCTCGACGAGCGCCTTGGAACCGGGGATCACCGGAATATCGTTCTCCATGGCGATCCGCCTCGCCTCGGCCTTGGCTCCGACGAGGGCGATCGTCTCCGGCGGCGGGCCGATGAATGCGATGCCGCAACTAATGCACACCTCTGCGAAGTGGTCGTTCTCGGCCAGAAACCCGTAACCGGGGTGAATCGCTTCCACATCGGTGATCTCCGCCGCCGAGATGATGCGCGGGATGTCGAGGTAGCTTCTCCCCGACTGGGGAGGGCCGATACAGATCGTCTCGTCGGCCAGATCGAGATAGCGGGCGTTCTCGTCCGCTTGTGAATATACCGCAACCGTTTCGACACCGAGTTCCTTGCAGGCGCGAATGACCCGTAAGGCGATCTCACTGCGGTTGGCGATCAGAATCCGTTTGAACATGAAAAGACTGCTTTCAGTTACTTTGTTGTCTTGATCAGGAAGAGGGGTTGACCGAACTCGACCGCCTCGCCGTTCTCGACGAGAATGTCGATCACCTCGCCGCCCGTTTCAGCCTTGATCTCGTTCATCACCTTCATCGCTTCGATGATGCAGAGGATCGACTCCTTGTTCACCTTCTCGCCCTCGGCCACGTAAGGCGGCGATTCGGGGCTCGGAGCCCGGTAAAAAGTGCCCACCATTGGAGACTTGAACTCGGTCACATCCTTGTCGAGCGCCGGTGCCGACGATCCCGCTTCTTCAGCGGGCGCGGCCTGAGCGGTTGCGGGCGGCGGCGGGCCGTAACCAGCCGACACGGGCTGGGAAATGACGGGGACGGCCCCTCCTTGAATTCCCGGCAGGTGTTTCGTCAGCCTGACCTCTCTCAAGCCGTCCTTGATCTCGATCTCGTCGATTTCGGCGTCCTTCATCAACTCGACGAGTTCCTTGACCTTTTTATAAATATCCATGTGGTCTCCCGTATGGAACCTTTCTCACCCCTCTGCGTACGCCTCGCGTCGTCCGGTCTCCATGCCGTACGCGGCTGCGCCGCCGGATGGAAAGGTCGATCCTCAATCGTTTGCCCTCTCCATGTACTCGCCCGTTCGCGTATCGACGCGGACCTTCTCGCCCTCGACAACGAATTCGGGCACCTGAATCGTCGCGCCCGTATCGATGACGGCCGGCTTCGAACTCGACGTGGCCGTGGCCCCCTTGAGCGCCGGCGCCGTCTCTTTCACCTCGAAGACCATGAAATCGGGGATGGAAACGGTGAGTATCTCGTCCTTGAAAACCTTGAAAGCACAGACCGTATTCTCTTTGAGAAAACGGAGATGCTGCTCCATCATCTCGAGATTGACCGGAACCTGTTCATAGCTTTCGGGGTCCATGAAGAAGAAATTGTCTCCGTCCCGGTAGAGATACTCCATCTCCCTTTTCTCGATGATGGCCTGGTCGACCTTTGCCTTCGAGTCAAAGGTGTGCTCGAGAACGCTTCCGGTCTTGACGTTTTTCAGTTTGGTGCGAACAAACGCGCCTCCCTTGCCCGGTTTGACGAACTGGAATTCGACGATATCCCAGAGTTCGTCCCTGAATATGATCGTCATACCGTTTTTGAAATCGTTGGTCGAAATCGTAGGCAACGTAAAACCTCCTTGCACAGAAAGACATGCCGTCTCAGCCAGGACCTGCCATCTTGGAAGCGGAATGTCCCCGCTATCGAAGAATAACTTTTATACTTGCGTCGAAACCAAGAGGAGTATCATGAACGCGTGCCCAAGTGTCAAGGATCATCAATGACATTTCGCGCGGTGGCCGGAGGAGGATCAACAGACTTGGGGAAAGTCTATCCCCCTTTTTTTTGAGGATGTTACAAGCCGGACATGGTTTGTAATAACTGTTGACCGCTGGAACGATTTGCTCTCTGATTCATTTTGATTTCTGTGCAGGAAGGCCGTATATAAAGTCGATGATGCTATAAGGTAGATAGAACTCCGGCCAGCCTCGCTCGATCGCACATCGATGACCGGAGCCAAAAACAGAGAAACGGATCGATCCTCCACTACGTTTCGAACGGCGGCTAACCGCCTAAAAGAAGGACACTTATACCTCATGAAAGAGACATCGAACTCTACTCTGATCGTCCTCTCCTCTCTTTTTCTCCTCATCGGATTTGCATGGTCACAGCCGGCCGTCGCCCAGGACGGGAACCGCCTGACCAGAATCGACGACACTTTTTCCAGGATGGAAACCGCCGACGTCGCCGAACTGTGGATCCTGTGCACCGAGGCGACCGATCTCGTTGGCGACGACGCTGCCGCCAGGGAAAAAGTCATCGCAAAGCTCGCCTCCGAGAATCCCGTCGTCAGGCTCGGGGCCGCGCGGGTCTTGCTCGGGACCGGCGACAGCCGCGAGGCGATCCCCGTTCTGCTCGATTTCGTCCTGAGCACGGACAGGATCGATCTCCGAATCAGCGCCATCGAGCTGATCGAGATCATCGATTTCATCGAGGACGAGTTCCTCACCGATGTGGAAAACGGCCTCAACCGTGTCCTGGAAGATGAAAACGATCCTTTCATCCGGATCCAGGCAGCACGGGCGCTCTCGAACGTCTCCAGCCGCCACGCAAAAAAGGCGAGGATCGAACTGAAGGCCGCGATAGAGTCGGACAACCTCGAGATCAAGATCTGCGGAGCGCTCGCCCTCGCCGACATCGGCGAAATGGAACTCGCCAAGAGGGTGCTTCGCGCCATCAAGAACGATCCCACCGTCGAGGGGCGTCTCGCCAGGACCTTCCTGGAGAACTGGAACCTGCAGCGCTACTACATCAATCTGGTGCGGGAAAAATCGATGAGCCTCGAGGGCGGCCATCGCTTCAGCTCATCCGTCTACGGCCTCGAGCTGATCTCGGAAATCATCGACAAGATCCGGGAGGACCATATCCTTGGCGACAAGTTTCAGACCAGGGAAGGCCTCGAAAAACTCCTCACCGCCGCCGCGAAGGGGATGCTCAATTCGGTCGATCCCCACTCGACTTATTTCAGCCAGGAAGAAAACGAGCGTTGGCGGATGGACCTGATCCGATCATACGCCGGCATCGGCGCCTACGTGGACACGATCGACGGGGTCTTCTCGATCACGCGCCCGATCTATTCCGGCCCGGCATACAAGACAGGTCTCCGTTCGGGCGATCAGATCTGGAAGGTCGACGGCTGGGAGACCTTCAAACAGGAGAACGAGGAAATCATCCGCCGCCTCAAGGGGGATCCGAACACGGAAGTGACGATCACCGTTTACCGGCCGGGTTGGAAGAAAGAACGGGAGTACAAGATCACGCGCGAGGAGATATCGATTCCAACGCTGGCGTCGGAAATCTTTCCGGGCGACATCGCCTATCTCGAACTCAAGCAGTTTTCCGACGATGCGTGGCGCTTCATGTCGAAGGAGCTGAAAAAGCTCAAGAAGCTCGGTGTCAAGGGGCTCGTTCTCGACGTGCGCAACAACACGGGCGGTTATCTGAGCGAGGCCGTTCTGATCTCCTCCTATTTCCTCGATCCGGGAAAGCTCGTGGTCTACACCAAGAGCCGGAACGAGCACCGCCGCGATTACTACTCCCAGGACATGCCTGTCAAGTGGGACGCTCCCGTGGTGGTGCTCACCAACCGGCACAGCGCGAGCGCCTCGGAGATCCTCGCCGGTGCGCTCAAGTACTACGAGCGCGCGCTCATCGTGGGCGACAAGACGTACGGAAAGGGATCGGTACAGATTCCCAAGCACCTCGAATGCCAGCCGCCCGAAACGCTCAAGGTGGACAAGAACAACAACGGCATGTACGATCCCGGCGACGATTTCGACGATCTCAACTCCAACGGAAAATACGATATCGGTCCCATGGTGAAGATCACCACGTCGATGTACTTTCTTCCCTCCGACGAAAGCATCCACACCTTGAGAGACCTCGACGGTTCGATCATTCACAAGGGCGGAATCGAGCCGAATCTCGCCTGCGAATACGAGGGAATTAAGGCGTGGAAGGAAGAGGAACTCACCGATCTCATCGAGAAGGAAGTCTTCAAGAAATACGTGGACGAGCGTTTTGCGGACAACAAGGAACTCTTCATCGCCCTTGCCGAGGGGGACAATTTCGACACCTCTCGCTATCCCGATTTCGAGGCGTTCTTCGAGGGTCTCGATACCCACCTCGAGGTCAACGACATCAGGAAGTGGATCAGAGCCGAAATCAGGCGCAAAGTCTCCGATGAGCGTGGAAAAGCCTATCCCGGTTTCCAGTTCTACGGGGATTATCAGGAAGACAGCCAGCTCCAGACGGGCATCGCCAAGCTCCTGGAAAAAATCGGCGCCGACATCAAGAGCTTTGCCGAGTACCGGGGATTCGCCGATAAGGACTTCAAAGCCAAGGAAAAGGATGATAGTCTCTCGGATTCGGGACAAAAAGAACTGAATCCGGGAGAGTCGGATGAGCTTCAACGCTGATTTCCACGTCCACTCCAAGTACTCACGCGCAACGAGCAAGACCTGCGACCTCGAACACCTCTCCCTCTGGGGACGGCGCAAGGGTCTGGCCGTTGTCGGCACCGGCGACTTTACCCATCCGGCGTGGCTCGCCGAGCTCCATGAAAAACTGGAACCTGCCGAGGAGGGCCTCTACACGCTCGATCCCGAATACGCGCGGATTCCCGATGGCGAGTTTTTGCCTGCGAGCTCCGAGCCGGTGCGGTTCATGCTCACCGTGGAGATCAGCAGCATCTACAAGCGGGCCGGCAAGGTGCGCAAGGTGCACAACGTTCTCTTTGCGCCCGATCTGGAGATCGCCGCGCGCATCGCCGACCGGCTCGACGCCATCGGCAATGTGCGTTCCGACGGGAGGCCGATCCTCGGCCTGGACAGCCGCGACCTGCTGGAGATCGTTCTCGAATGTTCCGAACGGGCGTGGCTGCTGCCCGCCCATATCTGGACACCCCACTTTTCCATGCTCGGCGCCCGATCCGGTTTTGACAGGGTCACAGACTGTTTCGACGATCTCGCCGGCGAGATCTTCGCCGTCGAGACGGGGCTCTCCTCCGATCCGCCCATGAACTGGCGTCTCTCGCAGCTCGACCATCTGACCCTCCTGTCCAATTCGGACGCCCATTCGCCGTCGAAGCTCGCTCGCGAGGCCAACATGTTCGATTGCGAGCTTTCTTTCACGGCGATTCGTCGGGCGATCGAACATCCCGGCGAGGGGGGATTCGTCGGCACGATCGAGTTCTTTCCCGAGGAGGGGAAGTACCACTGGGACGGACACCGCAACTGCGCGCAGAGAATGAGCCCGGCCGAAACGATCGCCGCCGACGGCCTCTGCCCCCGCTGCAGCCGAAAGGTCACGCGAGGCGTTCTCCATCGCGTGGAGGAACTCGCCGACCGGCCGGACGGAATCCGGCAACCGGCCGATCGCCCCGACCACGTGAACCTGATCCCTCTCCAGGAAATCCTCGCCGAGATCTACAACGTCGGTCCGAATACGAAGACGGTCATGAAGGAATACAGCCACCTGATCCGCAGCGTGGCGCCGGAGATCGAAATTCTCAAGGACATCCCCCTCGACACCCTCGGCGACCTCTCCCATCCCTTGCTGCCCGAGGCGATCGGCAAGATGCGCCGCGGCGATATCGAGGTCTCGGCCGGTTACGACGGAGAATTCGGTACGGTGTCCATCTTCGGGGCCGAGGAGCGCAAGGAGCTCGATTCCGCCGTTCAAAAAACCCTTTTCTGAGAGGACTCGCAGCAACCAGCGGAAGACGAAAATGTCCCCACCGTCGATAGCCCTGAACGACTCCCAGAAAGAAGCCGTCCGGTTCGCCGGACAGCGCCTGCTCGTGAAAGCCGGTCCGGGAACGGGCAAAACGCGTACGCTCACGAGCCGGATCGGTTATCTGGTTGGCGAGAAAAAGGTCGATCCGGCATCGATACTGGCGCTCACCTTCACCAACAGGGCCGCCGACGAGATGGGCACCCGTCTGACCGAACTTCTCGGCCCGGGGACCGCGAAGCCGATCTTCATCGGCACCTTTCATGGGCTCGGGTTCGAGATTCTGCGCCGGGAGTGGTCCTCGATCGGTTTCACCCGACCGCCATTCATCTACGATGAGGAAGACAAGAGGATTCTCATCTCCCACCTTCTCCGGGATTCGGGAGAGAGAGCTCTCCACACCACGGTGAAGTCGGTCCTCGCGATGATCGATCAGGACCGTTTGCGGCAGCCGGATCCCGATCGGGAGGGGCAAGATTCCCTCGATCCGATCGGGAGGCTCTACAACAGGACCAAGCAGGCCGAGAACGCCGTCGATTTCGGCGATCTCATCGCTCTGCCTCTCGATCTCTTCGGCCGCGATCCGGCCCGTCTCGCCGCGTTCCGTACGCGCTGGAGGCACATCTTCATCGACGAGTATCAAGACGTGAACGCCGCCCAGGTGGCACTGATCAAGCTGCTCGCCGAAGGTGCCGAGAGTTTCATGGCGATCGGCGATCCCGACCAGGCGATCTATTCCTTCCGGGGATCGGACGCGGCCCACTTCAATCGCTTTGGCGAGGATTTTCCAGGAAGCACGGTGCTCCACCTGCGCGACAACTACAGATCGAGCGTCACCATCATCGAGGCCTCCGATCAGATCATCGGCAGTCGCGAGGGCTCCACGCGCCCCGCGCCGCGCGTTCGGTCCCACGAGCAGAGAGGATTGCGCCTCCGGATTCAGAGCCTGCCCACGGACAGGGCCGAAACACGATTCGTTGTCCGCACGATCGAGAGCCTCGTGGGCGGCCTGGGCCGTTACGGCCTCGAGGATCGGAGCACGTCCTGGCAGGAGAAGGGCGACACCCGGGAGCAGGAAGAAGTCTTCGGGTTTTCCGACATTGCCGTGCTCTATCGACTGAACGCGCAGGCACCGCCGCTCTGCGCCGCCTTGGACGAGGCTGGCATCCCCTTTCAGCGCGTCGGCACGGGCACGAAGGGCGCCGATCCCCTGGAACGCGGGATCCTGGCCCTGGCCCGTCTCGCGGACCGGACGGACAAGGCCGATCAGTCCTGCGCTTCGTGCAGGACTCTCGAGTCGCTCGGAATCGATGTGGACCGGGCCGTCTCTTCTGTCCGGCGCGGTCTGGCGAACGGAGCCGGAGACCGGAGCGCCCGAACCGTGCCGTTGCTTCGCGCCGTGGCCGGATACCTGGCAACGATCCTGCCGGCGAAGAACGCCGAGTTCCGTTCGCGCCTCGGCCCCCTGGAACAGAAGGCTCTCGAGATCGCGGCGTCGGGGCTCGACTTTCTCGATGTTGCGGCTCTAAAGAACAGCGAAGATCCCTGGGCGGCACGGAGCGAGAAAATCACCCTCTCCACGATTCATGCGGCCAAGGGGCTCGAGTTTCCCGTCGTTTTCATCACCGGTCTCGAGGAGGGACTCATTCCCTACGTTCGCGAGGACGAGGCTGAATCGGTGGCTGCCCTCGAGGAAGAGCGCCGCCTTTTCTACGTGGGAATGACCCGCGCCAAGAGCCGGCTCCACCTCACGTCGGCGCGCCGGCGTTTCCTGTTCGGCCAGACCGTCGAAGCCGCACCGTCTCCATACGTGCACGAGATTTCAGACGACCTGGTCAGGTTCGTCCGGGCGAAACCGGGGGCGAGGAAGAAAAAATCATCCCAAGGCGGCGAATCCCAGATGGGTCTCTTTTCCTGACAACCGGAGGAGGAGCGGATTATTCGCCGATCACTGGATCGAGCTTGACATCTCTGTCGATCAGGTACTGCATCGCCTTTTCCACTTCGCTCTCTTCCCCCTCGAGTTCGAGATAGACAAGGCCTATGTCGTCGGAGATGGACGCTCCGCGGATATTGGGGATCACATCGAAGTTCTTTCCCAGGTTGTAGAGAATCGGCTCTCTGATCAGTTCTTTGGGAAAGGTGCAGTAGATTCTCTTCTTTGATAGAGCCATCGGGTGGAACCTCCAGCCATTGCGTTTCATGAACCGCTCAGAATTGAGCCATTGTAGGGAATCACCCTCTTCTGTCCAGGGAAAAGAAGAGGCGCGATCAACGGGTGGCAAACATGCGATCGGGAAAATAGTCGAGCTCTTCGAACCAGTGCAGGATGTCCCACTCCACCACCTCGCCGCGTATGGCCACGCGGCGCCTCACCTGGTTGAAGTTGCCCCAGTTCCCCTGGCCGGGAGGCGTTTGTCCTCCCTCGCCGGGGCCGGGGACTTCGCCTGACGGGGGGTCGGACGGATCGACATCGCCCGATTCATCGCCCCCCTCCTCGGTGCCGCCGTCTTCGTCGTCCTGCGTCTCCTCCTCGCCGCTCGATCCCCCGCTCGTGCTGATTCGACGGAGTATCGTGTCCAGGTCCATGCCGTAACGGATCTCCTCCATGAAGCAATCGCGGAAACGATAGACCCATCTGCCCGACAGGTCGGCAACCCGTTTCTCGTAGATCTCCCGGAGCAGAGATTGGTCGACTTTCTTGACGAGAACCTTCTGTACGAGCTCGGCCATCTCCCGGACTTCGGCATCCTGCGCGGTTTCGGCAAATTTCGCCACCGCGGCCGCGTCCTGTCCGATCCCGACGAGTCCGAAGGCGATGAGGAGGTCGAGAAGGACCGGTTTTTGTTTTTCACCTGCAAGCTGTTTCTCGAAAAGCTGAATCGCGCCGCGATCCTCCAGTCCGGCCAGTGCGAGAGCCGCCGCGGAACGGAGAGCGTCCGAGGTTGCCGAAAGCGCCTGCCGCGCGGGATCGCGAAAGGCCTCGGCCAGCCCGGCGTCCGCGCCGGCCAGCAAAGCGTGGACAGCCCGCGGATCGTCGTGGGCCGCATTACGAAAGGTCTTGAGAAGCGTCTCCGCCGCGCCGGGAGCGCCCGTGGCCGCGAGAGAATAGAGAGCGTTCAGCGCAACGGCCGCATCGCGGCTGTTGATCGACTTGGTGAGCCACTTTTCCGATTCGGCGCCCTTGTACCGACCGAGGCACAGGGCGAGCGCCCTGTCACAATCCTTCTCGCGCGCGGCGTACTTGAACAGCGGTTCTCTCAGAACAGGATCAGCCATGAAGGTGCAGCCGAGCACGACCGCGCCGCGACGGCGGGAGTCCATCTCCTCGAGCAGCCGGGGAGCGTGCGCGCTGAACGCGTCACCGCCGACAAGGGCGGCCGCGAGCAGAAGGGTCACCGCCACCCGCTCCTCCCGATCGTGCCGGCCCGCCGTGAGGATCTGCTTGAACGATTCCACGTCGCCCATCCGGGCCAGGGCGAGTGCCGAAGAGCGCCGGATCATCCGATCCTCGCCCTTGCGGAGCAGCTTTCTCAGGGAAGCGGCTTCGCTGCCGCCCCCCACCTTGCCCAGCCCGAGAATGGCCAGGGTCTTCTCGTCGCGCCCCTTCTTGCTCCCCTTGACGATGCCCGACAGATACTGGGCCACCCCGGGAGGCGCGATCTCGGAGAGAGTCATGATCGCGCAGCGAACGGGGATCGGATTGGACCCGTGCTCCACTTCCTTGCGAAGGTAGGGCACGGCCAGGCTGTCGAGCCGGATGAGGTCGAGAACATGGCCGAATCGCCGGAGGTGATCGGACGCGCGCAAGGACTTGACTTTTTCTTCGATGAACTTCTTTTCGCCCGGCTTGAGGTCGCGTCCCGAGATCCTGACGAGATCGTCGGCAGTCACCGCCGCAGCCAGGACCGAGAGGGCGACGCAGATGAGTGCGCAGAGTGCAAACTGTTTTCCGAAGACTCTGTTCATGGTCGACTCCCGTTCCTTCGTCGGCCCGGTCGGCGCGCGGCCCGCAGCGAAAGGCCGGATATTCAGGCGAACTGCCGCTGATAATTATATAGTGCACGGTCGATCGAATAACGGCCAAAAAGCCTCGAAATCCTCGTGGAGAAGCCTATTTCCAGGATTCCGTGCGGAATGGGAGCAAGGGATGGAGATCGGTCTCGCCGAAGAGCACCATCGCGAGCCGGTCTAGACCGAGCGCAACGCCGCCGGCAGGAGGCATCCCCAGTTGGAGAGCCTCGAGAAAGGCCAGGTCTCGCGGAACAGGATCGAGACGGCAGGCCTCTTTCTCGCACGCCTCCGCCCGAAAACGCCTTTCCTGTTCCACGGGATCGTTCAGCTCGCTGAATCCGTTGGCCAGTTCGACACCGTTCACGTAGAGTTCGAAGCGTTCGCTCACCAGCGGATCGTCCTCGTTGACCTTCGAGAGCGACGCCTGCGTTGCGGGATAATCGACGATGAAAACCGCGCCCCTGTCGCGCAGCCCGGGTTCGATCGCGCCGACGATGATCTTGAAGAACCGCGCATCGGCCGAATCGTCGGCGGAGAGCCCGAATCGCCCGGAGAGCGCATCGTCGGCGGCGAATTCCTCACCCCGGCCTTCCAGGTAAGGAACGAGGTCGATCCCCGCGAGATCGTCGAAAGCCTGCGCCATCGTGATGCGTTCGAAGGGCGGCTCCAGGCGCGGTGCCTCGGCGCTCTCCACGGCGCGCGCGGCAAACGCGACGAGATTCTCCACGTCGGCCATGATCTCCAGGTACGACGCGTAGGCCCTGTACCACTCGAGCATGGCGAACTCGTACCAGTGCAGCCCCCCCCCTTCTTCCGGGCCGTTCCGAAAGACACGGGCGATCTCGAAGATCTTCTCGCACCCCGCCGCGAGGAGGCGCTTGTGGCAATACTCGGGCGACGTGATCAGAAAAGCGTCCTTTTCGCCCTCTCTGGTCCGAACCCGTGTCTTGAAGGGATCGAGATGGGGTTCCTGCCCACCGGCGGGCAGGATGCAGGGGGTCTCGACTTCGAGAAAACCCCGGCTGCCGAAAAAATCCCTCACAGCGCGATAAACAGAGGCGCGCCGCTCGAAAGGTTCCGCACCGAGCCTCCAGAGAGCCGCGTTGGCGGAGTCTTCCGCCGGGGCGGGATGCCCCTTGGCGAGCCGGATCGTATCGCGCGCGGTGAAGAGATCCCCCTGAAAAGTCCCGAGGAGATCGACGATGTCGCCAGCCGAAGCCGCGCCGCAGGGGGGAACAAGACGAACAGCGACCGAACCGGACGCATCGCGCAGGGAGAGTGCGCCCCCCGCGCGAGGGAGGAGGCGTCCGGCGATCCACGTCTCCTCATCGGGAACGAGATCGGCCACCATGGTCTGGCGTTTCGATCGGGCCGGATAGGAGGGACCGGGCGGTTCGTGTGCGTTCATCGGTGTCATCTTAGTTGACGGCCACGATCATTTCACAAACAAATTCCTTTCGCCGCCGCCGCGCGTAAAATCGAGGGAATGAAAGTCCTCCTCATCAACCCGCCGGTGCGGGATTTTTACGACACGCCAAAGCGGCGGCTGCCGCTCGGTCTCGCCTACCTGGCCGGGGCGCTCAGGGAGCGGCGGCACGAGGTGCGCCTCATCGACGCCCGTCTCTCCGGGGCGCAGAAGCTCTGTACGCCTCCCGCACCGATCGCCGAAAAGGAGCTCGACTCTTATGCGCTCGACATCTCGCCCTTCGGGCTCTTCGGCCGGTGGCGCCATTTCGGTCTCGGTTTTTCCGAAATCGAGGCGCTCGTGCGCGACGCGGCACCGGACATCGTCGGCATATCGTCCCTCTTCTCGCCCTACGCGATGGAGGCGGACGATACCGCCGCGGCAGTGAAACGCGCGAGCCCCGGTGCGCGGGTCGTGATGGGCGGAGGCCATCCGTCGGCATTTCCCGCGCAGGTCCTGAACCAGCCCGCCGTCGACTACGCCATCGTGGGCGAAGGGGAGCGGACCTTCGCCGATTTCGTGGACGCTCTCGCGAGCCGGAATGCCATCGACGACCTTCCGGGGGTGGCCTTCAAGAAAGACGACGCCTTTCGGATGAACCCTCCCCTCTTCGCGAAGAAGATCGACGATTTCGCTCTTCCCGCGCGAGACCTCTTCCCAGGGGGGCTTCGCGGAACGGAAGGCAGGAACTCCACGCAGATCGTCTCCTCACGCGGCTGTCCCAAGAAATGCACATTTTGTTCGGCCCACCTCACGGCGGGCCGGATCTTTCGGCCGCGCGATCCGAATCTGGTCGTCGAGGAGATGAAGCTCTGCTCGAGCCGCTACGAGATCACTCATTTCGATTTCGAGGACGACAATCTGACACTCGACCGGAGCCGGGCGCTCGCCCTCTGCCGGGCGATCACGAAGACTTTCGGACCGCGCACACTCACCCTCGACGCATTCAACGGTTTCGCGACGGGCGGTCTCGACGAGGAGATGCTCGAGGCGCTCCACCAGGCCGGCTTCGACACTCTCCATCTCGCGCCGCTCTCGAACGCCGCCGGCTCGATCGCGGCCATGAACCGCGAGAGCGGGATCGAGGAGTTCGAGCGCGTCTCGCACCTGGCGGCACAGACCGGGCTGGCGATCACCGCCTATGTCATGGTCGGGTTTCCGGGGCAGACCGTTCGCGAAATCATGACCACTCTCGGCAGCCTCCTCTCCGAACCTGTCCGTGTCACACCGTCGGTCTTCTATCCCGCGGCTGGATCTGCCGTTCAAAGAGAGCTCATGCCTCACCTCGACCGAGCCGGCTCCGCCGAGTGGGCCCTCACACGGTCATCCTGCTTTCCCGCCGTTCCCGGAGGTCTGTCGCGCCCCATGTTGCGCACACTCTACTGGATGACGCGGCTCGGCTCGTTCGGAGCGGAACTGGCCCGCCGCAAGGGGCGGGGAGAAATCGAACGGCTCTGCGCAAAAACGGCAGCCTTCAGGGCATCGGGCGCGCCCCACCCGCCGCTCCAGCCGTGGGCCGTCAAGAGCGCCGCGCGCCTCGATCGGACCGCGCGCGGCCTGGAAGCGCTCGGCGCCTACCTGCGCACGGCGATTCCCCACGGGATCCGTCTCGTGCAGCGGGGCAAGGGAGGACGGTCCTGGAAGTACAGCGTCTATCCCCTGCCCGGGTTGATCGAGGACAGAGCATTCTACCGTCGCTGGGGAGTGCCCGGTTCGTAGAGACGTCTCGCGAGGAACCGCGGCGCCGGGGAGAGTCCCTCTTAACCGTCTACGGGTAGATCTTGTAGAGCATCCGCGGGAAGGGGATGCACTCGCGCACATGGTGGGTGCCGCAGATCCAGGCGACGGTCCGCTCGAGGCCGAGGCCGAAGCCGCCGTGAGGCACCGAACCGAAGCGTCTCAGGTCGAGGTACCATCTGAAGGACTCCTCGGGAAGCTCGTGCGCTTCGATCTGTTTCTTCAGGTAGTCGAGGTCGGAGCTCCTCTGTCCGCCGCCGATGATCTCGCCGTACCCCTCGGGTGCGAGCATGTCCACGCCGAGCGCCAGCTTGTCGTCCTCAGGATCGCGCTTCATGTAAAAAGCCTTGATCGCCGCCGGAAAACGGTGAACGAGGAGGGGTTTCTCGAAATCCTCGCCGAGGGCGGTCTCCTCGGGGGCGCCGAAATCTTCGCCCCATTCGACCGAGTGCCCCTTCTGCTTGAGGCGTTCCACGGCATCGGTGTAGGAGAGGCGCGGAAAGGGAGGCGTCACCTTTTCGAGAAGGGCTCGGTCCCGCTCGAGTACGTCGAGTTCGCGGCCGCGGTCGCGAAGCACCTGCTCCACGATGTAGCCCACGAACTGCTCGGCCAGTTCCATGACGCCCTCGAACTCGAGGTAGGCCACCTCCGGCTCGACCATCCAGAATTCCGTGAGATGACGGCGCGTCTTCGATTTCTCAGCGCGAAAGGTGGGGCCGAAACAGTAGATCTTGCCGAACGCCATCGCCGCGGCCTCGCCGTAGAGCTGCCCCGACTGTGTGAGGTAGGCGTCCTCGCCGAAATAGTCGACGTTGAAAAGCGTTGTCGTCCCCTCGCACGCCGCCGGCGTGAAGATGGGCGTATCCATGCACACATAGCCCCGGTCGTCGAAGAAATCGCGGATCGCCTTGATCACTCGCGCCCGGATGCGGAGGACGGCGTGCTGCTTGGCCGAGCGGAGCCAAAGGTGACGGTTCTCCATGAGAAAGGCGGTGGAGTGCTCCTTGGGTGTGATCGGATAGGGCTCGGCCATCTCGATGATTTCGATCCCGCTCACCCCGATCTCGACTCCGCCCGCGGCGCGCTTGTCTTCCTTGACCTCGCCTGTCACGACGATCGAAGACTCCTGCGGCAGGGTGTCGCACTCCTTGAAGAGCTCCCCGTCGAAATCCCCCTTGAACATCACGGCCTGCACGATGCCCGTGCCGTCCCTCACCTGGAGAAAGTGGAGCTTGCCCGACGACCTCTTGTTGTAGAGCCAACCCTTGATCGTGACGGTTTCGCCTACATGGTCGAGTAGATTTTCAATGTAGACATGGTCCATCCTGGAAATCCTCCTTCGGAAGGTGAGCGAGTGCGGCACGCGGAACGAGAGGTTTCATCAAGGAAAGGCCTCGTAAATCGGCATGAGGTGCTCGGCCGTGACCTGACCGTCCTCGATATCGACGTAGCCCTTGAACGGTACGGTGCCCTTCAGAACCTCCACCGTGATTCTGTGAGTCCCGGTCTCCTTCCCGTTCGTTTCGTCGACGATCGTCACGGTCTGATAGCCGCTTCCGGCGAGGTGGTCTTCGATCCTCTCCCGGAGACCCACGACGCGGCCCCTTTCGCCCCGACTCGAGAAGGTTTCGATGACCGCCAGGAAGCGGTCCTCCACCGTGGCGAGCCGATTCTCGATGTTGGCGCTCAGCTGGCAGAGCTCCTCGAGCCGCGCCTCGACACCCTGGAGATCGATCTCCACGTGGGGCTGCGGCGGCAGGGGAGGTTCGTCGCTGACGGACGCCTCGATCCTGTCGCTGATCGTCTCGACCGCGCCAAGGAGATCCTTGTTCTCCAGCGAGGTGTTCAACGCGTTCTCGAGCCTCTTGAAGTGGCCCCTCTGGAGAAGGACGAAGATCGCGAGGGCGATGAGGAAAATGGCAACCACAAAATAATCGGTGATCAGCGCGGCAGTGAAAACTGCCAGGAAGGTGGCGGCCATCGATCTGTCTCCACGAGAAAAACAGGAGAATCGGTCCCAACCTGGCCGGCGTCTTTCTTTGCGCCGGACAGCGACGGACGCCCATTATTGAAGCCTTCCGAATCAAATCAAGCAAAAAGGGTTCGATCGATCCTCTCATTTTGACGTTTAAATTCCTGCACCACTCTTTTCTAATGAAAAACGAAAAGACCATCCGCTTCCAAGGCACGAGCAGGTCATAGAGAGCGACGATGAAAAAATTCAAATACGGTACCCTGCTTCTATTCGTCGTATCTCTTTTCTTTCTGCCCGAACCGGACGAGGATTATCTCTTCCTTCAGAGCGTCAACAGCATGACGCGCGACTGGTTCGACCGCGTCGAATCGGAACGGGGCCCGGTCGAAACGGTCTGGCTCACCCACCTCGAGGCGGAGGGGACGAGCGCCGGTCTTTCGCTCGACTCGGTGGAGCGGGAGATCCGCCAGGCGCTCCTCATCAAGGCCCTGACCGACAACAGGACGATCACCTTCGTCGAGAGGAGCGGCCAGGCGTGGTCTCTCGACAAGAGACAGATCATTCCGCTCGAGAACGCTCCGTCCCGCGATCCGCGCACGATCCGCTTCGGCTGCCGGGCCGCGCAGAAAGACGGAAGCGGATCGTTGAAGTGCGCCCTCTCGGACGGCACGGAGCCGATCGAGCTCAAAGCCCGCTTTTTCCACTGGACGTCGATCTTGCCCCCCTTCGTGGCGATCCTGCTCGCGCTCCTCTTTCAGAAAACGATCGTGGCGCTCTTCTGCGGCGTCTGGCTGGGCGCCACCCTCCTGTCCGGATTGAATCCCCTGACGGGCCTCTGGCTCTTCGTCCACCACTATTTCTACGAGAACGCTCTTCTCGATCAGTTCCGCCTTGAGATCATCGGATTCGTCATCTTTCTCTGCGCCATGGTGGGCGTTCTCAGCCGGGGCGGCGGCATACGCGGGTTCGTCAACCTCCTCGTGCGCATCGCGAGATCGGTCCGGTCGACGCAGGTCGCCACCTATCTCATGGGGCTCGCCATCTTCTTCGACGATTACTCGAACTGCATCCTCGTGGGTTCGGTGATGCGCCCCCTCTCCGACAAGATGCGCATCTCGCGCGAGAAGCTCGCCTACATCGTCGACTCCACGGCGGCGCCGATCGCCGGACTCGCCATGCTGTCCACATGGATCGCCTACGAGGTCTCCACCTTCTCGGCCCAGCTTCCCGAAGCGGGCATCAGCGAGAGCGGGTACGAGATCTTCATCATGACGATCCCCTTCAGGTTCTACTGCATCTTCACCCTCCTCTTCGTTCTCATGGTAATTCTCACGATGCGCGATTTCGGGCCGATGCTGCGCGCCGAACGCCGCGCGCGCTCCACGGGCGAGGTCGTCCGCCCGGGGAGCCGCCCCATGGTCTCCTCGGCCATGACGCGGATCGAGGCGAAAGCCGGCGTGCCCGAGCGATGGTACAACGCGGTGCTTCCCATCGCCTGCGTGCTCATCGTCACCATGGAGGAATACTGGCGCATCGGCGGCGGGTGGAGCCGCCCCCTGATCGACATCGTCTCCCTCGACGCGCTGCGCTCGGTGCTCGGAACGGCGTCCGAGGTGAGCGCGGCGCGGCCCATATTCTTCGGCGCGGCGGCCGGATTCGTTCTCGCCGTTCTGCTGCTCATCGCGCAGCGGATCCTTCCGCTGCTCGAGTGCCTCAAGGCCGCGGCATCGAGCACGCGGGCCCTCTTCTTCGCCGTGGTCATCCTCTTTCTGGCCTGGTGCATCGGCGGGGTGTGCGCCGATATCGGGACGGCCCATTATCTGATCGCCCTTTTCAAGGGGGTCATTCCGCCGCTCCTCTTTCCGCTCGTACTCTTCCTGACGGCGTCCCTCGTCTCCTTCGCCACCGGTTCGTCGTGGTCGACGATGGCGATCCTCTTGCCCAACACGGTGCTCTTCGCCGTCAAGATGGCCGAGCTGAGCGATCTCGACACTCTCTCCATGCTGGTGATCTCGATCGGCGCGGTCCTCGAGGGCTCGATCTTCGGCGATCACTGTTCGCCGATCTCGGACACGACGATCCTCTCCTCTGTCAGCGCGGCGTCGGACCATGTCGACCATGTCAAAACCCAGATCCCCTACGCCCTCAGCACCATGTTCGCCGCCACCCTCATCGGCTACCTCCCCGCGGCGGCCGGTGTCCCCCCTCTGCTCAGCATCGGCACCGGCATCGCCGTCCTCCTGGCCGGCCTCCTGATTTTCGGCCGCCGGGCGGCCATTGCCGATCCCGCTCCGGCCGAGACGGTTGAAAGGGACCGGCAAATCAGGTAAAGAAGAATGCTCGCTCGTGAAAAAATCGATTTCTTAGGAGAAGACAATGTCCACCAATACACCTCTTTCCGTGCTCCTCGGCCTGCTCGTTTGCTTGATTCTGGTTGTCGCGCCGGCTTGTTCCGAGTGTGACAAGGCGACCGGGGAAGAGAGCGCTCCAGCCGTCGAGACACCGCCGGTGGAGGCCAAGCCGACCTCTTTCGATCTCGAAAATCTTCCCGACTCACCGAAGGTGGTCATGAAGACGACCGAGGGTGATATCACGCTGGAGCTCGACAACCTGAAGGCGCCGATCACGACGAAAAACTTCCTCCAGTATGTCCAGGACGGCCATTACAACGGCACGATCTTCCATCGCGTCATGCCCGGCTTCATGATCCAGGGAGGCGGATACACCAAGGCGCTTTACGAGAACGCGCGGACGCAGGCGAAAACAACGCGCGATCCGATCAAGAACGAGGCGAGCAACGGTCTCAGCAACGCGAGGGGCACCATCGCGATGGCGCGCCGCGGCGACCCCCACAGCGCCACGACCCAGTTCTTCATCAATGTCGTGGACAACGGCAAGCTCGACTACAACTCGCGCAGCGCGGGTTACACCGTGTTCGGCAAGGTGGTCGCCGGAATGGAAGCGGTGGAAGCGATCAGGAACGCGCCGACCAAGGCCTGGGGCAGCCACGCGAACATGCCGGAAAAACTGGTCGAGATCATCTCCGTCGAACCGCTCATCGACTGACAAGGGCGCGCTGCCGGTGGGCTACTCGCTCGCATAGCGGTTGTAGACGTCGAGCAGGCCCTCCTTCTTTTTCTTGAACGCCATCTTGCACAGGGGGCACCGTCCATCCTCGCCCGCGCCCGGATACCCGAGCAGGGCCGCCTCCCGTTCGAAGGCTCGATCGAGATAGCGCACGACCATCTGGTCGTCGAAAAAGTCGGGATAGCAATAGAGCAGTCCGAGGCCGATGTTGGCGTCGACCACGTGTTCGCCCAGGTTGGCCGAATCGGAAAAGAACCGGAACGCCCTCTGCCAGTCTTCGCCGATCCTCGTCTCGTGGTAGAGGGAGATCAGAGCGTGGCCGGCATGATAGGAGAGCTCGGGAAGAAGGTCGAGGTCCTCGAGATCATTGAGCGCATCAGTGAAAATCTCCGTCGCGTCGCGGTACTTCTTTTTTTCGTGATGGCCCCGTCCGAGCAGAATCCGCGCATCGAGATCGGCCGGCTCGATGTCGCGGGCGGTCAGCGCAAGGCGTATCGCCTCGTCGGGATCGCTCTCGAGAACCATGAAACCCTGTTTGATGAGCTCGTCCACCTCGGCGGCCTTGGCCTGTTCCTCGGCGATATAGGCAAAAACGAAAACAGCCGCCACCGACAGGACGATGATCACGGCGCCAAGGATTGCTATGTTCCGGACCCGCATGGCCCCCCCATGACTTTTTTTCTACGTCTCGATCGAACAGCCACTGACCGTACTGCAATGGATTGCCACAGTCTATCGTTGTCCCGGCGCTTTTTTGACAGGTTTTTTCCGGCCGGGCCCGTCAAAAAAATCCCGGAAAAAGAGAACTCGCTCGTTTATGATCCCTGAATCGTCCGGGCGGTGCGCACGGGCCACACAGACAGCCGGTTGACTTTCGAAGAAAATCTCGGAGAAAAGCGGATGGGGAACGAGGATTCGGGCAGAACGCGATGCGGGAAGTGTCTCAGCTACACCGAGTCCGGCTCGAGATTCTGTTCCCAGTGCGGCGCACCGGTTGCGGCCGCGGGGAGCGGGCCCTCCTCGGGTCTCGGGAATATGCCGATCGGCACCCTGCTCACACGCGGGATCGTGCTCCTTCTTCTCGTGGCTGGGGGGACCTATGGAGGGATCCTTCTCTACCGCCATGTGGATCCCCAGTTTCTGAAAGGCGCAGCCACCCCGGTGACGCCCCGGGACGACCGATCGGCCGAGGAGACACCCGAGAGAGATCCACACGCGGCCGGAATGACGGAAACTCCACCCGAGGAGGAAGAGGATCGTGAGGATCGAAAAGTCTGCCTCACTCCCGACGCCCTCCTCGATGCGGTCGGTCCGAGTCTGTGTCTCTTCGTGGGAATGGACTCGAAAGGAGTCGAGTTCACCCGCTCCGCGGCGGTGGCGATCGAGCAAGGCCTCGCTCTGCCCGCCTCCATTCTGAAGGGATCCTATCTCGGCTGGGTGGCGGCGGCCGATGAAGGCGGCCGCGCCGGGGGAAGCGGCCGCGAAGCGGAGGTGGTGGTCTACTTCGACGAGTTGCTCGGAGGCGCACTCCTCGACGGGGAGGCCGATCGACCTGTCCTGCCCGGCCGCGACCCGGCGGAACTGGCCGTGGGTGCACGCCTCTTCCAGGTCCGGCCGGCCGACAAGGGACGGAAACCGGCCATACTGCCCGGTCTTTTTGCCGGACGATCATACGCTCCCGACACCGGCGCGAAACGCTACCTCTTCACCGGGGACCCCCCGGCGAGGTTGGGGGCGATCATCGTCGACGAGCAGGGACGATTTCTCGGAATCGCTCCACCGGGCCAGGGTGAGGATCCTTTCGCCTTCATCCCCTCCGCCTTTTTCGATCCGGGGCCGCGGCGCGGGGCGATGACCCTTGCCGACTTCAATTCGATCTACTTCGAGGGAAGCTTCGACGCCCTTGTGAGAGAAGCGCGTTCCCGCCTGAAAGTGGGAAGCCTGGCCGAGGCGCTCGATCTCTTCGATCAGGCCCGCGCCCGGAATCCATTCAGGGGACGCGAGCTCGACGAGGAAGTGCTCAATGTCGTTCTCAACCTCGTCGACCAGCTCACGAAGAGCGGCGCCGCGGGAGAGGCGCTCGAAATCTGCACGCGCAAGGGGGCCGAGTTCTCCTTCTCCGCCGACCTGATGCTTCTGGCGTTTCGAGCGGCAGCCCAGGTGCAGGAGTTCGCGGCGGCATCGGGGTGGATTCTCAAGATCGAGGAGCTGAATCCCGATCTCTACGAACGGCTCCAGGGGGAACATGTGGCGCTCTACCTCTCGTGGAGCGGCTCACTGGTTCATCGCGACCAGCGCCGCGATGCGGTTGGCGTGATACGCGAGGGTCTCTCTTTCAGGCCCTGGAGCGCGAGCCTTCACGAGACGCTGGGCAATCTGCTCAAGTCGCTGCGCGACTACCGCGGCGCGGCGGCCGCCTTTCAGGAGGCTTGCCGGCTCGATCCGGAACGGGCCGCCCACCTCTCTCAAACGATCGAGCTCTGCGTCGAACTGCAGGGCCGGCCGGGAAGCGTGTCGATCAACTTCGACCCGGAAGACCACATCTTCTGCCGCGGTTTGATCGATGGCAAGGTGTGGGTCGATTTCATCGTGGACACGGGAGCCAGTATCACCTCGATTCCCCTGTCGTCCGCAAAGGCGCTCGGCATCAACGTGAAACACATCAATCGCAGGGCGCACATCTCCACCGCGAGCGGAGAGCTGGATGTTCCCTACATCTCGGTGGAAACGCTCGACGTGGGCGGACTTGTCGTGAAGCAGCCTCATATTCTCATCCACGACCTTCCCGCGGCCAATGCCGGATACGGCCTGCTCGGACTCAATTTCCTCGACAAGTTCGTTTACAAGATCGACCATCAGTCGGGCCGCATGACGATCAGGCCGCGATAATCAGAAATCAAGGTAATCGATGAGCCGTAAAAAAAAGCGCAAGCTCTTTCTACTCGACGGGACAGCCCTCGCCTACCGGTCCCACTTCGCCTTCGTCAAGAGGCCGCTGCTGAACTCGCAGGGCCGCAGCGTGGGCGCCATCTTCGCCTACACCGGAACGCTTCTGCGTATTCTGCGCGAGGAAAAGCCCGACCTGATCGCCGTGGCATTCGACAGGCCCGAGCCGACCTTCCGCCACGAGAAGTACGCCGAGTACAAGGCGACGCGCGACAAGACTCCCGATGAACTCGTCGAGCAGCTGCCCGACGTCAAGGCGATCACCGAGGCGCTCGGCGTCCGGCTCGTGGAAAAGGCCGGGTGGGAGGCGGACGATCTGATCGGAACACTCGCGGTGCGGGGCGCCGAGAGCGGACACGACGTCTTCATCGTGGCCGGCGACAAGGATTTCATGCAGCTCGTCTCCGACGAGATCAGGATCTTCAACATCGCGCGCGCGGACAGCGACGTGACCCTCCAGGGCATCGACGAGGTGCGGGAAAAGTTCGGCGTCCCGCCGGGGTGTGTCGTCGATGTGCTCGGGCTCATGGGCGACTCGTCGGACAACGTACCCGGCGTACCCGGTGTCGGCGTGAAGACCGCCATAAAGCTGATCAACGATTACGGCAGCATGGACGACGTCTACCGGAACCTGGATCAGATCAAGAGCGCCGCCCTGCGGAAGAAACTGGAGCAGAACCGAGACCTGGCTTTTCTTTCCAGGGAGCTTGTCGTCATCGATTGCGACGCGCCGATCGAGTCCGACCTGGAAACGCTCGGGCAGGCGGAGCAGGACACGGCCTTTCTCCAGGAGAAATTCATCGAGTTCGAATTCAACAGCTTCATCCCCTACCTCGACGCAACGGGCGCGCGCGACGACGTGGACCGGACTTACAACCTCGTCGACGATGACGCCAAGTGCGACGCGCTTCTGAGCCGGCTCGCCGGGGCGCCGGCATTCGGCTTCGATACCGAGACGACCTCTCTCAACCCGCGCCAGGCCGAGATCGTGGGTGTTTCGATCGCCATCGAGGAGAGGGAGGCTTTTTACATACCCGCCAGCCTGCCCGGCCGGCTCTTCGGGAACGAGGATTCGATCCTCGACCGGTTCCTCGAAGGTTTTGCCGTCCTGCTTGCCGACCGGGAAAAGGAAATCATCGGCCAGAACCTCAAGTACGACCTCGCCGTGCTCCGGCGCGCCGGGCTCGATCCGGCCGACGCGCGGCTTTTCGACACGATGGTGGCCCATTACCTCTGCCATCCGGGCGAGATGCAGCACGGCCTCGATTTCCTCAGCCTCAAGTATCTGGGCGTGAAAAAGATTCCCACCACCGATCTGATCGGCAAGGGCAAGAAGCAGATCAGCATGGCCGATGTTCCCGTGGAAAAGGTCTGCGAGTACGCCTGCGAGGATGTGGACATGACGCTCCGCCTACGAAACATCTTCGCCCGCGAGCTCGACGAGATGGAACTCACCGGCCTGTTCTACGACCTCGAGATGCCGCTCCTCCTCGTTCTCGAGGAAATGGAGCACAAAGGTCTCCGCGTCGACCGAGACGTTCTCGACAGCCTGCAGGCCGAGTACGCCCAGCGGGTGAGCGAACTCACCGCCGAGATCTACGGGCTCGCCGGAGAGGAGTTCAACATCAACTCGACGCAACAGCTCGGAAAGATCCTCTTCGAAAAGCTCGAGGTCCACAAGGAGGTCGGTCTCAAAAGGGTACGGAAGACCAAGACCGGCTACTCGACGAACGCGGCCGTGCTCGAGTCGATCTCGGCCCACCCGCTCGGACGCCTCCTGCTCGAGTACCGCCGGCTGCAAAAGCTCAATTCCACCTACGTGGAGGCGCTGCCGCGGCTGATCGAGAAGGAGACAGGCTGCGTCCACACCTCGTTCAACCAGGCCGTTGCGGCCACGGGCCGGCTCTCGTCGTCCGATCCGAATCTGCAGAACATTCCGATCCGCACCCCCGAGGGGAAGAGAATCCGCGAGGCTTTCGTACCGCGAGAAGAGGACTGGCGGATCCTGTCCGCCGATTATTCCCAGGTGGAACTGCGGATCCTGGCCCACATCTCGGGAGACGAACGGCTCCAGAACGCTTTCCGCGAGGGGGAGGATATCCACTCCGGCACGGCGTCGCTCATCTTCGGCGTTCCCCTGGACGGGGTCACGCCCGAGCTGCGCGGCCAGGCGAAGACGATCAACTTCGGCATCATCTACGGGATGGGGCCCCAGCGTCTCGCCCGCGAAACGGGTTTGTCCTTCGCCGAGGCGAAGAATTTCATCGAGGCCTACTTCGATACTTTTCCCGGGGTGAAGGGGTACATCGACAGTACCCTCGAGCAGGTCGGCGAGACCGGTTTCGTCTCCACCCTGCTCGGGCGCAAGAGGGCGATCGACGACCTGGACACCATGAATCAGATGGTGCGCGCCAGCATGGAGAACGTGGCCGTGAACACTCCGATCCAGGGGACCGCCGCCGACCTGATCAAGAAGGCGATGATCGCCATTCCGCCGGCCCTTGCCGATCGCGGTCTGCGCGCCGTGATGGTTCTCCAGGTTCACGACGAGCTTGTCTTCGACGTACCCGGCGATGAAATCGACGCGGTGGGAGCGCTGGTCAGGGCCGAGATGGAGTCGGCCATGGAACTCGACGTTCCCCTCGTCGTGGACATCGGTGTGGGCCGCAACTGGCGCGAAGCGCACTAGGAGGAACGGGAGATCGATCAGGCCCATCCCGCCCCCCCCTCCAGCATCGCCGCGGGGGCCGCTGCTTTCTAGAACGCGAATCCCACGCTCAGGTGCAGCGCCCAGAGCTCCTCGTCGCTGCGGCGGTTCGGATTCCAGCCCCAGTCGAGACGTACCGGACCGATCGGCAAGTCGTAGCGAAGCCCGAGGCCGAGAGCGAAGCGGTAATCGTCGAAACCCGCGTCCTGCCTCCGAAGAATCACGTTGCCGCCATCGGCAAAGAGAGCCGCTCCCAGCCTCTCGTAGAGCGGGGTGCGCAGCTCGATGTTGGCCGTACTGTAAAACTCTCCGCCCGCGGGATCTCCCTGCAACTGGGGGCCCAGTTCGTGTTCCCGAAACGACCGCACACTGTCGGCGCCGCCGTTGAAGAAACGATGCTGCAAGGGGATCACGGCGGTCTCGGACTGCCGCACGATGATCCCGGCGCGCGCGCCCGCGGCAAGCACCCAGCGCCCCGGCCGGTCGAGCGAGAACAGCCACGCCGTTCGTCCGGTGATCCGGTTGAAGGCGAGCGTTCCTCCCAGGGAATCGTCGGCGACCTCGAACTTGATCTCGTTGAGCATCCCCTTGGTCGGATTGATGCGGCTGTCGCGCCGATCGAGCACCCACCCGGTGAACAGGCTGCCGATCGACACCCGGTCGGCGAGCTCGGTATTAGCGAATCCCGGTTCGACGCGGTCCGCGTCGCTCTTCTCGTAGGAGTATCCAAAGGTCGACTCGAGCCCGTGTTTCCAGTCCTTGCCCACCGAGGCGATGACTCCATAGTCGCTTTTTAAAAATGACGGAAACTGGCGCTGTTCCGTGTGGATTTCGACCGTTCCGCTCAGGGGAAGGCCCAGAAAAAGCGGATCGGTCAGACTGCTCTCCACGCGCGCGCCCTTGAAGGATCCCTTGACACCCGACGTGCCCTTTAGTCCGCGGCCGAAGAGATTGCGGTCGGTGTAGATGATCGATCCGCGCAGCAACTCGTACGATCCGTAGCCCGCGAGAAAGGCCACGTCTCGCGGTTCGCGTTCGGTCAGCACGAAGGTGATGTCCACGAACCGGGCCTCTCTCAGCGTCGTTTCGACGCGAACCCTGTCGAAAAGCGCCGTGGCATAGAGACGGCTCATCGTTTCCTCGAGCCGAGCCCCGTTGAACAGAATACCTTCCTCCAGGGTGACGAGGGATGCCAAAAAACCCTCCTCTGTCCGCTCGTTCCCCTCGAATCCGATCCTTCCCACCTTGCGCTTTTCGCCGGCGCGCACGGTGAAACGGATCGCCACATTTCCGGTGGAGCGGTCGCTGTCGACGTCGGCGCTCACGCGCGGATCGACATGGCCCCGCTTCCGGAAAAAAGCGTAGATCTTTTTCTCGGCTCTCGAAACCCAGGTCGTCGTGAACGGACTTCCCCGCGGTTGCCCGAGGGCATCGACAAGAGCTTCTTCCCGATAGCCGACATCCACGTCGAATCGGAGCGCGCTGATCGTGAACCGCGGTCCTGGACGGATCACGACATCCACGTCGGCGACCTCTTCGCTCTCGCGAAAGGTCACCTCGGGCTTATCGACCTCGGCCGTGAGATATCCCTCCGACCTGTACCAGGCGCGGATGAGCCGGGCCCCGTCCTCGACGCGGCTCTGCACAAAAATAGTGTCCCCCCCCACCCAGGAGGTTTCGGGGCCCGTGAAAAACTGGGAGAGCGTACGGCGCGGCACGTCGCCCCGCCCCCTCAGCCCGATGCTGCCGAGAACGGCGCGCGGTCCCTCGATGACGCGGAAGACCGCCAGCGCCGGGGGACCGGCGTCGAATTCGTACTCGACCCTCGCCTTGTGATACCCCTGTTCTCTGCAGTATTCCTCCATGGTGAACGCGGCATCGTCGGCCAGGTACTCGCGTCGCTCACGTTCGAGCACGATCAGTTCATCGGCAACGGCCCGCTCGAGCTGCCTTCGCGACATTTTTTCGAGTCCGCGAAATCGGATCGACAGCTTGTCGCTCGACGCGCTCTCCCCTTCCGCGCCTGGCCCGGACGGCGCCGAACAGGCGCACAGGGCAAGGGACGTCAGAAAGACCGCGATGATGAGTTTCACGTGGCACGCCTTCATCGGAAGCGTATCCTGTAGACAAGACCGAGATTCATGTCGGCGTAGATATCGCGCTCCACCTGGAGGGACCAGGGCCCCTGAATCCTGTACTCGACGACCACGTTGTCCGTGCCGTCGCGGCCCACCTCGCTCCCGATGGTCAGCTCGATGCGATCCATGATCGATTCGCCCGACTCGGTCGCCTCGCTGCCGAAGTACTTCTGGTAGAGCTCCATGCCGAGGTAAGCGCCCACCTGCTTGAGCGCTTCGTTCTCCACGCCTTTCGTGCGCAGGCTCTCGGGCAGCATGCCCGTGGTGACCAGGACGATGACCTCTTCCTCGGGCAGCGGCGGAATCGTGGCGAAGGTCATTTCCGGATCGTTCAAGGGCCCCCAAGCGGTGAACGAGATGTCGTAGCTCTGACGCCTTCCGCGGGCGGAGAGTTCGACGTGAGGCATGTAGGGATCGCGTTCGGTGAAGCTGAGCCGCCCGGCGTCGACCTCGAACCGCGAGTTGGGAAACTTGAGGAACATATCGTTGAACGTGGCTGTTCCCTGGAAGAAAGGATCCCTCCCCGTTCCCCTCAGAAACATGTCGAGGAGGAGTTCGCCGCTGATCAGATTGTTGTCCACCACGACGTCCTTCTCGTTCCGCGTGACGAGGGCCACGTCGAAAACGAGATCGGCCAGATAGGGATCGGTGAACGAAAAGGGTTGCAGCCGGTCGTCCACGCTGGGCGGTCCCTTTCCGGGTATGAGAGGGATATACCGCACGAATCGGGTATCGGCCAGAGCCACCTCTCCCGACAGGCGCGGATGTTCGATCGGTCCCTCGAGCACGAGATCGAGATCGCCCCTCACTCTGAGCCCCCTGCCCCGTGAAAGAAGCACATGGTCACCGCGGAGCTTCAAGTCGATCGAGGCGGGCGCAAAATCCACGAAGGCGACCGATCCCTCCAGATGAACGGGACCGGCTCCCATCTCGGCGTCGAACGAATCGATATGAATCCCGGAGCTGTCCGCCCTGAGGGAGACCTCGATCCCCTCGAGGGACGGGATCCGGCTCTCGAAGCGCACAACGCCCTCGGTGAGCGACAGGCAGGCGGTGAACCGGGGAGCGGACAGGACCCCTTCCAGGTCGGCATCAACGGTCATCAAGCCGCCGAGCCGCCGGAGTCCCGGCACGAGCCCGTTGAATCGGGCCAGATCGATTCCGTTGCTCTCGATCCTACCCTTGACCGGCCCGTCCTCCTTCAGGAGCCCCCTCTTCCCGACAGACTGCCAGCCGATTCCCAGCGGGAAGAGACCGTTGGCTTTCAGGTAGGCGCCTCCCAGTGTTTCCATGGTCAAATCGTCGATCGCGAGAGATTCCCCTCCGAACAGGAGCCGGGCGCGCACGTCGACGGGAATCTCTGATCCGTCGCCCTGGAAAGGCAGGACGCCCTGCTCCACGGCG
Organism: uncultured Phycisphaerales bacterium; assembly: GCA_964620445.1. Classification (GTDB taxonomy): domain Bacteria; phylum Planctomycetota; class B15-G4; order B15-G4; family CAYZWU01; genus CAZUHB01. Next base: position 110,158 of record CAZUHB010000007.1, read on the forward strand.
AGATCGACGTGGAGGCGGGGGGCGGCGAGGGTTCCTTTTCCTTCGATCGCGACCGACGCACTCCCGGAGATCCCCGTTCCCAGGAGATCGGCATAGGCGGCGAGATCCTCGCCGTCGACGTGAAAATCGAGTTCGAACGAAGTCTCCTCCCCGGGCAAGGCGAGCCGCCTCCCGGAAGGGTTCTTCAGATCGACGGACAGGGCGCCCCGCGCCACGGGCCGGCCTTCGCGCGAAAGGTCCAGATCGGAAACGATCAGCCGCCCCTGTTCGAGGCGGCAGGTGGCGCGAAGATCGTGGGCGACGACCGAACCGAAAACCAAATCCTCCGCTCGAGCGGTCAGTTCTCCCCGCGGGAAATCGAAAGGGCCGAAACAGTCGAATTCCCCCGACACCCTGCCGGAAAGCCCGGGCGCCATCCCGATCGCCGCAAGATCGATCCGTTCGAAGGTCCCCTCGACCTCGATGCCGCGAGGATCTCCCGGAGCGGCGTCGCAAGCCAGACTCGAGAGGTCGATCTGGATCGGCATCCGGCCGGATCCCGCTACCGAGCCGATCTGGCTCGAAAAGTCAACGGAGCTCACGCGCAGCGCGCCGTCCGCGAGGCGAGCTTCGAGGGCCAGGCTCCACGGCAGCGACGCGATCCCGTCCGAAAGGCGATCTGCAATCGCTGCCGGCGTCTTCTCCATGGTGAACCGCGCCGCCAGATCCGCCCGCGGTGCGGACAGGGGCCCCTCGAGACGGAGAGATCCATCGGCGACACCCTCCGCCCCCCCGGCCCGAGGTATGATGCGGGACAGGGTGGCGAGGTTCAGGTCGTGCCATTCGATCGAACCTTCCACCTCCTCGGGCTTCGCGAAGAGCGCCCCTCGGTCGAGATTCCACCCGATCCGCGCCTCGACTCTTCCTCCATCGGCCAGAAGAAAACCGAGGCGCTCCACCTGGAAATGCCCCGGAGTCAGGCTGGCCCGGAAACCGACATCGTCCACGTCGATCCGGTCGATCGAAAAACGCTCGACGCGGAGATCGACGTTGCCCGAAAAAGCATCCGTGGTCCCCGAAAGATCGAGCGTGGCCTCCAGCCCTTCCCAGTCGACCGGTTCGTCATACCCGGCCAGAGGAAGCAACCAATCGAGAAAGGAGGAGTCCGTTCCCGAAAGGGCCGCATGGATCCGCGCCGACCGGTCGGGCATGATCTCCCCTTCGATCAGGACCGATCCCGAACCGGCGTCGAATCGCGTCGGCGCCACCTCCAGGCGGCCCGCATCGAAATCGACGACGAGCGGATCGGACAAGGTGATCCCCTTGCCGTCGATATCGCCTTCGAGCCGAGCCACCTCGATGTGAAATCTGTTTTCTCTCCGATCGAGACAGGCGTCTTCGATGCGGATCGACGCCGAGCGGCTCTCGAAACCGGCCTTCTCGAGTCGGAACACGCCCTCGTCCAGCCGGCCCGCGCCGTCAACGGCCGCTCCGGCGAGCAGTTCGACGGACTCGATCTTTTCGATGTCGATGATCCCCTTCAACGCGGACCGATCCCGCACCTGGAAGGAGAACTCCGCCGCGGCCTCATCGAAAAGAGGAGACCAATCCTTCAACGGCAAGACTCCTCCCGTCACGGCCAAGGCGACGGAATCCCCGCTGATCTCGCAATGATCGAGACGCAATGAGCCTTCGCCCAGATGGGCGGAAAGATCCACGTCGAGCGGCTCCGTGCCGAGCCAGCCGCCCCCGGTCACATGGCAGTCGACGTCGACCTCGAGCGCGGCAGGCTCGATGAGTGGACCTGCCACGGTGATCGTGCCGTCGAGGCGCCCCCACAGGGGGAGATGGCTCCCCACGAAGGGCGCCAGTTCTTCCGCCGTCCGCTCCATGTCGAGTCCGGATGTTCGGACCGAGGCTTCCAGAGAAATCTCCTCTACCAGGAGCGCTTCCGCATCGATATGGGTCGAGCCGCCGGTCTGCACCACGTCGATCACCAGGCCGGCACGGGGATTCTCTCCCGCGCTGATCGTCAACAACGCGCCGAGTCGACGATCGCCCGGCTCCGGTTCGGAGAGCCTGATCCGATATCTGTCCCTCTCGAACAGGAGATCGAGGCCCACGCCGCGCCAGAGTTCGTCCCAGTCCGGCGTCGAGAGGTGGATGCAATCGGCGCACAAGCGCCCCTCTTGCTGTCCGGAACCGGTTGGAGGACCGACCGACAGAGAGCCCCGCCAGGCGCTCAGAATCCGCTCCCGGGTAACGATGTCGACCTGTCCCAGACCGATCTCGACAATGGGAAGGCTGCGGGGCAGCACGATGGTGCTCGGCCCCGTTTCGTCGGAACGGTCGGTGATCCCCGGACGATCGAGATCGACTGACAGAAAGGTGTTCTCGGCACTGATCGAAAGGGCGGCCAGATCGCCCGCGATCAGCTTCAGGGGGTTGTAGCGGGCTCGAACGCGATCGACCGACAGGGATCGGACCTGTGACCGCTCGTCACCCGCGGTGGCGCGGATCGCGGTGCAATGGATTTCGGTGACGAGGTTGCCGCCAAGATCGCCGACCTCAGCCGAAACGCCGAGCGCTTCACCGATCACGGCGGCGGCATGCTGCCGGATCAAACCGCCGAACAGGGGCCACCGCAAGAGATAGGTCCCCGCGAGCAGCACGAGAAGGAGCAACAAGATGGTGCGCAGCTTGAAGCGCCTGACCACGATCACCCGCCTCCGCCTAGATATTTACAAAGGCGTCCGCCAAATTCCCTGCCCTGTCCAGATAGGCCGGCCTGCCTTTCACCAGAGTGGCTGCCACTCTGCCCTGCAGTTCGAGGCCGACATAGGGCGACACATGGGCCCGCGACAGAAAATCTTCTTCTCTCACGGTCCAGCACCGTTCGGGATCGACGAGAACGATATCAGCCGGCCACCCCCTTTTCAAAGCGCCCTTGTCGGCCAAACGGTGAACGCGCGCGGGATTGGCGGAACAGAGAGAGACCACGTCGTCGAGAGTGAATTCCCCGCGCGCGACCAGGGTGGTCATGAGCGGCAGGAGAAGATCGACCGAGGAGATTCCAGCCGGCGACTTGGCAAAGGGAAGCCTTTTCTCCGCCGGTTTGTGAGGTGCATGATCGGTGGACACGATCTCGATGATGCCCTCCTTCAGGGCTTCGAAGAGCCTTTTCCTGTCATGCTCGGACTTGATCGACGGATAGACCTTGAGCCGGCTCCCGTAGCGGGCCGTGTCCGCGTCGGTGAAAAAGAGGTAGTGCGGGCAGGTGCTGGCGCTCACGTCGACGCCCTCGCAGCGCGCGTCGGCAATCAGGTCGACGGCGCCCGCGGTAGTGACGTGGAAGACATGAAGCCTGGTGCCGCAATCGCGCGCCAGGTCGATGGCGCACTCCACTGCGTGAATCTCCGCCGCGGGCGAACGGATCGTGCTGAAGTCCGCGGGGTCGTTCGGATCGAGCCCCTCGGCGTGCCGGCGGATCAGGCGTCCGTCTTCGGCGTGCACGATCAGGAGGCTGCCGAGGCGGGCGCAGTGCGAGAAGAAGGGGCGCATCCCCTCCTCGTTTTCGTAGCCTTCGTCAGCGTGGGAGGGTGCCATGAAAAGCTTGAAGCCGGCTGTCAGAGCCGCCATTTCGTCGATATGGGAGAGTGTCTCCCGGACGGCGCTCGCGTAGAAGGCGACGTCGACGCACGACTTGCGCGCGACCGTGGCGCGCTTGGCGCTCACCAGTTCCGGAGAGGTCAACAGGGGAAGGCTGTTTTGCACCTCGAGCACCATTCCCGCACCGCCGTGGGCGGCGGCTGCCGAGCCCGATGCGAAATCTTCCTTCTCCTCCGCTCCCGGTTCCCGGAAATGAACATGGTTGTCGACGAGCGCCGGGAGGGCAAAAAGGCCGCCGCAATCGACCTCGCCCCCCCTCGTTCCGCTGAACGTGCCGATCTGCTCGATATGGCCGCCGGAGACGTGGATCTTGTCCCCTTCGATCGCCGCGCGGTCGGGGAACCTCAAATTGGTGAGCGTATATTCATTCATGCAATGATTTCTCAGTAGACCTTCACGATGGAGAGTGTCAGGTCGTCGCCGCTCCCGCCATGAGCGATGAATTCCTTGACCGAGGCAAAGACCCGATCGATGAGCTGGGACGCCGGGAGGTCGGCCCCGTTGGCCAGTATCGCCACGAATCTCTCCTTGCCGAACATCTCGCCCTCCTTCTGCGCCTCCTCGATCCCATCGGTGAACAGGGCGAGGAGGTCGCCCTTTTCGAGAACGATGCTCTCGGGAGGACCGAATGGTGCATCGGGTATGACGCCGAGCGCCATTCCGGTTCTTTTCAGCTCCTGCGACCCGCACGCTCCCTTTCGGAGCAGGATCGGCGGACAGTGTCCGGCGTTTCCGTAGGTGAGCAGACGCGTCTTGAAATCGATGATACCCAGAAAATAGGAGACGAAGATGTCCTCGTCCGTATCGTGCTCGAGCTGGTTGTTCAGGAAACCGAGGGCTTCGTCGATGGGGATCTTGCCGGCCATCAATGCCCGTGTCAGCGACCGCACGCTCGACATGAGAATGGCCGGTCCCACGCCGTGCCCGCTCACGTCGCCCACCACGATGCCCAGTTTGTCTTCGCCCATGGGGATGAAATCGTAGTAGTCGCCTGCCGTCATCTCGAGAGGTTCCAGCCTCCCCGAAATGTCGAAACCCTCGAGACTTTCCGGATCAGCAGGCAGGAGATCGACCTGGATGCGGCGGGCGATTTCGAGGGACTCCTTGAGACGTTCCGAGCGGACGTACTCGGCGACGAGGCGGGCGTTTTCGATGGTGATCGCCATGGCGTTCGCCAGGGCGTCGAAGAATTTCAGATCCGATTTCGCGAACTCCCGCGATGCGGCGCGAGTGTCCACATAGATCACACCGATCGTCTCCTCCTTGACGGAGAGGGTCACACACATGACGGCTCGCAATTTGAGATCGACCACCGATTTGGAAAAGTCGACAGGCTCCGAGGCGCCCACCTTGAGCAGGACAGGTTCGCCGCTGGCGAAAACATCGTTGATCACCTTCGTCGAGAACTGGATATCCCCCTCGATATTGCGCCCCCCCGCATCTCGGGCCACCTTGATCGCCGGGGCCGCACCGGGGTCCTTCAGGAAAAGAATACCCCGCTCGGCACCCACCAGGCGGATACATCTATCCACGATCGATACGAGTAGACGATCGGGATCGGTTTTCGAGATCACCTCGGCCATCGTGTCGAGAAGAAGCTTGATCTTCGTCGTATCGACCCGCTCGTCCCCGGTGAGAAATACCGATGTCTCACCCGCCATCGGCTTCAGGGATTTCTCGTGACGGTCGTCGTCTCGATCCCTCTTGCCGCTTCCGAAAAAGAATTTCTTCATCGATCTATTCCAATTTCCCAAGCGATGCTCCTTCATCGCCGCGATGCTCCTTCATCGCCGCGATGCTCCTTCATCGCCGCGATGCTCCTTCATCGCCGCAAGGTTCCTTCATTCCCGCGGTGCTTTTTCATCGCCGCGATGCTTTTGCACCGCCGCGATGCTCTCGTGGAGCCGGATTGAGCCGGGTAATCGGGAGACACTTTTTAACGTGCGGAAAAACCAAACACATGATAACGGATCGGTCCCTGTCCTGTCGCCGCAAAAAAAGAGGGCGTCACGTGGCGGCCGATGCTGCCGTCACCAGGGAGACGCCTCCCTCCTTCAGAGCCCGCGCACACTCGTCGACGGTGGCCGCCGTCGAGATCACGTCATCGACGAGCAAAACGTGCAGATTTCGCTTTCCGTCCCGTGCGGCCCGGCGCTGTGCCAGCCGGAGCAGCGAGGGACGCGGTCTGAAGGCGCCGATCAGGTTCGATCTCCGGTCGCGACCGCGACTGGCGCCCTGGGATGGAGTGTATCGGACCCGCCGCACAAGATCGGGCCGGAATGGAATCTTCATCTGTCTTGCCACGATTCCGGCGATCAGATCGGCCTGATTGTATCCGCGGCGCAATCGTTTCAGGGGATGGAGAGGGACAGACGTCACCAGTGCGGGGTGCGAATTCCCGAGAGCAAGATCCGCGCCGGAGCGCGCCAGACACCCGAGCGGAACGGCAGCCCGACGTGCGTTCGAGAACTTGAGCAGGCGGACCAATGTACGCACGGCTCCCGTGTAGGCCGCTCCGGCCGCACACCGCTCGAAGGCGAAGGAGCGCCCGCGGCAGCGGCCGCATCCCTGCCGGGCAGAGTGTGATTTCGGGCGCCGGGCGGATTGACCCGGCGGGCCGCTTCGGCGTTGATGGAGTTCTCCGCACTGCACGCAGCGGTCCGTTCCGGAGAGATGGACCGTCGACGCACAGGCCGCGCAGAGGAACCGGCCAGGAAAGCCCTTTCCAAGGAGAGGCTCCCGTCCACAGAGAAAGCATTCGCGGGGAAAGAGGAGATCCTTCACGCCCGCCATCAACCAGGGAGTTTCCATGAAGGAGGGACGGAATCGGGCCGAACCGGTTTCGGCCGAAGAGTGCTTTGATCAGCCGATTCTGGGTGGTGTGGCCGGGTGGACCTGATCCTTGGGCTGCGGTTTCTGGGGCCGCAGGCTCTCGGAACGGTCCATGATCGCGTCGGAGTCGACCGGGATGTGGAGCGCCTCCTTGATCTTGAGGACATACTCCTCGATCGAATCGTCCTTGTTGCGCGGTATCTTGAGCAGAGATCCGATCTGCTTGGCGACCTCGATGTTTTTCACCAGTTCCCAGTCATGATCCCGGAAAAAGTTGATCATCAGGTGTTTGAACGTGAATCGCGTCCAAGCGACCTGCACGATCTTGAGAATCACGGTCAAGATCACGGCGGAGAGCACGAGGATCAGAAAGACGAGGAGAAGGTTGGTGCCCACTGTCCCGGCCATCGAGTCGTTGATGTCCCTGGCCTTGTTCTGCGACAGCGCAGCCCAGATCTGGATGGCGTAACCCACGATGAGAAACACGAAACCGATGTAGACCTGAGTCTTGTTGAGCACGTAGTCGCGGATCTTGTTGAGCGGGTAGGCCCTCTCGACACCAAAGAACTCGTGCAAAACCCTTTTCGGCCGCTTGAAGGTGATACCGTTCGCGAGGAATACGATTCCCACGATGTTCAATGTCAGGCCGATGACGGTTGAGGTGCATTCCCGCCAGTCGAGGGATTCCAACATTGGTCCTCTCACATCAGAGAAGTGTTAGGTCGCCAAAAGTGTACGTCGATGAAACTCTCATCTCACCTGTTCAAAAGCGGAATGATACCACCCCAGCCCTCCTTGACAACCACAAATGTGTATGATAATTCTTATTTATTGACATCAAACGAGTTAACGTTACGCCAAGGAGACCCGACTTGGTCGACCGAAAAGAGATCGTCAATATCGCCAACCTCGCCGCCCTCGGTCTCAGCAAAGATGAGATCGGCCTCTACACATCCAGATTGCGTCGGATTCTGGAGTACTTCGAAAAAATCGGCGACCTTGACGGGGACGAAGCCGACCGCGCTCTTCCAGCTCTCGGACCCGAAAGCCCCTTGCGTCCCGACCGGGTCGAGCCGTCCCTGGAAACGGACGCTCTGTTGCGCAACACCGAGTTTGTCTCCCGTACTTTCTTCACCGTCAAGAAGGTGATCGAATGAAGGGGCCTGTCACGGCCGCCCGCACAGCGAGCCAATGCCTCCGCGGGGAACTGAGTCCCGTGAGCGCCGCAACCGGCGCTCTGCGAAGACTCGACCAGGTCGAGGGCCGCATCCACGCGATGGTTCACGTCGACGAGGAGAAAGTCCTGGAGAGAGCCGCGCTGCTCGAGAAGAGCGGCCCCCCGCCCGAGGGAAAAGGCCTGCTCTTCGGGGTTCCCCTCGCGGTGAAAGACAACATCTGCGTCGAGGGCCTCCCGACGACGTGCGGCTCGCGCACGCTCGAAGGCTATCTCCCCCCCTACAACGCCACGGTGGTCGACCGTGTCCTTGCCGAGGGAGGGATCATCATCGGAACGACCAACATGGACGAATTCGCCATGGGTTCGTCTACCGAGACATCGGCGTGGAAGACGACCCGGAATCCATGGAACCGGTCCCTGAGCCCCGGTGGTTCATCAGGCGGATCGGCCGCCGTGGTTGCGGCCGGCGCGGTTCCGGCGGCACTCGGTTCGGACACCGGAGGATCGATCAGGCAGCCGGCCGCGCTCTGCGGCGCCGTGGGATTCAAGCCGACCTACGGAGCCGTGTCCCGTTACGGCCTGGTCGCTTTCGGTTCTTCCTTCGACCAGATCGGTCCGCTCTCGACCGATGTGCGGGACGCGGCACTCCTCTTCGATGTGATCGGAGGCCACGATCGATACGATTCCACAACGATCCCCGGTCGCGACATCCGCGCGGTCCCGGGGCTCGAAAACGGTGTCGACGGCATCAGGATCGGCGTGCCGGCCGAGTTCCTGGGTGACGGAGTCGACAGCGCGGTCATCAGTGCTGTACGTTCCTCCCTGAACGTCTTCGAAACCCTTGGGGCCTCGATCGAGCCGATCGAGTTGCCCCACGCGGAATACGCCATTCCGGCATACTACGTGGCCGCCATGTCGGAAGCGTCGTCCAACCTAGCCCGTTTCGACGGGGTGCGCTACGGGCTGCGCCTGGAGGGTCCCGATCTGGCCACGACCTATCAGAAGACGCGCAACGAGGGTTTCGGCCGGGAGGTCAAGATTCGCATCCTTCTCGGCACTTTCGCGCTCAGCGCCGGATTTTACGACGCCTGGTACGCCAAAGCGCTCCGCGCCCGGAGACTCGTGGCCGACGATTTCACGAGGGCTTTCGAAAAAGTCGATGTCATCGTCGGCCCCACGTCTCCCGTGACCGCGATCGGAATCGGCGAAAAGATCGAAGACCCGGTCGCCATGTACATGTGCGACAGTCTCACCACGCCCGCATCGCTGGCCGGCCTGCCCGCTCTCTCTGTTCCGTGCGGGCTGGCGTCTCCGAACGGACCCCGGGGATCGGTGCCGATCGGCCTTCAGATCATGGGACCTCTTTTCGGGGACGCGCTCGTTCTGCGCGCGGGGCACGCCTTCGAAAAAAATCGTCCCCGTGATTTCGTTTCGCCCCTCGCGAGAGAACTGGAGAAGACCTGATCCTATGGAATACGAAAGCGTGATAGGTCTCGAGGTGCACGTGCAGTTGAAGACCGCATCCAAGCTCTTCTGCTCGTGCCGTGCAGCCTTCGGCGCGGAACCGAACACACTCGTCTGTCCGGTGTGCACGGGACAGCCGGGCGCTCTGCCCGTTCTCAACGAGCAAGCCTTTCGCTACGGGATCCTGGCCGCGCTCGCCCTGAACTGCGCCGTGGCGGAACAGACCCGTTTCGATCGTAAGCACTATTTCTATCCCGACCTTCCCAAGGGATACCAGATCTCGCAGTTCGCCCTTCCTCTCGGCAGGTCCGGTTCGATCGAGTTCGAGAGCACGAGCGGGGCGCCGAAATACATCGAACTGCGCCGTGTTCACCTCGAGGAGGATGCTGGAAAGGCGATTCACCAGGCGGAGTCCGATCGGAGCCTCGTCGATCTTAATCGCGCCGGCATCCCGCTTCTGGAGATCGTGAGCGAACCGTGGGCCGGCACTCCGGCCGAGGCGCGTGCCTGCCTGGAGAGCCTCAAACAGCTCTTGCGCTACACCGGTGTGTCCGATTGCGACATGGAAAAGGGATCGCTCAGATGCGATGCCAACATTTCCACCCGGCCTCGGGGGGATACCGGACTGGGCGTTCGGACGGAGGTGAAAAATCTCAACTCCTTCCGCAATGTGGAAAAGGCGCTCCTTTTTGAACGGTCGCGGCAGGCGCGGATTCTGGCCGCCGGCGGTGCGGTCGAGCAGGATACGCGGCTCTGGCGCGACGCCGAGGAGACCACCGCGGTGATGCGCACCAAGGAGGAGGCGCGGGACTACCGTTATTTGCCCGAACCCGACCTTCCCCTCTTCGGCGTGTCAGACCAAATCCTGTCCGAATGCCGATCGCTGCTCCCGGAGAATCCCTTGAAGAGGCGGGCGCGATTTGTGGACGACTACGGCCTCTCGGCCTATGACGCCCGCGTGCTCACGGCCGATCGGGACGTTGCCGACTATTTCGAGGAGTGCACGGCGCGGGGCGCGGATCCGCGCGATATGGCCAAATGGATCGAGGGGCCCCTTCTCGAGGAACTGAATCGGCGCCGCTGTTCGCTCGACGATCTGAATCTGCCTGCCGCGAGACTGACCGACCTCGTCGCGATGGTGGCCTCCGGAAAAATATCCCGTCTCTCGGCGGCGAGGATCCTTCCAAAACTCATAGACAGCCGCAATGAGCCGGCACTTCTGGTTTCCGAACTCGATCTGGGACAGATTTCCGACGACGAATCGATCGAGCGGATGGCGCGGCGTGTGATTGCCGAGAATCCTTCCATGGCCGAACAGTACGCGCAGGGGAAAGACTCGGTGCTCAACGCGCTCGTGGGCCGGGTGATGAAAGCCTCCGGGGGAAGAGCTCATCCCCGGAAAGTGCGCACCGTGCTCGACAATATATTGCGGTCGTGATTCGCGTCCGGGCCTCGCGAGCGGGGATCCTGTTTCATTCCCATTCGATCGTGGAAGGGGGTTTGCTGGAGATGTCGTAGACCACGCGATTCACACCCTCGACCTCATTGATGATGCGGTTCGATATCTTGGCGAGAAGATCGTATGGCAGGCGCGCCCAATCTGCGGTCATGAAATCCTCGGTCGTCACCGCCCTGAGCGCCACAACGCGGCCGTAGGTCCGGTTGTCGCCCATGACTCCCACCGAGTAGACAGGCAAAAGAACCGCGAATACCTGCGACGTACGATCGTAGAATCCCCCGTTGCGCAGTTCGTCGATCATTATGGCATCAGCCTCGCGCAGGGTATCGAGATCCTCCCGTGTCACCCGCCCAGGTAACCGCACGGCGAGGCCGGGGCCCGGAAAGGGATGGCGCCCCACGATGGAGCCGGGGAGACCGAGAAGCCTCCCGATCTTTCGCACTTCGTCCTTGAAAAGGTTTCTCAAGGGTTCGATGAGTTCGAAACCGAGTTCCTCGGGTAGCCCGCCGACGTTGTGATGGGTCTTGATCGTTGCAGTCGGACCGCCGTGGGCGGCGACCGATTCGATCACATCGGGATAAAGCGTCCCCTGGGCGAGATACCGTACTTCCTTGAGCTTTGTTGCCTCGCGCCGGAATACGTCGATGAAAGTGTGGCCGATGCGCCGTCTCTTCAGTTCGGGATCTTCCACGCCGGCGATCGCGGAGAGAAAGTCCTCGGCAGCGTCGACGAAATGGAATCGCATCTTGAAATGATCGCGGAAGGTGGAAACCACTTGTTCCGCCTCGTTCTTGCGAAGAAAGCCATTGTCCACAAAAATGCACTCCAGATCGTCGCCGATCGCTTCGTGCAGGAGAAGGGCCGCCACCGAGGAATCGACTCCGCCCGAGAGACCGAGTACGACCTTTTCGCCGCCCACCCTTCGACGGATCGCGTCCACCGTGGTATCGATAAAGGAAGACATCTTCCAGTCTCCCTTCGCGCCGCAGATCCCGAAGAGGAAATTGCGGAGGATCTGCAGACCCTGGTCCGTGTGGGTCACCTCGGGATGGAACTGGAGCCCGATGAATTTTCCCCCTTCGCCGGCCACCGCCGCGTGAGGACAGTTTATCGAGGACGCGATCGCCTCGTAGCCGTTGGGAAGAGATGCGGCCTGGTCACCATGGCTCATCCAGACGACCGACTCTTCTGGCAATCCGTTGAATACGGACACGTCCGTCTTGAAGCTGGCCGAGGTGCGGCCATACTCCCCACCCCTCTCGCCGTGCACGACCTCTCCGCCACGGAGACGCACGACCTGCTGCATACCGTAGCAAATGCCCAGGATCGGTAGGCCCAGGTCGAGATAACGCTCGTCGAGTTGCGGGGCGCCGTCGTCGTAAACCGAGTTCGGACCGCCCGAGAGTATCAAGGCGATCGGGCGTTCCCGTTCGACCGTCGCCGGATCGACAGAGCAGGGATAGATCACACTGTACACGTTGATCTCACGGACCCGTCTCGCGATCAACTGCGTGTATTGTGAACCGAAATCGAGAATGACGACGGTCTGGGCCTTCAAGATGTTCTCCTCTGTTCTGTCAAATATCGCCGAAATAATTCGGAGCTTCTTTCGTGATCTTGATATCGTGCGGGTGATTCTCGCGCAGAGTGGCCGCCGAGATCCTCACGAACCGTCCCTTTTCGAAGAGTTCTTCCAGGGATTCGGCAGACACATACCCCATCCCGGAGCGGACGCCGCCCACCAGCTGGTAGAGAAATCCCGAAAGAGGTCCCTTGTGAGGAACGAGTCCCTCCACGCCTTCCGGAACGAATTTATCGCCCTTGGCGAGATCGTTCTGACGGTAACGATCGCTCGATCCCTTCATCATGGCGCCGAGCGATCCCATGCCGCGGATCGTCTTGAATGTCCGCCCCTGATAGAGAATGGTCTCGCCCGGGGACTCATCCATGCCGGCGAACAGGCTGCCGATCATGACGCTGCTCGCACCGGCCACGATCGCTTTCACCACATCGCCCGAATGTCGAATACCGCCGTCGGCGATCACGGGCACCCCGGCCGATCGGGCAACGGAGACACAATCGGCCACGGCCGTGATTTGCGGTACGCCGATACCGGTGACGACGCGTGTTGTGCAGATCGAGCCGGGTCCGATTCCTACCTTGATGCCGTCTGCTCCCGCGTCGATCAGGTCCTTGGCCGCTTCGGCCGTGGCGATGTTGCCGGCTACGACGTCGATAGAAAAGGCCTTCTTGATCTCTCTGACCGAGTCGATCACGTTTTTCGAGTGGCCGTGAGCCGTGTCCACGACGAGAACATCGCAACCGGCTCTGATCAATCCCTCACAGCGTTTCAGGTCGTGCACTCCCACCGCGGCTGCCACACGAAGGCGTCCGCGCGAATCGCGGCAGGCGTTCGGAAATGCCTTCAGCCCCTTGATGTCCCGCATCGTGATCAGGCCGAGAAGCTCGCACTTGTCGTTGGTGAGGATGAGCTTTTCGACCTTGTGCCGATGGAGAATGCACTCCGCTTCCTCGAGGGTCGTTTCAAAAGGCGCTGTCACCAGGTCCTTGGTCATGACCTGTTCCACATGGGTTTCCTCTTCCCACTGGAAGCGCAGATCGCGATTCGTGAGAATCCCAAGCACCTTCTTGCCTTCGACCACCGGTATCCCGGAGATGTTGTGCTCCGTCATGGTTTCCCTTGCACGTCCGATCGTGACATCGGGCGGCAGGGTGATCGGATCGAGTATCACACCATTTGCCGAGCGTTTGACGATGTCCACCTCGCGAACATGGTCTTCGACAGGCATGTTCTTGTGGATCACGCCGATCCCGCCTTCGCGCGCGATGGCGATCGCCATGAGCGATCCGGTCACCGTATCCATAGCAGCGCTCGAAAAGGGAATATTCAGCTCCACCTCTCTGGAAAAGAACGTCTTCGTATCCACCATCGAGGGAACGACATCCGACCTGTTTGGCAGAATGAGAACATCGTCAAAGGTCACGGCTTCTCGAATATCCCTAGTGAACATTGGAATACTCCTTCCATGGGACCTCTGAGAGGTTCCACTGTGTCGGTGTGGACGGATTGAGGGCGGACGGGATCGGGACGGCAGTCGCAGGGCGCGCTGTCAGTGTTGATATCCGCGAGCCCGTTGCCGAATCGCGGGCTGTCCGCGGCCGGGCATGATCGAATTCAAAGGTGTTTGGACGACCTTTTTGGGCACTCTCTCGTTGCTGATTCTTCGCCATTTCCACGATATATCAGCATGACTTGTAGAATTTCCAGTCAAAAATTGCTGTGCACCCGGAAGAGACGATGACAAGACAGGCCAAAAAAAAAATCGGGATCCCTTTGGGCGAGCCCTCCGGAATCCCGAACACAAGAAGGAGGAGAATCAATTATCCTTTTCGTCTCTCAGAGGGGCCATCTTTAGGACAAAGGTCCGTGAGAAGATGAAAAAAAGCGGGTCGTTCGGTGACCGTTTCTATAACCGGCTGCGGAGGATCGGTTTAAATCTTCTCGGGCAAGAGTGCACCAAAAAAAACAAACCGGCGCGGCTCATCGAACGGCGTTGAAATAATGGGCGCGAGCCTGGCCCGGGTGGAAGGATTCGGTCCGCAAGGGCAATCGAAACCACCGATCACGAACTGGAAGCGCGGAGCGCCAACCCAAATCTGAGTCAGGGTCGTGTGGGCCAAAAATAAAACCGGCGTGGCACGGCATCAAGACCGGACCACGCCAGTTCAAAACTGGTCGGGGTGAGAGGATTTGAACCTCCGACCTCTACGTCCCGAACGTAGCGCTCTACCAAGCTAAGCTACACCCCGTCTTAATTCGGTTTCTCATGAAAAGCGAAAGGCTCTTTCTTTTCAAGGAGATAACCGGTGCGAGCCGTCATTTTTGTGGACTTCCTTGATTTTAGGTTTTTGTTAGGGTATCATGCCCGCACAGGAAAATGGACCAAGGAAGTTACAATGAAAGACAGAACGATTCTCCATCTGGACATTGACGCCTTTTTCGCATCTGTCGAGCAACTGCTCGACCCGGCCCTCCGGAACCGGCCAGTTGTGGTGGGAGGTTTTGCCAACGAGAGCGGGGTTGTGGGTTCCTGCTCATACGAGGCGCGCGCATTCGGAATCCACGCCGGCATGGCTCTGAAGGAAGCGCGGCGCTGCTGTCCCCGCGCGGTGTTCGTGAGAGGTGATTTTCGCCACTACGAGCGCATTCAAAAACAGATCCGCGAACTGCTCGTCGCCTACTCGCCGTCGGTCGAGTTTTCATCGATCGACGACGCCTATCTCGACCTCACCGGACTCGATGATTTCCAGGGCCCCCCATTGAAAACAGCCGCCCGCATCCGGAGGGCGATCCTCGAAAGAACCGGATTGAGCGTTTCCATGGGCCTGGGCACCTCGAAGGTGGTGGCCCGCATCGCCTCGGGCTGCGCAAAACCTGCCGGCACCCTGGTTGTCCTGGCCGGATATGAACGGCTGTTTTTTCGCGAAATCGACGTGAAACAAATTCCCGGGGTGGGCCCACTCACCGGCCGGATTCTGGCCGAACTCGATGTGCGTACCGTCGGCCAACTCGCAAGCGTGAAGAGATCTGTCGTCGAAGCGCTCTTCGGGCGGAGAGGGAGAAAGATCTCCCAGCTGGCCAATGCCGTCGATCCGAGAGAAGTGGACGAACGCGCAGTTCCACTCTCCATTTCGAGGGAAACCACTTTCCGGCGCGTGACAAGGAGCAAACGTGAAGTGGAGAGCATGCTTCACTATCTCACGGAGCGGGCCACCGCCGATCTCCGTAAAAGAAAGCTCTTGGCAATAGCGGTGGAAGTCAAATTAATCGACGCAGGATTCAGGCGTTCCACGAGGCGCAGGTCCATGAAGAGCGGGCCGACCGACCGATGCCGCCTTATCTACCCGATGGCGCTCCACATTCTTCGCGAACTGCTCCAGAGACAGGTGGGCGTCAGGCTCGTGGGGGTTTCCCTCGCGCCCAGGAAGCGTTCGACCCGGTTTCAACATCAGCTCCCCTTGGGGACAAAGCGAGAACCGCTTCCCCGTGACGCTCTCGAAGAGGGGATCGACCGGATCCGGAAGAAATTCGGTTTTGGAGCACTCTTGGCTGGACGATCAATCGATATGCTGGGAAAGGTCGAACGCACCGAACGGGGTTTCACTCTGCGTACGCCTTCTCTGAATCGTTAAAAAACAATGAGGGCGCGTTGGACCGAATCGCTCGGTCAGCGGCCTAGCAATCTTTTCTCGCTGATCCTGACCAGAACGAAGGTGGTTCCCTTGATGCAGTTGTGATACCAGGAGCCATCGCAAACATGTTCGTCCACGATCTCGAAACCCTCGACATTCACATCGGTTTCAGCAATGCCCCCGTGGATTCCGCTGGCTCCCGCCTCCGTCATGACCATTTCGGAGCGACTTCTCAGGTAGACCATCTTCTGTTTTCCCAGATCCATGAGCGCGGAGTCGAGGGCAATCTCCCTCGCCTTCGTTTCGATGTATGTGGGATCGCATTTCCCTGCGCCGTATCGGTAACCTTCCTCGACAGGCTTTTGTGTGAACCAGCCAGGGGGGCAGGACACACAACCTGAAAGCAGGATCAAAAAGCTGATGAGAACGATTGGCTTCCACATGGATTTCTTCTCTTCAACAAAAACCGCCGATTTACAGAAAAAACAGGTGGAGCAACCGATCAGGCCGCTCCACCTGTTAGTGGGTTGCACATTCAGGTCGTCAAATCAATCGGTCTTGAAGACGGGATAGCTCTTTTCCTGCTCCTTGTCGATGAACTCGTCCAGCTTCTTGAGACCTTCTTCCTTCTGCTCCTTGGTGTAGGCCGCAAAAGCTTCACGATAGGCCATATTCCCTTGCTTCTTCATCTGCTGGAAGAAAGAGCTGTTCAGGTCACAGCGCATGAGAATGAAATACTGATTGAGTTCAGGATCCTTGTAAGCAGCGATCTGGCGTGAACCTGAGAGCGTTGCGTTGGACACCTGGCGGGACACGTCTTCCTTGTTGACCACCGATGAGGCTGTGTCCTCGTCATAAAAGTCAAGAGCCTCGCGTTCATAACTGGTGAACATGTTCTGGACGGTCACCTGAAGAATACGCGCCATCTCGTCACGACCACTGGCGCGAGCAGACTTCATGGTGAAATCGAAATTAGGGCTGACCCGGTAGCTGCCCACGGCAAAAAGAGCGGTCTGACCGTCCTCGGCCTTGTAAACGCCACCGGCTTGAGTCACCCACGCGGGCCCTGAGATATTTGTCGGTCCATCCGTTGGCCCCGGGGTCGAAGCGCACCCGCAAAAAAGAGCGATGATAGAGACAACAACGATCGACGCAAAAGGTTTCATGAGAGACTCCTTAAGAACGGGGTCACGCCCCTGTCAAAAAAAACACGCCGGGAAGACCACGCTTCCTAGACGCTCTCCGTTCAGTTGGAAAGAATTCCGCTCAGACCAACTCAAATTGTAAGCCCCCTGTGACCTGGTGGAAACAGAAATCTTACTCCGAGGTAACGTTTTCAGAAAGTTTTACCGCCCTTGGGAGGACTGAGGACGTTCATCCGTTTGAGATAAGTCCTGATCTCCCGCAAGGTACGCATGTTCAGAGCTCTGCCTGCGATCCGTTCGCAATCGGCAATGGTCGTGCTTCGGATCGCCTTCTTCACTCCGTTGATATAGAATGGTGTCATCGACAGCCGACGCAAGCCCATTCCGAGTAAAAGTTGCGTATAATTGAAATTTCCCGCCATCTCGCCGCAGATGCTGACCCTCGTCCCACTCTCGACGCCGGCCCGGATCACCCTGTGGATGATCTTCAAGATCGCCGGATTCAGGGGCTGGTACATTTCGGCGACCTTCGCGTTATTCCGATCCACGGCGAGCATGTACTGAATCAGGTCGTTCGAACCGATGGATATGAAATCTGTCTCGTGCACGATGTTGTCGATGTCCACGGCAGCGGCCGGGACCTCGACCATCACCCCGAGACGGACCGATTCGCCGAAAGGTACGCCCTGACTCCGCAAATCGTTCTTGATATCCGTCAGATATTGATTGGCGGTCCGAACCTCCTCGAGGTCGGTCACCATGGGAAGCATGATGTTGAGCTGACCGTGCGCGCCAGCTCTGAGTAGTGCTCTCACCTGGGCTATGAACACATCGGGCCACTCGAAGGAGATCCTGACGCCGCGCCATCCGAGAACGGGATTGGCCTCCTCTGGTGTTCGAAAGTAAGAGAGTTTTTTATCTCCACCAATATCGATCGTGCGGAATGTGACCTCTCTGTCAGGGCCGATCTTTTCCAGGATCGTACGGTAGATGTCGTACTGCTCATCCTCGGAGGGAAAGGAATTTCGATCCATGAACAGGAATTCCGTCCGGTAGAGGCCGATCCCTTTCACGTCCTCGAAGTCCTCATCGGCCATGGCGTCGAAATTCTCGATGTTCGCGAGCAGTTCCACCGCCGTGCCGTCGAGGGTGACAGCTTCGCCTTCCTCCTTGACATAGACCGTGTCCTTGAACTCGAGAAACTCCCGCCGTCTCTCCTCGTAGCGTTTCAGATCGGCGCTGTTCGGATAGAGAACGATCGCCCCCATGCGACCGTCGAGCACCATCTGGCCCACCGTGCGGGGAAACTTGGAAAGGTCGACACCTGTCACGGCCGGAATGCCGAACGAACGGGACAGGATAGCGGCATGCGACGCCTTGCCCCCCACCTCGGTCACGATCCCGAGAAGTTTGCTCTTGTCGAGATGCACCGTATCTGACGGAAGGAGTTCGTGGGTGATGAGGATGAACTGCTCCTCCCGCTTGAGCACATGGTCCTTCTCGGATGCCATGAGGTTGCGGATGACCCGATTTCCCACATCGCGGATGTCGGCGCTCGTATCCTTGGTGCCCGAGTTCTGGATCTCGGCGATCTGGGCCGAGTACCACGTGACGACCTCCCTCAGCGCCGCCTCGACATTGATCTTCTCCTCGCGAACCTTCTCCTCCACCATTTCGATGAAATGAGAGTCCTCCAGGATGTGGATGTGCACCTTGAAGATCATTGCGTCTTTGGCGCCAAGCTTCGATTCCATCTCGCCGATCATGTTTTCGATCTGGCGCTTGGCCACCTCGACGGAGGCATGAAAGCGGGCCAGCTCGGACTCGATCTGGCCCTTGTCGATATAGTAGACGGGAATCTTGATCGCCGCGGAATCGGAAACGAACGCAGGTCCGATGGCGATACCGGGCGAAATGGGTGTCCCGCGATAGGATTTTCTGTTCATCAAGGGTTTCTCACTATTTTTTGATCCGGATCGGGCCGGACAGGAGCAAGGAAATAGAATCGGACTTTGGAAATCAACAGAAAAGGCCTGAGGGGCGAGTTACCTTTCTCGCGAGCGAGCCTGATCAAATATGTAGCCGCAGTGATGTTACCGCGTTCGAGATCCCTTTTCGGCGGCCTTCCCCAAAACCCGAGAATCCCGGGAAGCTGTCGTTTTCGACTTCTTCCCGGGATTCGGGGTACCGTGTTTATTTCCAAGGGCTGGGCACTCGTTTCGAGTGTCGCTCTGTTCTGTCTTTGATGGAACTTAAAACGTTCGAGTACCTGCCTTGTTTGATAATTTCCCATTTATACCGGGCCCCGCGCCTGACGAGCAAGGAGTGGAGGTTCTTAAGATCATCTCATTAAACAATCTAGGTTCACAATCCGCTTTTTTTTCTTGATTGTCCCCTGGGTTTGTATTTTGATATCGCGCCTTGACATCAAAAACGAGTGCGCCCGTAGCTCAATTGGATAGAGCGTTGGACTACGGATCCAAAGGTTGGGGGTTCGACTCCTCCCGGGCGTGCCAGTTATTAGACAAGGGCTTACGGTAATCCGTGGGCCCTTTTTTTTCTCATTTCAACCGCGAACGCAATCATCGGGGACATCGTCGCCGCCAGATAGACCGGAGATCTTGAAGAGTAGAATGGCGGCAATCACAAAATCGCCTCCCACCGGGAACGTCCACCGGTCCAAGCTGAGGGACCCACAGTCATCCCTCGCGACGGTTCTCGTCAAGCCGTTCGATCTCAAAACAACCCAAAAGAATCCGGCCGGCCGGCTCCCGGATGCGATCCGCTCCTTACTTGATCAGGTTCTCGGAAGTTGAAAGGAATAGCTTCGAATCCCGCTTTCTCCAAAGGGGGCGGTCTATTCCCTTTGAGCCTCTTTTTTCTTATGATCGGGATCTCTGTGATCTCTTCGAGCAAGGATCTGGTTGATTTGCAAGTAGAGGGAGAAGGCGGTTGGCGACCTGCAGATATCCGAAGTGCCGGTCTAAGGACATACAACTGACATATTTAGGGAAACCGCTCTGCACCAAGCACTGGGTCAAGATCTCCGAGATGCCTCTCGAGAAGGCGAAAAAGATCCTGAATCTCCCCTTCACGGTCAAGCCGAAATCGCCCAAGCCGGTCGAGACTCGACCGCAGCCGCCCGACAAAATCAAGTACACGACCGAACCTGCCAAACAGCCACCTGCCGAGATCGACGAGCTGCAGATGAACATATTCGGTGAGCAAGAAGCCGATCAAGACACGGAGTCCGGGCAGGTTCGTGCCTTACGTTCCAACAAATCGAAAGGAACAAAAGCGGGGGGCAAGAGAGCGAGATCCTCACCTCGAACAACCGGGCACCCCGCCGTGCAGCAAAACCTCTTCGGAGACGCAAAGGAAGAAGCATCGTAAGGATCGATCATGGCGAAAACCGCAAGAGCCAAGAAAAAAACAACGACAGCCACAACCGCTCATACCATGGCCAAGGCGCAGCGGGAAATCTCGATCTCCGAGTTCTTCACCAAGAACAGGCATCTTCTCGGATTCGACAATCCCCGGCGGGCACTCTTGACAACGGTCAAGGAAGCAGTGGACAACGCTCTCGATGCCTGCGAAGAGGCGAAGATCCTGCCGGAACTCGAGGTGCGCATCGACAAGACGTCGGACGAGGATCGGTTCCGCGTCTCGGTCCGCGACAACGGACCGGGGATCCTCAAATCGCAGATTCCCAACATCTTCGCCAAGCTGCTCTACGGATCGAAATTCCACACCCTCAAGCAGGCGCGCGGCCAGCAGGGGCTCGGTATCTCGGCAGCGGGGATGTACGGCCAGCTCACCACCGGCCAGACGGTCAAGATCACGTCGAGAATCTCCAAGAAACATGAAGCACACTTCTTCGAGCTCCGCATCGATTCTGCCAAGAACCGTCCCGAAATCCTCAGGGATGATGTTGTCGACTGGGATCACCCCCATGGCACGCAGGTGACGATCGAACTGGAGGCGCGCTACCAAAGGGGACGCCAGTCAGTGGACGAGTACCTCAAGCAGACCGCCATCGCCAATCCCCACATGCACCTCGTTTACACCCCCCCCACCGGCGAGACAGAGGTGTTCGAGCGCGCGGCCAAGACTCTGCCCGATGAGCCGAAGGTGATCAAGCCTCATCCCTACGGGATCGAACTCGGAATCCTCGTCAAGATGATGAAGGACACCCCGTCACGAAACCTCCGCTCCTTCCTGATGAATGATTTTTCCCGCGTCAGCAGCAAGGTGGCGGAAACGATTCTCGACAAGGCCGGTCTGGGATCGAGGTCGAGGATCTCCCGGTCGTCGACGGTTGACGCCGAGAAGATCTTCCGCGCCATCCAGGAAACCAAGATCATGGCCCCCCCCACGAACTGCATCTCGCCGATCGGCGACGAGCTGATCCTCAAGGGGCTCGAAAAGGAGATCGACGCGGAGCTATTCCTCTGCAAGACACGATCGCCCACCGTGTACCGCGGGAATCCATTCCTGATCGAAGCGGGCATCGCGCTCGGCGGCAATCTGCCCGCTGACGGTCTCGTCAAGATCATGCGCTTCGCGAACCGCGTTCCCATGCTCTACCAGAACGGCGCTTGCGCCATCACCAAGTCGATCACCGCCATCGACTGGAAAAAGTACGGTCTGTCCCAGGCACGCGGAGCGCCGCCCGCCGGGCCAATGGTCATCATGGTCCACATGGCATCGGCCTGGGTTCCATTCACGTCGGAATCGAAGGACGCGATCGCCAGCTACTCGGAAATCATCAAGGAAATCAAGCTTGCCCTCCAGGAGTGCGGGCGCCATCTTGGCCGGTTCATCCGGCGCAAGAAGCGCGAAGCCGAAGAGCTCAAGAAGCGCCAGTACATCGAGAAATACATCCCACAGATCGGACTCGCACTGCAGGAGATCCTGAATCTCAAGGACAAGGACAGAGACCTGACTGTGGCAAAACTCCAGGACACTCTCGAAAGGAGCCGTAAATTTTGAGTCCTCGAAAGAAAACCAAAGCGAGTCCGAAGAGCAAAAAAGGCGCGGCGAAACGAGCAGGCTCCGCGACGCGCGGCGACGATAAAGGCACCGAGACCATCTCGTGTATCTCTCAGACCGCGAAGGATGTTTACAGGAAGATCCACAAGGCGGTAAAGCCCCAACTCACATTGCCTGTTCGCAGCCTCTCGAACGTACGCTACGACGCGCGCAAGGGCTATTTCGAGCTGGGCCGGTCGCGGAAGCATCGGACGCTCACGGTGAACACGGTCAAGACCTTCGCCCAGACATTGCGACTCATGGGGCTCTCAAAGGAAATGATCGATCACGAGACCTTCGCCACCAAGAGGGAAGCCTATTACGTGAGCAAGAACTGGGAAGAGGCCAAGTTCAACGACCAGGCCGAATCGGACACCGTCATGGACGACATCGAATCGATGTTCTCCCTTCGCGGAGTGAGCCGCGAGCAGCTTCGCTTCTATCCGGAGGAGCACGGCGGCGCCGTGGCGGGCAATCTCGTTGTGATCGACCGGAATCCCACGACGGGGCGCCTGGCCAACATCGACTGCACCCAGATGGGAACGGGCGCCTACACGATTCCCCATTCGGTCGAACACCTCGAGTTCAAGACGAATGCCAAGTTCATCATCGCAATCGAGACGGGGGGCATGTTCGCACGTCTCCAGGCGCATGGTTTCTGGGAAAAGAGCGACGCCATCATCATCTCGATGGGCGGCGTGCCCACGCGCGCCACGCGGCGCTTCATCCGCCGCCTCTCGGATGCGAAGCGGATTCCGGTTTACGCCTTCGTCGATTGCGATCCTTACGGGATCTCCAACATCTACAGGACATTGAAGGTGGGTTCCGGGAACGCGGCCCACATCAATCAGTTCTTCTGTGTGCCCAAGTGCCGTTTCCTCGGTGTCACACCTCAGGACATCGTCGACTACGAGTTGCCCACCCACCCGCTCAAGGATGTGGATGTGAAACGCGCTAGGGACGCGCTCAGCAACGATCCTTTCTTCAAGACTCACAAGGAGTGGACCAAAGCGCTGCAGATGCTGGTCAAGATGGGGGTTCGCGCCGAGCAGCAGGCGCTGGCCAAGTGGGGGCTCAACTACGTGATCGACGAGTATCTTCCGCAAAAGCTGAAGAACAAGAAATCTTTCCTACCCTGATCGAGGTTCTGACCGGCCGTCAGGGAGCCTGATCGAAATTGGCGATGAATGGAATGAGCCGGTTTTCGATGTACATGTAGGCATCGTCGAAATCATCCCCGATCTCATCGAGTTGCTGCGCGGGCAACGGCCTCCGGTAGTTGGCCACGTTCTCCAGAAAGAGGGACCGCGTGTCTTTCGTGTACGACTCGACGCGCAGATTGTAGACTCCCTCCTCGGGCGAGGCGGAGTGGAAGGCGAACCGGACTCCCACGAGATTCGGATCTTTTTCGAGCGGCTTGAAATCGTCGCTCTTCATCTTGAGAACGGAGCCCGCGAGAAATTCCCTCGAGTCGGTGCTGTTCTTCGGATTGATGAGCGAACGGATCACGAACTGGCGCATGATGAAGAGCGGAATTCCCAGATTTGTCACCGCCACCTTGGCCATGCGTTTCACGCGGGATCCGAAATCGTCACGGCCGATACCGGTGAGCTCCTCGCGCACCTGCACGCGGTCCCCCAGAATGGTGCACGCCGAGACCACACCCGGCCGCGAACTGGGATTGATCAGTTGCGCGCCGCCGGGGATCAACTGAAAGTTCTGATACTTGCATTCGGCATCGTTGAAGATCACGCTGTGGATCTTCTGCAAGACCTCGGGGCTGTGCTGCATCGGCGGATGAATCAGGTCGGCCCAGAAAGCGATTGTGCGCAAGGGATAATTCATGGGGTTGTCGACTCCTATACGATCTTGACACGGCCGCGGACCAGCAATCTGTAAATCAGCGGCGGTATCAACAGTGTCATGATGAGAACAATACAATGAGCGGCGATGATCACGTCGCGCGACGTATGGATCTGACTATAGATCCGAAAGGGCAACGTGTCGTTCCCGGCGCCAACGACCGCAATCGTGTCGAGTTCCCGCATGGAGAGAATATAACCTAGCAGGAACGCCACCCAGAATCCGCGCCAGCTCAAGGGCAACAAAATTCTCTTTACAGTGAACAGAAATCCTCGCCCCGAAACAAGAGAAGCTTCCTCCAAGCTCCGATCGACCTGGCCCAGCGAGGATCGAAAAGAAAGGACTGCGATCGGAATGAACCGGGCGAAATAGGTGAAAACGAGCATCGGCGGCCGATCGTACACGAGGTCGCTCAAGGGATTCCAGGGGTGATTCCAGAATCTGATCTCGCTGACTCCGACCATAACGGCCGGAAAGGTGATGGGCAAGAGAACGAGAAAACTGGCCGCCCACCTCTTCCAACCTTGACTCCTCTCGATCGTGTAGGCGAGGAAGAATCCGACCAACGCCATGAAGAAGGCAGCAACGATCGACGTGAACACGCTATTGAAAGCATCAGGGCCCGTGTCGGTAAGAGAATTGAAAAGGACCGTCGCCATCTCTCCCAGCCCCCCTTTGCGCCCGAGCCAGAGATAGAGCGTGGCAATCGGCACGATCACCGACATGAACACCGCAACGATCATGAAGCCGACCAACGGAATATCCTTGATGCCCGCGCGCCGCGGCTCGCGCGGCTTGAACCGGCCGGTGAGCGACGTCTTCCTCGTGCGACCCTCGAGATGGAGGATCAGGCATAGCGCTGCCAGGCAAAGGACGACCAGGGGCAGCGACGCGGCGGCCGCCTCGCCCGCCCGCCTCAGCTTGTCCCAACGATAGAAAACTTCGCTCGAGAAGACCTGATACGAGGTGCTGCTTGTAAAGGAAAGAAGATCGGGAATACTGAAATCGGAGACGGCGAAAACAAAAACGAAGAGCGCGCCCGTCAAGATCGAGGGGAGACCGATCCGAAAGGTGATCGTGGAAAAGACCCGTCCCGGCGGCGCCATGAGGCGCGCCGCATCCTCCAGATCGCTTCCCACCGAACGCATCCCCTTTTCGGTGAAAAGGGCGACGATAGGCCAGTAGGAGAGCCCCAGGAGAAAAACGATACCCGGCAAGCCGTAGAACGGTATGTGGTCGGTCCAGGCGATGCCGATCACATAGGTGGGCAGCATGACGGGAATCAGGTAGAAAAAACGCAAAATCCCGTCGAAAGGAAAGCGCAGTCTCGACAGGATCACGCCCACCGGAATCCCGACGACGCAGGCGAAGAGTGTCGTCAGGAGCCCCACGACCACGCTGTGCGAGAGCAAGCCGATCTGGCGTTCGTTGAGAAGCACGCTCTTGTAGCTCTCGAAGGACAACGTGCCCTCGGGAAACAGCGCACCTCCCAGAAGGCAGAGAGGGGGCGCCAGGGCGAAGAGAAGAAAAACCAAGAAGAAGCTGATCAACAGGAGGCGCTTCATCATGGGTGAACCAGAAATGTCTGCCACTGTTTCATTGATGTATCAGCGGATTCCGAATGCTAAAATGATCCCTTGAACAACACGCCCCATTCGCTGGGGCGGCAACCTTTTTCGGGGGCGTCAATGATGATCGAAGTCATCCTTTTATCAGTGTTGTTGACGGGAGTCCAATCAGATCTTCCCGCGCTCTGTTTCATACTACCTCCCCCCCAGGAAGAGGAAACCGAGAAAAAGGCCAAGAAACAAAAAGCCCCCCCCATTCCGCGCCTCTCTGCGACCGACAGGGAGAAGGCCAAACGATTCCTCACCTTTCTCAAGAGGAGCGATCCGAAAAAACGCCGCGGTTACGAAAACAAGATGGTCGCTCTCGGACGCGGTGTGATCCCGCTCCTCCTGGAACGCGCGGAAACGGAGCACGAGCATCAATCGGGCGCGATTGCACGGTGCCTTGCACGGCTCCTCGATGTCAAGGACAGGGAGATTCTCGAGAAACTCGGCCGGTCGAAGAAGACCCATCTGAGGAAGCTCGTGGCGGCCAAATACACCGCCGCTGCGCGCGAGGCGGACATTGAAATACTCAAAGCATTCCTGAAGGACAGTGCGCCCGCGATCAGACTCGAGGCCTCTCTGGGACTGGTCCGTCTCGCCGATCCGATCGGCATCAAGGAGATCGTTCTCGGCCTGGCAGCCAGCACGACCAAGGAGGATCGCGAGTTGATGACCGCCGACCTTTCCAAACTCAAGGGGAAGGTCTACAGCAGCCACTTCCGTTCGCTCGCCACCAAGCACGACGACCCCGAAGTCCGGAAAGCCACCCTGGAGGTCATCGTCGCGATCGGCGACAAGCGGGTCAAGGACGTTCTCGCCCTGGCGCTCAATGACGACCACAACCACGTCAAGGGGGCGGCCGTGAACGCGCTCAGAAAACTCCTCAAGGGGCAGGAACCGATCGATTTCGCGAACACGAGCGTCTTCGATCTCGTGGATGCCGTCGAAAAATGGAAGAACGAGCTCAGCGGCGCGCGCTAATCGTCCCTTCGATGTGTGCTGTCGATCACTTTATCTCGTCGTGCGAGGTGATGATCTTGTCCACGAGGCCGTATTCGAGAGACTCGGTCGCACTGAGCCAGAAATCCCTGTTGGCATCCTCGGCGATCTTTTCCGCATCCACTCCTGTCTCGCTGGAAACGATACTGTTGTAGCGATCGCGGGTTTTCATGATCTCCTTGGCCGTGATCTCGATGTCCGATGCCTGGCCCTGGGTGCCGGTAGAGGGCTGATGAATCAAGAACCTGGAGTGCGGCAGGGAATACCTCTGCCCCTTGTCCCCACCGAGAAAGATGATCACTCCCGCGCTGGCGCAAAGACCGGCAACCACGGTGCGCACCGGAGGAGTGACGAATTTGAGCATATCATATATTCCGAATCCTGAATCGGCGTCTCCGCCGGGCGAGTTGACAATGACCGTGATAGGCGCCTTCGGATCGGCATGCTCGAGATAGAGGAGCTTGGCCACGGTCTTCTTCATCAGGTCGCGGTCAACGCCATCGGAGATCAGGATCGTCCGTGTGTCCTTGAGCGATTTCCACTCGAACTGGTCTTTCTTGTTGGAAGTGCCTTCACCATCGGGACACCCGGCGATATTGATCGGGTAATCTCTCATAACCGTCCATCTCCTTTGTTCTTCTGTGGGTCCGGGTCGTCCCCGCCACCAGTTAATAATTGCATCGATCAAGCCACTGCTTTTATCAACTTTTTCGGCAAGATCAATCTCCAAACCTTCGCGAAATCCGACCAACTCCTCGAAAGGCGAGTCGAATTTCATTTCATATAACCCAATTTTCGCATCCGGTCCCGAAATTCCCGATCCGCATCCTCCGAAGAAAGGGACGGTGTTGGCGGACGGAATCCCTCGTCGTGGCTATCCACGAATTCGACGGCGCGCGTCGCGAACTGCTCTCTCGAAAGAACGCTTTTCATCACCTTTCCAAGACGCATGTCGCGTCCCACCGGGATATCGAGCAGGTAGAGAACGGTCGGTGCGATATCGAAGACCGAACCGAGTTCAGCCGGGCCGCGGTCTCGGGAAAGAGCACCGGTTCCGCCCCCGGGTTTCACGCCCCGTCCCGCTGCAATGAGAACGCCCGGAGGGCCATCGAGGTGATGGGCGGAAAGACTGGTTCTCTTGCCGTCGGCGTTCCCGTCTGCAAAATCAGGATGCATTCCGTGATCGGAGAGGACCAGAATGCGCGCCTCGTCGTCAAAGAGCGCAACCAGTTCTCCGACCATCCTGTCGATCAGCCTGTAATAGTTTTCGATCGATTTTCCAAAAGCGTCGATCTCCTCCGCCGCGATCTCGTAAGAGTAGAAATCGGGTTGCCTGTACCGCCAGAATCGATGGCCGATCACATCGGGGCCGCCGTAGTAGACGATGTTGAGGTCGGCCTGACCCCGTTCGAAAAGCGCACACGCCACGGCATGGTACCCTGCGTCCGCCTCGAAGGACCAGAAGCTGCTCTTGACCAGATCCTCCACCTCCGCTGGAAAGGCACGGCCCCTCAGATCGCCAAAAACGGGAACCGAGACCTCCGCCAGCAGGCGATCGGTCGACGTGCTCCTGTCCACGATCGGACCGACCTCGTCGATGTACTCGGGCGGCCATGTGGCCCCGTCCAGACTGCGAAAGAGCGATCCCTTCACCAGGTTCTGGTATTGCCTCTGGGTTCTCGACGAAAATTGAGAGACCACCCGGCCGTCGATCTCCTCGGCCGGCCAGGTGTTCCAGTAGCCGACCACGTTGCACGTCAATCCGCTGTCATCGGTGATATTCCAGAGCGCCTTGACCCGGCGGGCATTGCTGGTGAAGGGCCCCCCGGACCCGGGATCGACGAAATCCGTGATTCCATGTTTCCGTGCCTCCTTGCCCGTTGCAACCGTTGTCCAGACGACCGGCGACTTGGCGGGCGCAAAGGTTTTCAGGTATCCGAAAACGCCACGACCGACGAGCGCGGCGAGGTTGGGGAGTTCCCCGCGCTCGATCATGGGAAGGAGAACGGACATTTCCAGTCCATCGACGCAGATCATGAGGACCGGCGCCTCGGGCCGGCTCCCCGGCTGGATCGCAAAAAGAACCGCCGCCGCAAGAAGGGCGGCCACGATCACGCTGATCCATCCGATCCTGCGCCGATCGAGCTTCGAGCCATCCGATTGTCCAGACGTCGCTTTCACAGGCCTCCGCCCTTATTCTGTCCTTTCCGCACAAACTACTGATTCCGGCCGGCCTCTTCAACAGATCAGTCCTGGGCTTCGGCCTTGAACTTTCTGCCGCAATCGGTAGTTTGATAGGATATTGCGGCACTCTCAAAAACGCAAACTGCATGATTCTATTGAAACACGGGAGAGATCGGCTGATGGTCGAGAAAACCAATTTCATCTGGATGGACGGCGAGTTCGTACCCTGGGACGAGGCGCAAGTGCACATCTTGACGCACACCTTGCACTACGGCCTGGGCGCGTTCGAGGGAATTCGGTGCTACAAGCTCGTTGACGGATCGCTGGGTGTCTTCAGGCTGCGCGAGCACGTGGACCGCATATTCGACTCGTGCAAGGTCATCATGATGGATATCCCCTTCACCCCGGACGACATCTGCGAGGCCTGTCTCGAATTGGTCCGTCGGAACCGGCTCGAGGACTGCTACATCCGTCCTCTCGTATACATGGGCGACGGCGCCATGGGTCTGGGTGCGCAAAACGATATTCGAGTGAGCATCACGGCTTTCCCCTGGGGTGCCTATCTCGGCGAGGATGGCCTCAAGAACGGGATCCGCACGATCGTCTCGTCATTCACCCGGATGCACGTGAATATCAACATGGTCCGCGCCAAGGTTTGCGGCCAGTATACCAACTCGATCCTTGCCAAACGGCTCGCCATGTTGCAGGGATTCGACGAGACGATCCTGCTCGACAGCCAGGGATACGTGTGCGAAGGATCGGGCGAGAACCTGTTCGCCCTGCGCAACGGCACGATCAAGACACCGCCCACGTCGACGGCGATTCTCGAAGGCATCACGCGCGATTGCGTCATCCAGATCTGCAAGAACATGGACCGCAATGTGGTGGAGATGAAATTCACCCGCGACGAACTGTATATCTCCAAGGAGGTCTTCCTCACGGGCACGGCGGCCGAAGTCACGCCTGTGCGCGAGATCGATTTCAGGCAGATCGGAGACGGGACGCCGGGCGAGGTCACCAGGACGATTCAAGATCAGTACTTCAAGGCGGTTCGGGGCGAGCTCCCCGAGTTTTCCCATTGGATCGAAAAGGTATAGAGTTGGCGGCTGGCAACAGGGAGTTCCGTACCGTTTTCCGATTGCCGGTCCCTTGTCCTTTCACATGGTCTTGCAGTTCCTGTTGATCTTGGCGTGGCATTGCGCATGATTCGAAAGATTTTCATTTCCGCTGGAGACATCTCTGGCGACATCCACGCGGCCGGTCTCATGGCGCGTTGCGCCGAGGAGACCAAAGGCATCGAATGGTACGGTCTCGGCGGGACCAACATGGCCGGGGCGGGCTGCAGGCTCCTGATCGAGCCGGAGTCGGATCCCATCATAGGGTTCCGGCGGGTGCTCGGCAAGATCCCTTACTATTTCCGGTTGCTGGCGCGAATTCACAACTCCTTTCTCGAAGCGCCTCCCGATCTCGTCGTTCTTGTCGACTACCCGGGCCTCAATGTTCAGATCGCCCGTCTCGCCAAAATGCTTGGCATTCGGGTTCTCTATTTCATCTGTCCCCAGTACTGGGCCTGGGCGCCGTGGCGCATCAAGCGATTCAGTCGGTTGGTCGACAAGGCGCTGGTGATCTTCCCTTTCGAGGAAAGCTACTTCTCGTCCCACGGGGTGAACACGACATACGTGGGGCATCCTGTCTTCGACAGGCCTCTTTCCGATGACGCTCCCCTTGCCCGGCGGCCTGTGATTCCTGAAGGTGAGATACTGTCCCTCCTGCCCGGCTCGCGCAAACACGAGGTCGAATCGAATCTGCCCGTCATGCTCCGGGCCGCCGAGGCCCTGATGGACGTGCAGCCCGATCTCGTCCCCCTTCTGGCTCACCAGAGGCCCGAATGTGTGACTCTGGCCAGGGAACTCGCCGGCCGAAGCGGTGTGCGGCTCCGCACGACCGATGCCGATATAGTGGAAACGGCGCGCGCCTCGCGCCTCTGTCTCGTCGCCTCCGGAACCGCCACGCTCGAAGTGGCACTTTCGGGAACACCCTTCGTCGTCGTCTACAAGGTCTCGAACCTTGCCCGCTCACTTGCCAAATTGCTCCTGACCGTTCCCTGGTTCTGCCAGGTCAATCTCATCGCCGGCGAAAGCCTTGTGCCCGAATTCCTGCTCTCCGATAACGATACGCGCCCTTTCCTGAGGACCTGTCGTGATCTTCTTGGAGAGACGCCCGAACGGGAAGCGATGATCGCTCAGCTAGGGGAATTCAAGGAGACCCACTTCCGGTCGGGCGCCCTTGAAAGAGCAGCGCGGGCGTTGCTCTCCTTTGCGCACGGGGTCGCGTGACGGACACGGCTCAGACCTTTCTCACTTCTCTTTTGTACCGGAAGTCGCAGGTCCGGCGGGCGGAGGTTTGCGTGCGCGCACGAAGAGAACGAAGACCTTTTCGTGAGTTTTCTGCCGCTCCTCTTCAGATAAGATCTCCGTGATCCCGACGTGATCTTCTTCCTTGTATGAGGCCTCGGCTTTTTCCCCAGCCACGAATCCCAGCCGGTTGATCCGATCTGTGCGCGACAGGAGAGACGCCAGGGCGCGCGTGACGTGATCGGGGATTTTCTCCGGTTCTTCCAGATCTGTCGCCGAACGAACGGGCTTGAACGATTCCGCTTCGTCCGT
>CAZUHB010000008.1:0-140217 GCA_964620445.1 uncultured Phycisphaerales bacterium
ACCTGATCGAGGCCTCGGGCCATCCCACCAAGATCCACACCTTCGGCATGGACCTCCCCTATCCCACGCCGCGCGAAAGCCTCGCCGCCCGGGTCGGCGCCCTGCCCGCTCCGCTGAGTCCCATCCTCGGGCGGCTGGTGCTCTGCATCGTGGATGCCCATTACTGGGCCGAGCTGGCCTTCCGCAACGTGGACGGCATGGACAGGATCAAGGTGGCCCAGCGCTTCGATGTGGGCGAAGAGATGATCGATGCCTACGATTTCGCTCCCGAGGTCGATGACATGGCCCGCACCTTCGACGAGGCCTGTCTCTGGTATGCGGCGCAGAAATGCGTGCAGGCGATCGACGACGCGCGCGTGGCTCTTTCGAAGGCCGGGCTCGAGGAGATACCCGATTTCTCGTTCGACTGGGAGACACCCTGGGGGTGGATCCGGATACGCGGCGGTGGGAACGACGCGATCCCCGGACGCGACGCCCTGCTCATCGTCGATCTCGGCGGAAACGACAGATACGAAGGGGGCGCGGCCGCGTCCGCCGCGGGCCGGCCGATCGGGCTCGTCCTCGACATGGGAGGCAACGATCTCTACGAGTCGGACACCCCCGCGCAGGGCGCCGGGCTCTGCGGTGTGGGTCTCCTCGTCGACGCGGCCGGCGATGACACCTACAAGTGCAGCCGCTACGCGCAAGGGGTCGGGCAGTTCGGCCTCGGTCTCCTCGCCGATCTGGGCGGCAATGACATGTACTACAACGGCTTCAGCGGCCAGGGATGCGGTTACTTCGGCATCGGGCTGCTCTTCGACTGCGCTGGGAGTGATATCTACTCCCTCATGGCCGACGGTCAGGGGCTGGGCGGCGTGGCGGGCGTGGGCGTTCTGGCCGACCGGAGCGGAAACGACATGTACACCGCGGTGCGCGAGCACTCGGTCACGGGCCGGCCGTCCTACCATTCTCCGAATCTGGATGTGGGCGTGTCCAATGCCCAGGGGTGCGGCATGGGGCGCCGCGGCGACGGTGCGGACGGACACAGCTGGGCGGGCGGACTGGGCGCGCTCCTCGACGGCGGGGGTGACGATATCTACCGGTCGGGCAACTGGTCGATGGGCACGGGCTACTGGTTCGGCATCGGCGTTCTTCACGACCGGGAGGGCGACGACGAGTACCATGGCGTGGCCTACTCACAGGCAACGGGAGCCCATTTCTGCATCGGTGTCAAGATCGATGAGGCGGGCAACGACAAGCACCTTGCCGAGGAGAACTCGAATTCGAGCATCGCCTGGGCCCACGATTTCACGATCTCCATCCTGATCGACGGCGCCGGTGACGATCTCTACAGCGTAAAGAAGAACGGTCTCGCCTATTCGATCAATCGGAGCGTGGCGATTCTCATCGACGGCGGTGGCGACGATACCTACGAGAGCACCGATGTGCCCCGCCCCGGCTTCGCTCAGAACAGCGCCAATTTCCGCGCCCGCGACGGCGTGTCCACCTACTTCGGCCAGACCACGTCGATCGGCTGTTTTCTCGATCTGGGCGGGCTGGACTCGTATTTCGGCGGAATCGAGAACGACACGCACTGGCTCGATCCCGTCGACTCACCCAACTGGGCAGACAGGAACTTTTCCGTCGGGGTGGACCGCGGCGATGGACGGATCGATTTCTCGCCCGTTCCGGTCCGGCCGCTGTCCGGTCCGAAGGGCAAATGACCGGGGAGGCCGGATCGCATGGATGAACGGACGGAATACATCGAGTCGTTTCTCTCCTACAACAATCCCCTATTGAACGCCATCGACGATCCTGCCGATCGGCGACGGGCTCACGCTCAGCGTGAAGCGATGATTCCTTCCCGCCGCGCCATGATCGGCATCGACTAGAAAATGGAGCGGACAAGATGTCAAACGGACAAGATCGTAAAAAAGCCGAAGAGTCGTCCAACTTCACGAGAAACATCCTCCTGCTCCTGGCACTCGCCGTTCTGGTCGGCGTGATCTTCTTCGGTTTCTCCCTGCGTCTGATCTTCGTCGATGTACAAAACGCCTGCGCGGCCGCCGAGGAGCGCTTTCCGGGCGACCACGTGGACGCCCTGATCGCCTGCGCCCTGTGCGACGACATCCCCTTCAAGGAGCGGAACCGCGCGATCTGGGCGCTGGGGCAGATCGGGGACAAGAGGGCGCTCGCCGCACTCCGCGGCCTGAAGACGAGCGAGGTCCAGAAGAAGCCCTACGACTCGAGCCGGTACATCGTCCAGTACACGGTGGACAAGGCGATCGAACAGTGCGAGGGGACGATCAGCCTCACCAGGTGGATGTACGGGTGGCTCTGAAAGAAAAGCCGAGGAGAGAGAGGAGAAAGAGTATGAAATATTTTCCGCTCACAATGAAACGGTGGAACGATTTCGAGGAGCTCTTCGGTCCCAGGGGTGCCTACAGCGGCTGCTGGTGCATGTGGTGGCGCACGAAACGGAGCGAGTTCGAGAAACAGCAAGGGGACGGGAATCGCCGCGCCATGAAAGCGATCGTCGAGTCGGGCAAGGTCCCCGGTATCCTGGCCTATGAAAAACGCACACCGGTGGCCTGGTGCTCTGTGGCGCCCCGCGAGGACTTCGCCTCGCTGAACCGCTCCAGGGTTCTCAAGAGGATCGACGATCTGCCTGTCTGGTCGATCGTCTGCTTCTTCGTTGCCAAGGAACACCGTCGGAAGGGAGTGATCCAGGATCTCATCGCCGCTGCCGTCGACCATGCGCGGCGCCAGGGTGGAAAGGTGGTCGAGGCTTATCCCTCCGTCCCGAAGGGCGACAAGGTCCCGCCCGTGTCGAGCTTCATGGGCTTCCCCGGGCTCTTCGAGAGAGCGGGATTCACCGAATGCGCCCGACCGTCACCGAGCAAGCGCATCATGCGCTACACCATCGGGCCCGGGTCCCGTTGAAGCGGATCGGGATTCTCAGAAGATCTTCTCCACGCGGTGGACCGTGCCCGCCAGGAGCGATCCCTCCTCGATGAGTTCTTCCGGAAGGTAGACGATCCCCTCGTCGGAATGAACGGCGACGGCCTTGACGTGCAACGACCGGATTCCGCCCAGCCAGCGGCGGGCGTCGGCCACGTAGAGGAGGTCGCCCTCGTCGGCCGCCAGGCGGTCGAGCATCGTCCGCGTGAGCGCGATCCCCTCGATCCCTTCCTTCGCCTCGAGACGTCCCACCACGTCGCGGCCCAGCCTTTCGTTCACCTTTCCGCCCTTGTACTTTTCCTTGCCGCGATTGATCGTGCCGACAACCAATCCCTCGATCTCGGCAAGCGGTCTGGGCCTGGTGAAGAAGGTCACCGTCACACCGATGGCGAGAGAGCCGGCGAGACCGTACAGGGCGCGAAGAAACTTGAAACCGCCCGCGGGATCGACACCGTGGGAAAAGGGCGCGATCAGCCCGGGCCAGCGGATCGAGGCCGCAACGAGGATCAGCCCGCCGGCGAGGGTCCAGAAGGCGGCGCGCGGCGTGTAGCGTTTCCAGAAGGCGCCGAGCACGATGGCGACCACCATGGGCGGCGTGACCGCGGCGGTGAACCAGGCGTGGGCCTGGTAGATCGAGTCGAAGGATGCAAAGAGCGGCACCAGCGCGATCCCCACCGCGGCTGACGAGAGGGAAACGATCCGGGCGGCCTTGAGGTAGTGCCTGTCGTCGGCGGTTGGCTTGAAGTAGGGTTTGTAGATGTCGTTCACCGTCACCGCCGACACGGCGTTGATCAAGGTGTCCACCGTCGACATGAGCGCGGCGGTGAGCGCCGCCATGACGAAACCGAAGAGCCCCGGAACGCAGACCCTGTCGGCCACGGCCACGAAGATGTGGTCCGCCTCCACGCTGGCGGGCAGAACCCCGGCCGACACCATCGACCGGCCGAGCCACCCGGCATTGGCGATCGCCAGGGTGGCGAGCGGCATGAGCACCACGAGGAGGACGGTGAAGGCCTTCTTT
Organism: uncultured Phycisphaerales bacterium; assembly: GCA_964620445.1. GTDB lineage: Bacteria > Planctomycetota > B15-G4 > B15-G4 > CAYZWU01 > CAZUHB01. Next base: position 3,962 of record CAZUHB010000008.1, read on the forward strand.
CCCTCGCGCACGCTCTTGAGCGACAGGAAGCGCAGGATGAAACCCTGGTTCATCATGTAGAGGGCGATGTTGTTGGCGACCCCGTCCTGCCAGAATATGCCGGAAAAGTGAAAGCTGTGCGGTTCGTTGAAAGAAGCGAATGGCTGCCGGTGGGCGAGCGGCAATCCGGACCAGAAGGAATCCCATCCCCCGAGGACGTGGAGCCCGAGTCCGAAGAGAACGAGCCCTGCCACGAGAAGGATCACGCCCTGGGCCAGATCGGTCATGATCACCGAGGTTTGCCCCCCGGCGGTGACATAGACGGCGCAGACCACGGCCACCACGACAGCCGACCAGAAAGGGTCTGTACCGAGCATCGCCTCGAGCGCCACTCCCATGGTGAAGAGATTGATGCCGATATACCCCACCATGTAGAGCATGATGATGATCGTTGCCATGAGCCGCGTGCGGCTGTCGAATCTTTTCTGAAAGTACTCGGGAATACTCACCGACCGGGAGAAGTAGATGATCGGAAACCACCCGAAGAGAAGGATCGACATCACGATCCAGTCGTTCAGGTAGGTCATCGACGACGACATGCCGTAACGGAAGCCCGCCGCCGAGTACTTGATGAAGCTGTACGACCCCACGATCGACGCCACGTAGCTGAACGCCACCAGCCACCAGGAGAAGCGCTGCCCGCCGAAGAAGAAATCCTTCGTGGACCGCGTGAACCGGGCGAAGAAGGCGCCGAAGGCGAAGATCGCCACGAAGTAACCGATGATGATGCCATAGTCGAGCTTGGTGCCGATGATCGTGGTCGTGTCCACCTATCCTCCCCCGGAAGCGAGAATCTGCCAGACGAGGTGGCCGGAAAAATAGAAAACGAAAATGGCGACCACAAAAAATGTGGAGAGTCGATCTTGCCAGTTCTTCCACGAGTAGTCGCCCGAACGCCAGGCGATCACCAGCCCGGCGAGGAAGATGATCCCTCCCACGGCGTATTGATAAACAAAACTCTCCCAGTTCAAACTCGATGCTCCCCCACTAGGATAGCGCAAATACCTCCACCACCATCACGGCCACACCCATCAGGGCGGTCCCCGCGATCAAGCCGGAGCAGATCGACTCCTGGTTCTGCACCACCACCACGTTCATCCTCTGTTCCGGTCTGGGATAGAGCCGGGCCACGAGCCAGAACACGAAGGCGCCGAGGAACATGGAGAGACAGATCGTGAAGGGAATCATGAAGGCCAGACCGATACCCACCGGCGTGATCGGGAACTTCCCCTTGGCGCGGATCCTGACGAGTTCGAGAACGATACCCAGAATGCCGCCGATCGCGGCGGCCCAGACCGCCGAATCGGCCAGGTTTTCGAGACCCTGCGTGAGAACCTCGGCCACTGCCTTCCACACGGTGGCGGCCGGATAGGGATACTCCTCGTTGATCAATCCGGCTGGATTGTTCCGTAGAAAAAGCGGATAGAATACGAGCACCGAGAAGAGAGCGCCCGAGAAGGCGCCGATCACATGGCCGATCGCCTGAAGCCTCGGCTTGGCGCCGAGCATGTAGCCCGGCTTGATGTTCTGGATCAGGTTCGAGGCGCTTCCCGAGACCTCGGCAGTGATCCCGGCGGTGGCGATATTCGTGGTGATGTTGCCCGGCGCCAGCACGCCGTAGGTGAGCTGCGTGATCTTTCCGAGCGGCCCCGTGGGTGTGATCGACGTGATCGCCGTGGCATTGACGCCGATCAGGGTGAACACGAACACCATGGGGATGGCGATGATTCCCATGAAAGGGCCGACCCCGAAGAACCAGTTGGCGATGAACACGAGATAGGCGCCCACGATGAAAACACCCACCAGGGAGACCTTGACCGGCAGTTCGATGTGGGCGAGGCAATCCTCCTTGCGCGTCTTGTTCTTGCCGAGGAGTCCGCCGAAAACACTCAGTATCACCTGAGGCTTGGAAAAGAATGCGAACAGCGACGCCGTGGTCATCATCGACACCCCGCACCAGAGAGACCACGTCGTGATCGCACGGAATCCCACCGTCAAGACCCCGTCTGCGCCCACGGTGGACACGATGTCGCCCGATCCCACCATGATCGGTGCCAGGATGCAGTAGTTGACCAGGCCGCCCACGAGAAGCGACAGGCCCGCGTTGATCCCGATCAGCCCCCCCACGCCGAACATGGCCAGGTCGAGCGCGGGGCGCACGGTGAGTTCCTTGAGGGGGATGCCGTTGATGTTCGGCATCCACCAGCCGAATTTTTCCACGAGGCCGTAGTACCACTCGTCGAGCAGTTCGGGGATCGCCAGGAATCCTGCCTTCAGCCGGTCGAAGATCGAGTGAGCTTGCCAGAGTCTGACCAGCGCTCCTGTCAAACCCATGAGCAGGAGCAGGCGGGCGGGGAGGAGCGCATTTGGATTCTTCTCCTCGCTCGACTCCTCGCCATGAAGGGTGTCGAGCACCACACCCGCGGCACGCCCCTCGGGAAAGGGCATCTGCTCCTCGTTGATGAAGCGCCGCTTCAGGGGAAATGCGAACAGAACGCCCATCACGTTGAGTCCGATGAGCCACATGATCATCTGCCACCAGGGGATGACCGAGTCGGTGATGATCATGTAGGCCGCCATGCTGGCGATGAGGGGCGCGTTCATGTAACCGGCATTGCAGGCGATCGACTGGAGGATGTTGTTTTCCAGGACGTGGTAGTTTTCGCCGAGCCCCATCCGGCTGAGCGTTTTGAAGATCACGAAGGCGAGGATCACCGCCGTGATCGCCGTGCCGAGCGCCCAGCCGGTCTTGGCGCCGATGTAGAGGTTGCAGATCGACAGGACACCGCCGAGCAGGAATCCGCTGATCACCACGCGCGGTGTGAACTGGCGCACATCGCCCTGGTAGACGTTTTCGAGCCACCAGCGGTCCTTCTCCTCGGGAGACATGGTCCGGATCTGTTCATCGGTCAGCTGCTTGATCGCCACGGGTCTCTCCCAAAGGGAAATTGGTGAAAAAGATCATCGATCGCGGAATCGTTCAGGCACCGGCCGTTTCGTAACGCGTGAAGAAGGCGCTGTCCTCGTCCCTGATGCGCTTCAGCATCTCGCCGTCGAGACTCTCCCGCCATTTGAAATTGGCGCTCTTGAAGCGCTCGGGGATCGTGGCGGCGAAGCGGTCGCTGAAAGGCAGCCCGCACTCGCCCGCCAGACGCCTGAGCAGCACGCGCGGTGCGTCGCAGAGTTCCTCATAGGAGGCTTTGAAGATTCGGCCCTCGAGATCGGCCGTATCCCGCTCGATGGCCAGGGTCGCAACGCGGAACTGGCGCGCCGCCGCCACCTCGTGGGGCAGATCGACCATATCTTGCCACCCAGGAATGTAGACACCGAACCATCCTCCACCGCGGCCCGAGCGCTTGACCTTCCGATTGAGTGTCGAGTTCACCACGGCGCGCCAGTCGCGCGCCATGTGAATGAAGAGCGCGTCGGGAAAGATGGCATCGATCCACTGCAGGCGGAGCGAAAGGCGCGGGTACTTGGCGACGAAACGATCCGCCTTGCGCAGGCTGAGAACGCGCTCCACGAGCCGCCTGTACCAATCGGCCACCTCTGGAGTGGCGTCGGCCGCACCCATGGCGTCTTCCTTGCCCTTCTTGAAAAAATCCCAGACCGACTGGGCTTCCACGGGGAAATCCGGCTTGATCAATCCCGAGAGAAGGTGGGCCACCCCGGGGAGACGGGGCAGCCGCTTGTTCATCGGAGTGAGGTATCCCACGTCATGATGGCGGCCCAGCAGCCGGTAGAGAAGGGTCGTGCCGCTTCGGTGCGGTCCCACGATGAAGATCGGACGGTCGACGGTCATCGTTCCTCCGGTATCAAGAATCGAGGATTTCTTTCGGACCACTATATCGAATTCAACTGTCCCGGCAAGGGAAGGCCCCGTTCATTTCCGAATCTGTTCGTGATATAGTCTTTACTGGACGGTCGCGCTCCGGACCGATCCGAATCTTTAACGGCTTGGAGGTCGATCATGGTTGATGAATCGGAAATCGTGGTTCTCGAAACCGCATCCAGTCCCTTTATTGCTCAGATGATCGCGGAGGCTCTCAAGAGCCACGGGATTGCGGCCTATGTCGAAGGGATCTCGCTGATCGACGAGTTTGCCATGTCGCAAAAAGCGCTCGGCTTGACAAGTGTCGATATCCAGGTTCATCGCGATCGTCTCGACGAAGCTCGCGAGATCCTGGACGCCATGCGCGAGGCGGGAAAACTCATGGCGGAAGATGAAGATGGAGGCGAGACCGCTTGCGATTGATCTGCGGGCGGTCATTCACCGCCGGCGGTGGGCGCGTCGACCTCGGGTCGGATCGGCTTGTTGCATGACGCACAGACCTCCGATCCGTTCCGGTCCGACGATGTCCGATCGATCGATGACGGAGCCTCGCCCGCCCCGCACTGACAAAAAGCGGACAGGTGGGATTCTGTCTGTCCCCCTTCGCTCCACGCGGAGCCGCGACTCCACGCGGAGCCGCATCCGGTTCCGGCCTTGTTTTCACCGCCCACGGCGGAGCTCGGGGCCATTCATGTGGCCACCCCCAAACGAGGGAGCACCACGCGCTGCAGAAGAATCCAAACCGCGATGATCGCGACCACTGTGAGCAGGCCTTTGAAGATTTCCATCTTTCTGGTTCCTCGGCACGTCCTATGGGACCTTGTTTCGTGATAGACTGAATAGCCTCTTTTTCCAGCCGAACAAGGATAGACATGAGAACGCTTCGCACGCTCTGTGTCGGTCTGGCTCTCTGCGCCGCCTTTGCCGCCTGTCACAGCGCCCCCCAGATGCCCGATGCCGACTCCGGCCTCCTCGACGGGACTTCCTCATCCGCCGGATCATCGATCCGCGTCCTCACATTCAACATCCGGTATGGCACGGCCGAGGATGGTTCGAACAGCTGGCCCCATCGCAGGAATCTCGTGGCCGACGTTCTGTTGCAGACGGCACCCCATATCGTGTCGATCCAGGAGGCGCTCGTTTTCCAGCTCTCTTTTCTCCTCGAGCGCGCGCCCCATTTCGAAAAAATCGGCCAGCACCGCGAGGGCGGGGAAAGGGGAGAGTTTTGCGGTCTCCTCGTCGACGCCTCCCGGTTCCGTGTCCTCGGCGAGGGAGAATTCTGGCTGAGCGATACGCCTCGGGAACCCGGGTCGATCGGGTGGGACGCGGCTTGCCCGCGCATGTGCGTGTGGGCGCACCTCATGGATCGCGTCACGGGCCGCGATCTGGTCGTCCACTCCACCCACCTCGATCACAGGGGGGCCCGGGCCCGGCGCGAAAGCGTGGCCCTGATCGTCCACCACATCGTCGACGACCGCATGAGGCGGACCGTGCCCACATTGCTCGCCGGCGATTTCAATGCCGGTGAGTCCTCGGAACCGGTGGCGTTCCTCGAAAAGGCGGGCTTCAGCGACACCTATCGCGTCGTGCAGCCCGATGTGGCACGGTCAGGGACGTTCAATGCATTCCGCGGTCGCGATGATGGTGACAAGATCGACTACATCTTCTGCACGCGCGGTTTTCGAGTTCTTGATGCCTCGATCGTCCGCACGGAACTCGACGGGCGTTATCCGTCCGACCACTTCCCCGTTCTGGCGGAGGTGGAGATCCTACCCGTTGAGCGCACGCCGGACCTTTTCGAGTAGCGATTCGGGAGTGAACGGCTTCTGGACGAAATGAAAGCTCTTCTGCGTCGTGCTGTCCTCGACAACCGTTGCCCCGGCGAAACCGGACATGAAGACCGCCTTCAATCCCGGTATCAGAGCGGACATTTTCTCGTAGAGGGCTTTGCCGTCCATCCCGGGCATCACCACATCCGTGAGGAGCAGGTCGAGCGATCCCTTGTGCCGTTCGCAGATGGCGAGCGCGTCGCGCGGATCGGACGATGAGAGGACATTGTAACCGTGCATGTCCAGGATCTTGCAGGCCACCTTGCGCACCATGTCTTCGTCCTCGACGACCAGAATGTTCTCCGATCCGATCAGCTGCGACGACGAAAGAGGCCGGACATGATCGGCTTCGACGTCCTTTTCGAGACAGGGCAGATAGATCTTGAAGGCCGCGCCGGAACCAGGCTCGCTCGACAAGGTGATGTGCCCCCTGTGCTGCTTAACGATTCCGTAAACGGTGGACAGGCCGAATCCCGTTCCTTTGCCCTGCTCCTTGGTCGTGAAGAAGGGTTCGAACACGTGCGACATCGTCTCGCTGTCCATGCCCTGCCCCGTATCGGTCACCGTGATCATCACGTAACGGCCCGATTCCACATCGGCCAACGATCGCGCGGAGGTCTCGTCGAGGAGCACGTTCGACGTCTCCATGGTCAAGCGCCCTCCGGCGGGCATGGCGTCGCGCGCGTTGACGGCGAGGTTCATCACTATCTGCTCGATCTGACTCGGATCGGCCATGACTTTCGCCAAGGGTTCCTCGAATACGGTCACCAGCTCGATATCATCGCCGATCAAACGGCGCAGCATCCTTTCGAGGTCGGCGATGATCGTGTTGAGGTCGAGCACCCTGACGGAAAGCACCTGCCTGCGGCTGAAAGCGAGAAGCTGTTTGGTCAGTTCGGCAGCTCGCTTCGCTGCCTGGTTGATGAAGACGGCGCTCTGCCGGAAAGGATCTTCCTCGTCTATCTCCTGGATGGCGACCCCCGAATAGCCGAGTATCGCCGCGAGGATATTGTTGAAATCGTGCGCGATCCCCCCCGCCAGTCGGCCGACGGCCTCCATCTTCTGCGATTGGCGCAGCTGTTCCTCGAGTTCCTTCCGTTTGGTGATGTCCCTCACCACGGCCAGCAGGCGGTCGAGGCCGCCGATCACGGCTCGTTTCAGGTTGATTTCTACCCAGAAGAAGGTCCCCTCTTTGTCGCGGGTCATCCACTCGAAAGTCTGAGCTTCACCGGCCGCGGCGTTCTGCCGTTTCGAGTCGATCGAGTCCCCCTGGGCGAAATGGGGCTGGCCGGCAAAGAGTGCGTCGAAATTGACGCCGAGCGCCTCGGCGCGCGTGTACCCGAACATGGAACACATCTTGTCGTTCACGTCGAGTGTTTCGCCCGATTCCAGATCGTGCACGGTGATGGCATCGTCCATGGCGTCGAGGATCGCGCGGTAATTTTCTTCCGATGCGCGCAAGGCCTCTTCGGCCTGCTTGCGCTCCGTGATATCGCGTACATACTCGATGACGCCCTTTGTCTGCCCCGTTTCCCTGTCGACAAGGGGAAAGGAATAGAGGTCGAGCCAGCCCGTTTCTTTTCCTTCAGGGCCGATCTTGGGAACGATCTGGCACGAGACCTCTCCCGTCTGGAGCGTGTTGCGAGTGGGGCAACCATCGCAGGTTTCCTCGCGGCCGTGGTAGACCTCGAAACACTTTCGCCCCACGAAGGGCATGGCGTGCGAATACCACTCTTCCATCTTCCTGTTGACGGTGATGATCTTCAGATCGCTGTCGAGCACGCTGATGCCGTCCTGGATGCTGGAAAACACATCGGACAGAAATTGTTCCCTCTCCCGAAGTGCGTCCTCCGTCCTCTTGCTGCTTGTGACGTCCCTGAAGCTCCACACCCGGCCGGCTCTCTTTCCCTCCTTCAAGAGAGGGCTCGAGTAGCGCTCGAAGATCCTTCCATCCTTGAATTCGATCATGTCCCGGGAGGTGTCTGTCGACTTGTAGAGATCCTTGACCTTTTCGAGAAAAGCTTCCGGATGGACGAGCTGGTCGACAGCGTAGTCGAGCAGTTTCCGGTCCGATTCCGGGGCGAGGAGCTCGGGCGGAATGTTCCACAGCTCTAGAAAGCGGGCGTTCCAGTGGGTGGCCTCGCCTTCCTTGTTGACGACGAGGATTCCGTCCGCCGTCGACTCGATCGCCGCCTTGAGCGTCGCCTCGCTTTCGTGCAGCGCCTGTTCCGTCCGTTTGCGCCGCGTGATGTTGACCGCGACGATCAGGTGGCCGCGGCGGCGTTCGCCCGCCTTGAGAGATGTCAGCCTTATCTGTACCGGAATGAGGCCGCCCCCCTTCGCGCGCACATTACCCTCGGCAACAGCGTCCTCGTCGGGGACGATCGAGCGACCGTCAGTCGACTGCGAGCCCGGTCCGCCGTCGAGGATCTCATCCAAACCCATCTGGTTGATTTCACTCGCGCCATAACCGGTCATCCGGTGGACAGCCGGATTGGTGTAGACGATACGATCGGTTTCATCGGTGACGAGGACCATTTCGCCCACATTCTCCACGATTTCCGACATGAAGCTGAGCCGCTGCGTCAGATCGTGGCGTTCGACCGACTCATCGAGGAGGAGATCGTTTTCGAAGGTATCCACGTTGCGCCTGGTCACGACCAGGAATCCGGTATCGATGTTCCCGGGCACGTTGATCGGGCCCTTGCGCCCCCCCGACAGAGGCGATCCGTGATTGTAGGCATAAAGCGTCTGGAACGCATGGTAGGTGAATGCTTCGCGGCGCTGGCAGAAGGCGGCCTGGATCACTCCCGATCGGATGAATTCCAGGTGCGCCTCATCGGAATCGACGCACACCAGGCTGACCTGCCCCGCTTTTTGCGCCTTCGACAAAGCCCTCGCCGCACCAGGACCTCCCTGGCCGTCGAAGCAGGCGATCCCTTTCAGGCCTCCATATTCGGCGAGGTGCCCGGTGGTCACTGCCTCGGCCTTCTCCGGCCCCACTCCGAGGTCGTTGACCGGTCCGATCATCTCGATGCCGCCAAAGGCCGCGATCCTGTCGCGGAATCCCCTGAAACCGGCCCGCATGTTGGCCGGGCTCGTGAAGCCGAGCATGAGCGCTTTGCCCGTACCGCCCATCGTCTCCCCGAGGCGTTCGGCCATCGCGCGGCCCATCCGGTACCAGTCGGTACCGACATGGGCGAGTCGCTTGCTCCCGGGAACGTCCGAATCGACGGTCACGACCGGAATACCGCTATCCACGGCATCGTTGATCGCCTGGACGATCTCGTCGTCGCCCCAGCCGATGACCATGATCCCCGCCGCCTTGCGATCGATCGCATCGCGCACGGCGCTCACGTAGGGCTCGACCGAATCGTCCTTCGATCCGGCAATCGTGATCTTCACGCCATATCGTGCCGAGAGCTGGTGAAGGATGGGATGAGCCCGGCTCGTGAAAACCGAGTGGTGCGTCAGCTTGGAGATCCAGAAATATTCTTCCATGGCTCACCTCGTGATCGCTGTCGCGGCCTGAAACCAAAAGTCGCAAGGTTTCAGGAGTACAGGGCAGAGCCCATGAGGAGAATCTTAACTCTTGCACGGCGTCTGTCAAAATAACAGTTCCGATTGACAAGTTTGGAGCGAAAACCTATTTTCCAATTCTTCGGGCTACTGGCACTCTTCGCTGCTGCTTCGGTGAAATCCGGGCGAAGGGTTCGATCTGGTCCATTCTGTTAGAGAAGGAGGCGGACATGGGACGCAATGAAAACGCAGAACGCTACGGTGCCGCGGGCGGCGCACCGGATCAGAAGACGCAATGGCTTTTCTGGACCTGCTTCATTGCGCTCGTGGCCACGTCCTTTGGATTCATCATCAGGGTGTTGACTCTGGGGGATCTTCAGGAACCGTTCAACCTGAACGAGACCGAGATGGGCGAAATCTTCGGCGTCGGTCTCTGGCCCTTCGCGATCAGCATCATTCTCTTCAGTTTGATCATCGACAAGATCGGCTATGGCAAGGCGCTGGTTTTTGCCTTCCTCTGCCACGTGGTGTCGGCGATCGTGACGATCATGGCCACAAACTACACCATGCTCTGGATCGGAACGTTCATCCTCGCCCTTGGCAACGGAACGGTCGAGGCGGTGATCAATCCGGTTGTGGCGACGATCTTCTCCAAGGACAAGACGAAGTGGCTCAATATTCTGCACGCCGGATGGCCGGGAGGACTGGTCCTGGGCGGATTGGCTGTCCTGATCATGGGGCCGGAAATGATCTGGAAGGTCAAGGTCGGTTTGATTCTGATCCCGGCGTTGATCTACGGCCTGATGCTCCTCAGGTGCAAATTCCCCGTGCACGAACGCGTCGAGGCAGGAGTGTCCTACAAGGCCATGCTTCAAGAGGCGGGTATCATCGGCGCCCTCATCGTGGTTGCGATCATGACGGCGGAGATCGGAAAGATCTTCGAGTTCTCACTTGCCCTCAAGTTCATCGTCGGTGCGGCGTTGATCGTTCCATACGCCCTTTACGTTCGATCCCTTGGCCGTCCCATGTTCGTTTTTCTCCTGTTGATCATGATTCCCCTGGCCACGACCGAGCTCGGTACGGACAGCTGGATCACATCTCTGATCGCACCGGAGATGGTCGAAGTGGGATTGCAGGCCGGTTGGGTGCTGGTTTTCACCTCCTTCATCATGATGGTGCTGCGTTTCGTGGCGGGTCCCATCGTGCACAAGCTTTCGCCCCTCGGCCTCCTCGCCATGAGCAGCGCCATCGCGGTGGCCGGACTCTTCTCGCTCTCCCTGGCGAGCGGACTGGCGATCTTTGCTGCCGCGGCTCTCTATGCCCTCGGGAAGACCTTTTTCTGGCCCACCATGCTCGGCGTCGTGGCTGAACGGTTCCCCAAGGGTGGAGCATTGACGATAAACGCCATCGGCGGGATGGGTATGCTCAGCGTGGGTGTCATCGGGGCCGCCTTCCTCGGAAACATCCAGGACAAGCAGATCGACAGCGACCTCCTCGACCAGGACGCCGCACTCCACTCCAGGGTGATCGGCGCGGAAGAAACAAGCGTTTTCGGATCGTACCGCTCTCTCGATCAGAAGAAACTCGACGGTCTCGGCGAAGTCGACAAGGGAACGATCGAGGGGATCCAGGGCCTGGCCAAGAAGAACGCCCTCAAAACAGTGGCGATCTTTCCGGCGATCATGCTTCTCTGCTATCTCATCTTGATCTTCTACTTCAAATCGAAAGGCGGCTACAAGGCCGTGGATCTCTCCGCCGGCGAGGAGTGATCTCGCGCGTTCCGTTTCCGGACGCGTGAGACGAATTCGCAAATCGCAGATGTCGAGCCGGGTCCGTTCCTGACCGAACCGATCCGGCTCTCTGCATTACGCGCACTGTCGACAGTGCGCGCACTGCCGATCGCCGCCCCGATGGCAAAACCGACGGCATGAGCAAGCGGAACAGGAACGAGACCGGCCTCCGCGCCGTTGACGAAGAGGGCGGAACCGCTGATCGTTTCGTAGGCCACCTTGGACGCGAAAAGCGACAGGCAGGCGCCGAGAATGAGACACCTTCTCCATTCGGCCCTCTTGGCAGCTCTCTTCAACCTGCTCGCGGCGAGGAGGCCGAAAAGAGCGGAGTCGATCCCGGAGAGCCCCCGGTAATGGAATAGTTCGGGCATGAAGATGTGGACGCAGCCGGAGACGGCCAGTGCAGACCCGACCGTACAGATCAGGTAGCTTTTCCTGTCCCATTTTTCGCAGAACGCTCCGAGCCACACGAAGGCGAGCAGGTCCCAGAAGAAATGATCGAATGTGTAATGTGTCCAGTGGCTCGTGATGAACCGCCAGAACTCTCCGCCGGCGAGTGCGTGGCGGCTGTATTCGAGGGAGGTGCCGGCCCGGGGCAAAAGATACACCGCCACCGCCGCGGCTGAAAAAGCGATGGTGGCACGAAAGGGGTGCCACCATCGCGGCTGCCGAGATTTCATCACCTCGTTGCTATTCATCATCGTTCCCTTTTCGAGCTCTTTTCCGCGGCCGGACAGCGCACCCGGCGAGGAGAATCGAACCGAGAATGAGACCCACCGTCGCGGGGTCGAGCGCTCCGGCGCCGCCGCCTCCACCGCCGCGGGACGGGCTGGGCGACGGCCGGTCGAACATCGGATTCGATTCGTCGGCGCGCCGGCTCCTCACGGGCCGTCCGCTCTCCCTTGCGGCGCGTGCTCTCTCGGCGCGCGCTTCCTTCTCGATGCGCGTGCGCTGCTGGTTGCGGCGCTCGATGCCTTTGCGTTCGAACACCTCGTCCGAAAGCACGACCATCGACGTTTCGTCTGTCACGAGCTGGTACTTGACACCGAGATCCTCGATCGCGGCGCGGCTTTCGTCCCTCTCCAGTCGACCGATATGGGCCGCCTCTTCCAGCTGCTCGATCCTGTGGAGCGCCCAGAGCCGTTCGATCTCGGGATTGAGAGTATCCACCTCGGGAAAATCGAAAACGGTTTTGTACGTCCGATCCTCGCCGGTCAGCCGCGCCTCGAGTTCGACCGTGGCCCTTCCGCCCCTGTCATATCGCCCGAAGAAAACGAGCTGCTCGCCGCGGTATATCTTCCCGAAATGTTCTTCGGTCTCCGCGAAGATCTCGACGCCCGAGATCTTCAATTTTGCATCGTGAAGGCACTCATGGACGATCTTGCTCTTGGCGAGCACGATCTGGCCGATGATGTCGTCGTCGTTCGAAACGCCCGCGGAAAAACCGCCGCTCGCGTCGCAGATCACCCGCATGAGGGGCCAGTTCCCGCTGTTGCCCATGACAAAGCCGAAAAGTCGGACGTCGTACTCCTTCATGAGATCGTGGAAAGCGGCCGGCGAGACGACTCCCGTATTGGTCACGGCATCGGTCACGAGAACGAGGCTGGTCGCCCGCTCGTCGTCGAGAGAGCGGAGCGCCATTTCGAGGCCCTGGTAGAGATCGGTTCCGCCCGATGTTCTCAGTCGTTTGACGACTTTGATCGTTCGTTTCACGTTCGCGGGCGTGGCGTCGATCCAGTTCCCCGTCAGGTCGGTCGCGCACGTATTGAAGGTCACGATGCGGAAGCGGTCACCCTGTTTCATTTCTCCGAGCGCCTTGATCACTCCCTCGCCCAGGGCGCCTATCTTGCCCGCCATGCTTCCCGAGATGTCGAGGACGAAGAGATAGTCGGCACCATTGTCGAGCGTTTTCAGATCGATGCCGGGCGTGACCACCATCATGAATGTGCCCGGTTTATCCTTCTTTGGCTTGTAGGGAATGAACTCGACACGTCCGGGCAGCCCCTCGGCAAGTCGGTAATAGAAAACGAAGTCTTCATCGAGCGCGGCGGTCTGTTTCTCGACCTTGACGACATAGTGTCCGTCGGAATGCTTGTGGACGGTTGCCGCCCCCTCGTGGCCCGGAACGCGTACGGCGCTGACCGGCCAGGCCGACTTGAGTTCCACCGTGGCGGAGAAGAAATTCTCCACCGTGGAGTTCTCCTTCCAGAAATCGTGCGCCGCCTTGTCGGTTCCGCCGGCTTCGAGAGGGTAGACGTAACGTCCGACGCCGGTGTCGATCTCGAGCGGTTGATAGTAGAGAAAGCGGATTCTCGTCTCATCCATGGCTCGCACCGGATAGACAAAGAAGTCGAACGTGTAGAATTCGTTCTTTTCGGCCAGGCCTGTTTCGCCGCCGCTCGACTTCTCTTCATCGTAGAGGCGCCGGGCCTCGTCGCGGGCGAGCACCTCGCCGTGAAGCTCCGTTTCTCCCATGTGGCAAGTGACCTCGGAAAGGCTGGCGCTCTTCGGGAGCGGAAAGGAGTAGATCGCTTCCAGGTCCTGACTGTTCGGATTGAAAAAGGTCTGAACCACCTCGGTGACCGCAAAACCGTTGTTGATGGTCACATCGACCTGATGATCGCGAATCTGGATCGCCTTGTGTCCCGAGACCGTTGGTGTCAGAATACCGGCCGCCTGTGCGCTCGAGAGCCCACAGATACCCGCGAACACGATGCCCGTGAGAAGTGCCATCGTCTTGAGAGTTCTCTTTTTCCCAATCATTTTTTGTTCCTCCATTGAACGGGTACGAATTGCTTTTTGCTTGGCGAGATTCGTGCCGCGAAGGAAACAAAGTGCAATTTATTGTGAGATAGATGGTTAAGCCTTCCCCTTTTTCGTGACGATATACCCATACAAATAATGTTTGCATTTTCTGAACAGGAAAGAGACAAATATTGCATGAACACTCACCCTACACTCGCGGCCAGCGACCGCGACTTCTTCTCCCTCGTGGCGCAAGCGATATTTACCAATCCCTTCAGCGATGATCGGGCTGCTGTCGATGCGCGTCTCGCCGGTGTTGCCGGCCCGTTGGACCAGGCCGCGGACGAACGCCACAATCTGTTCATGCCCCGTGTGGGATCCCGTCTCGAGGAACTCGAACGCGCCGGGTGCGGCACGATCGACGCCTTCACCGGCGAGGACCGCAAGGCCGTGGAATATGCCTGGCTCTTCTACTTCTTTCACCGCCACATCGATGATTTCGACGCCCTCATCCAGAGCCAGCTCGCACAGGGCGAACAGCCGGTCGCGGTCCCTTTCGCGCGAGACCTCCTTGCGGCGCTTGGCGAGAAAGGTTTCGGCGAAACGGACGCCCTGCGCTTCATCGCTCTCTTCTATCAGATCAGGCGTGCCTATTACTTCATCGCCAAGGGTCTTGTGGGCCGGAGCAAGTCGATGAAGAAGCTCCGCTTCGCCCTCTGGAACAATGTCTTCACCCGCGATATCGGACTCTACGAACGGCATCTCTGGAACAGCATGGAGGACTTCTCCACGCTCCTTCTCGGTGAAACCGGAACGGGCAAAGGCGCCGCGGCAGCAGCGATCGGCCGGTCGGGGTGCATTCCGTTCAACGTGAAGAAGAACGCCTTCGAGGAAAGCTTCACGCGGACCTTTCTGGCCATCAATCTATCCCAGTACCCGGAAAGTCTGATCGAATCGGAACTGTTCGGTCATAGAAAGGGCGCTTTCACCGGCGCGGTCGACAACCACGAAGGCCTTTTTGCCCGGAGCAGCCCTCACGGCGCGCTTTTCGTCGACGAAATCGGCGATGTGGCGATACCGATCCAGGTCAAACTGCTCCAGGTCATTCAGGAGCGTACGTTCACTCCCGTGGGCAGCCATGTCAAAAAGCGTTTCGAGGGCCGCGTTATCGCGGCAACGAATCGCCCACTCGATCAGATACGCACCGAGGGAGCTTTCCGGGACGACTTCTTTTACAGGCTCAGCTCGGACGTGATCACCGTTCCACCGCTCCGGCAGCGCTTCGCGCAGGACCGGGGCGAACTCGACGATCTCCTCGTTCTTCTGGCCGAGCGGATCGCGGGGGCCGCTTCTCCCCAGGTGACCGGCATGGTCAAGGAAGCGCTCGAGCGGAACCTCCCCACCGACTATGCCTGGCCGGGCAACGTGCGCGAACTGGAGCAGGCCGTGCGCCGCATCCTGCTCACAGGCGCCTACCATGGCGAGGGGCCGCGGCAGGGAGCAGACGCAAGGAGCAGGCTCGTCGACGGGATCGAATCGGGTACGCTCACGGCGCGGCAACTGATGAGCGCCTATTGCAAGTTGCTCTACGATCGTTACGGAAGCTACGAGGAAGTGGCGCGGCGGACGCGCGTCGACCGCCGGACGGCAAAAAAACACATCGAATCTGCCGATTCGGAGAACGGGCACGGAAAGGAGTGAAAACCGGCCGCCCTCATGGAGCAGCCTCCCAGTGCGGGCCCAACCACAGACTCCCCCCGCGGCGCCCGGCAGAGCAACGAGGAGTTCTTCCGTCCCTTGCGCCTGCCCGGCCATCCTGATAGTGTGGCAACGCCAGATTGCCGATCGGCACCCGATACAATTGATCCAAGAACCACCCAAGGAGTCGCCAATGGACAGTCACTACACGTCGATGGAAGCTCTCTTCGGAGTGAACCGCCGCGAGTTCCTCCGCGGTTTGAGCGCCACAACCGTTCTTGCCTCGGGAGTCGTACTCGGAGTTCCCACAGCGCGCGCCGAGGAGGAGGAGGGTGAAAACAAGAAGCCCGCTCCCAGGCCGAAACCGCAGGTCGAAACGAATCTCGCCGATTTCATGGAGGTGCCCCGCGCCGAGTGCGCCATTCCAGGTCCCTACCCGGGCAAGGTCGTCGAGGTGCGCAACAAAGCCTCGATCAAGGAAGACGATTCCTTTGACGCGGATGTGATCGCCGCCATGGTGAAACGCGGAATCTGCCGCCTCACGGGCAAGAACCTGACGGAGAGCTACCGCCTGCTCTTCAGGGATTCGGACGTGATCGGCCTCAAGGTCAATCCCGTGGGGCCGAAAATCAACACCCGTCTCGAGGTGACTCGCGCCGTGATCAGTTGGCTCGTCGACGCGGGCCATCCGAAGGCCAACATCGTCATCTGGGACCGTTTCTTCCCCATGCTGGCCGAGGTGGGATACAGCGCGGAGAACTTTCCCGGCGTGCGCATCGAGGGGCTTCAAGACCTGCATATGGATCGTGAAAAGGACGCCGAGCACAAGAGCGCCAGCCGGTTCGACAGGGAGGCCTATTACTTTGCCAAGGGCGTTCTGGGCAAGAATGTGCGTGGCTACAAGGATGACGAGTTCTACCTGAACCAGCACGTGTTCAACACCGAGTATTCCTACTTCGGAAAACTGATCACGAAGGATCTGACCAAGATCGTCAACCTGGCCGCGTTCAAGAACACGGGCAACGGGATCTCCATGGCGACCAAGAACATCGGCTATGCTGTCACGTGCAACACGGGGCGCCTCCACGTACCACTCTTTTTCGACGTATGTACCGAGATCCTGGCCGCGCCGTGGGTGCGTGACAAGCTGGTCCTCAACATCACCGACGGCCTTCTCGGCCAGTACGAGGACGGCCCCGGATTCAACGCCCAGTTCGTCTATCCCAACCACGCGCTCTATTTCGCGACCGATCCCTTTGCGATCGACATGGTCTGTCACATCGAACTCGTGGCCAAGCGCAAGGAAATGGGCATCACCGTTGACGAACATCCGCGCTACACGTCTTATCTCCACAAGGCCGAGAAACTCGGCCTCGGCATCGCCGACCTGGCAAAGATCGAGCATGTCAAGGTGACTTCATGAGATTCTTCATGCCGGCCCTGATCGTATCCGCGCTATTCGTTTGCTGCGGAGAGAAAGACGATGGCGCCGGCCAGTTGCGCGAAGGTGAGACGGATGCCACGCTCCTGCCACCCAGTGGATCGGTGGGCGTCTGGACCAGGTCGGCCAAGACCAAATTCTTCAGCGGCGCCGAGCTCTACGGCCATATCAACGGCGGTGCCGAGATCTTTCTCGACCTCGGTTTCGAACGGCTCGTGGTGCAGAAATACTCCGAGGCCGATCGCGAGATCACCGTCGATCTCTACCATATGACCGATCATGCCGCAGCACTCGGAATCTATCTCATGAAGTGCGGCAGGGAAACCCCTGCAGAGGTTCTTCAGGCACGGCACACGGTCAATCGATACCAGCTGCTGGCTGTTGCGGGCGCGCTTTTTCTCACGATCACGGATGTGGATGGAGCGGAGCGGTCGGGAGCCACGCTTGTTGAGTTCGCGCGCCGGATCGTCGCGGCCGTCGCCGGCGAGGGGGACAACGACTTGTTCGAGCGGCTGCCGTCACGGAATCGCATCACGGGCAGCGAACGGATCATCAGAGGGCAATTCACGCTCCAGGCCGTTTACACCCTCGGTCCGGGGGACATACTTCGGCTCGGCGGCACGGTGACCGCTCTGAGCGCGCGATACCGGGGAGATGCGGATGAAACCTTCACCCGCATCATTGCCGACTATCCCACGGCGGAAGCGGCTCTCGGCGCTCTCAGCCATGTGAAGGAAAATCTCGATTCCTATCTCGTGGTGATCGAGAGCTCTCCAGAGCGTTTGCTCTTCAAGGATCACGCGGAAAGGTTCGGGCTGGTCGAACTCGACGGGGCGCGCCTCGACCTTTTCGTCGGATTATCCCGGAAGCCCGAGTGATCCGACCAGATCTCTCTAGCGTTCCAGCAGGCCGAGAGCAGCCACGGTCATCGCCTTCACACCGGTTCTGATCGTCGGTTCGGGCAGCGGAGCGAAAAGGGGTGAATGCAATCCGGGAAGCCGTGCGCCCGTCTTTCTGCTCTCCGCGATCCGTGCGGGATCGCCCGCCCCGAGCCAGAACAGGCATGCCGGGATCTCGTGGTTTTCGAGGCTGTAACGGGAAAAGTCTTCACCCGCCATGCGCGGCTCGGAGGTCACCACGTTTCGAGGACCGAGAGCGGTGGTCCACGCCTCCAACAGTCTCCGCGTCAAGGCATGGTCATTGAAAACGGACGGTGTGTGCTCATCGGCCGAAATCGCCACGAGCGGTTTTTGTTCCTCGGGAATCCCCGCCGAGCGCGCGACGTCCGTCACGATCCGTTCGATCGCGGCAAGAACCTTCCGGCGCACTTCTTTTTTGTAAGTGCGCACCGTGAGTTGGAGCCGCACCTCGTCGGGAATGATATTGTGCTTCGTACCGCCGTGAATCGATCCGACGGTGACCACGGCAGGATCGAGCGGGGAGGTCTCGCGGCTCACGATCGTCTGGAGCGCCAGGACCACCCGCGCGGCGACGACGATCGGATCTTTCGTGTCCTGCGGGTAGGCGCCATGCCCCCCCACACCGTGGATGGTGATGTCCACCGAATCGACATTGGCCAGGACGTACCCTTTCCGGACTCCGATCTTGCCCGCCTCGAGATGCGGGTCGTCGTGCAGAGCGATCGCGAAGTCCGGGCGCCCGAACCGGGAGTAGAGCCCGTCATCGAGCAGAGCGCGCGCGCCCGCGCCCATTTCCTCGGCCTGCTGAGCGACGAGGAGGAGAGTTCCCTTCCAGCGCTCCTTCAACTGGGCGAGCATGGAGGCGGTCCCCAGAAAAGAGGCCATATGGATATCGTGCCCGCACGAGTGCATGACTCCCGTCTCTTCGCCCTTCTCGTTGAACGCCCTCTTCGTGCTCGCAAAGGGAAGTCCTGTTTTTTCTTCCATCGGCAGGGCATCCATGTCGGTCCTGATCAGAACGGTGGGCCCCTCCCCGCTCTTCATCACCGCGACCACGCCCAGCGGATCCCGCTCCGGCTCGGTGAACCGCCCCACCCCTTCGGTAACGGTGTACCCCATCGAGCGCAGCTTGTTGGCGATCAAAGCCGACGTCTCCTTCTCCTGGAAGGAGAGCTCAGGATTGGCGTGGAGAGTTCTGTAGAGGGAGACGAGCCCGGGAAGCGCCTTTTCGATCCTCACGTCGAGCGATTCTTCGGCCGACCCGCCAAAGGCCGAAGAGAGCGCGATCAACCAGACAGCGAGAGCGACCTTCATGACAGACTCCGATCAGAGGATTCGCGAAGGGGAAACCGATCGGCACCCAATCGAACATATCCTGAAGAGTTTAGCACATAATCAGGCCCTGTCCCGGTCGAGGATTTTTTTGAGGGAGTTCTGCCCGGTCCGGTGTTGGCTACCGGAATTCGCTCTTGAATGCCTGGCTGTGGGATCCGTCCGACTGCCGCCAGACAACGATGGTCTCACCCGTATCATTTGCCGCCACGTGCGGTTCGTAAACGCTCTCACCGGCCGGACTGATATTGTCCGTCACGTCGGCCGGTTCGATCCACTGCGCTTCGCGGAACTCGCGCTTGAAAACCTGGTAGCGGGATCCGTCCGACTGCCGCCAGACGATCACCGATTCACCGTTTTGTGCCATGGCCACATGGGGTGCCGACGCGCCGAAGTCGTCAGGACTGATATTGTCCGCCAGATTTTGTGGGTGGGTCCAGAGACCGCCTCGATACTCGCTCATGAAGATCTGGGAGTAAGCTCCATCAGATTGATACCAGGCGATGATCGCATTGCCGCTGTTGTCCATCGCCACCGAGGGATCGTAGGTATATTCGCCACTGGGGCTGATGTTTTCGAAGAGACCTGCCGGATGATACCAGGCGCCGCCGCGGTATTCGCTCATGAAGATCTGAATATCCATGCCGTCGTACTGGGGCCAGGTGATGATCGCCTCGCCGTTATCGTCCATGGCGAGTGCGGGAAACCAGGCATTCTCCCCGGCAGGGCTGATGGCATCGCTCTGATTCGGATGGGTCCATGAACCGCCGCGATACTCGCTCTTGAAGATGCGCCAGTTCATTCCGTCCATTTGCGGCCAGGCGATGATCGCATCGCCCAGATTGTCCATGGCCACCGAGGCTGGCCAGACCGCTTGTCCATCGGGGCTGATGTTGTCCGTGAGGCCGCTCGGTATGGACCACTGGCCCGCACGATTTTCACCCTTGAAAATCTGCAAATCGCTGCCATCCGACTGGGACCAGACGATGATGGCGTCTCCGCTATCGTCGATGGCCACGGCCACGTCGGAGGCGTTTCTGCCCGGGGGGCTGAGGATGTTGTCGGTGAGATCGATCGGATGATCCCAGACACCGGCCCGGCGCTCGCTCACGAATACCCGCAAATGATTGCCGTCGGACTGCGCCCAGGCGATCACCGCATCTCCGCTCCCGTTCATTGCCACGCGAGGCGCCTCCACGTCCTGGCCATCGGGTGAGATGTTGTCGAACAGATCGGCGGGATGGGACCATCCTCTGGCCGTGTATTCGCTCTTGAAGACCTGGGAGTTCGTACCGTCCGACTGGCGCCAGACGACCACGGCATTCCCTTGCGTGTCCATGGCGGAACTCACGTCATAGGCGCCCTGTCCGTCGGGGCTGATATTGTCGAGGAGGCTCAAGGGGATCGACCATCTATCGGTGCAGGTCACGTTGATGTTCACAATATTCGCCGCGCCGACATTTCCGTTGCCGTTCGTGACCACGACGTTTTGGATCGGGGACTTGGCGAGCACGGTCACATCGTAGGCCGCTCCGCCGGCCAGGGTGGTCGCGAATTTGAACGGTCCGTCCGCCTGGATCAGAAGATCGTCCCCGCCGTTGTTTTGCAGGATGAGATCCCCCTTCAGGCCGGCCACCACACCACCGATGGAAAATTTCTGATTTTGCCCCCCTGTCCCGGGCCTTTTGCCGCTGCCGCCGCCACCACCGCAACCGACAAAGATCAGTCCAGTGCAGAGAAGCAGAAGCGCAGAAATGAAGAGGTTTCGTTTTAATGTTCTCACTATCTCAATCCTTACCGCAGAAGTTGTAAGTGACGGCCAATAAAAAAGATTCGACTGTTGACCGAGACTCCGGTATACAACCATGCGCCGCGAGGATCGCAACCCTGATCCTGGTGTGGGAAAGGTTATGGTCCTTCCTTTTCCTCCGGGGCGCTCCAGGTTTATATATTATACCATGTTTTTTTGGGGACAGAAGGAGGTTATTCATCTTGGGCGGTTGCGGACAGGCCCGATGGGGAAAAAATCTATCGAGAATCCGGCTTGATCGCACGGTCGATTCCAACGGCATCGACCGCGGACCTGTAAGGAAATTAAGTATTAACCACAACTCGTCGCTGCGAAACACATTCCGCCGGAGTGAATTTGATAAATCCTTCCGATCTAGATTGATTTACATTATAATCGGTGCTGTTTTCGAAGCCTATTCACTAATTTGCCGTCGTTTCTTTTTTGGAAGGCCGCGCACTATGAAGTTTCCAAAACTCATCGTTCTATTCGTGCTCCTTTCCGTTTCTCCCTTGCTTGCGGCGGAATGGATTCCACTGCTTCCCGATCAGCCGGAAGGATCTGAACCCGAGATCACCCTGATCAAGAGCAACGCTACGGAAACACAGGTCGAAATCGTGCTTCCCGGTTTCTACATCGAGCAGACGGCCGAGGGTTACGCGCTCTACGTTCCTGGATGGCCGATGACACTCGACACCGGGATGCCCCATCTTCCGTGCGCCGCATTCCTCATGGCCCTTCCCGGGTCTCAAACCGCGAGCGTCGAGATCGTGGACAGTGACTCTGCCCTGTTCACCAACTGCGCGATCAGGCCGACCCCGGAACCGACCACCGATGGCCAGCCCGTGCCCGAGCCGGCGCGGCCTTGGCAAGGCGCCTATCCGGTCGTGGCAGGAGAAAGCCTGACCCCGGGGGCGATCAGAGACCTGCCCGTGACCGCGGTGAGGGTCTATCCTTTCCGGTGCGATCCGTCGGCCGGCCTCCTGACCGTTTTCCCGCGCCTCGTGGTGGCGGTCCATCACGACAATGGAACGGCATGGCCGAACGTCTCCATGACCGAGCGCCAGATCGTCCAGTGCGCCAACACGCTGATCAATTTCCCGGCCGTGCCCCACAGTCCGAAAAATTCGAGCGGCAGGAGCGAGCCCAACTACGTGGTCATCACGAAATCGACTCTCGTGCCCGCTGTCCAGCCCCTGGTCGACTGGCGCGCCATGACAGGATTTCACACCGAGGTGCGGACAGTGAGCAACCCGTCGGCCCAGGATGTGAAGGACATCGTTCTCGAGTACCCTGACATCGAATACTGTCTTCTCGTGGGTGACACCGGCGACGTTCCCCTGGGCAACTGGGGCGGAATTCCCAGCGACCACTGGTACGCGTGCACCACGGGCGGAGGAAATCCGGACCACTACGCGGACCTGTGCATCGGCCGTCTCTGCGGCTCCACGGTTTCGCGCATCTCCAACCAGGTGGACAAGATTCTCGACTACGAGAAGGACCCTCCCCTCGGAAACTGGCTCAAGCATACCGTGCTCGTCGCCCACAACGAGAATTACCCCGGGAAGTACACCGAGTGCAAGATGCAGATCGCCTCGAACATGTCCTCGTGGAGCGACTGGACCGTGGAGACATGCTACGGCGGCGAGAGCGGTGTGGACAATAACATGGTGAAGCAGATCGTCAATGCCGGCACCAACATCGTCAACTACCGCGGCCACGGCGACACGCAGGAATGGTGGAGCTGGAACAACTACGGCCAGAGTTTTTACAACAGTGACGTCGCCTCGCTGAACAACGGCGAGATGCGCCCCATCGTTTTCAACATCGCCTGCTACAACGGCAACATCTCTTCGGACAGCCTCTGCGAGGAATGGCTCGATACGGCGGGCGGCGCAACAGCGGCCCTCGGTGCGACAGAGCCTTCCTACACCTACCCGAATCACGATTTCGACAAGGCGCTCTACGAGTGTATCTTCAGCCTCGGAACCACCGACATCGGCAGCATGCTCAACTATGGCAACAGCGTGATTCTCGGCCTCTGGAGCGGCATCGGCGAGACGAACGTGAAGATGTACCTCTGGTGCGGCGACCCGGCCATGAAAATCTGGCTCGATATTCCCGACACGGGCATGACGGCCAACCACAACGCCACTGTCAACACGGGCATGCAGGCCTTCCAGGTTTACGTTGAAGACAACGGAACTCCTCTGCAAGGCGCCCTGGTCTCGGCATTCAAGGAAAACGAGGTGTACGAGTCCGCGGTCACGGGCAGCGACGGCTACGCGTTGCTCACCATCTGGCCTCAGACCCCGGGGACAATGCTCGTTTCGGCCACCCACTCCACCTATCTCCCCTACGAGGGTTCGGTCACGGTGGAGAGCATGCCCGGTCCTGTCCCGGACATCAAGATCGACGGCGCTGACGGCCCTCTCAACAGATCCCATTACCAGAGAGTCGAAATCACTGTTTCGCTCGATCCGGCGGACCAGCTCGGCGTGCCCCATGACTGGTGGGTGATCGCCAGTTCGGCAACGCTCTCCTACTGGTGGACCCTGCCGTATTCATGGGTCACAACGGAAGCGATCGCCTACGACGGCCCCCTCGTCGAGGTCACCGACTACGTGATCTCCCGTCCGAAGATCCCCGCAGGCGATTGGCTTTTCTATTTCGTCATCGATGAACTCAATGGCAATTTCGAGGGGACCTTCATCGACGTGATCGAGGTCAAGTCCTGGTAGGAAACAGCTCGTGGCGAGATCCTCTCGCGACGGGTGAAGTCATAAAAACGCGGCCGGCTCGACTGCCGGCCGCGTTTTTTTGTTTCGCCGCTCGGAGGATTCACCACCCGTCCGCCGAGATTCCCGCGGGCTATTTGGCTATCACGAATTCGATCCCTGCACTGCGCGCGAGACCTCTCTCGTCAGCCACGAGAAGAATGAGCCTCTCGGCCCCTTCGCCCTCGGCATGATAACGAAACGCACCTCCGTCCTGGATGATGCCGCCCGCGGTCATTTCCCAGTCGATCGAAAGGGGCGCGCCGCTCGAGAAGCGACTCGACAGGCTCACAGCAAGCGGCACGATGCTGTTCGCCTCGACGCTCGTTCTCGGAGTGTCGAAACGGACGATCTCGGGCCACTCGTTCGAACTGAGCCAGTCCTTGTGGAGGGGCCTGGCAATGATCGCATCGTCCAGCGCGATCGCCAAGTCCTTCAATCCCTTTGCGGTCTTGCGATCGAAAGCCCTGAGGAGGATCACCACGTTGTGGCGCACGAATTCGATCGAATGAAAACCCGCGCCGTCCCCGAGAGGCACGACGAAACAGACATCGCCCAGGCCTTCCATTCGGATTTCGCCATATGGAAGCACCGGCGTTGCGATCGGTTCGATCGCCCGGGGCCGGGCAAGATGACCGAATAGAATCTTCTGCGCGGCAGCGCACGATCGCGCCACTCCGACTCCGGCCGACAGACGCTTGAGGGGCGCCGAAAAGTAACGAAGGAGAATCCTCTCATCCCCCTCGGCGAGCCAGATCCTGTGGTCGGTGGACAGGCCGTTCTTCTCGAGCAATCCCTCGTCCAGCTCCAATCCGGCCACGACCGGCCCGGCCTTACCCGGCCAGCCCGCCGCGTCGTAGCGCAGGGCGAGCCGCTCGGTCCATTCCGCCTCGCTCGATCGGTCCTGGCCGAACGCGTTCCCGCAAAGTACGCCAAGGGCGGCGAAAAAGAGCAGAACGATTGTGGTTGTTGTTCCTCTTGTCATCTTGATCACTCCGCTCAATAAAGTGTGATTTTGCGTTCGACCGGCGGATCAGCCCGTCCGCCGACAGTGGTCGTGAAATCGATGGAGATCGCCTCGTAGTCAGGCCAGTCATAGCCGGTCAGGCGCACGATATCCACCTCGGGATCGTTCGGATCGCGCACCCAGTAGTGGTCTCCCGGATCGGCGTACTGTGTCATGTCCATACCGAGGGCCACGAATATCTGGGTGGCCGTATTGCCCATGATCACGTACTCCACGTACGGGTTGGGGCTCGTTGTCTTCGTGTTCGGATTGAGAAGCATTCCGATCCATTCGTCAGCGACCCAGTTCGCCGACGAATCGGTCAGGACCGTGGCAGAGAGGTTCGTGGAGACGGCGTTGCCGTCAGGCGGATACTTGACCGACGTGTCCTGATTGGAGTCGACATCGGCACACATGGTGCCGTCCCAGATCGTACCGCTCGCTCCGACCTCGGTCGCCGCGAAGGCATGATTGCCGAAGCGCGACCGCTTGCACGACGACGAGGAGCCGTCCTGATAGGTGATGGGATCGTCGCGGTAGTAGGAGTTTTCGAGGAAAGGATTGTTGCTGTAATCCTCTCCCCGTCCGATCGGATCGATGCAGTTCAGGTATCCGAAATACTGGGAGGTGTAAGGAGAGCCGGAGAGGACGAAATGGGTCTGTGCGCCGAGCAGATCGGCGAAGGTGTGCACGATTGCGCCCCCGTCGTAGCAGCACCCCACGCGCGGATTGGCGCCGCCGTTGACGTCGCTGATGTAGAGCGTGACGTTGAACCTCCAGTTTCCGTTGATGTAGCACGGCGCGCCCGACCAGGTGTCATACTTGAAACTGGGAAGATCGAAACAGAATGCCGTCACATCGTCGAGAACGGTCTCCACGTCCGTGGCGTCGGTGTGCTGAAGGATGAGGTCGAGGGCGTCGGTCCAGGGATTCTGATCGCTCGAAACATCGGTTTTCCAGGGCAGGCCCGGTGTATCGAGCACGGTGTAGATGGTGTGCGCCCCCGAGACATTGAGCCAACGCAACGCCATGCCGAAGGGGGTCGGCGTCGCGGCCAGCCATTGCCAATCCCATTCGTGCACCCCGAGTCCGGCCGGCGCGTGCCCCACCGTTTCGAAGGTGTAGTACTCTGGATCGGAAACACCGTTGGTGAAATAGACCCACTGGCCCTTCACCTTACCGAGCGGTCCGTTCCAGGCGGTGCCGATGAATGCGCGCTGCACGTTCATGGGCGCCTCGAATCGGGCGCGTAGAGTCACCGGCGAGTTCTGGACATAAAGGGCCGCGCCACTGTGCGATCCATCGACCCACTCCGGTTTGGGGATCGACGTGGTCCTGTTGACCCGCAGCGGAATGGCTGTCCCGTTCGCGTGATCGAACTCGATGTGCGTCACACGGGAGGTTCCCCTCCGCGCGTCTTCCGGGGGCGCCGTCGTGGCGGCCGCCAGGGTTGAAAGAAAGGCAAAGATGATCAGGAATCCGGCCACGAACGAAGGCCTCGATCTGTCAATCACGGGGCTTCTCCTGCCTGAGGGCCTGAGGGCCCTCGATCCAAGGTCGAAACGAGTTGTTGCACGTGCTCGGTGTCCGCAATGCGGTCAGAGATACAGGATAACAAAAGACTTATTCATATTCATGTGTTTTTCACGAACGCGGAAGATCTCCTCCGGCCATGAACGGAACTCAGTCGATCTTCACGAGGCATGTCCCTCCGCGCACCCGGCCGTGATGGCCGCGGCCCGAGGAATCGATAACCAGATTGCCGAAGACACGATCCATGTGCAGGAGGAGAACGGTCTTCTCCGTTCGCTCGAGGCGGCGCGTGGGCTCGAAGGCGTCCGCGTAGACCGCGCCGGCGGAGATTCTGACCTCATCGACCAGTCCGCGAGAAAACGAAATGGGCCGTCCCCGCCTGTCCACGTCGGCGCCCACGATGAAGGGGAGGTTATTGCCTTTCAACGGGCCCGATTGCGCCTCCTCTGCCACGAGCCGGCCATCGACGAAGAGCCGCACCGCAGATCCATCGAAAACACCGGCGAAGTGAATCCATCGGTCCCCTCCCGTCTCGCCTTCGGCCCATGTCGCGCTGGTGTATCCTTTCCCATCAAAGTAGACACAAAATCCCGGGAAACTCCCGGCGGTGTCGCTGAGAAACAGCCCGTAGGCGCTTCGCTCGGTCTTGGCGAGCAGGGCGGCCCGCGCGCCCTGTGTCTCGAGTTTCGCCCAGCACTCGACGGTGAAAGGGCCGTCCGGATTCAATTCTTCATGCGGGCCGATGACCACGCAGTCGTTCACACCGTCGAGCCGTAGAGCGCTGTCGGGTATTGCGCCGGCCGGCTCCTGGATGAACGCCTCCGGCACGGGCGGCACGGAATAGGGCAGAACGCGGCGGGCGTTGATCTCCTGGGCTCCTCCTTTTGCCAATGGGTAGACTGTCCGCGCCTCGACAGCCAGTTCGGGGACAGGTTCACCGTGCCGCGGAACGCTTCCGCTGAGCTCGAAGCGGACCGTCTTCTTCTCCCCCGCCGCGAGATCGACGGCGTGCTGCGGGGGATCGGCCGACCAGCCCTCCTCGGGAAATCCCTTCCAGCCGAGAACGATCTCGAGAGATTTCGAGGTCGGATTGACGAGCGCGACCTCCACGAAATCGCTGACCGCTTCGAAGACCGGCGCACCGAAGGGGCTCACGCCCGACAAGAATGAGCCATCCTTGATCGCCCAGACGTCCGTGCTTTCCTGGCCGGAGACAAAATCCGGGTCGAGCGTTGCGCCGACCGGTATACAGACCATGGTCCAGCCGGTCTGTCGAACGGACAGGAGATTGTAATGATCGATGGCGCCCGCTGCCGGGAGATTCTCCTTGTAGGCACCTGTCGCCGCCATGCAGTAGTACCGGATGCCGTCCCTTTCGCCTTCCGACCGGTATCTGTGCCAGTGACCCGCAAAGACGGCCGTGACCTTGCCGCTTCCGGCCAGGACCTCGTGCACCGGTTCCCAGACATCGCCATCGTAGTTCCAGCGCGGATGGTGAAGGAAAACAAACGTCCGGCGCGTTCGGGCGGCGGCGAGATCCTTCCGGAGCCAGTCGAGTTGCTCCGTCGACATCTGCTGATCGACGGGCGGATTCCTGAAAGAGAGGTTCTCGTCGGAGTAGAGCACCACGAAATGGGTGCCCTCGTAGTCGAACGAATAGTAGAGCGGTCCGAAATGCTCCTTGTACAGCGATTCGTTCGAACGATCGGACCGATCGCCCCTGTTTCCGTAAACGTCATGGTTTCCGGCAACCGGGTACCAGGGCATGTTCAGCCGTGCCATGATCCTCTTGAAGGCCCTCATCTGGCTGAGCCACTCGGGCTCCTTGTTGTAACCGTTGATGAGGTCTCCCACGGTCATGACCAGATCGGGATCGAGACGGTTGATCTCCACGACCGCCTGGGCGAGGGTGGCCAGTCCGCTTTCGGGCCCCCCGGTCCGGTCGCCCAGAATGGCAAAGGTGAAGCCGTCGCGCGACCGCGGCGCCAGGAGTGTTCGGGCGTTCTCGAAGGGCGTGTTGACCTGTTCGTCGGCGGCCCCCACAAAACCCTCCCCGGCGAAAAGAACGGAAAGCACACAGAGCGCGATCCCGAGAATTCGACTATATTTCCCCACGTCACAAATCTCCTCTCTCCGGTTCAGAGCGATCGTAATGGCAACAGCCCCTGCCGCGGTTCCATTATCGCGGAAAGCGTGGCGATTTGGAACTCTCTTGGCGGAAGGGGCCGCTGCAAAATGTCGTTGTTGTCGAACAGGAGGCCGTCGAAAAGGTATCGTGAACGAGGCGGCCTGCTAGGGAACGATCTCCACGGTGATCGCGTTGGATGCGAAATCCCAGGGACTCTTCAGTGCATAGGCGAAGGATACCTTTCGTCCGATCCACGTGGGAATCGGCGGAGCGCTCAAGGTGGCGCTTCCGTTACCCGAGGCATCGAGGGTTCCCCAGAAATTCTGGAAAACAGCGTTGTTCAGATTGTCGAGTACGAAATCGGTGAACCAGTCCCGGTTCAGCGGAATCGTGACCAGGCCGCCCGGCAGAAGAGTTCCGGGAGAGGTCCCGCTCACGCTCCCCAGAAGAAGATAGTTGCGCCCCATGTTGGCTGTTCCGGCCATCAGGTCGAAATTGACGGAGCTACCGTTGTTTCCGAAGATATAGACGGTATCGGCGGTCAGCGTGCAATCGATGACTTCCACGGTCGCCGTCATCGAGGGGTGGATGGCGCAGTGATAGTCGTAGGTCCCCGCCGAGGTGAAAGTGAAGCTGTAGTCCTGACCCGTGGTCAAGGTCCCCGAATCCCAGACTCCCGTGTCCGAGGTGGACGTATGAGGAGCCGTGTCCTGATTGGTCCATCTCACCGTGTCGCCCGTGCAGACGACAACGGGCGTCGGATCGAAGGCGAAATTGACGATGTCCACGTCGATGGTTGCAGCATCGGCGTGGACGAAAAAGCCGAGGGTAAAAATGAAAATGGTGCAAATGGTCAGTGTAATGTTCTTCATTGCTGGATTCACTCCCTAGTATCGGTCACTGTATTTCTTGATCGGTGAGGCTTATGAGTGGTAATAGACCAGGATGCGGAGGGTGCAAGTTCAAAGTTGCGCCCACTCTCGATAGAGCCCGGTCCTTTCTGATTGACTGAGACCGCACCCTTTCCTATTGTTTTTTGTTTCTGTGCTCACGCTGTTCGGGCGGAAATCACGGTGTCACCTCTTTCGTCAAAGCTCACGTTTCGGACCGCCGTCATCCGACTCCTGCTCGGTTGCGGTGCCTTTCTGATCGTCGCCGCGGTCATGTACTCGCTCACGCCGTGGCCATCCGACTACGGACTCAAAGCCAAGTTCGAGTTCTTTGCCGAGCACAAGGACGACTACGACATCCTCTTTTTCGGCTCGAGCGTGATCTACAGGTCTATCGTACCGGAAGTGATCGAGGATGAACTCCAACTCGGTGGCGACGGCCAAAGGAGCAGGTGTTTCAATTTCGGAAATCCGGGCATGCGCGCCTTCGAGACCAACCATCTCTTGAAAGAAGCGCTCGCCCTCCGCCCGGCCAGGCTCAGATGGGTCGTTGTCGAAGCGCGCCACTGGCAGGATTCGGTCTTTGCCGAGCATGCCTGGACAAAACGCGCCGCCCACTGGCACTCGACCGACGCGCTCGCCCTTTCCCTGGAATCGGTCCGACTCTCAAACGCCGATTCCGCGGAAAAGATCTCCATGGCGGCCGACCATCTGCTTCACTGGGCATGGAAGCACACGGCCTACGGCCGAGGCACCGACATCGTCCTCTCCCTGCTGGGAATCGACGATACCCAGATCGAAAAGGAACGGCTCTCGGCGAACAGCGGATACCGCGCCCTCGAGGAAGAAGAGGACGAGCAGTTTGCGCGCCGTCACGCGATATTCCTCGAAAACCAGGGCAAGTTCGAACGCGGCGTGGCCACCCTGGAGCGCGCCAACCGGAAGCCGGGCACCCTGGAAGGGTACAACCTGAAAGCGCTCGAGAGCCAGGTCGCCGCGATCCGCGCGGCCGGTGCCGAGCCGGTCTACATCATTCCGCCCGGACCGCCGGGGCTCGTTTCCGAGCCGGCCGTTCTCCGTCTGCTGCAAGGCGGGCAGATTCCGGCCCTTTTTGTCTACAACGATCCCGTCAAGTTTCCCCGTCTCTACTCCGTGAATTTACATTTCGACAGCAATCATCTGAATCGCGCGGGCGCTGCTTACTTCAGTCGCATTCTGGGCAGGGATCTTGCCGCTCTCATGTCGAAGAGGAGGAGCGACTAGATGCTTTTTATCGAGGCACGGTTCGTCCTCTTCTTCGCCGTCATCTTCGGCGTGCATTGGCTGCTCAGACCGCGGAGCTGGCGCAAGGGGTGGCTCCTCCTCTCGAGCTATGCGTTCTATGCGGCATGGGATTGGCGGTTTCTGTCGTTGATCCTCTTCTCCACCGCCACAGACTACATCGCGGGGAGCGCTCTCGGCCGGCCCGGTCCTGTCCGCGGCCGCAGATTCTGGCTGACGGGCAGCCTCGTGATCAACCTCGGATTGCTCTGCACGTTCAAGTACTTCAATTTCTTCATCGAGTCGGGCGCCGCACTGCTCCAGGCCTTGGGGCTTCCGGCAACCCCCTTCACCTTGCAGATCGTGCTTCCCCTGGGGATCAGTTTCTACACGTTCCAGTCGCTGAGCTACACGATCGACATCTATCGAGGTCGGTTCGAGCCCGTGCGGAGCCCTCTCGATTTCGCGCTCTTCGTCGGTTTCTTTCCCCAGCTCGTGGCTGGACCGATCGTGCGCGCTTCGGAATTTCTTCCCCAGCTGGCCGTGAAGCGCCGGCTGGGAGATGTGCCTTTCCGCGCCTGCCTCACTCTTTTTCTATTCGGTTTCATCAAGAAAGCCTGTATCGCCGACCATTGCGCCCTCTATGTCGATCCTGTCTTCGCCTCGCCCGACTCGTTCAGCATGCTGTCCCAGTGGCTGGCAGCCAGCCTCTACGCGGTTCAGGTCTATTGCGATTTCTCCGGTTACTCGGACATGGCGATCGCCACGGCAGGCCTCCTCGGGTACCGCCTTCCCGAAAACTTCAACTTTCCCTATCTGGCCAGCAGTCTCACCTTTTGCTGGCGGCGCTGGCACATGACCCTGACGCGCTGGTTCAGGGACTATCTCTACATTCCGCTCGGTGGCAGCCGGAGGGGCCGCGCGCGAACGTACGCCAACATGATCGCCGTCTTCGTTCTCTGCGGTCTCTGGCATGGGGCGAGCTGGAACTATGTGGTTTTCGGGCTCTTTCACGGCGTCTTTCTCGTCCTCGAACAGATGACCGGATTCGGAAGGTCGCGTGACAGCTGGCATCCGCTCAAGAACCTTTACACCCTGGCCGTGTGGATCACGGCCCTGGCCATTTTCCGGACTTCCGATCTCGCCGCCGCCTTCGGGATGGTCCGGGATATGTTCGGCTTCGGCCACGGCGCCATCCTCCTGAACGGAACCGATTTCGTCTGGGTCGGTCTTCTTCTGGGATTCGGCCTGGTTCAAACGGCGATGTACCTGAAGATTTTCCACAGGCAGATGGGCGCCCTTCCCGTCTGGGCTTTCAGCTTGATCTACGGCGCGTCGTTTGCCCTCGTGCTCCCCTTTGCAAACGCCGGATACACGCCGTTCATCTATTTTCAATTCTGATCCGGCGGGCCGAACGACAGCGGTTGCCAGCCGCGGCTCGAGCAAATATGATTCGCATTTCGAGGGTGCTTGAGCCTATACTGGTATGGCATATTCATGTCGGTTTCATTTGACACCTTCACTGATCAGAAAGGACCACGTCCCATGAAAGATGAAGCCCACTTCAGCCGCCGCCGCTTCCTCAAGGGTACGGCCGCCGCGGGCCTGGCGGCCGCGTTCCCGACCATCATTCCGGCCTCGGCGATCGGACGGCAAGGCCAGGTGGCGCCGAGCAACCGGATCGTCTTGGCCTGCATCGGCGTCGGATCGCAGGGCACGGGGAACATGAGGGGATTCCTGGGCAGGGACGAGATCCAGGTTGTCGCGGTCTGCGACGTGGACAAGAGGCACTCGGACCGCGCCAAGAAAATCGTGGACGACAAGTACGGTTCCGCCGACTGCATGACCTATCTCGATTTCCGCGAGGTGATCGATCGGGGCGACCTCGACGCGGTCTCCCTGGCGTTGCCCGACCAGTGGCACGCCGTGCCGGCGATCGCCGCGGCACGGGCCGGCCTCGACATCTATGGCGAAAAGCCCTTGTCCCGATCGATCCGCGAGAGTCGCGCCATCTGCGACGCGGTCCACCGGTATGGAAGAGTCTGGCAGACGGGCAGCTGGCAGCGATCGCAATCCCATTTCCGTCACGCCTGCGAGGTCGTGAGGAACGGACTGATCGGAAAGGTGCACACTGTCGAGGTGGGTCTTCCCACGGGAAGCTCGACAGGCAACAAACCGACCAAGGCCGTTCCCGAGGGGCTCGACTGGGAATTCTGGCTCGGACCGGCACCGTGGCGCGAGTACTGCGAATTCGGCGGCAACCGCTGTCACTGGGACTGGCGCTGGATCATGGACTACTCGGGCGGACAGCTCACCGACTGGGCCGGTCATCACATCGACATCGCTCACTGGGGTATGGGATTCGACCGGACAGGTCCTTACGAGATCGAAGGAAAGGCCGATTACCCGGCCGAGGGTCTCTGGGACGCCCCCACCGATTACGAATTCACGGCAAAATATGCCGGCGGCGTGACGTTCAACATCGGCAGCACGTCGAGGATCGGTTTCATGGGAACCAAATGGCACGGCGACGGCGGCTGGATTCATGCCAACAGGGGCGGCAGCGACGCGTCCGACAAAGATCTTCTCAGAGACGACGCGATCGGCCCGGGACATGTTCGCCTGTACAAGAGCGGCAATCATATCCAGAACTTCATCGACTGTGTCAGGAGCCGGAAGCCGACGGTGACCCCCGTGGAAACCGCTTGCCGGTCTATCAGCGTCGGCCATCTTGGAGAGATCGCAATGCTCACGGGCCGGCGGATCAAATGGGATCCGGAAAAAGAACTCATCATCGACGACCCGGGAGCGAGTGCCCTGCTCGGCCGCCCCTATCGCAAACCGTGGATTCTGTAAAAGACTGCCCTAGTTCTACATCGTTCGGGAAGGTGGACCATGAGGAAGAAGAACGCCTTGGCGGCATGGACCGTCACGATACTGGTTCTGGCGATATTTGTCACAAGCTGCCAAACGGTGGCCGATCGCCCGCCGTCCAAAGCCGGACAAGGGACCGAACCGACTTCCCGACCCGTTGCCAAGCCACCGGCCGACGAGGAAGGCGCAAAGATCTTTGGCGCGCTGCCGGAGAAACCGTTCACCCGCCCGATCAAGCCTCGAAAGATTCTGGTTTTTTCCAAGTGCAACGGGTTCGTCCATTCCTCCATTCCGGTGGCCAACAGGGCGATCGAGCTCATGGGTGAGAAGACGGGCGCTTTCGAGGCGGTCTTTTCCGAGGACATCACCGATTTCGAAGCTCGAAACCTCGAAAAATTCGACGCCCTGCTTTTCAACAACAGCACGCAGCTCAAGTTCGAAGATCCCGCCCTGCGCAAGGCGCTTCTCTTCTTCGTCCGGAACGGCAAGGGCATCGTCGGAATCCACGCCGCGACGGACAGTTTCTACGAGTGGTCGGAAGGCGCGGCCCTGATGGGCGGTCTCTTCGACGGTCATCCCTGGGGCGCGGGCGGATCATGGGCTGTCAAGCTCGATGAACCCGACCATCCGCTCAATCGATCGTTCGAGCGGAAGGGTTTTGTGATCAGCGACGAGATCTACCAGTTCAGGGGGCCCTATTCGCGCGACACGCACCGCATCCTCTTGAGCCTCGACATGTCAAACAGCCGAAATCTGCGGGTGAAAGGCATCAAGCGCGATGACAAGGACTTCGCGATTTCGTGGATCAAGCGGAGCGGCAGGGGACGCGTTTTTTACTGCTCCCTCGGCCACAATCATGAGATCTTCTGGAATCCTGCCGTGCTCGCGCACTATCTCGCCGGCATCCAGTACGCCCTGGGCGACTTGAAAGTCGACGATGTGCCGAGCAACAAGCTTCGGATCAAACCGGAGCCGGCGCTGACCACGAAGCCGGGTGCGGTCGACGATCCCTATCCATTAGCCCTTGCCTACACTTTCGGCCAGAGCCGTCGCTGCCTGTCGGCCATCGAAACCGAGGTGCGAGCAGCCACACCCAGAACGCGCGCCGACATCGAAATCCGACTGATGGAAATCCTGGAAAATCCCGAGGCCACCTTCGCGGGCAAGCAGTTCGCGTGCCGCATGCTGCGCCGGCTCGGTCCAGCGAAGTCCCTTCCGATTCTCGCGAATCTCCTGACCGATGAGAAACTCTCGGACGCTGCCCGATTCGCGCTGCAAGACTCGGCCCAGCCTGATGCGGGCCGAGTCTTGCGCGAGGCGCTCGGTAAGGTGGATGGAGTGCTCAAGATCGGACTGATCGGGTCGATTGCCTGCCGCGGCGATCGCCAGGCTGTCGGGACGATCGCGCCCCTCGTGGCGAGCCCTGATCGGGAAATCGCCCGTGCCGCGCTCGATGCCCTCGGTAAAATCGGCGGCCCCGAGGCCGCGGCTGCACTCGGCGGGGCCGAGGTAGCGCTAGAACTCGAACGATGCGGTTTCGACGCTTTGCTTCTATGCGCTGACAGTCTTTTGGCAGAGGGCAACAACGATGCGGCTTTGGACACCTATCGCGAACTGTCTCGCGAAAAGTATCCTGTCTGGATCAGGATCGCCGCCTGCGGTGGACTCGTTCGCGGCCTCGGCCAGAAGGCGACGCCCATCCTTTTCGCCATGCTGAGAGACGATAATGTAGACATCCAGAGGGCCGGGGCGCGGTTCATTTGCGATCTGCCCGACGGTTCCGAGACCACGATCTACGCGGAACAGATTTCGACCCTCGCCCCGAGCGCCCAGGTCATGGTTCTGAATGCACTCGCTTTCCGGCAGGACCGGGCTGCCGCGCCCGCTGTGGTGCTTGCCGCCGAGATCGAAGATGAGGCGGTTTGCCAGGCAGCGCTGTATGCGCTCGGTTACGTCGGTGGCGCATCGCATGTGGGATTTCTGGCCCGTTCCGCTTCCGAGGGAGGCGCGATCGGCGAGATCGCCGAGGAAAGCCTCGTTCGTCTCAGCGGCGCCGATGTTGACCAGGAGCTTCTCGACGTGGTCCAGGTGCTCGACGGACCCACGCGGGCGGTTCTGATCAGGACCCTTGCCGCCCGCCATGTGGATGGCGCACTCGATGTTTACTTCCGTTACGCCCTCGACCAGAACAGCGCCGTCAGGACCGAGTCGGCAAACGCACTCGGCGCGGTCGCTGCCACGGACGACCTGCCCGCTCTTGTCGATCTGCTGGCGCAAGCTCCGGACGGAACGGATCGGCAAGCGCAGGAGAGGGCAATCCTCGCCGTCTGCAAGCGGATGAAAAAACCGGACGAGGGCGCGGCCCTTCTGGTCGATTCGACAGCGGGACAGACGGCCGACACGAGAGCCTCGATTCTGGCCGTACTGGGCCAGCTCCCATGCGAGACGTCTCTCGCCGCCCTCGAGGCCGCTGCCGGTGACGCCGATGACAGGGTGCGCGACGTGATCATACGCTCCCTGTCGGAATGGCCCGACGCCGCACCGCTCGAAACACTTCTGTCATGTGCACGGCAGGCGACCGACGCCCATCAGAGAGCGCACGCCCTTCGAGGACTCGTTCGCCTTGCGGCGTTGGCCAACGAACGGCCTCCGGAAAAGAACGAGGAGATCTACAGAATCGCTCTCGGCCTGGCCGCCACTGTCGAGGAAAGGAAATCGGTCCTACAAGGCGCGACAAAGGTGGTCGACTTCTGGGTCGTCGACTTCATCAAATCCTTCGTGGATGACCCGGAGTTGAGTGAGACCGCTGTCGGGGCTCTCGCGGCGGTCAATGAATCGCTGGCCAAAACAGTGTCCCACGATGGCAAGGGATGCCCTGTCAAACTCGCTTTCCCATTCAAGAAAAGGTACAGCGGAGGCGGGCCCAAGGCGCTCACCGACGGAAAATGGGGATCGACCAATCATGGAGACGGCAAGTGGCAGGGTTTCCAGGAAAAGGACCTCGATGCTGTCGTCGATCTGGGGGAACTGATCGAGGTGCGCAATATCCGCGTCGGTTTCTTGCAGAACAATTCGAGCTGGATCTTCTTCCCCATAGAAATCATTTTTTACATCTCCGCGGATGGGGAACAGTTCGAGGAGGTTCATAAGTTTTCGCCCGGGCCGCCGGAATCGATGCAGCCACTGAATCTCAAAACTTTCTTCGCGGAGTTCGTGGATAAAAAAGCACGCTATGTGCGCGTGAAG
This sequence comes from uncultured Phycisphaerales bacterium, assembly GCA_964620445.1. Classification (GTDB taxonomy): domain Bacteria; phylum Planctomycetota; class B15-G4; order B15-G4; family CAYZWU01; genus CAZUHB01. The sequence continues at coordinate 40,610 of CAZUHB010000008.1, forward strand.
GCGAAAAACATCGGGAAACTTCCCAAGTGGCACTCGGTCAGCGATGGCAAGGCATGGCTCTTTGCCGACGAAATTCAGATCAACGCCCATCTGGAAAATTGAAATCCGTGGAAGATTCGAATCGAACCACTACACCAGAGTCTGGAACAAGAAATGAGTCAAAACCTATTCAGCCTTGATGGCAAGGTGGTCCTCGTTACCGGTGGTAATAGCGGAATCGGTCTCGGCATGGCCGAGGCTCTGGCCGCCTCCGGTGCGAACATCTGCGTGTGGGGCAGAAAGCCCGAGAAAAACGAGAAGGCGGCCGAAAGGCTTCTTGCCTTTGGAACGAAGGTTCAAGTACTCGGATGCGATATGAGCGACGAGCAGGAGGTGGATCGAACCTTTCAGGAGATGCTCGACCATTTCGGCCGGCTCGACGCTTGCTTTGCCAATGCGGGCGTCACCGGGATGGCGATGCCCTTCGAGAAGATGACGACCGAGGAATGGCACCGTGTGCTGCGCGTAAACCTCGATGGCACGTTTTTTACCCTGCGCCGCGTTGCGCGTCAGCTGGTCGAACAAAAGCAAGGCGGCTCACTGGTGGTCACCGCCAGTTTGTCGGCTACCGAAGGGCAGCCCTATGGCGAACCTTACGCCACGTCGAAGGGGGGGCTCATCGCCATGGTGCGCGCCCTCGCGGTGGAGTACGCCCCCCACGGAATCAGGGTCAACGCGCTGCTACCCGGCTGGATCGAGACCCAGATGACCCGCCCCCTTCTTCACTGGAAGAGTTTCAGCGAGGGTGTTCTGAGCCGGGTACCGATGAAACGCTGGGGAGCGCCTTCCGATTTCGGCGGGGCCGCCGTGTATTTGGCGAGCGACATGAGCGCCTATCACACCGGCGACACGCTGGTCATCGACGGCGGCTATTCGATCTTCTGAATCGATGTTCCGACAGGGGCGAGCGCAATCAGATGAATGGTGACGCCTCTTTTCCGCGGCGAAATCGTTTCCCTGTTTTTGTTCCCAGGAATCGACCGAATCGAGGGCGTAGGTGCCCGCCCGCGGGGTTATGAAAGGTGGCCTTTCGGTGACGAAGATCCCAGATTAAGAAAATTTCTCTCAAGTAGCAGGGGCTGAATCTCCGCGGGAGAAGCTCTTCCTCTCATCATATTAACAATTCCTAACTGTCGCTATTCAATACAGTTATACGTATCCGACCAATCTGTCGTATTGCTGGATTCAGTCTTTTCCACCAAAAATCCCAACTCTGATTCAATAAAGATCAGCGAAAAAGTCGAAAAAGAACTTGTGCTGTTAGTTGTTGTTAGATATTCTGACGCACATGTGGTTACTAAATCTGTCAAACAATGGTAGTTTTTGTGCTGGCACGCGACATTCGCTAAGATACAGGATATTCGAAGTGTGCCTCCCCCAACCGCCATGGAGGTCTGTCATGCATAAAACCAGAATTCTCACAGTTGTTGTTTTGATCGTTTTCGCGCTGACCATCCAACTTGTCCACGGACAGAGCAGAAACGATCAGCGCAAGAGTTCTTCCTCGAGGGCAAGAGCGAGCAGCCACAAATCGACTTCGAGGAGCGCGCCGAAGGCAAGGTCCCCGAGAACCTCTTCCAGGTCAAGACCCGTTGCCAGTCCGACCCGCTCGTCGCGCTCGACTTCATCGAGAGTGTCGCGCTCCGCCTACAAGCCATCTTCTTCTCAGAGCAGACCCTCGGCAACATCGTCTCGACAGTCCAAACCACGATCGTCGACCGCCCGGAGGTCGACATCGTCTTCCGTGGGATCCAGCCGTCGAAGCAGCACCTCGCCTTCTGCCGGCAGATCGGCCCCGAGGAGCCCGGGGAGAAGCCCGGCGGTGAGGCCCACGTCACGGGCAACGAAATCTCCCAGCGTGACACCGAGAACGTCGACACGCACTTTTAAGCCCTCTTCAACCAGATCAGCCGGCACTTCGCGAGCAACACCGTCGTCGCGCACAACGTCTCCGCGCACGAATCCCGGTTTGGGTGGATCAGGGGTAAAATCCGGTGGCCAGGCCGGTTCGTCGACACTTGCCGGCAGTTATCGAGTCCCCGACTCCATGAAGACACCCCGGCCCGATTTCAAATTCGGCCCCAAGTCCAAAGGCGCGCGGTCCGGTATCGGCCAGGACACCCTCGACACTGACAAGACCCCACGGCCCAAGACCAAGGGACATCCCACACCACAGAATCACCTCGGTGAGAACGACGACGACGGAAACGGGGACGGTGATGATGACGGAAACGGTGGCGGCGATGACGACAACGGTGACGACCATGAAGACGACGACGGTGATGTCTACGTCTACTACTACTGGTGCGGCTGCCCCTGGTGGAACTGCGGATGGGGAAATTACTGGTCTCCGATCTACTGGGGATACTGTGGCTGGGACTACCTGTACTGGCGCGATTACTGGGTTCGGCATGGCAGCGTGGTTTATATTCAGTTCGAAAACGACTACGATTTCGATGGATACACACCGAGCATCTACACGCCTCCGGCCCTCTTCATCGATCCGATGTCGGCTGCCATCGAGCACCTCGATGCGGGAGCAGCTTGCTTCAAGGAGGGTCGTTACCTCGACGCGTTGGGGTATTATCGCCTCGCCACTCTCGCGGACCTCGATTTCGCCATTCCAAAGTTCGCTTATGCCCACGCTCTCTTCGCACTCGGTCTCTACGATGCTGCAGCCCATGAGATTCGACAGGGTCTCTCCCTGATGAAGGACTGGCTCAACATCGGCGGGGATTTGCGGCTCATGTACGGCAACGTACAGGATTTTGAAGACCAACTGGCTGCCCTGATTACCTTGCTGCGCGTCAGCCCCGAAGACGAGGACAGCCTTCTCGTTCTCGGCTACGTTTCCTATTTCACGGGTGATCTCTATCTCGCCGAGAAGGTTTTCAAGAAACTTCAGGAGTTCTCGACACCGGGGACCTTCTATGTCTCCCGGTTGTTTCTTGATGCCATAGACGAGATCAAAGCAATTCTGGTTGACGCAGACAGTGAAAACGCAGCCCCGGTCGATGACGGCTTGACCCTCGACCAGGTCCTCAACCAGTAGATGCTCTCGACTCACCAGATCGTGTCAACAATGAGGCACTTCTGAAGTTCAGCCCTCTCTGCCAGTGGTGTGATATTGCCGCATTCTGGCAAAGATAGTGCGAGAGTCCTGTTTCAGAACGCTGTTTCTCCGTACCTCCTGAAACGTTCCGGGGAAAGAACCCTCTTAACTATCTCACTGACAAACAAATACGCTTACTCAGCCCTGCTTGCACTCTTCCATCCATATATAAAGTTGGTATCAACAAAAATCGGGGATATAATTGAGGAGAGTGAGGAACTCGTCTGTTTCATGAGTTCCCAGGGGACGCGGTCTCCCACAAACACCTATTAGCTATCACAGGAATCCGAAGACCTGTGGGTTGTTGATCATCAAGGTAGACACCATGCGTACAATCATCGTCCTCATAATGCTCCTGGCATTTCCGACTCTGGGCTTTTCGACCGTTTTTTATGTACCAGATAATTATCCCACCATTCAGGAGGCGATCGATGCCGCCCAGGATGGCGACAGAATCATTGTCTCTGCCGGAACGTACTTCGAGAACATCGACTTCAATGGACTCTCGATCAAAGTTCAGAGTGCGCAAGGTCCAGATGTCACATTCATCGATGGAAACCAGCTGGGAAGCGTGGTGACTTTCGCGAACGGGGAAGGTGCCGACACCCGGCTCGAGGGATTCTCCATCGTGAATGGATCAGGAACCTTTCTGGCGGCGCCGTTCAATGACTTCTGCGGCGGGGGCATTTTGTGCGACGCCTCATCCCCCACAATTGAAAACAACATCGTCTATTCATGCACCTCAGGCTATGGAGGTGGATTCTTTTGTACCAATAGCGGCGATCCTGAGATAACCCGCAATATCCTCTCGGGAAACTCCGCCACCGTGGGCGGCGGAATTTTTTGCAGGTACTCGTCCCCGTGGATTTTCGACAATGTGATCATTGAAAATTCTGCCAGTTATGGAGGTGGTGGAATCGCGTGCTGGTTGACCTCGGCACCCACCATCGTAAACAACCTGATCCTCGACAACCTTGCTGGTTCCGGCGGCGGTGCTGGAATTCGCGCCTACAACAGGACGTCTCCGCTGATCGTCAGCAACACCGTCTTCGGAAACGAAACCACGGGCAGCGGCGGAGCGCTTCTCGTCAAGAATTCCACGGTCTCCGTGATCAATTCGATCTTCTGGAGTAACGATGCTTCAGACTTGAGCGAGATCTGGGTGGGACATTCATCGACTCCGTCCGTACTGGACATAGATTTCTCCGATGTCCAAGACGGACTGGCCGGGGTCATCGTAGTTCCTCCCAGCGCCGTGAACTGGGGCGCGGGAATGATCGACAGTGATCCGCTTATTCATGATCCAGCCAATGGGGATTTTCATCTCGATCAAGATCCACCTCAACCAGGCATCGTCAATCCCTGTGTGGACGCTGGAGATCCCAATTCGGTGCTTCTTGATGGCTCCACGAGAACCGACGAGGTACTCGACGTGGGTATCTTGGACATGGGCTACCACTACATGACACCAATCCCCGCTGAGCCCGAGATTCACCAAATTCTACCTGACAATGGCCCGATCACCGGCGGCACGGCCGTCACCCTCTCGGGGGATTATTTCACAGACACCGCGGACACGGCTGTCACCTTCGACGGGATTTCGGCCACCGACCTGGTCGTCGTCGACGTGAACACCATCACCTGCACCACCCCGGCCCACTTAGCCGGCGCGGTGGATGTGGCGGTCTTGAACAGCAATGGTTCGCACACACTCGTCAGCGGCTACAGTTACTATCCAATGGTTATCCACGTTCCTGGAGACTATTCCTCGATTCAAAATGCGATCGATGCTTCACACAACGGCGGCACGGTCCTCGTGGAGCCGGGTGTTTATGTCGAAACGATTAACTTTTACGGAAAGGCGATCGAACTTCGCAGTGACGTGGACGGCGATTCGGCGACCGACGATATTGCTCCCGAGTCGACATGGATCGACGGTAACCTGGGCGGCAGTGTCGTCACCTTCGAGAACGGAGAAGGCGAGGATTCTCGGATCAGAGGTTTCACGATCGTCGGAGGACTTGGCGACACCTATTCTGGTGGCGGAATTACTTGCCTCGGCACATCGCCGAATATCTCTGAAAACATCATCACATCGAACGATTCTCTCGAATCGGGTGGTGGACTCTGTTTCCGCGAAAATTCTTCGCCCAGGATCACAAACAATCTGATATTCGAAAACAGATCTGACTTTTACGGGGCAGCCATAGCGATCTACGATTCTTCCCCGACGATCACAAACAACTCGCTTGTTTACAACAGCGTCACCGGCAACGGAGGATTCGGCGGCGGTATCTCGATTTCCGAAGGAGATCCAGTGATCACGAACACGATCGTCTGGGCGAACACTGCTTCGAATGACCCGGCGATCAGTCTGATCTCGGGCAATCCGTTGATCACCTACTGTGATATCGAAGGCGGCTGGACCGGCTCTGGAAACATCAACAGAGATCCGTTATTTATCAAAAGAGCACGATCGAACTATCGTTTGTCCTGGCAGTCAGCCTGTATCGACGCGGGGACCAACAACGCCCCATCTCTGCCAAACTCCGATCTGGATGGAAGCACACGCATATTCGACGGTGACGGCGACCTTATTCCCATGGCTGACATCGGGTGCTATGAACTCACAACTCTTTCCGTCCCGGCAGAATATACTTCGATTCAAGCGGCGCTGAACGTTTCGTCAAAAGGAAACATGGTTCTTGTCGAATCCGGAACATATTTTGAAAATATCGATTTCATGGGCAAATCGGTCAGTTTGATCGGCAAGAATGGCCCCGATGCAACCACGATCGACGCTGGTCAGGCCGGGTGCGCGATCGTCTTCAGCGGCGGCGAGAGCGCTGCGGCCCATCTCGAAGGATTCACGATCACAAACGGTCTGGGCGGAGGAAACAGAGGCGGCGCAGTAACCTGCACGGCAGCATCTCCCACCATCACCGGTAATGTTATCGACGGCAATCAATCAACCGATTCAGGTGGCGGGATCCACTCTGATCAGGATTCGTCACCGCTTATCGAAAACAATACAATCTCCCGCAATGCGTCTCTTTCCGCCGATGGCGGAGCTCTGGTGTGCGGTGGAGATTCACTGCTGATCAACAATGTAATCACCGACAATTCCGCTCTTCTGTCCGGTGGAGGCATTTTCTTCCAGTCCGGTAATCCCCGTTCCACGAACAACACCATTGTGGAGAACACGGCGCAGTCCGGCGGCGGAATCGGATGTATCGATTGTACACCCACGATCACCAACACCATCCTCTGGAATAACAGCGCTCCTACTGGAAAGGAGATAGCGATTGGAAATCCGATTCTGCCTTCGGTCATGACGATCGGTTTTTCCGACGTGGAAGGCGGCCAGACGTCGGTCTTCGTCGATTCCGGCAGTCTACTCAACTGGAACGCCGGCATGATCGACTCCGATCCGCTTTTCGTGGATCACGATGATTTTCATCTCACCTGGAATTCGCCCTGTAGAGACAGCGGCGACGATACCACCGCGTATCTTCCTGATATTGATTTCGAAGGTGATCCTCGCAACGCTCTCGCGGCGGTAGATATGGGAGCGGATGAGTATTACTACCATCTTTACTACAGGGGAACACCAATACCAGGTCAGGTGATTACCGTGCGGATCGTGGGATATCAGGGTCTTCCGATTGAACTTTACGAAGGCTCCGGATTGCAGGATCCGCCGCAGTCTACCGACCACGGTTACATCTTCATAGAACTTCCACCGTTCAACAACTGGTCGTTGAGCAAGATTCCCGCCAATGGAGTCCGGTCTTTTCCCGTCACCATCCCTCTGACGTGGAGCGCGGGAGAAGAACATCATTTCCAGGCGCTCATTGGCCGCTGGGGATGGAATCTGACAAGGCTTTCCAACCTGATGACCATTCGCGTCCAATGACGGGGATGCCGCTCTCTCACCGGGGCTTGAAAATCGGCGCCCACGCCATCTGATGACCATTTTGGTCTATGCCGATTTCGACCGAACTTCACGGCCACGGGAGCGTTTGCCAGTTCCATATCGTCTCGCTCGTGGACATGAATCCCAGAGAAAAATCGTTGCTATTGGAGATGAGCCGATGACAAGGGAACAACGGTTTAGGCATAATTCTGAAGATGCCAGGTTACATTTGACTCCGATGATTGACGTCACCTTCCTGCTGTTGATATTTTTCATGTGCTCGATCAAGTTCAAGCGGCTTGACGGCAAACTGTCCACCTATCTACCCCGTGAGGTGGGCGTCAATGCTACGGATCACGTCGAAAGGGATCTGGAACATATTGTCCTCTATCTCGAGAACGACAAGAACAACTCCAGGGGATTTTCTGTTTCGTTGAATCGATCCGATCGTAATCTCGAACTGGCCGAACTGGGTAGCCTGTTGAGGATGTTCCGGAACGAAGAGCCGGAGGCGAAGGCGGCCTGTCAGGCAGGAAGGGGAGTTCTGCATGGCCATGTCGTTACGGTTGTCAACGAGTGCTTGCGAGCTGGCATCGAGGAGATCGAATTCAAAGGAATTCCGCTCGATGATTGACTCGAGCGGTCAAGGGAGGGAGGCGGCCGGTCTGAAGCCGAGGTCCTGGCTCCAACTCTCGAGAAAAGCTCCGCGGTAAAAGTAGAAACTGCATTCTGCATAGGTGTAGTAGCAGCCGCCTTTGTTGATGCGAACAGAGGGCGGACCGGACCGTTTTGCGTCTTGACACCACTCATACACGTTCCCATGCACATCGTAAAGCCCGAAAGCGTTCGGCCTTTTCTGAGCGACGCGATGGGTCCGCATTCCGGAGTTGCCCCCGTACCAGGCATTATAAACGAGGTCCGACTCTGAATCTCCAAAGTAGTAGTTCAGGTACAGGGGAGCGCCACCCCTGCCCGCGTATTCCCACTCGATCAAAGTGGGCAGTCGTAATCCCGCCTTGCGGCACCATTCGGTGCATCCATCCCAGCTGACCCTTTCGATAGGTAAGTTTTCTCCTCTCCAATGGCGGTCGTCGTTCCCGCCAACCTTGTCCCAGGCCGCCTGAGTGCACTCGGTTCTGCACATCAAAAAGGATTCGACGGTCACGGTTTTCTGTTGCCAGTAATTGTAGATGCTCCCCTCGGGGATCAAAACGAACTCAAGCCCTGTCCTGTCGTGCGAGTAGACTTCTACGCTCGTCGATTTTCCGCGGCACAAAAAGGACTGCTTGCCAAGGAAAGTGAACCCCGGAACGGCGGCGGCTCTTTTCTGGTCCTTCGCTCCCTTCCCGGCCATCCTGCTGCCCGCGTCTTTCAAAAGGATCTTGGCCATCACTCCCTCGGGATTGATCGCGAGAGCTTCATCCGCCAGTAGTCGAGCCTTTTCGAGGTCGCCGCTCTGAAGAGCTTCCTTTCCGGATTTGACCAGAACTTCGTAACGGTTGGAGACGAGTCCAGCCTCGATCTTCTCGACCGCCTTGAGCGCTCGCCGGGTCAAATCTTTCCTCCTGGGTGGATCGGCAATCATGCCGGCGGCCTCCAGCGCCAGCCTGTAGAATCGAAGCGACGTTTCGAGATCACCCCGCTCCTCGGCGTCTTCTGCACCGGTGAGATACTCTTCGAAGACCCGCTCCGCCTCGGACAGTTCCGGCGCGGGACGCTCCGCTTTCAGCGTGATCACACCGGCGTCGTAGGATCGGCCAGCCCATTTACCGGAAGTGGTGTTGAAGAATCTCGCGGGATCGAGCTTTCTCCCCCCTTCGATGTCGACTGCGACCAATGTCTCCGCTCCCTTGACAGCGAGGATTCTGCAGGCTCCCCGTGGAGGAACCTTCAGGCGGAAGGTCCCGTCACCTCTTGGTCGGACCTCGGAATCCACGTGCCGCGCATCCACAGGCTCGGCGCCGGACTCGTAGGCGACACGAATCCCGGCGAGGGAGCCCGGGCCATCGATTTCCAGCTTCCCAGTGACCACGGCGAGCTCCGGATCCAGATCGACGCGAATGGAAATGACCCGCTCCTTTGGCGCGATCTCGATGCGCTTGCTTTCAGGGACGTAACCGTTCATCTCTATCCAAGGATAGAGCACAAGGCGACGCGGAACGCCGTTCAGCCGCGCTCTCGAACCGATGCCAGACCATCGCTTATCCTCTCCCGGAATGGTGACAACGATTTTGACTTCCCGAAGAGGCTGGCCCGTAACCGCATCGTTGACTTCCACCACCAAGTCGACGAGAGTCCGATCGACGAGAATGATATTCGCAGGATCAACAGTGCCGTCGCAATCGAGGACGGGTTTTTGCCCGCTCTGCTGCCGAGAGACCCGAGTTTGAACCGATTCGGCGAGAGTCTGAAAAGATATGACCTGCTCGTCCGAGGCGAGCACCTCCACGAGCTCGGCCGTAAAAAGAGCCCGCGGAGGTTGCGCCCCGGCCAACGTCCATGCCGCCTGCCCCACGTCGCAGGCGGAGAGCTCGATCTGACCGACCATCTGCCTGGACGGTGGTCGGCCAGGGGCGAAAGTCGAAATATCCTGGGAATACCCGCCGCCACTGTAGCACGCTTCGCGAATGACAGCGACCAGAACCCCCTTCTCCTTCAGTGGCTTCGTCCATCGCTTGAGATCGACATCGGTGAGGAGCGACTCGCATTCGAATCCTGCGCCGTCATCGTTTTCGATCGTGTCCCATGTAAAAAAAGCCCTCACCGGGGCACCACCCATTAACACCTTTGTCGCATGTCCCGTGAAGTAGAGGAACAACCGGTCTCCAGATTTTGCCTGGCGGGCGATCACCTTCAAGGCCCGCATGACGCCGGTTCTTGTCACAGCAGCGTCGACGACGATACTGATGTTGGCCGGCGGGACACCCACGTCTTCGATCAGGCTCTTTTGGAAAATCCTCAGGTTCTCTTCAACGGAAGGGAGATCCCATTTGGCGCTGGCATAACGGCCGGCGCCGATGAGCAGGGCTCTGTCTTCGCCCGACGCGTGACCGGAAAGGAGAAAAATGAAGATAACAGCGAGAAGGGCCCGTGCGAGTGGAGGAGAATGCTTCATTTATAGTGTCCCCTGTCTCTCAAGCCGAACATCGAAGGACTTCTGATCGTGAATGAGGTGCATTCCACACCCGACTGCGAGAGAGGCCCATTTATATCATGGAAACGCAATCGAATCCACGAATCCTCTCCCGCCGCACGGCGGAATGAATCATTTGACTCAGGCTCTTTTTAAAGGACAATCACAACACATCTTGAGACGCGAAGCGGGTGGTAAAATTCGAGAGAGAGAACTTTCATGCGATCGATCGACAAGAGTGATTTTCTCCGCCGATTCGGCAGTCTGTTCCTGCTACTCCTCGCCGTTCACTTCGTGGCATGCTCGGAGAAGGGATTCGTGGTTGCCCGGAGATTTGATTTCTTCGCCAACATGTCCTCCGCCGAGGTGACGACTCGGGGAATCAAGATTGATCCGCTCAGTCTGCTCGCTCCAATGCCTCCCTGGACCGAGGACGAACGCCTTTTTTATCCCGCCCCCCCACGGACAACGATCCGCTTCAGGAACGTGCCATTGGGAAAGGAGGCTGTATTAAAAGTGGGGATGGGTTTGCTTCCGAACTCCCCCGATCCCTCGCAATTCGATCGAAAAGGCCGGATCACCTATCGGATCGATCTCGAATCGAATGGACGCATGTTCTCCTTGATCGATCGAGAGATCGCAACGTCGGATCTGGCGCGCGGTCTTATCGACGAAATACGCATCGGCCTTCCCGATCTGTGCGGCGACAGTGGAGATTTCCTTTTCTATTCGCACAAGAGTCCCGGGCTGGAACCTCTCGTCTCGGTCTGGTCCAGTCCGTTGCTGATCTCCGAGGGACGCACGGTCCGCGATGCCGAGGCGTCTGTTTCTTTTCGTCAACGGCTCTCGTTTCTTCTCGACCATCCGATCGAAGACGCACAGACCGGGCAGAACTCATTCAGAGCTGATTTCGACGAAAAAAGAAAGGAGTTCTTCAGCGATCCCCTTGGCAGGCTTCTGATGCAGAATGTGCCCGCTTCTGCCTCCTTCGATATCGTCGTCCCCCGTGATTGCACTCTTCTCTTCGGCATCGCTTCGATCGGACGGAGTGGCAAGACGCGCCAGGAGGTTGTTTTCGAGATCAGGATAGGAGACGAGGTTCTCTTCAGCAAATCGCTCCCGGCCACGGGACAGGCTTCTTCGCGCAAAATCTCCCTTCCACTCCGGTTCTCAGAGGGCGACCCCTCCCGGATAACGCTGTCAACCTCTTTCGCCGGGTCGAACCGCACCAAGGACGACAACGTGGCCATCTGGATCAATCCGGAAATCTGTCAGGCGGATAGCGCTCCTCGCCAGCGCTTTTCGGAAGCGAAAAGCGTTGTCGTCATGGTTGTTGATGCCCTCAGGGCCGACCACCTCTCCGGATTCGGGTACAGCAGATCCACGACTCCAAACCTTGACCGTTTCATGAAAAAAAGCGTTGTCTTCGAGAATGCCTGGTCCCAGAGTTCCTGGACAGTTCCTTCGACCGCGACTCTTCTTACCGGACAGTACTCCTACACTCACGGACTTTACGACGTGAATCACTGGTTTCTCGTCCCCGGGATAGCCACAATCACCGAGTCCTTCCAGAAGTCTGGAATCTCGACGGCAGCTTTTGTCGCCAATCATTTGATTTCCGCCGACAACAACTTCTCCGTGGGCTTCGAGAATTTCTACAGCATCCCCTGGTGCACCGCGGCCCAGTTGAACAGGGTCTTTCTCAACTGGCTCGACGATCACAAAGGAGAACGGTTCTTCGCTTATCTGCACTACATGGAGCCGCACATGCCCTACGCCGCTCCAGGTGACCGCCTCAATCGATTCGGCTCAACACCCGCCGGGGCAGCGGATCAGGACAGGTCTGATGAACTGATGTTTCATCTCGTCAAATCACTCAAAGAGCTCGCCAGACCGGCGAGTCGAGAGAAGGATTTCGACGATCGACTCGACGCCGAGATCGAAGAACTCATCGATCTCTATGACTCCGAAATAGCCTACTGGGACGAACGGTTCGCTGTTCTGCTGGATGATCTCTCCGCGAGAGGAATCCTCGAAGACACGATTATCATCGTCACGAGCGACCACGGCGAGGAGTTCATGGAGCACGGCCAGCTTCAGCACGGTCAGAGCCTGCATAGAGAATTGCTCCACGTACCGTTGATTTTCGCAAACACGCGGTTCGGCGCATCGAAGCGGACCGACATGGTCGGCCTCATCGACGTGGCGCCAACCCTGCTCGCTCTTGCCGGTATTCCCCCTTCGAACGTCACCGGAGATCGGGAGGCTCACTACGCCGGCGTCGATCTATTCCGCTCCCCGGAGGCGGGCAGAGTGCTCTTCGCGGAGACTGCTCATGGACTGCGCCGTCTCGGCACGAGCATGGTCGTGCAACAAGCTGCCTTCAATGATGACATGAAAGGAATCCTGACCTGCGATAACGGACATCTCACCCTCTACGATCGCCGGCAGGATTGGAATGAAAGGGAGGATCTCTCAGAAATTCAGCCCGAGACAGCCGGTCGTCTGAGAAAACTCATCTCCCAGTGGATCAGCAAATGTCGAGAGACCGCTCCATACAACATCAGCCTCTTCGACGCATCAGCGATGAAGCAACTGGAAGCGATCGGCTATCTCAAATAGCCCCAATCAATACTTCATCTTGATTCTGACGAAATTGACCTGCGGCTTCGGACTTGTCGGGGTCAATGGATAAGGTTCCCTTGCCGTGTTCAGTTCCACCTTGAACCGGATGAACTGCTTTCCGCTCAGTGAGGTGATATCCGCGGTCCATTCGGTATACGAATTCGGATCAGGAACCTTGGAGCCGCGCACGACCGGTTCGGCGCCTTGGAAAAGGACACTCACCGCGTTCTCGTCCGGAATGTAATGCACCGTGCCGTTATCCCAGTCGGGAGCATAGACCTCGATGTCGTTGTCCTCCGGATTGGGTATGTGTCCGTTCTGGGTTATCACAAGTCCCGTTGACAGGTCGATGCCGGTAAATCCGAGAAAATATGGAGCCGGATAGCCGCCAACCGGATCACGATGAATGATCTGGCCCATATCGATCCACTTCGAGAGACCGTATGAAAGCGGTCCAAGTGTCGTTGGAGTCTTGGCCGGATCGATGAGACATTCTTCTTCAGGATCGTCGTACGTCTTCGGAAACTTGGCGTTGCTGTCGTATTTCACCTTGTAGTGGTAGTACTTCTCGAGACAGTTCTTGCCGTTGCCGCCAGTAAAGCATTTGCACTCGGTCGGAGTGCCGTCGCAGATCGCGTTGTTCCCCCAGTATTCGCCGTACCAGTCAACTTTGACCACATCAGCGAAAACGGACTCCTCGTCCACGATAGTCAGATCGGTGCTCCAGTCGGGCACCTGTAGCTGAACCAAACCGTATCCGCCGGGACCGCCGTCTCCAATCGACCAGTTACAGTAACTGCCCCTGTGGCCTCTCGCCGGGATGAGACAATTATTTGTCTTGAAAGCGGACCAGTTCTGGCCGTTGGAATTCGTCCAGGTCACTTCCTTGGCATCACCGGGGTAGCCCCCGGAAACATCGATCACGGAGTTGTAGTAGAGATGTATCCGTTTCGCCGAGTCGAGAATGATGGCACCGCCGCTGCCGCCGCCACCTGCGCCACCGAAATTGCCGTGACCGATGACCTCGCCGACACCGCCTTCGCCACCGCGGGCCAATAGCGTACCGCCTGGCCAGATCAGGATTTCTTCGAGCGCATAGATCGCCAGCGCTCCTCCGCCGCCTCCGCCACCGCCGCCTTTCGCGTCATACGCGCTCCGGTCGAGCGGCGGAAACCAGCCGGCTGCGGCCTGAATGGACGCGGGGTTCATGCTATCCAGCCGGGAGCCAGCACCGCCACCGCCCTGTCCACCCTGGATATGAATCATCTCGCCGCCAAGCCCGATGAAATCATTGGCCGGATCCCCGTCGCCGAAGGGCCAGATCCCGGGATCGCCCCCCTTCGGATGCTGACACCAGTAGCGGTGTTCCTCCCCGAACTCGACCGGGGCGCCGTCGTCCCACCACCACGAATCCCTCTCGAAGTAACGGACCGGATCGTCGGGATCCGCGCCGTATTTCCCCATTCCGTGATAACCGTAGCCGCCCTGCTGCAGATAGGAACCACCGCCTCCGCCCGAACCGCGGGAATCGTCATCAGGGCTCGATCCGAGGTAAGGAACATCCGTTCCCTTGGCGCCGCATTGTCCGCCTTCGCCGCCGATCTGTCGCAGATTTCCCGGCCCCCAACCGGATTCACCCATATTGGGCGACCTGAGGTCTGTGAGGAGCTGAAAGTCTTCAGGTTTAGGCGGATTCGACATGCCGCCGCGCCCGCCGCCCGGACCACCGATCCCGCCAGGTGTCGGCGTAAAAGCCGAATTGAAAGTGGGGTCGTCCATACCGTCGATTCCAGAGACATCGATGATGCCGTAGATCTCCACCTTGCCCGTAGCCGTGAAGATCAGGGGATTTGATCCAAGGCCTCTCACTGTCACGTCCGCGGGGATGACGATATCGTGGAAGTTGAAGACTCCCCCCGTCACTACCGTCGGTTTCCTCACCCCCGGCGTGGATCCGTCGAAGAGAGGAAGAGGCTGATAATCGGTGTCGAGAAGAACGGTGGGAAACACGCCGAGCGGTTTGAAATCACCCAGATTTCCCTCGCCGCTCATTCCGTACGTCGCGAGGAGATGCTCGTAGTCCGGTGGAGTGTTGTCCACGTCGGCCACGGCCCAGTTAGCGGGCGCCATACCTTCCAGCATGGCATTTCCCTGCCAGTCCTTCGACAAGAAGTCTTCGTAGAAAATGTCGTCCACTTCTCCCGCTCCCGGGTCGAAGGTGGAAAAGGTTGCCAGCAGATCGGCCTCGGCCGCGATGCGGTCCGAATCCTCCGGATCGATACCGTCCTGATTCGCCTGACTTCCCAGACTGATGTTTTTGAAACCACGGCGAATCAGCAGTTCGACCCTGGATCCGAATGGAAGAACACCGCTGGGAGTCAAAACGACCTTCGAACCGGTGTAGTAATTCTCCACCAGATCGGCGTGGGTACTCAGTTCGGTTGCCGGTCCGATCATGTCGAATAAAGCTTTGTTGTCGATTCCCGTGATCGTGAATTGCTCCGGGCCGATGACGTCGTAGTTCTCGAGATCGAAGGTATCCACCTTCAAGCCGTCCCGGTTGTACAGGGAGATGCGATTGAAACCCATCATACCGATCGAAGTGTAGTCCTCCGACACGGAGTAGATCTGGTTCGCCTGTATCGGGTCGGAGAAAAGATCGATTTCCCAGAGCGTCGCGAATGCAACAGGCGATCCGGAATTGACCACCGATGTTGCATAGACGGTTCCGTCATGGCGCACTGCGAGGTCGAGAACCGGACCGGCTGACGTACCCAGATCCAGCAGATCGGTGACAGCCCCCGTCTCTTTGTCAATCGAGATGATGACACCCAGGTCGGCATTGATACCGTATAGCGTCCCGTCCTGCCCCAGAGCCAGGCCGCGCACGTTCGTCAAACCGCCGCCGAAACTAACGGGCGAGTAGAGGCGGCAGATCTCACTAAACTTGAGATTCTTGTACTCCACACGATAGAGTTCACTTCCGGTCGTTCCCCACATGATTCCGGCATCGTCGATGACGACACCCCTCAGGCCGGTAATCGTGTAAGGATTCGTGGACAACCGCGTGACCCCGATCTTGGTGGCTTCACCTGTACCGCGATCGACGCTGAAGATACCGGGATCTTCGGATGTTCCCACGTCGAGGGCCGCGAAACCGACCGGTGCCGAGTAGAGCATGAAGATGTTTTCATCATCGACCGTGTCGCCGTCGAGATCGAGTTTCAAACCGGCTATGTTCTCTTCCGCGCTGTAGACAGGCTGGTCGAATTCGACGAAGAATTCCTTCTCCTGAGGAAAACTGGAGATATCGCTGAAGGTATTGATCGCCACGTCGACCTCTCCATCCCCTGGATACAGATCGATGACCTGTGGAGGTGTGGTCGGATGATTGGAGTAGAAAAGATTGGGAAGATCCTCGGAGCATGTGGTGAAACGGACCGGATTCGTCACGGAATTTTTTACACCCTTGAGATTGGATATTGTTCCTCCCAGTCCGATCGGAATATAAACGATGTACTCCTTGTCAGGGAGCAATCCGGGAACCTCGTCGAGCGTGGCGTTGGTTGATAAATCAATCTCCTCCACGGGAAAGTAGGGCGTGAACACCACCCTGTTCCCCATCCGTTCGTAAACGCCGCGAGCGGGTATGATTGCCCGGTCGTGGTCGACGGCGCCGTCGGGACCGGTATAGTTCGAATCCAGAAGGGCGTAGACCTGCAGCGAATCGTAGACGGCCGGCTCCAGGATCTCGATTCTGGCCGGACCGTCCGGAGCACCGGAGAAAGTGAAGATGATCTGCTGTCCGAGAGGTCCCCCCGCCGGAGGAGTCTGGGTTGCGCCGCTCAGATCTGTCCAGGCCGGAAAGGTGATCGAATTGAGGATGATCCCTTCGCCGCCGCCTTGAGCTCCCTGCCCTCCTCCGCCTCCGCCGCCGCTACCGCCGCCGCCGCAGGAAGAAAGTATCGCAAAAAGAAAAAGGCATACCAGAAGAGCTGGTAGCCTTCGCGCTTTCGAAAAAGATGAAAAGGATTCCATCGTGTCACCCTTAGTTGTACCTGGGACCTTCGAATCCAGAAAACTGCATACGCTCTGCAGTGCTTCTAACCTCTATTATTAAAACTAGTCTCAACTTCTGAACATGGCAACAAAGATAGTCAACAACGTCTATCGACCAATCTTCCCAGGGGAACGAGCCCTTCTCGGCCATTAGCTTAACTATTGTATCGTTAAGGATTTCTGTTCTCTTGAATCAATTCTGGTCTTACATAATATAAATCAAAAAAATTATCCTGTCAGCAGAGAAGAATTCCAGAAAAAAGAGAAATGTAACTCCGCCTTAAGATCTTTCTTCTTCCGGGGTTGCAGAGAGAGGTCGATTCGGCCGCGAGCGGCGCGATCGGATCGCCTCAACGAAATGCCGCGATCCGTTTCACCAGGCGCGCTCGAAAAGAAGTGGCACCGCCGCTCTTCGGATCGGAGGAGGTGAGCAAAATGAATCGCCGCGTCAGACAAGCTTCGAGAATTCTCCCCTCCTTGTCGACTGCGCTGAAGGCCCCATCCGCGCCGCTGAATTCCGAATATTCACCACTGTTCCGAAACACTCCCGACACACTCCCGAACCGTTGCGCGGCCTCCGTGTCGCCCCCGTATGCGAAGACAAAAACCACGCAGCCCTCATCGGATGCGCCTTTCACGATCTCCTTGGCCTCGAAAATGTCCCTTGTGAAGAACCTGTGGCAGTTGAACCATGCTATCGGCCCGGTCATGTAAACGACACTCCGCCCGGCAACGCCTTCGGCGCCCAGCAGATCGACGAGATCTGGCGCCCTTGATTCGGTCATGAGCGCGGCGTCAACCGCACTGGCGATCACCTTCAGTCCATCGACGGTTTTCTGACGCTCGTCAAAAGCGGTGAGCGTGATCAGGAATGGACCCTTCCAGAGATAGGCGTAGTAGTCGTACATCACACCGCCGCCGCCCAGCGCCAGAGGGCGCCCCTCCGATCCTCTTTTGGTGGACCAGATTCCGTAGGCGGCCGCATGACTGTCCATCTCGTAGATTTCAAGGGTGATTCTCCCGCCCTCATCCCCGGAAAATCCCTGCACGACGACCCGCTCGAAACCATACTCGTGGTAGATTTCCGCACCGCCGTTGATAAACGCGTAAAGATCATCACCTTCGAAAACTCTCGGATCGCCAGCGGGGCGCCAATCGCCGAGCCGATCCGGATCTGGAAGGTAGGGCCCGAAATCGAAGGCACACTCCGGCGGCAAGGAGGAATCCGGTCCGCACCGGCTCAGGCCGAGTACGCATCCGGCCGCAAGCAGCACCGGCAAGAGAAGACTCAAAACTCCGGTCACGAATTCGTGCCTCATATCTCCAATTCTCTGAGATCCGCCTTCGAAAGATCGATCTCTCCGATCCCATGCTCGTGGCCCGCCTTGATCATGATGATCTCTTCGGGTTTCAGATCCCACAGCGAGGCGCAGTAGGCATCGATCGCCACCCGGTCTCGACCTGCAACCACCTTCATCGGCCGGTGCAGCCTGCCCGGTCCGAAGGGGCCGTTCGTGACAATGAACTCCGTGGCATCGACGACACACAGCGAAGGTTCGATAGCGGTGTTCAGATCGGCGATACACTGGTCGAGATGGGCGATATTATCGTTCTTGAAATTCCCTGTGTGAAAAGTCCGGTTCGATCGAGGCGAGTTGAGTCCCATCAGGTTCTTCATCGTCCCCGTGAACTTGTTGCCCACGTGATCCTTCGTGATCGGAACATTGATGAAAACATCGTATTCGAAGAAACGCTCCATGATGTGGGCCTCTTTCAGGATCTTTCCTTCCGGCAAGACCGTCGAGCGGAACATCGAATCATCCTTGCCGTCGACGAGCTTCAGCCCCGCTCCGGCATCCTTCACCACCTGCGCCAAACCGGTCGACTCCCAGCATTCCGCCGGCAGCCAGCTCAAGCAGTCGACTCCCTTCGAACCGGCGTCGTTGCACAGATCGAGGAGTGCGCGGACGATGTCCGGGCTGGTGAAGACACCGGGATTGTTCCGCTGCGCGTTGGGCAGGATGCAAACCGTCGCTCCCCTTGACACGAATCGCTCGATCCCCCCCAGGGTTTCGACGGCTTTCACCGTCGAGTCGTACTTGCTCTCTCCCCTGATCGCCGCAATGACCGATCGATCGACCGGTTCGGTCCGAACGGGGCGATCCCCTTCTCGACAGGACGTGGAACCGAGCAGACCGCCAGCCACCAACGTGGCGGCACCGACATTGGCGCTCCTCTTGATGAACGCACGGCGGGACATTTTGCTCTTCATGCTTGGTCCTTCCTCTCTAACAGGACTTGGTGCGAAATCGCCTGCACCACTCGAAAAAAAACATTCCAACGATCACCGGTTCAGTGCGCTCCCCGCTCCTTCTTTCTCGTGAGCTGCCATGCCGTGCCGGTCAGGAAGTAGACAAGCGTGGGCACGATCAGCCACTTCTTGAACCACTCCATGTTTTCCTGATAGGAAGCGTAATCTGAAAAGTAAACGACGCACGGCATCACTACGCACGCACCGAGCGCGGCCAAGGCTCCGAGTCCGAACAGTCGCGAAAGAACGGTGTTGCCCCGTTCGCTCCGCGGCGCGGCGGAGGAGGCTCCGGGCGAAACGCCGGGCGGTCGGCCGGGAGGTTTGCCGGAATCTCCACCGGCCCCGTCGGCGATCGGACTCCTTGCCCCCGCGTAAGCGGCCAGGACGATGTAGACGGCAGCGGTGACGATGTAGACGGGCAGAAAAAGAAAAAAGAGATGGACCGTGTCGGTGAGCCAGAGGCCGAGGGCAAGCGCCATCCCGACGGCCCACGCGACAAGGGCGGGCCAGTTCAGGATCTGCCCGCGCGCCGAGGACCAGTATCGGGTCAGACCGATGCGCGGAAAGATCCAGTGCTCGGTGACCACGATCGCCCCGGCCGGTACGAGAAGAAGACCGTAAAGCCCGACAAAATCCAGCAATCCCTTGAACACGAACGGAAAGCAAGCGATCACCGTGGTGATCGCGCCGGCCACGAGTGTGACCGACCACCGGGGCCAGTTCGGGGTGACTGCCTGCAGCGCGAGACCGGCCCTGTAGAGAGTCGGATTGGATGTTGTCCAGCCGGCGATGACCACGGCCAGGGCGCCGGCCACGCCGAGCACCGAGAACGCAACCGCCCCGGAATCGAGCGCCGTCAGAGGAGTCTGAAGGAGCAAGGCGGCCCCCGCTCCCATCACACCGGCCCAGATCCAGGCCAGGTAGTGTCCGAGAAACATACCGAAGATAGAAAACAGACCGTACGAAGCACGCCGCGCGTACCGGAAGAGAGCCATGTCGGACAGCCCCATATGCATGGCGAGGTTGCAGATCCACGCAAAGGCGACGACATGCCAGAATCCGATCTGAGGCGGACCTCCTTCGGGCGTCCGTCCCGTCCATACGGCTTTCCGGCCCATTTCCCAGAAACGTGAAAAACTGTTGACGTCCCCCACTCCGGTCTCTGCGCCGAGCCGGGGAAGCATCACCAGAAATCCCGCCAGAAACATGATCAGCATCCACGGAGCGCAGACGGAGGCGAAAGCGGCCAGTTTCTTGAAACCCGCGATGGCGAGCATGACCACGACCGCGCCGACGAGCAGAACGACGAGAACGAAACCCCAGTGCGTCGGGTACCACTCGGTCTGCCGCGGGATCGAGCCGAACAGAAGGCGTACGGCCGATGCGGAAACGGTGATCATGCAGCCGGCCAGGATGCAGAAGAGAACCGCGTTGAGCACGTTGTAGATGAGCGTCAAGACAGGTCCGCCGATCTTGCGCAGATACCAGTACAGCGTCATCCGCGTCTCGACCGCGATCGGTGCGCAGACGAGCGCCCAGCTGAGCACGGCCAGAAGATTGCCGATGGCCAATCCCACGACCACGTCCTTCACCGAGGTGCCCCACGTCACGAAAAGGGCGCCAATCACGAATTCGGTGGCGGCCACGTGTTCGCCAGCGAAGGATCCGGCAAAGTACCCGCCCCCGCAGAGCCGATCCTCGCTGACCGGAGCTCGGTCGAACTCATAGAGAGAATCGAGCCGCTTGATCGCGCCGCTCCCTGATGGTTCTTTTCCCATGGTATTCAATCCTCAACTGGCGATGCGTTCATTTCCTCGATTCGTAGGGTGCGCTGAAGGCATAGGTACCCGAACCGGTTTCGACGTAGATCGCTCCCTCCTCGCTCCCTGCGAGAGTCAAACCGTCGACGTCGGAAAGCTTTGCGTCCCCCTCGCGCACATTGCGTGCATCGGTCGTCGGGATCCTCACGAGCGCGGTGGTGTTGGCGGGCACGGTCACGCGTAGAAAAAAGGTTCCCTTCTCGATACGCCAGTCCGACTCGATCGTTCCCCGTATCGAATCGTAGGCGCCTCTGGCCCAGGTAAAGCCCGGGCCGGGCCGCGGACTGATCGCGAATCTCTTGAAAGCGTTCGAACTGGCGTCGAGATCGATACCGACGATCCTGCTCCAGACCCACGCGCCCACCGCACCGAACATGTAATGGTTGAACGAATTCATCCCCGGGTCGGCGAATCCGCGTCCCTCCACGTAGCCGTCCCACCGTTCCCAGATCGTCGTGGCCCCTTGCTCGACCATGTACCCCCACGACGGCGGTGTCGTGAGATTGATCAAACGGCACGCTTCGCGATGATGCCCATGTTCGCTCAGCACCTGCATGAGACGGTGGGACGTGTGAAAACCGGTGGACAGATGGCCCCGATATCGTTCGAGCGCCTCGAGCAGATGGGCGATCGCCGCCCGCGTCGAGTCCCCTTCGAGCAACTCCATATCGAGGGCGAGTGCATATCCCCCTTGCGTGTCTCCCTCGATGCGGCCCTCGTCGTTCACGTAGGCTTTCCGGAAGGCGGCCCTGATCTTCGCTGCCAGCTCGCCGTACTGCCGCGCTTCGCCGTCCCGCCCCAGCACGCGCGCCATCTCGGATACGATCCGCGTGGAGTCGGCGAAAAAGGCGGTGGCAAAAACTTCCTTGGGAACGGCATTGCCTTCCCGTGGAAAACCCTCGATGCGCACGGTGTCCCCGTTGACCCAGTCGCCGTAGTCGTTACCCCTCCCCTCGGTCCAGAGCAGATCGGGATTCTTGGAGTGGATATAGTCAATCCATCGGCGTGCGGCCTCGAAGTGCTCCTCCAGGACACGCTCGTCGCCGTAGTACCGGTAGAGTTGCCAGGGAATTACCACTCCGGCGTCGCCCCACGCCGGAACGCCGCAGAACTCGCCAGTGTCGCGCTTGGCCCCGAGAGGGGCGAAATCGGGAAAACGGCCGTCTTCATTCTGGGCATCGCGCAGATCGTGGACATACTTCGTGAAGAAGGCGGCGAGATCCATGTTGTAGATCGCAGCCTCGGCGAAGGCCAGGATATCGCCTGTCCATCCGAGGCGCTCGTCGCGCTGCGGGCAGTCGGTGGGAATACCGGTCAGATTTCCCCGCTGCCCCCAGAGAATATTCTTCATGAGCTGGTTCACGAGAACGTTCGAACTCTGAAATCGCCCCGTCTCCGTTGCGCTCGTGTGCATGGGCAAGCCGACGAGATCGCTCAGCCTCGGAGTGTCTGCCGCGCCCGTCACCTCGACGTATCGGAAACCGTGAAACGTGAACCGCGGTTCGAAGACCTCCTCGCCCCGCCCGTCGAGGACGAAGGTGTCCTCGGCCGCCGCTTGCCGCAGGTTGTCCCTGTAGATCGTTCCGTCCGCAGCGAGTCTCTCGGCGTGGCGCAGGGTGACCGATCCGCCGGCCGGACCGCGCGCTTTGAAGCGGCACACGCCGACCATGTTCTGCCCCAGGTCGAAGACGAAAATTCCGGGCCGCGGCTCGTCCAGACTCACGGGGACGATCTCCCGCGTGATGGCCACCGGCTCGCTCCGCTGCCAGACCAGATCGACATCCCCTGTAAGAGGTGAATGGGTCGCGGGTTTCCAGTACTTGTCCCCCAGGGCGATACCGATCGCTTCGCTCATCGAACGGCGGTTGTCTATCGTCTCGCCGTCATAGATACCCGCCGCCGTGACCGGCCCATCGCGCGAACCGCGCCACGCGGAGTCGCTCGCCACGACGGTTTGCGTCCCGTCATCGAATTCGATCTCGAGCTGCATCAGAAGGGCCGGATTCTCACCGTACAACCGGGGCTGTGAAAAGCCGATCCGGCCGGCGAACCAGCCCTCGGCAACGGTTGCAAAGAGATCGTTCGTTTCTCCAGGCGATATGAATTCGGTCACGTCGTGGGTCTGATACTGGATCCGGCGGTTGTATTCGGTCCATTCCGGCGCAAGCGAACTCCGACCCACCTTGCGGCCATTGAGTTTGAGCTCGTAGATTCCCTGGGCGGTGACATAAACGGTGGCTCTCTTCAGATCCTCTCGGGCAACGTCGAATCGACGGCAGAGGTCTACGGCGCTTTGCGGCTTGCGCACTCCGACTCCCGGTTTGCCCCACGGCTCGTCGCCGTAGGTGCCGACAGCGACCGGCGAAATCCATGACCGGTCGTCATAACCGGCGGACAACCACTCAGTGTTCTCCTCGCCGATACCGGCAGCGTCCGCGTCGATGCAGCGCCATTGAGAGCCCTCGACGGTCTTTATCCTCCCCGTACCGGGCGGCCCCATCGATCCCATGCCGAAGAGAAGGCCGGCGGGACCATCTGTATTGCGCGCCTCGACGGCGATCAGATTCATCCCCGGTTCGAGCTGCTTCCCTTGAAAGAGCGTATAAGTCTCGACCGATTTCCACTGGCCGTCGCTGCCGATCTCGACGCCGTTCACAAAGAGTCTGTAGTGGTTGTCGGCGCTCAGGGCGAGAGTCACTTTGATATCCGACTTCTCGAGGTGCACCTTGCACCGGAAACAGACGCGAGCGTCGTCGCTTTTTTGCGTTGGATGCCAGATCCAATCACCCAGAAGGAGGGCTGTCTCCTCCGTTCCCCCCGGTCGCGGAATCGTGATCCACTCCGCCTGCCAGTCGGACCGCTCGAGCAGGCCCATCGACCAGCGAGCCGGCCGGCTCCATGCCGACGGGCGGTCATGGCGGTCCCAGACGCGCACCGCCCACCAGCACTGCTGCCGCGAACGGAGAGGCTCTCCGCCATAGGCCACATGGAGCGTCCTGTCCGAGGCGATCTTTCCGCTGTCAAAAAGCGTCCCCTCGCGCCGCATCAGCTCGTCGCGCCCCGACGCGACGATCACCTGGTAAGCGGTCTGCGCCTGGCCGCGCTGATCCGACTCGACAACCCAGCTCAACCGCGGCAGAGGAATGTCGACACCGAGTGGATCGATTCTGTACTCGCAGCGAAGGTTGGTAGGATTCAGATCGCCAGGGGCGGTCTCCTCCGGAGACCCGTCCGCTTGCGTCGAAAAACAGGATCCGCAGAGCAGGCAAGGGAGAAGAAACAGAACGCGGATAAAAAAGAATTCGGATGATCTCGATCGCATTTCGGGCTCCGTCATGGGATCCAGCTGTCAGATTCGAGCAGACCTTTCGTGTGCATGCGGATCGTGTGCGCAGGTCAGCCGCACATCTTCCATTCAGAGAGATTTCCCGAGCCGTCTCTCGAGGTCGGGACGGTACTTGCGACTCAGTTTGAGCTTCTCACCGCCGCGAAGCACAACCATGAACTCGTTGTTGAAGGTCGGTAAGAGCTCCTTTATATCGTCGAAATTCACCATTGTCGACCTGTGAATGCGGACGAACTTTTCGAGCGGAAGACGCCTCTCCATCCCGGCCATCGTCTCGCGCATGAGAAAGAGGTCGTCCCGCGTGTGAATGCGTACATAGTTGCCTGCCGCCTCTATCCAGACGATCCGATCGGCAGGAACGAAAACGATCTTGCCTTCCGTCTTGATCAGGAGTTTATTCCCCGCGCGCTGTTCGTTCCGGGTATCCCTGATCAACTGGGCGAGCTCCGTTCTGACCACCCCTGCCCGGGCCTGTTCGACCATTTTCCGGGCGCGATCGAGCGCCTCGGCAAATCGCGCGCTGCCGAATGGCTTGAGAAGATAGTCGAGCGCGTGAACCTCGAAGGCTTTCACCGCGTACTGATCAAAAGCGGTGACGAACACCACCGACGGCAAGCGGTCCTGATCGAGTGCCGCCAGGACATCGAAACCATCCACGGCCGGCATCTGCACGTCGAGGAAGACCAGATCGGGCTCGAATTTCTCGATGGCATCGACCGCCTCGTTCCCGTTTTCACACTCGGCCAGGACCTCGAAATCGCTTTCGAGCGCAAGCAGCGTCCTGATCCGCTCCCGCGCCAGGGGTTCGTCATCGACGATGATTGCTCTGATTCGTTCCATCGATTTTCCGTCCAATATCGCACTCCGGGCGCGGGCGCCGGCCCGGACGTCTCATGAATAGGGGCCGGTGTGAAAGGGGATCTCCATCTGCACCACCAGTCCGCCCTCCTCGGGAGTGCGGAACGCGATCCGTCCCGCCGAACCGTAAAGCTGTTCCAGGCGGGCCCGCGTGTTGGCCAGGCCTGTACGGGAAACGGGAGGATCGCCCCCTTCGGGTAATCCGGGCCCATTGTCCCCCACTTCGATTTCCACGATCCCCTTTCGATTCCGGGCGCGCAAAACGATCCGCCCCTGTGTCACGATCTTGCTGATTCCGTGATTGACCGCGTTCTCGACGATCGGCTGAAGGATAAGATTCGGCACGTAGGCTCCCTGGACGTCGGGCGCGATATCGAAGTCCACCACGAGCCGGTCGCCGAACCTGATCTGCTCGATGTCGAGATACCTCTTGAGAAAATCGAGCTCCTTGCGCATCGGGACCTCGTGCTCTTCGGTCGCCTCGAGGGAAAGACGCAGGAGATCGCCCAGTTTGATGACCATCGCTTCGGCGGCTTCGATATCGCGATGCATGAGCGTCGAGATCGCGTGCAGCGTGTTGAAGAGAAAGTGAGGGTGCAGCTGCATCTTGAGCACGTCGAGCTGGGCGCGCGCAAGACGCATCTCGAGCTGGCTCGCACGGACCTCCCGTTCCCGGAAGAGCCTGTAATAGTCGAGGCCGTGAAAGGCGGCCACGAATGCCAGATAGGTGTTGCACCCCATCAGCAGCGGACCGACTCCAACAGGCATGATCTCGATTCCGAAGTTGCTCTTCATCAGATAGAACTGGATGAGCCTGACCCCTTCGCCCACGACCAGGCCGAACAGGAGATGCACGGCCAGCGGAACGCGCCACGCGCCACGCTTGATCGTGAACCGCCTGCACAGAATCAGCATGAGAGGTGTCGCCGCGATCCAGGGACACCACCAGCAGAAAGACCGGCACAGTTCGAGAAAGTAATCACACTCCTTGTCGCTCCGCGTGTACGACTCGTAATAGGTGGTGGCATACCCCACGGCAAGAACCGCACAGCAGACGAAAACCATACCGAACGCAATGAGGTGGGCTCTGAGCGAGGATCTCTCGAGGGGTGTATTCAGATCGTCTGTTTCGACTCGGTCAATCATTTCGCGATTCATCGTATCCCCTCGCCCCTCGAGAGGCAAACTGCATCTGGGGATAGAATCTTGCGGCTCCAGGCGGGTGAGGTTAGTCTGGTCTGTCCCTGATCCGCGGCTTTTCCGAGCCGCACCAACCGTCTCTGCGAGGAACGATCATGCGATATTTCACTTTTGCGGTGCTCGCCGCCTGGTTGCTTTTTTCCGTTCATGTCAGCGCCTCCGACGAGGACCGCTCCCCCGGGACGAAATCGGTCGAAGAGGAGCTGCTCGCTCTCTGCGGCCAGTGGCTCGACGACTACTCGGAAGGGCGCGTCGAACGCGTTGCGGCCCGATTCGCGCCCGGCGCCGTGGTGGCCATCGACGCGGCGGACAGCGACAAGCAAAGAGTCATGTCGGCTGAAGATTTCATAACCCTCGTCCGCCAGAGTCTCGAGCGAGGGAGAACCTTCCGCGAGTGGCTCGTCGGCGAACCGACGGTGCTCGTCGATCACAAGATCGCAACAGTGTGGGCGCCGTATCGCGTCGAATCGCCCGATCGCCTCGCGGGCGGCATCGACGTCTTCCAGTTCGTCCGTCTCGACGGCGACTGGAAGATCGTGAGTCTTTCCTACACGAACAGAAAGATCGTCGCGCGCGAAGAAAGCTCCCCCACCCCCTCGGACGCACCGAATCCACCCGAACTGGGCCGCGTCGCGTGGAACCGCGACCTCGGCCCGGCGATCGAGGAGACGGCAACCTCCGGGAAACCGACGCTTCTCCTTTTCCAGGAGGTCCCCGGATGAGCCACGTGCGTGCGCTTCGGTCAGGAGCCCCTGTCCCATCCATTGCTCATCGACGCGATCGAGAACGAGTTCATCCCCGTCGCGGTGCACAACAACCGCGAGGGAGCGGACGCCGAGATACTGGAACGGTTCGGAGAACCTGCATGGAACAACCCGGTCATCCGTTTCCTCGACGGGGAAGGCAAGGACATCGTTCCGCGCCGCGACCGGATCTGGTCGGCCGGGGGAGTCGCGGCGCGCCTCGAGGAGGTTCTCCTCGCGTCGGGACGCGATCTTCCCCCCTACGTTCGGATCGCCGCGCGGGAGCTCTCGCTCGAAAAGCCGGATCTTGCCACTTTCGCGATGCACTGTTTCTGGGAGGGCGAGGTCCGTCTCGGCGGACTGGACGGTGTTCTGAACACGCGCGCCGGCTGGATCGACAAGTTCGAGGTGGTCGAGGTGACCTTCGATGCGTCCAGGATCAGCTACGAGAATCTCCTCGAAAGGGCGCTCGAGCTCGGATGCGCCTCGAAGGTCTTCGCCCACGGCGAGAGCCAGATCGCGATCGCCCGGGCGATCGCGCCCGACAGGGTGATTCCGATCGCGTCGCCTGCCGCGAACGCCAAGAAATCGGATGACAAGCACGGGCTCAACAGCACATGGTTGCGCTTCGTCCCCCTCACACCGATGCAGGCGACCAAGATCAACGCCGCCCTTGGTAATGGACAATCCCCGTCGCACTTGCTCAGCCCCCGCCAGAGAAGACTGGCGGCCAGGATCGAGGCCGCTATTAAAAAGGACGCCCATCTCCTCGACCGTTTCGAACGTCCGGGGTCGATCGATGACTTCGTCGAGTACGAGAAAAAACTACTGGCGGTCCTCGCGGCCGCCATCGGTGAATAAAGCACAATGCGCGCAATCGGAAAACTGGACAGCGAAGACCAGGCCAGGACTTTCAGCGATTTCCTCCACGTGGAGGGCATCGGAAACGAAATCGATCAGACCGGCGATGGGGCGTGGACGATCTGGGTTCATGCCGAGGACGATATCGATGGTGCGCGACAGCTACTCGACCGCTTCGCCCGGAATCCACGCTCCGGCGAATTCGCGAGCGCCCCATCCGCCGCACGGCGTCTAAAACGCCGGGAGAAGCGCGCGACCTCCCGCACGCGCACACGCTACGTCGACGTGCGCACGACGTGGACCACTGCCACCGTCCTGCGCCCGGGTCCCTTGACGATCGCCTTCATCGGCGCGAGCGTCGCCGTGGCGCTCCTCTCCCGGCTCGGCTCGAACGAGGAGGTTCTGCAATTCTTGACGATCGCCCCGCACGAGGTTATCGGCAATCGCATCGTCTGGATCAAAGGCCTGCGAGAGATCATGGGCGGAGAGGTCTGGCGCCTCGTCACGCCCATATTCCTCCACTTCGGCCTCCTCCATCTGCTCTTCAACATGCTCTGGTTGAAGGATCTGGGAAGCATGATCGAATCGCGCCAGGGATCGTGGTACCTGACAGCGCTCATTCTGGCGATCGCCATCCTGTCCAACGTGGGACAGTACTACTTCGAGACGAATCCTCGATTCGGAGGAATGTCGGGTGTGGTTTACGGTCTGCTCGGCTTCGTCTGGATCCGGGGAAGATTCGATCCTTCGTCCGGTTACTCGCTTCCCCGATGGATCGTCGTGATGATGATGGGCTGGTTCCTGCTCTGCTTGATCGGCGTCATCCCCCATATCGCCAACGCCGCCCACGGCGTCGGCCTTCTGGCCGGTGCCGTCTGGGGATTTGTCTCCTCGGGTCGTCTCTGGAAATGAATTCCTTTTGCGGCCTTCGGCCGTGGCGTCAGGCCACCCATCCCGTCGGCAGGGGTTCGGGCTGCGCACACCGCGTTTCGATTTCCACATGGCATGACGTCTCCGACGCGCGATGAATGGCGTGCATGATCTCGAGAACGTGGAGCGCCACCTCGCCCGATGCCCTGTGCGGTCGGTCTTCTTCGATGGCGTGAGCCAGCTCGGCCACCCCGAGGCCGCGGCTGTTCTGTGCATGGCCGTCGAGAGGCCCCTCGTCGGCCCACCTGCCGGTCCCCGGCTTAAAGAGCGCGACCGGCCCCCCGAAAGTGTTAGGATCGGGCACGGACAGGGATCCCCCGCTTCCGTAGATCTCGATCAACGGAAGGCGCGCGGCGGACACGTCGAAGCTGGTGAGCAAGGTCACCACGGGGCCTGAAGCGAAGTCGAGCACGGCAGCGACATGTGTGGGCACCTCCACGTCGATTTTCTCTCCGCACCGCGGTTCGCTGCCAATGGTACGCCGGTCATGGGTGCGTCGTGCCGAACCGGTCACGCGCCGCACCGGGCCGAGCACCGAGATCAGCGCGGTGAGATAATAGGGCCCCATGTCGAAGAGCGGCCCGCCCCCCCGCTTGTAGTAGAAATCAGGATCAGGGTGCCACGACTCGTGGCCCGGACAGACGAAGAATGCCGTTCCAGCCACGGGCCGTCCGATCGCGCCCCGATCGATCAGGTCACGGCAGCGGGAGATCCCGGCACCGAGGATGGTGTCAGGCGCACAGCCGACTCTGAGACCGCGCGCACGCGACTCCCGAAGAAGGGTTTCGGCCTCGTCCAGATCGACGGCGAGCGGCTTTTCGTTGTAGAGGTGCTTGCCCGCCCGCAGAGCGCGAAGCCCAACCGATCCGTGGCTGTCGGGTGTGGTGAGATTCAGAACGAGGTCGATCTCCCGGTTTCGAAGAAGCTCTTCCGGATCGGCATGGCAGGTCATCCCGAACTCCTCGGCGCGAGCCCTGGCGCGCGCATGCACCCTGTCAGCGCATGCCGAGAGCTCGACGCGACGGTAAGCCCGAAGGTTCTTCATGTAGATCGCGCTGATATTGCCGCAGCCGATGATTCCTATCCTGAGTTTGCTTCCGCCCATCGAGTCTCCTCCTCACCGTGGACCATCCGCTGCCCAGAGAATTCCCCGGACGATGATTTCCTTGACCTGTGGAATCTTCAGTTCCGCTGCCTCGTGCCCGAGGGAACAGTAAAAAACGCGCCCCCTGCCGTGGTGCCTCGTCCAGACCACCGGCATGCGACAGCGGTCGACCCACGAGCAGTGTGCGCCGCTGAAAGTCGTGACCGCCAGAACACGGTTGGAGGGGTCGACATGCATGTAGTACTGCTCGGAACGGATACTGAAATCGCCGATTCCGTTCATGACCGGATGGTCACTGTCAACCACCTCGACCTCGTAATCGATCACACCGCCAGGGTGTGCCACGAACTGTCCACCAACCATGAACTGATACTCGGCCGCGCTCCTGAAAGCATCCCCCATCCCGCCGTGCCAACCGGCGACACCCACACCCGCCCTGACCGTCTCGACGAGCGATTTTTCCTGGCCCGGAGTCAGCTCGCCCAGGGTCCAGGCCGGAACGAGGACGTCGTAGCCCTTCAGGTCATCGGCGCTCCCGAACGCCGCCAGGGTCGTGGAAAGTGTCACGCTCATACCTGCGGCCTCGAGGGCCGGTGCCACGATCTCGACGCACCTGTCCGGCTCGTGCCCGTCCCACCCTCCGTAAACGATCAAGGCTGCCTGGGACATCGTCACACTCCTCTCGTCACCAGATCCGGCCGTTTCGCCACAAACTCCGGGACACCCGTCACAAAGTGGTTACTGTTTTCGAATTCCGGCCGTATACCTCTTCAGAAAAGCACCCACCATTTGACAACACAGAATCGAAAAGTCGTGACAGAGGTGCTATGTGCTGAGAATCGGGGGGATCGGTTCTTCTTCTTTAAGGGTGACGCCTCTGTCACGACGTTTTTTTTTCCACTTCGACAAGAGCGACAAGCGGTTGAGGGTGAACCCATAGGGTATTTAACCTGGCTTGGCTGCAAGACTCCTCATCCGCTTTCTCCACCTGGGGGGCCGGATTCGGCGCAGTATCCGGTCCCCCGGTGGATCCTTCGCGACAGTGCCGCCCTCGGTCACTTCTCGACAACGAGCCTCACATTGTCGAGCGACACGCTCTCCTTCTTGTCCCCCGTGCTTGCCGAGATCTTGAGAAGGAACTCCTCCATCTCGGGCTCCGGATCGGTAAACGCCGGGCCGGCGAGGCCGTCGAGGAACATCTGGTACTGATTCCGGGCGCGGCGCACCTCGAAGGAGAAATCACGTCCCGGAAAGATCCACATGCGGGGATCGACGCTCACGAAACGATTGCCCTTGAGAATGGCTGACTTCACCCCGTCGAGCACGCGGTGATAGGAGCCGAGAAAGGCGAAGCAGAAAAAACATTCCTTGCTTTTCGGATCGACGAGCACGATTTCTATGTTGGCCTTTTCCTCGGTCCATCCGTCGAAGGAGAGGGTGAAGTCGCCCTTCAGCTTCTTCTTGTATTCGAGAGCGCCGCTCCCCTCGCCGCGCAGTTCGCCCTGATCGATCTTCCACTTCTTCGTGGTCACGCGCCAGTCGGACGGAACACGCCGCGTCGAAAAATCGACGGTCACGATCTTCTTCTCCTTCGGCGCCGTGAGCGCACGCGAAAAAGAAAGCGCCAGAACAACGGCCACCAGAGAGATCAGGCATACTCTCATCGTTCTTCTCCTTCCGCACGGTCCTGATTGTCCGGCATGTATTCTATATCAATCGAACGTGTTCCGCCATCGGAGCCGACAGAGAGGAGCAGGGACTGGCACGGGGCGAAATCGAGGGTCACCCTGTGGCTCTTCGCCTGGAGATTGATGGCCACGTCCACCACCGATCGCTGTGCGCGGTTCGCCGCACCATGGGCAAGCGGGAGATGCAGGTCTTGCGCCGCGGGGTGTGCAAAGAAAACGAAGTGCCTTTCTCCATCGGTGCGGCACCAGAAATCGGGAAGTCTTTCTCCGCCTCCCATGAGCTCGACGAGCGGAGGATTGACGGCGATCCTGTCGAAGGAGTCGGAAACATTGTCGAGGGAGATCAGTTTGTCGAGCCGCTCCTCGTAGTCGCCGGACTTCATCCGGCCCGGCTCCCTGGGACGTTTCGCCAGGCAGATCGGAAATCCCCTCTCGGCCAGGTCGAGAATCGTGTCGAGTGCGCCGCTGTCGAGATGATCCACGCCCACGTAGAGCGACGAGAATCGGGCTTCGCCGCAACGCAACGCGGCGCCGCACAGGCCGCCCTCCGCCAGAAAATCATGGTTGATCCAGAGCGGATGAAATCCTGCCAGCTCGGCGGGCATCTCCACGTATCGCAACTCGTAAGCGCCCCACGCCCAGGGGAATTGCAGCTCCTCGGGGTATTCGCCGGCGATCCATGCATCCTCGAGCGGAAGGTAGACAGCCACGTCCGAGTAGGTTCTTCCCTGCCGCATGACGCGAGCCACGCTTTCCATGTAACCGTTGAACAGGGCGAGGTCGCGTGAGAGGGTTCCCTCGGGCCCCACGTGAACGGTCGCATAAAAGCGGTTCGGATCCTCTTCGTCGCGAAAGTAGGGCATGCCGTGCCAGAAGATCTGGTTCACACCGTTCGCGAAGAGCGCGTCGGCAACGAGTTTGAGATCGGCTGTTCGCTCCTCCTCGAGGTGCTCGCCCGGAAAGCCGTAGACGCAAGTGAATGTCTCGGCGCTGACCAGAGGACGCGCGGAGAGCACGGCGGCCGAAGCCGGAATCCGCGCGAAGGGCGGCTCGTAGAGCATCGCCTCGCTCTCCGGCACGTCGACACTGGCGTAGGCGCTGATCAGATCGGTGGGCGAGCCCGAACACTGGACACGCGAAAACGCGCCGAGGTCGTGGCAGATCTCCGTGAAGGGCACGAAGAACTGGTCGATCACGTACTCGGAGACGAGTTTCATGTAGTCGTAGCGCACGTCGGCGTGATCGCTCTCGTAGATCCGCTCCATGAACGGTCTCAGATCGTAGCCGAAGCGCTCCTCGAAAAGGTCGCCGAATCCATCGGTCCAGATGCGGCGCGTTTCGACCTCCCATGAATCGCAGAACAGGCCGGAGCGCCTGCCTTTCAACGCGGGTTCGAGCGCGCGGCCCATGACGCGCGCGTAGCGTTCCAGCGCGCCGCGATTCATGTGATCGATCACGTTGCCGATCTCGGGATGCTCCCAGGTGAGTCGGAGCTCCTTCTTGAATTCGGGATCGCCGAAAATCCTGGTCCTGTCGCTGTCCGGAACAAAGCATCCCCCGAAAGGCCACAGACTCCCGAAAGTGAAATCGCACGCGAGGCCGAGCGATTCGGCATAACGCTTCGTGTGAGCCACGAGCCGCATCCACTCCGCGCCCAGCCAATCGATCCGGGGAGCTTCGGGATCGCGTCCAGGAGGATAGATCCAGGCGATCTCCACGCCGCCGAATCCCTTCTCCTTCAGCCAGTCGAGCTGGAATTCGATCTCCTTCTCTCGAATCTCCGATGCGAACCACCACCACCGCGTGCACGGTTTGGACGTCGCATAGAACGCGTCCGGATCAGGGCCGTCGCATTCACCGGGCCGGACAAGCTCGCGCAGGAGGGCAGAAGGACTCCAGTCACGAAAAAGACAACAACCAAGAATTTCATTCACTTATCTCCCGGGACGCCCGGCGAATTCTTGTTCGCTTTAGCGCGTTCTTACGCGCCAAGGTGCATATGAAGCAGGTCGGCCTCTTCGCCGGCGCGAAGGGTCACGATAAAAAGGTTGTCGTAGTCGCTGTCGTCGATCGTGATCGATTCGGCAACGCCCAGTTCGGCGAGCAATGCGGGCACCGTGTTCGAATGGCCGCATACCAGGACATTATGCCCCCTGTGCTCGGTCTCGAGCTTCCGGGCGAGCTCCTCGTACGATCGGGCATCGACCACGACCGGCTCCAACCGCGCACTACCCGCCGCGGGCGAAACGGTCTGCTGTGTGCGCTCGTACTGGGTGGCGTAGACCGCGTCGAGGTCGATCGGCTCGAGCATGCGCGCCAGCCGTGCGGCGCGTTTCCATCCGATCGGAGTGAGGCCCGGATCGTCATCGCGGCCCGATGTGTCCTTTTCAGCGTGCCTGACAACGAAGATCCGCGTCAGGCCATCGCTCTCTCGATCGGCGTTCCCTTCCGCGGCAATCATCCGCACCACGTCGCGCAGGCAACTGTTCGGAATCGGTACGGTGAGGTTGTACTGGGTGATCTTCCAGATCCCGTCCACCTTGCGCATCACGCCCGATCCGCGCCACCGTCCGTATCCGATGCTGTCCAGTTCTTCGTCGAACCATGCCACCATGCTGTCCGCGGCGACGTAGAGATGCCTCTCCTTCGAAACGAAAATCCACGCCGATTCCTTCTCGAAATGAGGTTTTGCCCAGGTCCTGAACTGGTCCACCGTCCATCTCTCTTCCCCGTCGGATCCGAGAAAGATGCCGTCCGGCACGAAGTGGTCGAAGTACCGTTCCTCGTCGGCACACGCCGCGGCATCGTGAAAATCGTCGAGCACGGCGCGTGCGGCGTCGGCATCCGCCCGCGGTGGGATCGTGGGCACACAGAACGCCGCCAGAGCGCAGAGCGCCGCCCCGCAGAAAACCTTCATCGAAAGAAAACCTGTCATCCTCTTGCTCCTAAGTAAAGACGGGAACTCAATCGATTGCGTTCTTCTCAGTAGCCGCGGCCGCAGCAGACCTTGAACTTGCGTCCGCTCCCGCAAGGACAGGGATCGTTGCGTCCCACCTTGCCCCCGTCCGTTTCGGCCGAACGCCGGATCCGATCGATTTCGGCATCACGCGCTTCGATCTGATCGCGCTTCCAGTCACGGGCGAGATCCTGCAACTTCCCGTCGGCGTGGCGGAAGAAGATCCGGAACGAGGAACAGAGATGGCTCATTTCTCCGCGGGCGCCCGGTACACGATCGCGGGTGCAACCGCCGCGACAGTATTTCAGCCAGCGGCACTCCGTGCATTCGGCCGCGATCCGCGACTTCATGGCGCCGAATTCGGTCTGTTTCCCGCAGTTCAACAGGTCGCGGAGGTCGTCGTCCAGCACATTGCCGAGCCGCCACTCGGGCTCCACATAGAAGTCGCAGGAGTAGACATCTCCATTGTGCTCGACGACCACGTAGGCGCCGCACTCGCGCATCAGGGTGCACTCGGGGGGGTGCAGTCCGGCGTAGATGTGAAACACGGAATCGAAGAAGCGCACCGATGTGGTCGGAACGCCGTCCTCGAAGTCGCCGATCCAGAGATCGAAAAGGGAGCACAAAAAAGCGCCGAACCTTTCCGCGGAGACCTGCGAGGGCAGATCGTCGCCGCCGCTGCCGATGCCGGGATCGACGAGAGGGATGAACTGCATGTAGTTCAGCCCGAGTTCCTTGTGAAAGGAATAGATCTCGTCGGCGAAATCCGCCGCATAGTCGTTGACCACGCTCAGCGCGTTGACCGCCACCCCCTCATCGAGCATGAGCCGCGCCCGATCCCTGACCTTCTCCCACGAACCGCCCCCGCCCCGCATCTTGCGGTACCTGTCGTGCACGTGCGCGGGGCCGTCGATCGAGAGCCCGACGAGAAAGTTGTACTCCGCCAGGAAACGGGCCCACTTCTCGTCGACGAGAATCCCGTTCGTCTGGAGGCCGTTGCCCACCGTGTGCGACCGGCCGTACTTCTTCTGCAGTTCGACCGCTTTCTCGAAAAAGCCGAGTCCCATCAACGTGGGCTCCCCGCCCTGCCAACCGAACGAAATCTGTCCCGGTGCGGCCTTCATGGTCTGGGAGACCATGGCCTCGAGAATGTCCTCGCTCATGCGGTGCGTCTCGCTCGCAGGGAAGAGCCCGGCTTTCTCGAGATAGAAGCAATAAGCGCAGGCCATGTTGCAGTCGGGCCCCGCTGGCTTGATCAGGATCGAGTTGAGTGGTTTGCCCATCGTCGTTCTCTTAAGAAATCGGGTATCCTTGACCTTCGAATCCAGCCGGTCACAGAACAGCGATCGGTTCACAGAGCGCTCTCAGGTTCTCATGCGGCGTTCCGGCCGGGATCTCGCACCCTCCGTTCACGAACCATGGATCGCCCACCGTCTCGTGAACGATCCGCAGCGCGCGGCGGATCCTTTCGGGTGTCGACCTCATCACCGCCTGGACCGGATCGAGGTTCCCGGTGAGTGTCACCTTCGGGCCGAGAATTCGCCGGGCCCTTCCCATGTCGACCATCGAATCGCAGTCGACGATGTCGACACCCAGTCCGGCGATGACGGGAAGATGGGCGTTGATATCGCCGCAGATGTGCAGCCGCACCAGCCCGCCGGCCTCGTGAATCCTGTCGAAGAGCCGCTTCTGAAAGGGCGCCACGAGTCGCTCGTACATGGCGGGCGAGATCTGGCTCACCACGGCGTCGCCCACTCCGATCGTGTCCGCTCCCGCACCGATCTGCGCCTCGGCGAAATCGATCGCCACCGCCGTGCAGAGTTCCATCAGGTCGAGCGCGAATGGCTCGTCATCGATCAGATCGATCATGAAAGGCGTCACGCCGCGCAGATCGGACGCCTCGGCAGCCGGCCCCTCGACCCAGCCCGTGATCGAATAGGTCTTCCAACCGAACCGCTTGAATGAAGCGATCGTTTCGATCGTGTTGACCATGCGCGGCGACCGCGCGGGATCCGGTTTCTCGAGAAGAGAGAGATTCTTCGAGAATTCGAGAGGCTGGCCGCAACGCGGTACAGCGTCGGCGAGATACTCGATCGCGCCGCCGAAGGCCGTCGTCTCCGTCCACGGATCGGACATGACGTCGAGTTGATCAAATCCGAAATCGAGGACGAGCCTCCTGTTCGCCTCCGCCTTCACATGGTGGTCCAGGCAGAAGTCGCCGTACGATGCATCGACGTATCGAGCGGCAAAGTGCATGAGGATCGGGATGCGCGGGACGCAGTCCGCTTTCCGCCCCTCGACAGTGGCCATTACGCGCTCGTAACTGTTCATCAGACGGTCGGGCTCCGCCGGGGAATCGTCACAACTGCTTGATATGAAGAATATGCTGATGTTATAGCATGGTCAAAAAAAGGATCCGGCTTTCTGCACCGGATGCAGATCCGGCCACTCTATCGATATTCCGAACTTGAATCCTACAACTTCAAAGGTTACAGGCAAGGAATCGTTGCAATCAATTGTTCCCTGTGCTCAGCAAGAGGATGATTCTCATGAGGATAATTCCCGTGATCGTGGCGGCTCTCGTTACAACCCTCGCAGCGGCGGAGATCTGCGCCAGCGATTTTACGATCATCGCCCTGGGTGACTCGACCACGGCGCGCCGGCCGGGCATCGAGCGGGTCTATGCCGACCGTATCGGTTCTCTCCTCACGGCAAAAGGGATCGACGCGAGAATCGTCAACGTCGGTGTGCCGCGCCATACCACGGTCGACGCGCGGAAAAGTTTCGAGAAGGCCGTTCTCGCTCACGATCCCGCGATCGTGATCATTCAATTCGGGATCAACGACTCCTTTGTGGACGTGCACAAGGGATCCGACACGCCCCGTGTCGCCAAAGGCATCTTCGAACGGAACCTCGACTATTTCGCGGCCGCTCTCGAGGCTTCCGGCGCCCAGCCCATCTTCATGACACCCAATCCCCTCTACTGGACCCCCGATCTCAGGAATCGGTTCGGCAAGGCGCCGTACGATATCGACGATCGCTTCGGGTTGAATCTGTTCAATGGGGAATACGCCGCATCGGTGAGACGGATCGCCGCCGAGAGGGAACTGCCGCTCATCGACATCTACCAGCATTATGTCGACCACGACGAAAAAAACGCTCAATCCGCCGACAGGCTCCTGCTCGACGGAATGCACCCGAACGACGAGGGCCACAAGATCACCGCCGCTTTGCTGGCCGAAAGGATCATCGCCCTGCGCAACGCGATCATCTCCGTTCCTCTCGTCGACCTTGCCGGACAGTCCTGGCGCCGCGAGGCGGCGGACAGCCTCCCGGCGGAAGAATCCGATCGATACGGCCGTTCGACCGATGGAAAGAAACTGATCCGTATCGCCGGCCGGGACGCGGGCGGCGATCGGCCGCACTGGATGGAGAGCTCCGACATGGGCGCAACGTGGTCGCCGCTCGGCCCCGTGCCCGCCGTGCTCCACGGGGACGGTCACGCGATCGCGCGCGCCGCCGATGGGCGGTATGTGGTCGCCTTCCGGGACCGATTCAAAGGAAGCAGGTGTTACGGCGACTGTCTCATCTGGGTCGGATCGTGGCGCGATATCATGAAAGGCAGCTCCGGCCGGTTCCGGATCCGTCTCGTCGACGCCGTCGCGAGCGAGGCGCCTCCCGCCGCGATACACCTCGGGCGGCTCGATGACGGCACCTTCCTCTTCGCCACCCGTTGCGCGCTGAAAAACGGCGCCCAGCCCGAACCGGTCGCGGTGCGCTTCGGCCTGGCCGAGGTCGATTGGGCCGCCAGGATCGGAAAACCGATCCCCACGCTCGGACATCGCGGCAAGGTCCGCGTCGCCTGTGTGGGAGATGCGATCCCCTACGGCCAGGGGCTACGGAACAGGCGCAAGTATGCCTTTCCGGTACAGCTCGAGAAAATGCTCGGCGTCAAGTGGGAAGTGCGCAACTTCGGCGTTCCGGGCGCGACCGTGCTTGAGAAGGGCCAGAAGCCCTACGGGAAGGAGGAGGCTTTCGAAAAGGTGCGGTCCTGGAGACCGGACGTCGTGATCTGTGCATTCGGCATGAGCGACATGCTCGGCGGGAACTGGCAGCACGCGGCCGGTTTCGCGTCCGACTACGAAAAGCTGCTCGAGAAGTTCGACTCCATGCACTCCGCACCGCGCATCTGGATCTGCGATCCCCCGCCGATCTTCCCCGGCCACCGACGCTATGATCAGCTCCTGAGCAACAGGAACGAATTGCGCGCTCTCGTCTGGGAGACGGCTCGATCAATCAAGGTGCCGGTCATCGACTTCTTCTCGCCGCTCGAGGACAGATCGGACCTTTTCGTCTCGGGACTCCATCCGAACGCCGGCGCCTCCTGTCTCCTGGCAGGTGCCGTCTTCAAGGCTCTCACCGGGCGCAGATGGATCCTCACAGGAGACCTTCCCAGGGAGATCGCCCCGCTCCAGCCGCCAGCGGGCGAAAGGCTGATCTTCGTCGACGGGGCGCGCGCGCCGGGCGCCTACTCGTCGTGGTATGCGCGGAAGGACTACATCGAGGGGTTCGAACAGCACAGGTACCTTGTCGCCAACAGTGGCGTGGGCAAGGGCGACTTCTGCATCAGCGCACGGCTCCGTCTCCGCGAACAGCGGCGCAGCGATGCGGCATTTCTTCTCGGCAGGAACTTCTTCGGCTTCGAGGGATCGCGCGAGAAGATTTTCGTGAGCGGCCCCATCTTCGGCGGAACAGAGCAGCTCGATCCGAGCTCGAATGCGTTCAAATCAGGAAGCTGGATCGACTTCCGCGTGGTCCGCCGGGGCACGACCCTCCAGTTCCTGATCGACGGCAACGTGATCCACACGATCGAGGACGGGGCGCAGGCCTACGAGCCGATCGGATTCTGCCCGGGACGGGCCACTGTTCAGCTCAGTCATTTCTCCCTGGTCGGCTCGGCCATCGCCGTGAGCCCGCCCATGGCGCAGGGATATTCGATTCCGACCGTCGACCTCGCCGCGGAAAGCGAGAGGCAGGTCGTCGTCGACAGGGAGGAGGGACAGTACCTGGGGCACCCGACCACCGTGCTCCTCGAGGACGGGAGGACCATGATCTGCGTCTATCCCAAGGGCCACGGCCGGGGAGCGATCGTGATGAAGCGCAGCACCGACGCTGGATCGACCTGGTCCGGGCGTCTGCCCACTCCGAAATCGTGGGAGACGTCGATGGAGGTTCCCACCATCTACCGCGTCGCGGACCGGTCCGGCAACAAGAGGTTGATCCTCTTCTCCGGCCTCTATCCGATTCGCGTGTCGGTCTCCGACGACGACGGAGCGAGCTGGAGCGAACTCGAGGAGATCGGCGATTACGGAGGCATCGTGGCCATGGGCGACGTGGTCGCTCTCGACGAGCCGGGACATTACATGGCGCTCTTTCACGACGACGGCCGGTTCCTGCACAACTCCCGGAGAACGCATGGAAAGATGGAGGTGTACAAGACTTTTTCGCGCGACGGCGGCCTGACCTGGAGCGATCCCGAAACGATCCTCTCCCGCGGCGACGTGATGCTCTGCGAACCGGGAGCGATCCGTTCGCCCGACGGAAAGACGATCGCCGTACTCATGCGGGAGAACTCCCGCCGCCGCAACTCGCACGTCATGTTCAGCATCGACGAGGGAACAAACTTCACCGAACCGCTCGAGCTTCCCGGAAGCCTGACCGGCGACCGCCACACCCTGCGCTACGCGCCCGACGGCCGGATCGTGGCCACCTTCCGGGATACCTGCCTGGACAGTCCCACACAGGGCGACTGGGTCGGCTGGGTGGGCACGTGGGACGACATCGTCCAGCGCCGCGAGGGCCAGTACAGGATCCGCTTCATGGACAACAGGGTAAGATCGGACTGCGCCTATCCCGGGCTCGAGCTCCTGCCCGACGGCACTTTCGTGACCACCACCTACGGCCACTGGACCAAGGGGCAGAAACCCTATATCGTGAGCGTACGGTTCCGGCTCGACGATCTCGATACCGAGGCCGCGCGCCTTGGCGAAAAGGAAGAGGAATAGGATGCCCGGAAAATTCAGCAGCCTGATCGCGGCGCCCCATACGCCGATGCATCAGGACGGTTCTCTCGATCTCGACAGGATTCCCGATCTGGCCGCCCATCTCGCCCGCACCGGCGTGACCGGCGTGTTCGTTGCCGGAACGACAGGAGAATGCCACTCGCTCACTTTCGACGAACGGCGCCGCCTCGCGGCGCGATGGTGCGAGGTTGGGAAGGGGTGCGGTCTGAAGGTGATCGTCCACGCCGGCGGCAACTGCCTGGCCGACGCCCGCCTCCTCGCCGCCCACGCCGCCCGATGCGGCGCCGACGCCGTCAGCGCGATGGCGCCCTTCTTTTTCAAGCCGCGCAGTGCGGAGCAGCTCGTCGCCTTCTGCGCCGAGGTCGCCCGGAGCGCGGCCGAGACGCCGTTCTACTTCTACCATATTCCGGAACTGACCGGTGTCGTTCTGCCCATGGTGCGCTTCCTCGAGCTGTCGGGACCGGCGATCCCCTCGCTGGCCGGTATCAAGTACACCAGCCAGGACCTGATCGACTACCAGGATTGTGTCCGTTTCGGAGGCGGCGCCCTGGATATTCTCTTCGGAACGGACGAGGCATTGCTCGCGGGACTCTCCCTGGGCGCTCGCGGCGCGGTGGGGAGCACCTACAACTTTGCCGCGCCCCTCTATCGCAGGCTGGTCGACGCTTTCGAGACCGGCGATCTCGACGCGGCCCGCGAGGAACAGGCTCGGTCGGTTTTGCTGATTCAAACCATCGCCCGCTACGGTTACACTGCCGCAGCCAAGAGTGTGATGGCCATGATCGGTATCGACTGCGGTCCGGCCCGCATGCCGCTCGAATCGCTGAGCGCCGATGCACGGGCGCGGCTGAAAAGCGACCTGGAGCGGATCGGTTTCTTCTCATGGGCATCGAACAAGGAAAACTGACCATGTTCACACCGCATCGGATCGACGAGTTGATCGACGTCTACAGGAAGGGATTGCTGG
Organism: uncultured Phycisphaerales bacterium; assembly: GCA_964620445.1. Taxonomy (GTDB): domain Bacteria; phylum Planctomycetota; class B15-G4; order B15-G4; family CAYZWU01; genus CAZUHB01. The sequence continues at coordinate 82,362 of CAZUHB010000008.1, forward strand.
AAGACACTCTCCCCTTCTGGATCGACCACTGCGTCGACCGCGAGCATGGCGGTTTCATGATGTGTCTCGACAGGGACGGATCCGTTCTCGACACGGACAAGGGGATGTGGCAGCAGGGACGCTTCACCTGGCTGCTGGCAACCCTCTACAACTCGGTGGGCCCGCGCGAGGAGTGGCTCGATCTCGCCGCTCACGGCATCGCGTTCATCCGGCGCCACGGTTTCGACGACGACGGCCGCATGTGGTTTCATGTCACCCGCGACGGCCGGCCGGTGCGCAAACGGCGCTATCTTTTTACCGAGACCTTTGCGGCCGCGGCCTTCGGGGCCTATGCGGCGGCATCGGGCGACGAGCAAGCTCGCGACGAGGCGGCGGCGCTCTTTCAGCTGGTCCTCCGCCACCTGAACACGCCGGGCCTGATCCCGCCCAAGTTCGAGACCCGCACGCGGCCGACCAAGGGGCTTGCCGTTCCCATGATCCTCCTCTCCACCGCGCAGATCCTGCGCGACACGCTCGACGATCCGGCCTACACCGAGTGGATCGATCAAGCCGTTGGCGAGATCGAACGCGATTTCATGAAACCCGAGCTCGAGGCCGTGCTCGAAACGGTCGGTCCAGAGGGGCAGTTCATCGACCACTTCGACGGCAGAATGCTCAATCCGGGCCACGCCATCGAGGCGGCCTGGTTCATCCTCCACGAGGCTCAGTTCAGGCATAACGACGAGAGGCTCATCACGATCGGTACGACGATCCTCGACTGGATGTGGAAGCAGGGGTGGGACGACGAGTATGGCGGCATCCGCTACTTCGTCGACGTCAAGAAACTCCCTGTGCCCGAGTACTGGCAGGACATGAAATTCTGGTGGCCCCATAACGAGGCGATCATCGCCACCCTCCTGGCGTGGCACCTGACAGGCGATGAAAAATACGCCGCCTGGCACACCCGGGTTCACGACTGGGCGCACGAGCACTTTGCCGATCCCGAGTACGGCGAGTGGTACGGCTACCTCCACCGCGACGGCCGCCTGTCGGTCCCGCTCAAGGGGAACCTCTGGAAAGGACCCTTTCACCTGCCCCGCATGCAATGGTATTGCTGGCAATTCCTGGAAAAGATCAAACGGAAAAGGACCCTGTCGGAATGAATATCGCCAACCCCTCGATTCCGCTCAAACTCTCGTTCACCCTGTCTCTCGTGGTCCTACTCGCCGCGCTCCTGCCGCCGGCGGCCGCTCTCGGATCCGACGGGGATCATCCCGCGCTCATCCCGGCGCCGCGCTCCGTCGAGTGGGGGGATGACTCTTTCAGCCTCGGCAAGACGATCCGCCTCGTCTGCCCGCGAGAGGGAGGGATGGAGTTCCTCCAGACGGCCGCACCGCTGGCCACGATCTTGAAAGAGTGCGGCGCGGCCCATGTCGTTGTCACCTCCGGCGATCCGCAAAACCCCGGGACCGGGAACATCGGTGTGGGCTTCGGCGAACTGGAGCCCGCGATCGACAACCGGGAGGCTTACAGGCTCGATGTCACCGCCGAGAGGGTCAGACTTTTCGCTCCCACCGCGACAGGACTTTTCCGGGGTGCCCAGACATTGCGGCAGCTCGTGAAGAAAAACGAGGGAGCCCCTCTGCTGGCCGGTTGCTCGATCAGCGACTGGCCCGCCTTTGCCATGCGCGGGATCATGTTCGACGTGGGCCGCAACTTCATCTCGATCGGGTTGATGAAGGAGTGGATCGATACGATGGTGCGGTACAAGATGAATCTCTTCCACTTCCACCCCACCGAGCACATCGGGTGGCGGCTCCAGATCAAATCCCATCCCGAGTTGACGGCGGCCGAACACCAGATCCGCAACAAGGGCAAGTTCTACACCCAGAAGGAGATCAGGGAATTCGTGGCCTGGTGCAAACAGCGCCACGTGATGGTCATTCCCGAGATCGACATGCCCGGCCACAGCGACGCCTTCGTGCGCGCCACCGGACACAGGATGGAATCGCCCGAGGGGATGGCGATCCTCGAGGATGTGCTGCGCGAGGTGTGCGCTCTGTTCGAAGCCCCCTTCGTCCATCTCGGCTCGGACGAGGTGAAGATCAGGAATCCCGATTTCATCCCCGCCATGGCCAAGGTCGTGCGCGACCTCGGCAAGGAGGTCGTGCTCTGGCGCCCGGGCGGACCGCTCGACAAGCGTGCTGTCTACCAGCTCTGGCACAACGGAAAGCACTCTCCCGGCGACCGTGTCATCGACTCGCGCGATCTCTACATGAACCACCTCGACTGGTTCTCGGGCGTGCGGTTCATGTTCCACAAGCAGATCTGCGACGCCGATCAGGGAACGGAAAATCTCCTCGGCGGGATCACCTGCCTCTGGCCCGACCGCCGGGTGGAACGGGAGACCGACCAGTTCCGCATGAGCCCTGTCGGCCCTCTCATGCTCACCTTCGCCGAACGCACCTGGCGCGGCAGTGGTTTTCCCGAGCTCGAGCGGTCGATGGCCGAACCGGGAAGCGCCGCGTTCAGCGCCTTCGTCGATTTCGAAAAGAGGCTCGTTGCGCGCCGGGACGCGGACTTCGCCGCCAAACCGTTCGCCTACGTGCGGCAGGCCGACATGGTGTGGCGCGTGTTCGGACCCTTTCCCAACGAAGGGGAGCTCGATCGCGCCTTCCGTCCCGAGGAGGAGAGCAGGGACTGGTACGAACAGGACGGTCGTAACTACGCTCCCATCGAAACCCGCGGCGGTACGCTCCTCTTCGGCGGTTGGTACGATCAGGGGATCTTCGGTCCCACGAGGAACGCGACCGCCTACGCCGAGACGTGGGTGAAAGCCGAGACCGAGATCGACGCTCACATGTGGATCGGCTTTCGGAGCTGGTCGCGATCGCACAGGGACGCCACCCCCGGAGAGGGCGAGTGGGATCACAGGCAGGGAAAGATCTGGCTGAACGGCAAACCGATCCCGCCCCCCGCGTGGGCCAAGCCGGGCCGCAAAGGGGACGCCGAGGACCCGCTCATCGACGAGGGCTACGCCTACCGCCCCCCCACCCCGGTCCATCTCGACAAGGGCTGGAACAGGATCCTCGTCAAGGCGCCGGTGGGAAAGGACAAGGTCAAGTGGATGTGCACCGCCGCACTCGTGTCATGGGACGGACGGATGGCGCGCGAGCTGGAAGGCGTCACCTGGGCGAGCCGGCCCGAGGGAGAGGAGATCTCTCGGAATCCTCAAAAATAAGAGACTCTGTGCCGGTCGCGATCAATGAAACAGATCCAGATCTCTGCCCGACACCACCTCCCCGTCGTATCCTTCTCTCACCTCGTCGACCAGATCCTCGTCCGAGATACCCCATCTGAGCTGGTGGTAGAGGACGAGCAATCGGGGTTTCGCCTCGCGCGCGATCTCTGCCAGTTCTTCCGTGGATGTGTGGGAGGCCTTGTGATACTGCTGCCACATGGGCGGACGGCGCTCGAAGGCATCTTTTGAATAGACCTCGTGGATGAGCAGGTCGCAACCGGTCGCGTTCTCCACCAGCTCCCGGCAGGGGATCGTGTCCCCGGAGACCACGATCGTGCGGTCGGCCGTCTCGAATCGGAATCCGAAGGCGTGCTCCCATGTTCCGTGGATCACGCGAAAGGCTTTCACCCGCACGTTCTCGTCCTCGTAGATCAATCCGGAATCGATCTCGTGGACGTTCACGGTGACGCCGATCGGCGATGCGTGCTCCGGGCCGTTGATCCTCACCTGGATATCTTCATCGTACGCTTTCAGGATGTGCCCGGTCATGGCTTTCAGACCGGGCGGTCCGAACGCCTCGATCGGCTCCTTCCTCTCGAGAACCCATGGAGTGAAGATGAAGTCGGGATATCCTGCCGTGTGATCGGAGTGGAGGTGGGTGATGAAAATGCGACAGAGCTTTTCCACCTCGAGGCCCGCGACACCGGCCTCGCTCGCGGCGGCCGCCCTGCGAACGACGCCGGGCCCGCAGTCGACCACGTAGGGCGTTCCGTTCACGACGATGGCGACGGCCGGCCCCGAGTGCTCGGGCTCCGCGTTCGGCGTTCCCGTGCCGAGGAGCACGACCTGGGTGGCTCCGGGCTTGCTCCCCGCCTTGAAGGACCGGGGCTTTCTGTCTCCTGCACGATCGCTCAGATAGGCGCATGACAGATTCGACACGACCAGGATCAATGCGATGATGAGGATTTTCATATGACCTGTTTTCCCAATTGTCCTCGAAGAAGCACGAGGTCAACAAGACTCTCTCGGATTTCCAATGATCATACAACCAGCAAAGACCAAATTCACTCGAATCCCGGCGGGCCCTCCGCACCGGTCTCGATCCGCCCGGAATGGGCTCATCGTTCAACCCGCCCGGGAGGGTCGCGCACAGCCGCCGGAAATTGTCTTTTTTTGCGGCGAGATCGGTGATTTGTGGCTTTATTCTCCTCGACGGTTTTTCCAGGATAGTCAGGATAGTGGTGGGACGGACAACCATCGAACGCGCCCATATCCGCTGGTCTTCGGGTAGGAAAGAAAAGCGACCATGACGAAAAAACAGAACGCCCTCGATTCCCGCGCCCTCGGGCCGGTCACCAGGCGGGATTTTTTGCTCTCCGCGACGAGCGCCGCCGCGGGGGCCGCTCTCGGCACATCCTGCCTCACCACGAACGGGGCTGAGCCGGAAAGGGAGCGGCCGAATATCATCTACATCATGCTCGACGAGCTGGGCCCCTTCGAGCTCTCCTGTCTCGGCCACGAAAAGCTGGAGACTCCCGGCATCGATCGCATGGCGCGCGGCGGAATGCTCTTCGATCAGTGCTACGGCGGCGCGCCCGTGTGCGCGCCCACACGCTCGTGCCTGCTGCAAGGCTTGCACGGCGGCCACGCGTCGGTTCGCGGCAACCTGGGCGGCGTGCCCTTGCAGGCCGGCGACGAGACGATCGCGTCGATGCTCAAGAAGTCGGGGTACGCCACGGGCGGCTTCGGCAAATGGGGTGTGGGCGCCGTGGGCACCGACGGTGTGCCGGAGAAACATGGTTTCGACACGTTCTTTGGATACTACCACCAGATCCACGCCCACGACTACTACCCCGAGTATCTCTGGCGGAACAGCGTCAAGGCGCCCCTGCGCGGCAACGAGAACGGCAAGAGGTCACGGTTCACGCAGAAGGTGATCTATGATGAATCTGTCCGCTTCATCCGCCAGAACCGGGACCGCCCCTTCTTTGCCTACCTGCCCTGGACCGTGCCCCATGGCCGGCACTCCCATTTTCCCGAGGACGATCCGGCCTGGGAAAAGTACAAGGACAGGAATTGGCCCCACGCTGCCAAGGTGTACGCCGCCATGGTGAGCATGGCCGACCGCCAGGTCGGTGAGATCATCGCCCTGCTGCAAGAGCTCGGCATCGACGACAACACGATCCTTTTCCTGTCGGGCGACAACGGCGGCGCGGACTATGTGAAGAATTTTTTCCGGCCGAACCGGCACCTGCGCGGTTTCAAGGGCGATGTCTACGAGGGCGGCCTGCGCGTCCCCTGCGTGGCGCGCTGGCCGGGCCGGATTCCGGCCGGTTCGCGGAGCGACCTGGCCTGGTACTTTCCCGACCTGTTGCCCACCGTGGCCGAGATCGCGGGCGCGACCGAGCATCTTCCCGAACGTGTCGACGGCATCTCGATCGTGCCCACCTTGACCGGCCGGGCCGCGGATCAGAAGAAACACGACTTCCTTTACTGGGAGTACCGCAGGGTGGCCAACTGGCAAAAGCAGACCTACTCGAAAGACCTCGCCCAGGCCGTGCGCCGGGGTAATCTCAAGGCGGTGCGCACCCGGAACGAAGGCGCTTTCGAGCTGTACGATCTGGAAAGCGACCCGGGCGAACGGGACAATATAGCCGCCTGCCACCCGAAGGCCGTCGCCGAACTGTCGGCCATCGCGGAGAGGGAGCACGAAACACCGCCGCCCCAGGACGAGCCCGCGGCTCCGGACGGCAAGCGATTCATTTGATGGACGAAGAATATGGAACACACCAGAACGATCATGATCATCTTTCTGTGTCTTCTCCCGGCCCTTTCCATCTTCCCGAAAGCGGAAGCGGCCGTTCCCGACGAAGGCAGCCACCTTCTCCTCGAGATCGGGCGGAAGGACGGCGATTGCGCTGAATTCGCCCTGGCGCGCGACGGTTGGAACCGGTTCCGCGAAGCCTTCGGCCAGGATCCGATCTTCATCGTGGGCCGCTCCGACCCGGCGCGCGACTGGCCCTACGTTCACCCGGGGCCGGCCGACAACTGGGCCGGCTCGATGAAACACACATTCACCATCTACTTCGGTGTGGCCGGAAAGGTCGGCACGGGACGCTGCCGGCTCGTCTTCGATCTGGTGGACACGCACGACAGGGTTCCGCCCAAGCTCCGTATCGATGTCAACGGCCGCTCTTTCGGCTTCGAGGAGACACCGCGCGGTGGTCCGGACGAGACCCTTTACGGCGATCCATCCAGGGCCAAGCCCCACAGCTTCTCCGTCGAATTTCCAGCGGCCGCCCTCGTCGACGGGCTCAACAGGGTCGCGATCCACAACATCCTGGGGAGCTGGGTGCTCTACGATCGCATCGCTCTCGAGACGCCCGCCGCGGTCGTCCTCGGGGAGACGCCGTCCACCCTTCTGCGGGCGATCAGCATCCCTCCCGTGCTCGTGAAGAGGGACGGTGTGCTCAGGCAGCTCATGCGCGTCTCGATAATGCACCACGGTCCGGACATGCCGGTCGCTATCTCCCGACCGTCGTTGCCGCCCGTCGATCGCGAACTCCTTCGGGGAGAGAACCTGTTCGAGATTCCGATCATCGCCGTGCGCGTTGCGGTCGAGAGCCCGATCGAGATCAGATCGCGGGGCGGGACCATCCTTTCCCGTCAGCTGACCATCGAACCGGTCCGCCGCTGGGAGATCTACCTCCTCCACCACACCCATCTCGATATCGGATACACGCACGTGCAGTCCGAGGTCGAGGCGCTCCAGTGGAAGCACCTCGAGCAGGCGCTCGACCTGGCCGACCAGACCGCCGGCTTTCCCTTCGATGCGCGGTTCAGGTGGAATCCCGAGGGGCTCTGGGCGCTCGACGGTTACCTGAAGCAAGCCTCGGCCGAAAAAGGCGAACGTTTCTTCGAGGCGGTGCGCGCCGGCAGCGTGGGTCTCGACGCCCTGTACGGCAACGCGCTCACGGGCCTCTGCCGTCCCGAGGAGCTCTTCGAGCTGACCGGGTGCGCGCGCAGGCTCGCGCGCGACCACGGCCTCCCCATCGACTCCGCCATGATCAGCGACACGCCCGGCTACTCGTGGGGGATCGTTCCCGCCCTCGCACACTGCGGCATCAGGTACCTGTCGATCGGCCCGAACAGCGGCCACCGCATCGGGTCGACCCTGTCCGCGTGGGGCGACCGCCCCTTCTACTGGGTCTCGCCGTCGGGGAAGAAAAAAGTCCTCTGCTGGATGGCCGGAAAGGGCTACTCCTGGTTTCACGGCACCTGGCGGGGTGCGGCCACCTTCGACTTCGAGAACCGCGACGACCTCGGCAAGGTCCTCGACATGGGCCGGATTCTCGACTACGTCGGCTCCCTCGAGGAGTCGACCTATCCTTACGACATGGTCCAGGTGCGGTACAACATCGGCTCCGACAACGGCCCGCCCGATCCCTACCTCAGCCTCTTCGTGAAGGACTGGAACGAACGCTACGCCTATCCGAGGCTGAAAATCACCACCACGAGCCGTATGTTCCACGACTTCGAGGAGCGCTACGCCGACCGGATCCCGTCGGTGAGCGGCGACTTCACGCCCTACTGGGAGGACGGCGCCGCATCGACTGCACGCGAGACCGGGATGATCCGCGCCGCGGCGGAGCGTCTCGTGCAGGGTGCGACCCTCTACTCGCTCCTCGATCCCGGCTCTTACCCGGCCGAGGAATTCCACGCGGCCTGGCGCAACGTGCTCCTCTACAACGAGCACACCTGGGGTTCGTGGAACGCGATCAGCGATCCGGACAGCGACTTTGCCAGGGGCCAGTGGGCGGTCAAGCAGGCCTATGCCGTGGATGCGGACGCGCAATCGCACGATCTCGTCGACCGCGCCGTGGGCGGGATCGTGCAGCGGAGCCGCGAGCTGTCCGACAGTGCGCAGGTCTTCAACACCTGCTCGTGGCCGCGGACCGGCCTCGTCACCTGGCCGGCCCCCGTGCCCGTGCCGGGCGATCGGTCCGGCCAGGGGCAGACGGTGATCGGCGAGCCCTATGGGGACGTTGGAGATCTCAAGCAAAGGCTTTCCTCGGGGGAATTGATTTTTCTGGCTCGTAATGTCCCCCCACTGTCCAGCGTTCTCTACTCGCTGGGGAAACCACGTCCTGTTGGTGACGACCTGCAGCCGTTCCCTCCGGAAAATCCCCCCGCCGAGGTCAGACAGACCTCGACGATCCCCTTTCTGACCAACGGCCTGCTGACCGTTGCGCTCGACAGGGAAACGGGCGCCATATCCGAACTGCGGCGTAAGGGTATTCGCCGAAACCTGGTCGATCGAAAAGGGGGACTCGGCCTGAACGAGTACATCTACGTCGCGGGGCGTGATCCCGCGAAGGTGCGGCGCTGCACCGTACCGCCAACGATCACGGTCAAGGAGAATGGGCCCTTCGTGGCATCACTCCTGATCGAGTCGCGTGCACCCGGCTGCAGGAATCTCACGCGCGAGGTGCGGCTCGTCGCCGGGCTCGATCACGTGGAAATCATCGACATCGTGGACAAGGAGAAGGTGCGTAAGAAGGAAGGCGTGCACTTCGCCTTCCCCTTCAACATTCCCGGCGGCGAGGTCCGCGTGGACGGGGCGTGGTGCGTGGTGCGGCCCGAGGCGGATCAGATTCCGGGCGCCTGCAAGAACCATTTCACCGTGCAGCGCTGGGTCGACCTGTCCAACATCGACTACGGCGTGACGTTTGCGACCCTGGACGCGCCTCTCGTGGAGGTGGGCGCGATCCGCGCCGATCCGATCGTGGCCGGCTGGACCGAGCACCTCGAGCGATCGACCCTGATCTACTCTTACGTGATGAACAACTACTGGGAGACCAATTACAAGGCGGACCAGGAGGGGCCCACGGTCTTCCGGTACGCGATCCGACCGCACGGCCGCTTCGACGCGGCCGAAGCGGAGCGTTTCGGTATCGAGCGGTCGCAACCCTTGATCGCCCGGTCGCTACCCCAAACCGCGAGCGCAGGGCCGGGCCGCGACGGCCTCTCCCCGCCCCTCTTCCGCGTCGAGCCCGCGGGCGTGATCATGACCTCGCTCACACCATCGGCCGATGGCGCGGCATGGATCATCCGGCTTTTCAATGCCGGCGGCCGACCGGAGAAGATGACCTTGAACTGGGATCGTGTGACGCCGCCGTCGGTCTGGCTGAGCGATCCCGATGAAAACAAGATCGCACCGCTCCCGGTGCCGCTCGACCTGTCAGCGTACGAGATCGTCACCATCCGGGCGGACCGGCCCGATCACTGATGCGAACACTTCCGTCACGTGCCGAATGGAGACTCGAGAACAATGGATCATTTTCTTCCGATCATCTGCGCGGGATTGTGCCTGTTCTATTCCATTACCCTGTCAGCGTCCGGAGAAGAGGATCGCCCCGACTGGGACAATCTCTCCGTCATCGGCCGCAACAAGGAGCCGGCCCACTGCACTCTCATTCCCTATCCGGACAGGGAATCAGCCCTCGACGGCACGTGGGAGGCCTCTCCGTTCCACCTCTCGCTCAACGGCGACTGGAAGTTCCACTGGGTTCGCAAGCCGGCTGACAGGCCGCGTGATTTTTTCGAACCGGCTTTCGACGCAAGCGGATGGGACACGATTCCCGTGCCGTCGAACTGGCAGATGCACGGCTACGGCATCCCGATCTACACCAACGTGCGCTACCCCTTTCGGCCGAATCCGCCGCGCATCCCCCACGACTACAATCCGGTCGGCTCGTACCGCACCGCGTTCAGCCTGCCCGCCGGATGGGACGGTCGGCAGGTGTTCGTCCATTTCGATGGCGTCAAGAGCGCTTTTTACCTCTGGATCAACGGACAACGGGTCGGTTACAGCCAGGGAAGCATGACCCCGGCCGAGTTCAACATCACCCCCTACCTGCAGAGCGGAATGAACGTGCTCGCCGCCGAGGTCTACCGCTGGTCGGACGGCAGCTATCTCGAGGACCAGGACATGTGGCGGCTGAGCGGCATCTACCGCGATGTCTATCTCTTTGCCGCGCCCACGGTCCACCTGCGCGATTTCTGGGTGCGGTGCACCCTCGACGAAGAGTCTCGCCACGCGTTGTTGAAGGTGACCGCCAAGGTGCACAACCACGGCGACCGGGCGGCCGCCGCCCACTCCGTGAAAGTGATCCTATTCGATCAGGAAGGCGAGGTGGTCGGTGCCGATCCGCTCATGGAGGGCTCGCCGGGATCGATCCTCGCAGGCGCCGAGGGGGTTGTTACCCTCGAGGAGAAGATTTCCGATCCCCGCAAGTGGTCGGCCGAGACCCCCTATCTCTACACAGTGCTCCTCATCCTCGAGTCCGCGGAAGGCACGGTCGTCGAGGTGGAGCGATGCCGGTTCGGATTTCGCGAGGTATCGATCGAGGGCGGGCGGCTGCTCGTCAACGGCGTGCCGATCCTGATCAAGGGTGTCAACCGCCACGAGCACGATCCCGACCGGGGCCGGGCCGTGACCGTGGAGCGCATGATCGAGGACATCGTGCTCATGAAGCGGTTCAACATCAACACGGTGCGCACCGCGCACTATCCGAACGATCCCAAGTGGTACGACCTCTGCAACCGGTACGGTCTCTACCTGATCGACGAGGCGAACATCGAGTCGCACGGCATGGGTTACAGCCTCGACCGCACCCTGGGCAACAAGCCGGAGTGGGAGGAATCCCACGTGGACCGCACCGTCTCCATGGTGGAGCGGGACAAGAACCACCCATCGATCATCGTCTGGTCGCTCGGAAACGAAGCAGGCCCGGGATGCAACTTCGAGGCCACGTCGCGCGCGGTCAAGGAACTCGACAGGACCCGGCCGATCCACTACGAGCGCATGAACAGCGTGGCCGACATGGACAGCGTCATGTATCCCTACCCGAGCTACATCGTGAACCGCGCCAAGGCCAATCCGGACCGGCCCTTCATCATGTGCGAGTACGCCCACGCCATGGGTAACGCCGTGGGCAACCTGCAGGAGTACTGGGACGCGATCGAGGCCTATCCGAGCCTGATCGGCGGGTGCATCTGGGACTGGGTCGACCAGGGGCTGCGCAAAAAGGTCGACGGCCCCGGAGGAGCGAAGGGGTGGTTCTTCGCCTACGGCGGCGACTATGGCGACACGCCCAACGACGGAAATTTCTGTCTCAACGGGCTCGTCTTTCCCGATCGCGTCGTGCCGCCCAAGCTGTGGGAGGTGAAAAAGGTCTACCAGTACATCGGCATGGAAGCGGTCGATTCCGCCGACGGCAGGGTGCGGGTGCACAACAAGAACCACTTCACCGATCTCGACGCCTATGACATCGCATGGCGCCTGACCGAGGATGGGGCCGTGATCCAGAAAGGCGCTCTGCGGCCGATGAGCGTGCCGCCCGGAGGGTCGGCCACGATCACGGTGCCCTTCGAGAAACCTGAACCGAACCCGGGTGCCGAGTACAGGCTGCGCGTCTCGTTCCATCTGCGCGAGGAGACGGACTGGGCGCCCAGAGGGCACGAGGTGGCGTGGGAGGAGTTTGCCCTGGCCGGAGACGGGGCGCGGGGCCCGCTCATGGATATGGGCGGCATGGGTGCGCTGCGTGTTGCCGAATCGGGGGATCGCCTCACGATCGAAGGCGACCGTTTTCTGATCGTCTTCGGCCGGGAGGCGGGAACCATTCTGTCACTCGAGTACGACGGCAAGACCGTGATCGCGCCGGGAGAGGAGAGCGTCGGCGGGCCGGTGCTCCACGCTTTCCGAGCGCCCGTGGACAATGACAAGCCTCTGCGCGATGCGTGGTACAGGGCCGGCCTGAACAAGCTGGGCCGAGATGTAATCGACTTCACCATTCGGAAGCTGAACAGGAAGGCCGTGCAGGTCTCGATCACGACCGCGTCGATGGGCACGCCAGAGAGCGGCTTCATTCATCGGTGCACCTACACCGTTCTCGGAAACGGATGCATCTGCGTGGACAACGGAATCGAGCCCGTGGGCAGCCTGCCGATCTTGCCGAGGATCGGTGTGCGCATGGCGCTGGCCGAGGAATTCGATCACGTGGAGTGGTTCGGACGGGGGCCGCACGAGAACTATCCGGACCGGAAAAGAGGCGCCGCCGTGGGACGGTACACGAGCCGCGTCGCCGATTTTTACGTTCCCTATCCGCGGCCGCAGGAGACGGGCAATCGCGAGGATGTGCGCTGGGCGGCGCTGACCGATTCCGACGGTTCGGGGCTGATCATCGCCTCTCCCGGCGGCTTTTCGTTTTCCGCCCTCCACTACAGGGCGGAGGATCTGGACAGGGCCTACCACACCCATGAACTCAGTCCCTTAAAAGAGGTCATCCTCTCCGTCGACAGCGCCCAGTGCGGGCTGGGCAACGGCAGCTGCGGGGCGGGTCTTTTGAAAAAGTACATGCTCCATCCCGAAAGACGCTCCTTCTTCTTCACGATCGCTCCCTGTGCGGCGGGGGGCGAGGATCCCGCTGCGCTCGCGCGCCGCACACCGCCCGTTGTGCTCCCCCCGCGGATCGAACGGGACAAGGAGGGGCTGGTCACGATCAGCTGCCCCACGCCGTGGGTGACGATCCATTGCACGATCGACGGGCCGGATCCGACGGAGGACTCTCCCCGCTACGAGGCGCCCTTTTCGCTGACCGGCGCGGGAACGATCAAGGCCAGGGCATTGGCGAACAACCTGATCGACAGTACGATCACGACGGCGGAATTCGGCCTCCTGAAAACGAAATGGACCGTTTTGCGCGCCGACAGCGCCGAGCCGGGCGAGGGAGGAGCGCGCAAGGCGATCGATGAAAATCCCTCCACCTACTGGCACACCGAGTGGAGCCGGAAGCAGCCCCCCCACCCGCATCACATCGACATCGACATGGCCGAGATGCTCGAGATCGCCGGATTCACCTATCTCCCGCGGCAGGGCTCGCAGAACGGCCGGATCGCGAGGTTCGAGTTTTACGCGAGCAGGGACGGGAAGGACTGGGGCGCGGCGCTCGCCTCCGGCACGTGGCCCAACACGAGCGCGCGGCAGACGGTCACCTTCGACGAGCCTGTCGAGGCGCGCTACATCCGCCTGAGAGCGCTTTCCGAGGTGACGGGCGCTTTCTACACGAGCGCGGCCGAGGTGGACGTGATCCTGGCCGGCCGCCGGTGACCGTTGCTCCCGATCGGGCGCAGGGCCAAGATACCGCGCCAAAACCCGTCATTCAAAAAATTCTGAACCGATTCAGGTCACCGCGGAGTCTTCCTTGAATAAAGAACCGACGGGTCTTCCGTGAAAAGGAACCGGCATGGTGGTGAAAATCGAGATCCTCCTCTCCCACGAAGAATTCGTGCGCACTCTCGCGCGGCGGCTCGTCATCGACGAACACCTCGTGGACGATGTGTTGCAGGAAACGTGGCTCGCCGCGCTCGAGCGGCCGCCCCGGTCAACGGGCGCCCTGCGCACCTGGCTTGCCACGGTGGCGCGAAACTTCGTCTTCTCCACGCGGCGCGACGCAAAGCGCCGGATCCTTCGCGAACGCGGGGCGCGCCCGCAAGAGGGCGCTCCCGACCCGGCCGAGATCGTGGAACGCGAGGCCGCGCGGCGGTGCCTGGTGGAGTCGGTTCTCGATCTCGACAAGATGTACCGCGACCCGATCCTCCTGCGCTACTACGAGGATTGCGCGCCGAGGGAAATCGCGCGCCGTCTCGGCCTTCCCGTGGAAACGGTCAGAACGCGCATCAAGCGCGGCCTCGCCCAGTTGCGCCGGAATCTCGACGCGGTCTACGGCGGTGACCGCCAGTCGTGGTGCCTTGCGCTTCTGCTCGTTTCGGGTCTCGAGAAGAAGATTCTCGCCTCCGGCCTCCGGGCCGTGATACTCGAAAAGATTCCCCGGCTCTTAGCCCTGAACGCGAGCAGTGCGGGCATCGTGGCCGCGCTGGGACTCCTGGCCACGACCGTGATCTTCGCCGTGCTCTTCATCGGCGAGGAGAAAAAGGAGCCGCCGCCGATCGCGCCGATCGCGGAGCGTCCCGCGGCGGATACCCTGTTGGTTGACGGCGGCGAGCGAAGTGGGCCTGCTCGGAACGAGACGCCTCCCGTTCGAAGAGACGGGCAAAGCCCGGTGACCGAAGAAGCTGCCGCTTCGAAGGAGCCGCCCTCGGAACCGACGCACCCGGCCGCCACCGCGACCTCGTGGGTGGTTCGAGACCGATCCTCCCTGCCCGAATCCGGGCCGCCACCCGGCATGGTCCTGATTCCGGGGGGAGAAACGTGGCTTGGTATGAGCAGCGACGAGGCCCGGGAATGGGGCGACGGTCAGCCCACGACCCTCGCCTTCCTTTCCGGTTCGATCCCCAGGCACAGTGTGCGTGTCGACCCCTTCTACTGCAACCGGCTCGAGGTCACCAATGCCCGGTGGGCGTTCTTCCTGGAGAAGTCCGGCCGGAAACCGTCCCAACTTCTCGTGGAACTGAGCTGGAGGGGCGAGACGACCATTCCCGAGGGGGAGGGGAATCTTCCGATCAGGAACGTGACTCTCGACGATGCCAGGGCATACGCCCGCTGGTGCGGCAAACGGCTTCCGACCGAGGCGGAGTGGATGCGGGCGGCCGCGGGCGATGACGGTCGGCTCTACTCCTGGGGAAACGAATTCGAGCCCAGGAGATGTTCGGCGCGCGATGAGGTGACGCGCCGCGAAATGCTGACACCGGTCGGTTCCTTTCCCGAGGGCGCATCGCCATTCGGAATTCTCGACATGACGGGCAGCGTGTGGGAATGGACCGTCACTCCCTTCGAAGCCTACGAGGGCTTCGAGCCGATCGTTTGTAGGGTGGGTAGAAAAAGGGAAACCCTCTCTCCCGGTTTCGATGCGCGGCAGTTCGTGGTCAAGGGCGGGGTTTACAACGGCAATGATCTGGTCAACCTTCTCGCCATCAGGCAACCCTGCCTCGCGAACACGAACCTCGACTCCCTCGGCTTCCGCTGCGTCAGGGACGCGGCGCCGGGCCGGACATTGTTCCACTACGTGGAAGACGACCTCGGGGGTGCGCCTTTCTCGATCAGCGATTACGATCAGGAAAGGGCTTTCTTCGCGGAGCTCACCGAAAAGCCCGACTCCGATCGGCCCGCCTCGGGCAGCGTCGACTATCTTCTGATAACGCCGATGAGGAGGGCCGATGCCTTTCCGGAGCGAACCGGCAACAACGGCCCGGAGCGCGCGCAGGTGATCGGCGCCCTGTCCACCAGCCTGACCCTCGAGATTCCGGCCCTCGGACCGGGGTCGTACGTGCTCGCCTACCACCCGGGCGGCCCGTCCCGCGCCGATGGCTCGAGCGGGAGCGATTCGGGCGACACCCCGTCGCCTCCCATCGAATTCCCGCGAGACAGGGACACCGTGCTCTTCATGAACCGGCACGAGACCGTCGTGGGATTCGTCGAGCCATCGGGCTTACAGAAACAGGGCAGCCCATTGTCCGTCCGGGTGGCCCATTCCGGCGACGGCAGGATGACCGAGATCGATCTGGGGGTGGAGGGAGCCTTCACCGGCAAGGGCCGGATCCGATTCCGCATCGCGATCGAGAAGAATCCACTCCGATAGGAAAACGGGTGATACGGCCGAGATGGCATTCTGGCGGCCGGCGCTGAATCACAGATTGATTTCCAGTGCTTCGCGTGATTCTTTATCGCCGGGGGTGAGACCCTGGATGACCTTCGTCTCCCCCTCGTCGGGCTCGCCCACCTTGACCGTGTAGGTTCCGTCGTGGAATACACTGGGGCGGAACGTCGTACCCTTGATCCGCAAGGTGTAGACGATCTTGCCGCTCGCCTCGTCGAAGAGCTGCACCACGGGATCCTCCATGCCCTTCACCACGATCAGTGGGAGATAGCCGAACGGCTCGCGGCCGTAGTTGTCCTCCTGCGCGAAGACCACGGGCCACCCCTCGTAAGGCTCGGTCCCGCCGGTGATCGACGACGGCCAGCGCGGCCAGTTCTCGAAGGAGATGGTGCGGTCCTTCTTCCTGAAACGGGCGATGCCAAAACCGGTGGCGCGGTCGTAGAGCCTGGACGGCTCCTTGCCGGTGAAGACCGGATTGGACACGGCATGGACCGTGATCTTGTTGCCGAAACCGTCGAGGAACTCTCCCGTGTACCTGTGCGCGCCCTCTTTCCGATTCGCGCCCGGCTCGGGCGGAAACCAGCGCCGCGGCCAGACGTTCGAAACGGACGGCACGCAGAGCGCGTAGGCCGCGTCGTTCCAACCGTCCACCCCGTACTGGACCGTGCTGCCCAGGTGCTGGTCGCCGGCGATGTGAACGGCAAATCCGCGCTGCATGGCGCGCAGAGCGCGGTCGCGGCCGCTCCTCGGCCAGCCGTTCGAGTCGTGATCGGACACGATCTTGTCGTTCTCCGCGTACTCGCCCTCCTCGAGAATCCGCAGCCGCGGCACGGGCGCGTCGGAGCCGGAATCAGCCGGCAAGGTGGCCACGTTGGCAAAGATCGTCTGGGAGAGAACCACTTTCATCCAGGCGCCGTGGCTCCAGTCAGCCGCCCAGTGATCGAGAAAGTCGAGCTGCCGCTCGCCGAGGAGCTTCGCCCCTGGAACGTCCGAATCCTTGACCGCGTCGAAGTCGGGATTCTGGGCCCAGCCGTTCCGGATCCGCCCCTCGGGAAGGAGCACCTTGGGCGGCGACTTGAACTTGCGGTCCTCGATCACGGCAAAGCTGATGCCGCCGTAATTCATGGCGCAATAGTAGACGCCGATCTCCTGCTCGACAGGGGTGGGATCGAAGGGATCGGGCAGATGGCTCGTCTGCGTGCGTTCCACCATCCTGACCCAGCCGGGCGGCATCTTGTAACCTCCCGAGTCCTGCTGCTCGGCGCCACCGCCCTTTTTCTGCGTCGCCTTGCCTCCCGCGCCCCAGATGTTGCCGTGATAGACGTCGTGGTCGTCGGGAATGGCCACCGTGGGCCGATCGCGCATCATCTCGCCGTGCGCCCAGCCATAGAGATACCACTTTCGCAAATAGTCGAGCGTGGCCATGTCCAGCGGCGCCCGCTGGCACCCGAACCCGCCCACACCCTCGTAGATCTGGTCACCCGAGAAGAAGAGCAGATCCGGATCGTGCTCGAGCACGGCCGCGACCAGGTCGTTGTTGGGAAAGCCGACGTCGTTGTTGCCCGTGAACGCGGCCACGACGACTTCCTCTTTCTGGAGCGGTTCCTGTCTGATCGTGCCGTATCTGAAATAGGATCTGGGACCGCGCGTGCCGCGGAGATCGTACCAGAGACGGTAGGCCCAGGGCCGGGTCACATCCCACCCCTCCACGCGCAAGGTGGCGGTGCGCGCGTCCTTGTCGATCGGAGCGACGGCGACCGTCTTCCAGTCGCCCTTTGCATCCCGATCGACCTGCAAGCTCACGATCTTTCCGTCCTGCGCACCCACCGGCGGCATCTGGGCGGTCATTTTCAGGACACCCCGGCTCAGCGTGTACTGGCTGAACAGAACCGGACCGAAAGCACGGTCGTCGTGGCGGTCGACACGGCTCCCCGACAAGCGCCAGTCGGAAAACCAGGCGCCCGGCAGGCTCCGGCCCTTTTTCTTCTCCGCCGGTTGCAGGTCGCTCACCAGCGCGAGGCCCCCGGCAAGATCGGCCGGATCGAGTCCCTTGACGACCGCATCGCCGATCAGGGCCGCTTCATCCGGATCGAAGAGCGCCAATCTGACCGTGTTCGGGCCCGTTGTCTTCTCCGAAATCAGCACCAGTTCGACACCGTCCGGATAGGAGGCTGGAAAAATCCCGCTCCCAGCACCTTCGGGCGGTTCGCCGATGAAAAGGGTTCCATCAGCGGTGAACCCGGCGCGCAGCCCCTTGCCGTGGACCGCGCTGTCGCGATAGTCATCGTACTCCCCCTTCACCCCGACCATGAAGCCGATCCATCCTTTTAAGGATGCTTCCTGCCCGGTCGCGGGCAGTCCGACGCGCACCCGCATGAACAGATCGCCCGGCCGGTCGGCCACGTCCCTGGTCAGGAGAAAAACGTTCCGGCGCGGCGCAGCCAGAACGCATTCGAGGCGCCCCTCGGAGAGCTTCCAGTCTTGCAGCCGGTTGGCCCAGAATTCAGGGCCGATCCAGATGCGCTCCAGATCTTCGGGCCAGTCGGTCCGGAACAGATCGTCCTGCGACGCGCCGCTCGCACCCACGCCGAATGCCAGAAGACAGGAGGCCAGGACCAGGGATTTCGTCAGTTTCTGCCGTGTCATTTTTCTTCCTTCCCGAAATCTGGGTTGAGCGTTGTGGGCACCGGCGCATCCACCTCTTTCCGCCACTCTCGCAAGAGCTCCCTCAACTCGCGCGCCCTGTGCGGATGCGATTCGGCCAGGTTGGTCGTCTCCCCGATGTCGCCGGCCAGGTTATAGAGTTCGAGCCGGCCGTCCTCGAAGTATTCGATCAGTTTCCAGTCACCCTTCCGGATCACACCGGCGGGAGTCGTCCGCCAGTGACCGTCCATGCCGCGATATGCCTGGAGGTACGCTGGAAAATGCCAGAAGATCGCCTCCCGCGCGAGTTCTCCATCCCCGTCGATCAACGGCACCAGGCTCCGGCCGTCGAGGATGTGATCCTCCGGCTCGCGCACGCCGGCCAGTTCGAGAAGGGTGGGATAGAAGTCGATCCCGATCACCGGTGTGTCGCACCGGCTCTTGGGCTTCACGCGGCCCGGCCAGCGCACGATCATCGGCTCGCGGATGCCGCCCTCGTAGAGCATGCCCTTCGAACCGCGCAGCGGCGCGGCCGACGAGATCGTTCCGTGAGGGCCGTTGTCGGAGAAGAAGACAATCATCGTGTCCTCGTCAAGGCCGAGTTCATCGAGCCGATCCACGATCCGGCCCACGCTCCGATCCACACTCTCGATCATGGCCGCGTACCCGGGATTGTCGTGCCCCCCCGCGCCTTCCTTGTCCCTGTAACGGGCCTCGACCTCCGGCCGCGCCTGGATCGGCGTGTGGACCGCGTAGTGGGAGAGGTAGAGGAAAAAGGGCTCATCCCGATTCTGATCGATGAAGCGCAGCGCCTCGTCGGTCAGCCGCTCGGTCAGCGATTCGCCATCGGGTCCGTCCTCGATATCGGGATTCTTGTAGGGACTGAAATAGCTACTGGGATGCCCGGCGTGATTTCCGCCCACGTTCAGATCGAACCCCTGACCGAGCGGGCCGGTCTCCGGATCCCGGCCGAGATGCCATTTTCCGATCGCCGCGCTCCTGTAGCCGGCCGGCCGCAGAGCCTCGGCAATGGTGGTCACATCGGCGCTCAGGGTATTCGTGTTCTCCACGGGGATCAGCTTGCGCTGCCACGACTTGCCCCGCTCGGAGCTTCTCACCGTGTAGATACCGTGGCGCGGAGCGTACTGCCCGGACAGGATGCAGGCGCGCGTGGGCGCGCAGTTGGGCGCGTTTGCGTAGGCGCTGGTGAAGACCATTCCGTCGCCGGCGAGCCGGTCGATCCGGGGCGTCTCGTAATAGGCGCTCCCCATGAAGCCCAGATCGGTCCAGCCGAGGTCGTCGGCGAGGATGACGATGAAGTTCGGTTTCCGCCTGCGGCGGCCGCGATCGTGGAGCGCCGCGCACCCGCAAAGTGCCGCGCCCGCGGCGCCGCATCCCACTCTTCTCAAGAAATCACGGCGTTTCACCCGCGCCTCCTCGTTGGATGCGCATCGATCGCGCATCCGGTCCGCTCGTTGGTCGTTAGATGTAACCGCCCGCGGCGCGGTAAATTGAATCGCGCTTGACCGTGCCCGCGCTTTGGACCACAATCCTACAAATTCCGGCCTGCCGGCCAAAGTATTTCCGATATTCAAGCGAAACGAAGGATCTCGTCATGCAGCTCACCTCACTCGACTGGATCGTTATCGCCGGTTGTCTCGCCGTTGCCTTTGCGCCTGCACTCCTTCTGGCGCGGCGCGCCGGAAGGGGTACGACCGAGTTCTTCGCATCGGGCCGCGCGGCACCGTGGTGGCTGATTGGAACGTCGATGGTGGCCACCACCTTCAGCACGGACACGCCCAACCTGGTCACGAACTTCGTGCGCACCAATGGCGTCTCCTACAACTGGGTCTGGTGGGCGTTCCTGCTCACCGGCATGATGACCGTTTTTTTCTATGCCCGGCTCTGGCGGCGGTCGGGTGTGCTCACCGACCTCGAATTCTACGAGCTCCGTTACTCGGGGAAACCCGCTGCCGTGGTGCGCGGTTTCCGGGCGATCTATCTCGGGCTCTTCTTCAATTGCTTCATCATGGCGTCTGTGACCCTCGCGGCCGCCAAGATCGCCAACGTGATGCTCGGATGGGACCGCCTCCAGACCGTGCTCGTCTGCGGCGGCATCTGCATCGTGTTCTCGGCCATGTCGGGTCTCTGGGGTGTGCTGGCCTCGGACATCATCCAGTTCGTCATTGCCATGGTCGGCGTCTTCGCCGCAGTCTATTTCGCGCTCGATCACGGCTCGGTCGGCGGCCTGTCCGGCATGATCGAGAAGATCGACGTGAAAACGCTCAGCATGCTGCCCGATTTCGACAACTGGGAAATGACCGTGACCGTTCTGATCATTCCGATCGCCGTGCAGTGGTGGTCGGTCTGGTACCCGGGCGCCGAACCGGGAGGCGGCAGCTACATCGCCCAGCGCATGCTGGCAGCGAAGGACGAGAAGCACTCGATGGGCGCCACACTCTGGTTCAACATCGCCCACTACGCGCTGCGACCCTGGCCGTGGATCATAGTGGCGCTCTGCTCGATCCTCGTCTTTCCCGAGCTGACCGACATCCAGAAGTCGCTCCCCCACGTGAGCGAGGATCTGATCGGCGACGACCTCGCCTACCCGGCCATGCTCACCCTGCTGCCCCACGGTCTGCTCGGCTTGCTCGTCGCCTCTCTGCTCTCGGCATACGTGTCGACCATGTCGACCCACCTCAACTGGGGCGCCTCCTACCTGGTGAACGACTTCTACCGCCGCTTTCTGTGCGGCGACGGGACCGAGCGCCATTACGTGTGGGTGTCGCGCCTGGTGACTGCCGGACTAATGGTCGTGGCCGGTAGCGTCATGTTCGTCCTCGACACGGCGAAGGACGCTTTCAACGTGATGCTCTCCATCGGCGCCGGCACGGGGGCGATCTACCTTCTCCGGTGGTTCTGGTGGCGGATCAACGCGTGGAGCGAGATCGCCGCCATGATCTCCTCCTTCGTCATTTCCATGGTGTTCTTCTCGTACAACAAGATCCTCGAGAGTCACGGTTCCGGGCCGATCGGCGATCTCCTCGTCCGATGCGGTTTCATGAACGTTTCGGAAAAAGGGATCGCCATGGGCGTCAAGTCCCACGTCTCCCTGATCGCCACCGTGCTCGTCACGACCGCGGTCTGGATCGTGGTCACCTACTTGACAAAGCCGGCGAACCGCCAGACACTGCTCAGATTCTGCCGCCTCGTCAAACCGGCCGGACCGGGATGGAACGCGATCCGCGAGGAGGCCGGTGTCGATGCCTCGCCCGACAGCCTTCCCCAGGCCTTTCTGGGATGGGCGCTCGGGTGTGTGCTCGTTTACTCGGCGCTCCTCGGCACGGGGTGTTTCATTTACGGCCACATGACGCAGGGCGCGGTGTGCGCCGTTCTCTTCGTGGCGAGCGGCCTCTGGCTCTGGCGGTTGCTGGCAGCCATGTGGCGCGAGAAACCGGCCGAATAGACCACGCGGCGGCAGAAAAAAAAAGCGCACCAGGCTTTCGGGCCCGGTGCGCTCAGAGCGTGTCCCCCCGTGCAAACACGTCTGATCGGTCGTCTTGCTTCTCAGCCTCCCGTGCGCTCGTTGGCGTCGGTCAAGCCGTTGTCGTAGAGTCCCACGAGCTTGGTCACATTGCCGGCGCTGTCCCGCACGAACTGGATCCTGAAATACTCGAGGCCCTTGAGCCCGAAGAGATCATCTCCCATAGGAACGAGCTCGAACTCGGGCCGGTCGTCGCGCTTGTAGAAGAGGTTGTCTCCCTTCAGTCTGATCGACCGCGGCCCGAAAGCGCCGACGTACGGTTTCAGTTTCGCCTCGCTCAACGAAACCGGATTGCGCGCGGCTTCGAGCGTTTTCATGGCCCACTCGAGCTGCTTCCTCTTTCCCCCGTCGGCGATCTTGTCGACGAGATTCTTCATCGCATCGAGGCGTGCCGCGTCGAGAGCCTCGTCAGCGGGCACCTGTATGTGCGGGGCGATTCCGGTCCCCTCCCAGTTGGTTTCGGTGATCGGATTGATCGCCCGGCCGAAGGGGAGCGACATCTCCACCTGATATTCTTCGAAACGGCGGAACTCCACGGGATGGGCTCCTCCACCCGTGGTCTCGCCCACGATCGTGGCCCGCTCCATGTTCTTCAGATTGTAGGTGAATTCCTCGGCTGCCGAGAATGTGTATCGACTCGTCAAGACATAGACGGGGAGATCGGTCAGCCGGGGCCCCTCGACCTGCGCCTGCGTCCAGAATTGCCGGGTCTCGTCGGTTTTGCGGATATAAAAGCTGTTCAGATGCTGCGGTTCGTCGAAAAGGTAGCTCGAGATGAGCTGGATCATGCTCGGCGATCCGCCCCCGTTCTGCCGCAGGTCGAATACGAGCGCGTCGCAGTTGGCGAGAAAGTTGAGCGCCGCGATCGCCGTGTCGCCCGCGCTGGAGGCATCGGCGAACATGCGGAGATCGATGTAGCCGATGTTCCCGTCGAGCCGTTCGACGCTGTAAAAGCCGAAATTCTGATAGCGCTGCTCGGCAAGTCTCCGTGCGCGTTCCTCTTCGGGCGAAGGTCCCTGTCCCTCCTCCTCGGCGATGGGCGCGGCCGGCATGACGCGCAGATGCTTGTCCCTGCAGATCGAGCGTAGATCCTTGGTGAGCAGATCGGTGAACGCCATCAGACCGGTCACGTGATCGTAAGCGCCCTCTTTCAGCTTGAGGCGGATCAACTCCTCCATGTCGGCCGCCTTTTGCGGGAAGACGTAGACCTCGTTGAGAGCGGCCGCCACGGCATCCACGATCCCGGCGCGCGCTGCAGCGTCAACGGTCCGATCGTCGCTGCCGGCGACAACCCTTCTCTGCGCCTGTGCCGTGGCAAAGACCAGGGCCGCGAACAGGAGGCCGATCACG
Organism: uncultured Phycisphaerales bacterium; assembly: GCA_964620445.1. GTDB lineage: Bacteria > Planctomycetota > B15-G4 > B15-G4 > CAYZWU01 > CAZUHB01. Next base: position 105,736 of record CAZUHB010000008.1, read on the forward strand.
ATCGGCTTGAAGGTCCGGATCAAAAAAAATTGGCGGAACAGACCAACTGGGCGAGTGTTCTTGCAGATAGTCATGATTTACTTCTCCTCTTCCTGATAATCGCGTCTATCTTTCCGGGCGCCAGTTTCATGATGATTGTTTCTCGGCGAAAGGCCGTGCTGTCGAGGGGGCTCGTCGAGGCTTTCCGGAAGCCGACCTTCCGGTAGAGCTTGTTCGCCGCGGTCAGCTTGGGACTGGTCTGGAGATAGAGGGTTCGGGCGCCGAGAGCTCGAGCCCGTTCGATGACGGCGTGCAACAAAACGGTGCCGATTCCGCGACGGCGCACTCCGGCCGCGACCGCCATCTTGGCCAGTTCGAAGAGTTCCGGCCCGTGGCGGATCAACGCGCAGACCCCGACGATGCGCCCCCCGAACCGCGCGAAGAGGATCACTCCTCCCCGGTCGATGATTCTGCCTTTCGGATCGGCCAGGACGCGCTCGTCAGCCTCCTCGACATCGAACGATTCCTCGATCCACGCGCGATTGAGGTTCTCGAAATGAATCTTCCACGCCGGCCTGTAGTCGACGGTTTCGGTCTGAAGACCGCGCGCCTCGTTCAGCCTCGCGGTGACCCGTTCGTACATGTCCTTCTCGTCGAGCAACCTCTCGATCCGGTCGAGACCGGTGAGCAAATCCTGCCCCGAAGAATCGATCAGCTCCTTGGTGGCGGCGCCGATCTCCATCCACACCGGCTCCAGAACCGCGACGATCTTCTTCCCCTTTGCCGAGAGACGGAGCAGCCGTTTGCGTTCGTCTTTCCGGCTCTTTGCGGCGAGAACCAGCTTGCGTCTGATCATTTCGCCCGCGAGCTGATTGACCGCCGGATGGGTCAGCCGCAGCGAATGGGCCAGTGCGGTGATCGACATGGAGGGATTGTTTTTCAGAGCGAAGAGGATCGAGAACCAGCGCGCCTCGAAATCGACGGAGAGATCCTTGTAGACGCGCGAAACGTCTCTCATCAGCCGTTCGCTGAGCCGTTTCAGTCGGCTGGCAAATGCGAGCTCCCCCAGTTCGCTGATCGTATCCACTCTTTCTCCTTCGTGCAGCGGCGATCGGACTTTTTTCTCGACATGCAACCATATACGCAAATTTTACGTAAGTGCTTACATTTTATTTTTAATATTTTGAAATCTCGCCATCAGGTCGGATCTGGCGACGTGAAGATTGCCAGATGTCTCAAAGGTGGTAAGATAAACGTTTTGCGCCTGGGTCGTCCCGACATCGAGAGCGCGTTCCGGGCGGCAGACGCTTTTCGCCAGTCGAGGTAGCCCGATGAAACGGATGTTTCGGTTCATTCTGCTTGTCTCTCTTGTCGCGCTTTCGCTCCCTGTTCCCGCCGCGCGCTGCGCCGGTTCCGGGGAAACGATCGTCTTCACGAAGGGGCTCGTCATCGGTCCCACGGGACGGTACGGCCGATCGGCGATCCATTCCGATCCGGTGGAACATCAACTCGTCACGGGAACGTGGACCGCGCCCCGGGAAGGCGATACGTTGAAAGACGGTGTGAGGAAAAAGGACCTCGCCTGGACCGCAATCGAGGCGGACCAGAAGGGATGGTTCAGCCACAAGGCGCTCAAAGGAGGGTACCTCTACATTTCGGCGGAATGCGCCGACGACACTGTCATGATCCTCCAGGCGACCGGCCAGAGCCTCGTTTACGTCAACGGCGTGCCGCGCGCGGGCGACGTCTACAGCTACGGCTGGATCGAACACCCCATCCGGCTCGCAAAGGGGAGCAACGACATTCTCTTTCGAGTTTCGCGCGGTCGCGTACGCGCCGAGCTCGCGAGCCCCGAACAGAGCGTGGCATTCACACGCAAGGACCTGCTGCTCCCGATGCTTCTCATCGGCGAGCAACAACCGCAATGGGGCGCGGTGCGCGTGATCAACGCGCAGGAGAAGAGTCTGACCTCCCTCGAGATCCGCTGCGAGGCGGGCGATGCAGCGCCGATCACAACCGCGACCGGCGTCATCGGACCGATGACGTCGCGCAAGGTCGGTTTCAGGGTGCCGGCGGCGTTTCCGGAAAAAGGCGCTCTCGATTCGGGGAAAGTCACCACGCGGATCACCCTGATCGACGGCGCCACGGGAGGAGAGCTGCAGAGCATCGATTTCGAGATGGGCGCCACCTCCGCTGACGGCAAGCACATTCGTACGTTCATCAGTGCGATCGACGGCAGTGTCCAGTACTACGGCCTGACCCCGGCCGCTCTCGGGGCCGATGCCCCGAAACCCGCCCTCTTTCTCTCGCTCCACGGTGCGGCCGTGCGGGCCGAGAGCCAATCGGGCAGCTATCTGGCCAAGTCGTGGGGCCATGTGGTGGCACCCACGAACCGCAGGCCCTACGGTTTCGACTGGGAGGACTGGGGGCGGCTCGACGCGATGGAGGTTCTGGCTCATGCCGAGGGTCTTCTCGAAACCGATCGCCGGCGCACCTACCTGACCGGGCACTCGATGGGCGGCCACGGCGTGTGGCATCTGGGCGCAACCTTCCCGGCGCGGTTCGGCGCCATCGGGCCGAGCGCGGGCTGGTACTCCTTCTGGTCCTACGGCGGAAAGAAGAAGGACCTCGAGAGCTCGTCGATTCAAGAGCTCTTCGCACGGGCGAGCAATCCGAGCGACACGCTCGCCCTGTCGCAAAACTTTCTCCATCACGGCGTTTACATTCTGCACGGCGACAAGGATGACAACGTGCCTGTCGACCAGGCGCGCTTCATGCGCGAGCACCTGGCCGGGTTCCACGCGGACTTCGCCTATTACGAACGTCCCGGTGCCGGCCACTGGTGGGGCCGGCAGTGCGTGGACTGGCAACCCCTGTTCGACTTCTTCAAGAGCCACACGATCCCGGGAAAGAAGGAAAAGAGGACCGTCGATTTCAGGACTTTCAATCCGGGGATCTCCTCGCGCTGCCACTGGCTGTCGATCGAAGCGCAAGAACAAGCACTCAAGATCAGCAGCGCGAAGATCACGCAGGACGTGAAAAAGAGAACCTTCACGGGAGAAACGGAAAACGTGGCCCTCCTGGCCATCGATCTGGACCAGCTCGATCCGGGAGAAGGTCTGTCCGTCGAACTCGATCGGTTCAAGGTGGAGGGGATCGATCTTTCATCCGGCGCGGATCGTATCTGGCTGGCCCGCGAAGAGGAGGGCTGGCAGCAGGTCGGTCCGCCCGATCGGGCGCACAAGGGCCCCCACCGCTACGGCACCTTCAAGGACGCCTTCAGAAACCGCATGGTGTTCGTCTATTCCACCCGGGGGAGTCCCGAAGAAAACCTGTGGTCCTACGCCAAGGCGCGCTACGATGCCGAAACCTTCTGGTACCGGGGCAATGGTTCGATCGATGTGGTCGCCGATACCGCTTTCGACCCGTCGGCGGAACCGGACCGGAACGTGATCGTCTACGGAAACGCCGACACGAACGCCCTCTGGCCGGCGCTTCTCCGATCGAGTCCGGTGCAGGTCGCCCGCGGCTCTCTGCGCGCCGGCGAAAAGGTTCTCGAGGGAAACGACATCGGCTGCTATTTCATCCGCCCCCGGCCGGGGAGCGATGTGGCATCGGTCGGCGTCGTGGCCGGCACCGGTCTGGCGGGGATGAAGTCAACGAACATGAACATGTATTTCATCTCCGGATCGGGATTTCCCGACCTTCTCGTCTTTGGCGCGGACATGCTCGAAAACCACTTCGACGGGGTCCGCTGCGTGGGCTACTTCGGAAAGGACTGGAGCCTGGAGAAGGGCGAGATCGCCTGGAAAGAGTGACGCGCGGGTGAGCGCGGTCTTGACGCGGAAGCTCAAGGCGGCTCGGGACTGGAAATGGTGACCGCAAGCGTGGAGCGGACCTCTGAACCGCCCAGTGCGGCTGACCAGTACCATGCCGACGCATCGGGCCAGGAGGAGTCGGCCCCGGCGATCATATCGGCCAGATCGAGGCCGTGGCCCCCCTCCCCAAGAGCGAGGTAACATTGCCGGACCAGGAGCCCGCTGCCGTCGGGCTGATCGACCCGGAAACGGCTCCATCCCTTTGCCGACCGGTCGCGAACCGCGGCCAGAGGCGTGACCGTCCCGCCCATGGCGCGGAAACAGCCTTCCGCGGGATGAAGCTTTCTCGTTGCCACCGGCGTCCAGCGCAGCAGAATCCTCTCATCGGAACCGCACACCGCGAATTCGGCCATGCGGCCGGGAAAGATCCCGAGAAATTCCTTCACCTGCGCGTCGAGAGGCACCTCGATCAGTGCGCGGCCGTTCCACGTTCGAGGCCACACGATGGCCGAATCGCCGTCGAAGGCGGCTGCCTCGCCAATCCGTCCGCCGAAAGGCACGAGTGCCGCCGCGAGGCAGGAGAGAAAAAAGAATCCGGCCGAAGCCCTGGAGCGGCCGCGAACCGGGGGTGCATGCCGGTCTCCCCGCCCCCGTCCCTCCCCCTTCCGAAGCCGCAAACCGGCCCACACGACGAGAAGGGCGCAGAGGGCGAAGTTGATGATTCCCACACCCTCATGGAGGATGTCGCTCGAGCCGATCCGGGTCTCGATCACGAAGAGTCCCACGGCGCGCGTCACATTCCCCAGGACGGCCCCGACAAATCCGATGCCGATCAGGAACGCCGTTCTCGGCGGCGACAATCTCAAGACGAGCGCCGTGAACGCGGCCAGGACGAGGGCGGTGAAAAGCATGCTCACTCCGCTGCAGGGGGCATCCACGAACACCGTGTGGTCTCCGCTCACCAGGCCGGTCCCCACGGCGCGCACGCTGCTGCCGAGCCAGAGAGACGAGACCTCGGCCACGAGCAGGCGGAGCGGAAAACCGACCACGTACTGCACAGTGGGCATGATCGGCAAGGCGAGCAGGGCGAGAGCGATCAGGCCGAAACTCCCCTTTCGGCCCGAATCGGGCAGAAGCCCCAGAAGGAGCCACGAAAAACCGACGGCGAGCAGAACGTGGCCGAATATAAGAGGCATCATCTGGTGAAAGGCCGCGTAGAGGAGAAAAAAAAGAGAGGCCAGGAAGGAGAAGGCGGGCGCACACCTCGGTTTTCGAACCGCGACACCGGGAGAAGCAACCGCCCGATCGGTGCGCAAGCGCGTGAACCAGATTGCAAGCAGGACAAGAAGAAGAGACATCTGGAACCACATCTTTTCCCACCTGAACCACCGATCCACGAGCCATGGACCGAGCGGCCAGCATGCTGCCGCGGCAGGCAGGATCCAAAGGGCAGGCCGCACTCCGGCGGACAAAAGATTCCGGCTGCGCCGACGCGCAACGCCGCGCGCGGAAGGGTGGAGAATCGAGGCGCTGTTGCCGAATGATCCGGTCATGGCCGCGCTCCGATCCCGGCTCTCCTCGGTCTCTGCCGGATGATCACGTAACAGAAAACAACGGCGGCTGTCACGATGAGCGCCCACTCCTCCGGTTCGGGCACAGCGGGAATTCTCGATTCAGGGGTGCCGGGGGGCGCCACGAGACCGTGCCGCTCGTACTGCGCCCTCGTCTCGAGAACGACCGCGCCCGATAGCGCCGTCACAAGGCGATTCGCCACGGCGAGACCGGCAGCCTCCTTCCGCCGCGTGTCGTCGCCGGAGCGGCACGCGGACCGCACCTTCTCGTACAGCGCCAGCCGCACCAGATTCTCGGAGACTTTTACCGAAGTCGTGCCGGGTGCGGCCGGAGCTTCGTTCCGCGCCGTCAGGGTGTATTCGCGGTCGATCTCGTTCGATCGGAGATTGGAACCGGCAAAGGCGAGGGTTTCTTCCACCGACCTGCACACGCTCAAGCGGTCGAAGGCCGCCAGGCCGCCCAGGTCCTCGTCGACCCGATTCGGCCCGGGAACGAGGCTCAGGCTGAGAAGTTCGACCGCACCCTCCGCCCCGCCCTGCGCGGGGGCGGAGAGGCGCCGGACCAGGGGGGTCGTGGAACTGAGCCGCACGGGCAGCGGCCCGTGCACCCAGAGAATCACGCCGCCCTCCGCGGCAGCGAGCAGTTCGATGGCCTCCTTCAGCGCGGGCACCGGGTCGCAGCCGCCGGCATAGGCTCTCGTGGAGAGCCAGTCTGCCAGGTCGTCCGCAATTTGCGGTTCGCTGGGGGTGAAGGTGTCGTTCCATTTCGAGACGGTCTGCCCGGCGAACAGGGCGTTCAGCCGGCACGAGACCGGAATAGCGCTGCAGAGCACGCGCCAGTCCACGTCAGCCTCTCCCAGGATACGGGACCCATCGACAACGAGACAGACACTCTCCGGAAGGGGTTCCACGGAGGTATTCCACTGCAACGTCGCGTCATGATCTCCAAGGCTGCCCGTGTAGACGATCGGCGCGCCGACATCAGGAACCGGAACGCACAGTGTGCCCGTCGCGGGGTCGAGAAGTTCCCTGTCAGGGAGCCTGGCCGACCAGGAACTCCGGCCAGGCCGTGCGGGTCCATCCGCCAGGCAGAGGCCGGAGCCGTTTTCGAGCCGCACCCGGCATTCGACGTCGATTTCGTGCTCGAAGGCGGCAGGGACGTCGAAGTTTCTTTCGGCGATGACGGGGAGACGCAGGGCGGCCCGGCCCAGGCGCACGCAGAGGGGGACGCACAGGCTGATCTTCGTTTTCATGAGACCGCGGGGCGGGATGGGAAAACACTGGAGGAGCACCCTGTCCGGCCCGCAAGTGGTGAGCAGGGCCGGATCGCGGCGCCGCACCACGGCAACGTCGCGGTACGCTTCGCGAACCGCCTTCCGCGGACCGAACGCCGCTTCGCACTCTTCCCCGTCGATCCAGAGCGTGAGATCGGCGGCCACGGCATCCTCGGGCAGAAGGATCTGGGCGCGCGCTTCGCGCTGGCTGTTCGTCCCGTTCATGAACTCGAGAGTCCAGTCGATCCACGCCGTGCCCGGGCCGGCTCCTTCGCCGTGGCTGTCGATCTTCACGTCGATCGAACTGGAGTAGAGGCTCACTCCTCTGACGCGCGCGGCCACGCTCTCCCCGCCGATCTCGTTCGAGATCATTCTCTCCCGCTGCCACGTCTCGGGCACGAAGCGCTCGCCCTCGGCCGACCGGACGTCGAAGCGCGACGACGGCGGGGGAACATTGTTGAAAGGCCGGCCGGTGACGCGGAAGTAGAGTTCGCGATAAAATTTCACATTACTCGGGCCGTCTGCCGACGGTCCGAAGAAGGGCAAAAAACGCCTCTGGCCGATCATCTTCGTATCGCCGAAACCGTCGAAATCGACGAAACCGGCGGATAAGAATCCCGTTTTTCGTCTCCGGTCGTAGCAGAGATCGAGGATCGCTTCGTCGGCTCCGAGGGCACGCAACCGCGAAAGCCCCTCCGCCCGCTCGGCCGGTATGCCGGACGAGGCCTTGGCGATGGCGTGGTCGGTCAGAATCGGCGGCACCTCGAGGAGGGCCATCACACCGAGGGCGAGACAGACACCGGCCAGGGTGAGCATCGCGGGCCGTCCCTTGTTCAGCCCTCCCAGGCCGCGCTTGCCGCGCAGGGCGAGAAACTGGGCATAACCTCCGATGGTGCAGAACAGAGGCGCCAGCGGGAGCAAGCCCAGCCCCACGGCGAGCACACCGAGGAGCGCCACTGGAAGAAAAGGGATATAGACGAGAAGGTAGATCTGCGAGATCGTGAGGGCGTAGCCGTTGAGAACGAACGCGGCCCGGGCCCATCGGCGTCGGGGCTGATCGTGCCCGTGAGCCAGGTAATACTCGCCGACGATGAACGCGATCGGAACGCAGGCCAGCATCAGGACATGACCCCAGGTGGGAATGGGATCGTGGTACATGTTGCTCAACGTCCTCCCCGCCAGTTCGATGAGAATGGCCAGAAGAGGAAGCACCATGGTTCCGATGACGAAAAAGACCTTCGACACCATCGAAGGTCCGGTGTGCGCCGGATTCCCGGCGCGCGTCACGTGCGAAACAACCTGCGCACTCTGGACGGGTGCCGCGTCGCTTTGATCGGACATCATTAGGGCTCCTTCCTCGGATAGAGCGAGACCGAATGCCCCCGGACTCCTGGCAGTGCGCGGAGGCTCATGGACGGGAGAGGGATTTTCTATATCTACGTGCGACCGGTGCAAAGTTTGAGAGGTAACCCGATTAATTCATCGATCGCGGCATGGCCGGCGATCACGGAGTTCCCCCGTCCCGTCGTTCGACGCTTCCCGTCCTTCCTTTATTCCCATGGAACGCGATGAGTTCTCACCCGGATGCCATGGTGAAGTCGAGCACTTGTATCCGGTGGTCGCTGGCGGTGGTCGATTCGAGATCGTAGAACCGCGGCTTCACCCTCGGCCCGATGATGCACTGATCGATGGCGTAGAGGAAGACGGGAAAAGGCCAGGTATAGGACCATCCGGAACCTGCTGCGTCATAGGCGTGAACATATCCCGCAGGAAGGGAGGTGAGCGTCGTCGACCGCCGCGGTGCGTTGAAATCCCCGAGCGCCATATCGGGCTCCTCGCGCACGATCAGACGGATCACCTCGTCGAGGCACTCCTTTCGCTTGACCATGAGGCTCGCGTCGAGTTCGACGGCAAAGACCTCGTGGCGCGTCCCCTCGAAAATCCAGTCGACGGAATAGACCTTGTACGCGTTTTCCTGCGCGAGCCAACGGCCGTTCTGCAACGTGCCGCGCGCCATGATCACCATCGGTCTGATCATCAGGGAGGTGTAGGAAGGGCTCTCCCCGTTGCTCACGCCGTCCGGCCGATCCGTCAGCTGAACGACCGAGTCGCCCATGAGCCTCTCTTCCATATGATCGGGGACCTCGGAAAGGAGGACGAAATCGGGGTTCCGGCGGGCGATCTCGCGGTAGATGTTGCTCCAGCCCGCGCGCCCCCATCCGACATTCCAGTGAACGACGCGGGTGGCGGCCTCCCCGGGAGGAGCGTCGGCCCGGCGGGTCCACCGGTTCTCCACGAAGAGGACGAAGAGGCCCGGCACGAGCGCCGCCATGCCCACGCAGAGCGAGATCTTCCGCCACCTCCCCTTCCACGCCGAAGCGGAATAGAGAAGGAGCAGGCCCGCGCAGATCGGCGAGGGGATGAAGAAGAAGAGGCTCGTGATGCGATTCAGATCCCGAACCGCCTGGCCGTAGCCCCAGGCGAGAAGGAGAAAGACGGAGAGCACGAGATAGAGGCGCGGCCGCCCGCCGGGGCGTATCGTCCGTTCTGAACCTGTTTCCGCTCGGGAAATCAAGCGAGCCTCCCACGGTCGTTTTCTGGCGCAATCACACGAACTCCGGGCCGACGAAATCAGGATTCGATCTTCCTGATGCGCCTCCTTTGCGTCAATCTCCAAGTGGCAAGAGAATAAAAAACGATCACCGGCAGGATGGGGTATCTTCCGTCCGGAACCGTGCCGCGCGGCCAAGTGACGGGGCGGCGGTCAATTACGAAAAATTTCGTCATTTTAACGAATTTTTTCGTGATATTGACGATACTTTTCGTAAACTTCCTGATAAAGGAAACGTTGTTCCACACAAGGAGACGGGATGGCCAAAAAGGAAAACAAACCACCGACCAACGGGGAGCTCGAAATCCTGCGAAAACTCTGGGACCGGGGACCGAGCACGGTGCGCGAGATCTTTCGCGATCTGAACGAGGAGCGCCCCACCGGGTACACCACCGTTCTGAAGCTCATGCAGATCATGACCGACAAGGGGCTTCTCTCCTGTGACAAGAGCGTCCGTCCCCAGGTCTATCACGTGGTCAGGTCGAAGACCCAGACCCAGCGCCAGCTGCTCTCCGAGCTGGTCGACAAGGTTTTCAGCGGATCGCCGGGCAATCTGGTGCTGCAGGCGCTCTCATCGCGCAAGGCCACGCCGGACGAGCGCCGCAAGATCCGCGAGCTGCTCGACAAGTTGGAAAAGAAATCGAAATGAACCTCATCGAATATCTCGAATCGATCCCGATGACGCACGCACTCGGCTGGACCCTGGTCCATTTCGTCTGGCAGGGAGTGCTCCTGGCGCTGCTCGTCAAGGCGGTCCTCCATGCTCTGAGCGATCGCGGCGCCAATGCCCGCTATCTCGTCTGCTGCGCCGGAATGGCGCTCATGATGGCCGTGCCCCTGGCAACACTCATCGTGATCGCACGGATGCCGAACGACCCGATCGCAGAGGAGATCTCGACCCTCCTCTCCGCCGATCTGCAGAGCCTGACCCTGTGGACGCGTCTCTCGACCTCGCTGCCGGTGATGACTTTTTTCTGGCTCGCCGGAACCCTGCTCTTCCAGGGCCGGCTCGTGGTCCACTGGACCAGCGCTCAGCGCATCAAGGTCCGCGGAACGCGCCCCGCCCCGGCCGAGTGGCAGCGCGTCCTTTCCCAGCTCTGCAAAAAAATGAACATACACCAACCGGTTCGACTCCTCGAATCCTCCCTGGCCCGCGTGCCGATGGTGATCGGATGGCTGCGCCCGGTGATTCTCGTGCCGGCGACCGTACTGACCGGACTGCCCCCCAGGCAGCTCCGGATGGTCATCGCCCACGAACTGGCCCATGTACGACGGTACGACTACATCGTCAACCTCGTTCAGGCCGTTTTCGAATCACTGCTGTTCTATCATCCTGCCGTGTGGTGGTTGTCGAACCGGCTGCGTGTCGAGCGTGAGTACTGTTGTGACGATGTCGTGGTCCGTCTGGGTCGCGACGCGTTGTGTTACGCGAGGGCGCTTTCACTGCTGGACGCGATGCGTGGTGACGAGTGCCGAACAGCCCCTGCATCGACTGGAGGATTACTCATGAACCGCATTTTCAGAATCGCCGGAGTCCCCGTGAACAGGACGAACCGGCTCGGTGGATGGTTGACGTTGCTCGTGGTCTTGCTGTCACTCTCCGCCGCCCTTTCGGCAATGGGGCTCTCCCCCATCACCGCCGCGGCCGGAGAAAAGAACTCGGAGCCATCGGCGGTCACCAGGAACTACTACGTGCCCTTCGGATACGCGTGCGAGGTCGAAGCGCTGGTCGAAAAGATGAAGTCGAAAGGCAAGACGCACGCTCAGATCCAGGACGCCATCCTCGGAATGAGCATCACCCTCGTCGAGGAGGACGACAAGATCGCCAAGAGCGACTCCGACGAGGCGAAGCTCATCAAGGAGATGAAGGCCAAGGGCATGTCGGACGAAGAGATCAAGAAAGCCCTTCACCACATGCACCAGAAGAAGAAAACGGCCGAGAAGCAGAAAGCCGTACAGGCCGCCAAGGAGAGGGAGCTCATCGAGAAGTTGAAAGCCAAGGGCCTTACGGGCGAGGAGATCAAAAAATATCTCCACGAGCAGCGCCTCAAGGAAAAGAAAGCCCGCGAAGATAAACTCCTGCGCGACAAGAAAGAAAAAGAGTTCATCGAGCAGATGAAAGCGAAGGGCATGTCGGACGAGCAGATCAAGAAGGCCCTTCACGATATCCAGCTCAAGGAGCTGAAGGCGAAAGAGGCGGCCAAGAAGAAGCAGGCCGCCATGGAAAAGGCCAAGCGCGAAAAGGAAGAGCAGGCTTTCATCGCGGAACTGAAGGCCAAGGGTCTGTCGGACAAGGAGATCAAGACCCTCCTTTTCGAGAAGCGGATGAGGGAAAAGACATCTGGCGCACTGAAGAAAAAGAAGGTGCTGAAAGACAAGGAACAAAAGCTCATCGACGAAATGAGGGCCAAGGGAATGTCGGACGAGGAGATAAAAAAGGCTCTCAAGGAAAAGCAGAAAAAAGAGGAAGCCGCCAAGAAAGCCGCAAGCCGCTGACGCTTTTCGTCCATGATCGATCGAAGCGCCGCCGGCGAGGCAGTGGGAGGTTCTTTCCTGCTGTGTCGACGGCGGCGCTTTTTCCGACCTCCTTCTGTAACTCCTCCTCTTGCGATGATATAAGTGGGCCGGGCGGCCAGGCCCGGGCCGTTCGTTTCCGGTCCTGCTTTTCAAAAAGCTCAAGAATCAATTGGAGGATCCGTCGTGCTCAGAATCCGGTCGGCCATCATCGCATTTCTCGGTCTGATAATCCTGTCGATCATAGCCTCGGCCGCGGACGACCCGGTCCGCGATCATGACATCGTGGCTGAGGATTATTTCGACATCGCCACGATTTTCGATTGCGTTCTCTCTCCGGACGGCAGGTACGCGGCCTGGCTGGACAGTCGTTGGGGTCGGGGCAAGGAGGGCCGTAATAACGATCTCTGGGTCGTCGAGGTGGACAGCCGCCAACCGCTCCGTTTGACCTTCGACGCTTTCGGTCCCGGTCAGATCACGTGGAGTCGCGACGGAAAATGGATCTACTGCACGGGAAGGATCAAGCGCCCCGGTGCGGAAACACCTCCTTTCGACGGCAAAACACAGGTGTGGCGCATCGCACCCACCGGGGGCCAACCCTTCCCGCTGACGCGCGTCAAGAAGGGTGTGAAGCAGTTCGTTCTCGCGGCCGACAATCGCACGCTCTACTACACGGTCAGCGAGGACACCTACGAGGACGAGTGGAAAGAGCTGCGCAAGCAATACGCTCATCTCGAGTACGGCCACGGCATCTCGAAACTGAATTCGATCTGGAAACTCGACATGGTGAGCTGGCGCACCGCCAAGATCCTCGAGGCCGAGCGGGTGATTCACGAGATGGCGCTTTCGCCGAATGGCAAGAAAATCGCCATGATCACCACGGCCGACAACGAGCTCATCGTCATGGAGGGCTGGTCGCGTGTGGACATCTTCGACATCGCATCCCGGATCACGGAGGAGCTGACCGGCCGGGAGTGGCGCGCAGATCACCCATCCCCTTACGGGTGGCTCGGTGAGATCACGTGGTCGTCCGACGGAAAGGCGCTCGCCTTCACCGTCTCCTTCGACGGGTATGCGACACAGATTCACGTGGCCGAGTGGATCGACGGCGTGGCGCGCCTGCGCGAAATCGAGAGGCCCCCGCTCGTGGCTCACGACGGCCACCTCGTCTGGCGCGGCCGCGAACGCACTCTGTGCTTTTGCGGCGAACTCAAGGCACGGTCGCGCATCTACGCGATCTGCGACGTCGAGGATGGCCGGCAGGGCGACGCAACGATCCTCACACCGGGCGATCTGGTCGTGGGCGCCTTCGGTTTCGACACGTCCGGCAAGCGCCTCGCCGCCGTCATCGAAACAACAAAACGCCTCAACGACATCTACCTCGTCGACAACGGCACATTGGGGCGGATCACGAACACGAATCCGCAGGTCGACAGCTGGAAGCTGCCGCGGATTTCGATCGTCTCCTGGATCGGCGCCGACGGCGACCGCGTGGAGGGAATACTCGAACTCCCTCCTGACTACGATCGGTCCGACGGCCCTCTGCCCCTCATCGTGGAACTGCACGGCGGCCCCACGGCGTCGACCCGTTTCCGTCTCCGCCTCTGGATCTACGGCCGCGCGCTCATGGCGGCGAAAGGGTATGCCCTCTTGAGTCCGAACTATCACGGTTCGACCGGCTACGGCGACGAGTTCACCTCGAAGCTGATCGGCCGCGAAAACGACATCGAGGTGATCGACATCCGTACCGGAATCGAAGCACTCGTGGAGCGGGGAATCGCCGATCGGAGCAGGGTGGGAGTCATGGGGTGGAGCAACGGAGGCTTTTTGACGAACGCCATGATCACTGCCGAGCCGGACCTGTTCAAGGCGGCGAGCAGCGGTGCGGGCGTGATCGATCAGGTCATTCAATGGGCTACGGAGGACACTCCCGGCCACGTGATCAACTACATGAAAAACCTGCCCTGGGAAAATCCGGAAGCCTACATCAAGGGTTCTCCCCTCTACAAGCTCGACCGGGTCAAGACGCCGACCCTCGTTCACGTGGGCGGAAACGATCCTCGAGTTCCGGCTGCCCACAGCCGCGCCCTCTATCGAGCACTCCATCATTACTTGAACGTCCCGGTCGAGCTGGTGGTCTATCCGGGCGAGGGGCACGGTCTCAGCACACACCAGAACCGGCTTGCCAAGATCAAGTGGGATCTGGCCTGGTTCAAGAAATATCTTCTCGACGAGGGTGAAGAGATCGAGTGATCGTCCTTGTATGAAAATGTTCTGCCGAGAGAAAGGGAGTAATTAAAAGAGCTTGCCAGGAAACCCAGGGTATCAGGGTATTAGGAGGTGAAAGAATCGGGTTTTACACCTTCGGCGAAGCAACCTTGGCAAGCTCTGGTTTTTATTAGTTTTTTTTGTCTATATTTTGCCTCATCCCAATATCAGGACAATTACTCTCTCGTCCTCGTAGGCATCTGACTTAAGTAAAATACCATAATCGTCGCGCCCCAACCAAATCTTTTTTTCGAAACTCCGGGGCGACCGTGCCCACTCCCGGGCGACCGTGCCCCGTTATTTTCTTGAAGGCGGCTGATAGAGCTCTTCGAGCCGAAGTCCCTCGTCGAGAATCCGCTTGAAGAGCAATGCCTCCTCTCGATCGGGTGCCACTGTAAGTAGTTCGCTGACGAAGGCGCGCGCCTCGTCCCGGCGGTCCGACTCGATGCACAGCCTGGTCAGGTTCACGAGTGCATCGGTGAAGGCCGAGAAGATGACCTCCCTGTCCGCACCGTCTCTGAAGGGATTCTCCCACGCTTCCTTGCCCAGGGTCCACGCGGCCCTGTACATCGCCTCCACCTCTTCCAGGCGCTCCCTCTTCGGGTCGAGGTAGTAGTCGATCACCATGGCGGCGTCGTTCAGGTAGCGAGGATAATCGGGCTGCAGTTCGAGGGCCTTCTTGTATATGGCAAGCGTCTTCTCGTACCGCTCCGACGGACCGTCGGCTGCCATGTTCGTCTCGAGGGAAAAGAAGCCATAGTCGCTCCACCACTGGTGCCGCCCGTCGAAACGCCTGGTGAGCGCCTCGAAGAAAGCGAGCGCGGCCTGATAGTCCTTCTTTTGTGAAATCTCGTAGCCCAGCGTGTCGATCGCCAGGATCAGGTTGGGATCCTCCGGAAAAACGTCGAGGCCGGCAAAGAGGTCTCTTTGAGCCTCCTCGAATCGTTCGAGTTTGATCAGGCACCACCCCCGGTTGAGCCGCACCTTGGCGCCTTCGGCCACACCGGACTCCTCGAATTCGGGGCAGGCCATCACGCTGTGCTGAAGCGATTCGATCTGCTTCCCGTACGATTCCACCGCGGCTTCGTACTCTTCCTTCCCGTAGGACTCGATTCCCTTGTGGCCGTGCCAGGTTCCCTTGAACCACCAGAGCCGGCCCGCTGCCGCCGGGGAGGCGGAGGCCGATTTCTCGAGCAGGTCGGTGTAGAAAGCGATCGCCAGATCAGGATTCGTGCCGCCCTCCGCTCCGTTCAGGTGGATGAGGCGGCCGTGAAGTTCGTTCGCTTCCGCGCAGTGGACCACTCCTCTCAGGTAGACTTCCGTGGCGCGGCCTGCCTCGCCCCGCTGGAGAAAACAATCGCCGAGACTCACGTGGGCGGTTGCCAGGGAGGGATCGAGATCGACGGCACGCTCGAGGCTCTCAACGGCACTGTCGAGCAAAACCGAGAGATCGTTCGGGCTCGCCTGCCGCGCCTGAACGAGCGCGATCTTGCCGGCCAGTTCATGACCGCGTCCCAGATCGGGCCAGCGCCGGCAGCATTCGATCGCCGCCTCCCGCGCACCCGGGAGATCTCCGTTCATGAACAGGGATTCGGCCAGCATGAGGCTCGCTCCCTGATGTCCGGGATCGATCTCCAGGGCTCGGCCGAAGTGATGGGCACTCTCATCGAACGCAAGTCCTGGATTGTCCCCCAGCTCGGGCTCATCGACCTGGGCCCTGCCCAGTTCGTAGTAGAGGCGCCCGAGCTCGAAGAGGATCTCAGGATCGTCGGACGAACGGGCCTGCAATTCCCTGAGAGCCCCGATGGCGGCGGTGATGTCGCCCTCGGCCAGGGCGGCGTCCGCGTCAGCCCTGAAGTCCGGGCCGGGACTGCCGCACCCCGCCATCGAGAAGACCGTCAGGAAAAGGACCGAAAAGACCGTGAGGCCGAGTGGTGTGGAGAAAACTTTTTGATTGCGCATGAACGACTCCGTAGGCAGCACGACACGAGAGGGGACGACTTCGATCGAACCTGGAATTTCGCATGGGCAGCTCGAAATCTAAAACAAGAACCTTCAATTTTTTAACGAATTCCTCCAGTCGGTCTCACACTCCCCGAAGAGTAAACGTAATTCCTTATTATCCAGTGACGAAAATTCTGGTCTCGAGATCCCGGGACCGTCTTTCCCGACGGGAATCCAAGGACCATGGAAAAAGGTGTCCGGCTGGTTTATAATGGCGGAACCGGCGCAAGGAAGGGGCACCCACCCATCACTCGGAGTCAGATCATGAACGCATTCAGCGCACTCCTACCCCCTCTCCGATCCATGAGTATCTTTCTGGTTCTGTTCGCCCCCCCTCTTGGCGCCCTGCAGCCGTCCCTGCTCGCGCCGGCTGAAGCGGCCGCCGCGCAGGACGATGATCGAGATCGGGCGATCGAGCTCTACTACAGCGCGAACGCCCTCTACAACCGGAAACTCTTCACCCTCGCGGCCGAGGAGTACGCCGATTTTCTCGAAAAGTACCCGACCCACACCAAAGCCGCCCAGGTCAAGCTCGGCCTCGCGCTCTGCCACTACTCGCTGGGAGACAAGAAGATGGCCGAACCCCTCTTCGCCTCCCTGATCGACGAGAAGGGACTCAACAATCAGCAGGAGATCCACAACCTCTGGGCGCAGTGTCTTCTCGGCCTCGACCGGCCGGCCGAGGCACAGAAGGCTTTCGAGTGGAGCCGGAACCGGGGCGGTGACGGGGAGCAAACCGAACTGGCCGGCGCAGGACTGACCGAGGCTCTCTATTGCCAGAGCAAATGGCGCGAAGTGATCCGATGTTCGGAACGATTTCGCACCGATCATCCTCGATCGAAGCGCCTCGACCGGGTGATCTTCCAGGGCGCCGTGGCTCATTTCGAGCTGGCCGAATTCGACAAGGCCGGCGGGCTCCTGAAAAAGATCAAGAGGCTGGACGCCAAATCGGGTTTCGGTCAGCACGTCACTTTCCTGCTCGCCGAGTGCCTTCGGGAGGAAGGCAAACTTAAAGAAGCGGAGAAGCTTTTCGACAGGGCCGCCAACGAGATGACCGGCGCATACGGTGCGGAAGCTCTCTTCCGGCTCGGTTTCGTACGGTTCCAGCTCGAGAACTACGCTGGAGCGCAGCGGAATTTCGCCGACCTGCTCGCCGACGACCCGGCCTCGCCCCATGCGCCCCCTGCAAAGATATACCTCGGGCGGTCGCAATTCGAGAGCGGCAGGTATCGCCAGGCGGAGAAGACCTTTACGTCCTTTTCGCCGAAGGAGAGCCAATACGGAAAGGCGCGGCTCTGGCTCGCCCGCACGCACCGCGCTCAGAAGAACCTTTCTCGCGCGGAAAATGTCCTCTCCGAGGCGATCAAGAAGACGCCCGGGAACGAGGTGCGCGCCGATCTGCTCTACGACCTGGCCGCGATTCAGATGGATCGGAAACAATTCGCCGATGCGGCCATGACCTTCCGCAAACTGGGCCGGGAGTTTCCCAAGTCATCCCTCGCCGGGGACGCGCTCTGGCTCGAGGCGTTTTGCCTGCACAAGGCCGGCAAGTTTCTCGACAGCGCCGACCGGTGCGGTAATTTTCTCTCCCGCTTTCCAAAGAACGAGCGCTGCGGCGCGGTCGCTTTTCTGAGCGCCGAGAACCTCTACCTCATCGATCAGCAACGTGAAGCGGAGTCGCTCTACAGGCGGTTCCTGAAAAAATACGGCAATCACGGCTACTCGAATTCCGCCCGCTTCCGGATCGCCCAGATCCACTATCAGCGGGACGAATGGCCCACCGCGATCGATGCGCTGCAGGTCCTGGTCGACGCAAAAGGGCTGGACTCGGCCTTTTTCAACCAGCTCTATTTCATTCTCGGAGATTGCCACTACAGCCTCGCCGAATGGGAGCGGGCGATCGAGGCGCTCCGGATCTTCGTCCGCAAACACCCTGGCGAACCGAACGCGGACAGGGCCCTGCTCAAGGTCGCCCTGGCCGCTGTGAACAAGGGTGAGGACGCCGAGGCGGAGGCGGCGCTCATCGATTTCGAGAAACGCTTTCCCAAGAGCGTCTACCTCGACCACGCCCTGGTCGAACTCGGCCGCCTCCACTACGAGACCGGGGAGTTCGCCGAGGCGCGGCGCGTGTTCGCCCTGGCCGCGAGCACGGGGAAGAGCCCCTTCGCGATCTACTATCTCGGGTACGTGTCGATCGCCGAGGATGACGAGGAGTCCGCGCTCGAACACTTCGGGAATCTCGAGTCGGACTTTCCCGACCACGAACTGGTCAATGACGCGCTCCTCCAGAAAGGGATCATCGAGGTCCGCCGGGGAGAATACAAAAAAGGGGAGGCCACCTTGGAGCGTCTCTCCGGGAGGGATGGCAGCGCCGCACAGCCTGACCAGGCGCTCTTCTATCGCGCCGTCGCCCAGGCGCGGCAGGAAAAGTGGGCCCTGGGCGCCAGTTCGTTCAATGACCTCATCACGCGCCACGGAGAGTCGCCGCTTTGCGACAGGGGGCTCTACGAGTGGGCGTGGTGCGAACGGGAACAGGGCCGGACGGAGGAGGCGAAAAAGCTCTACGAGGAGCTCTTCACCGCCCACCCCGCGAGCCCTCTCGCGGCCGAGGCCCTCTTCGAACTCGCCGAACTCGAGTACGATGAAAAACACTATGACAGCGCGATCACCCGGCTTCAGGATCTGGTCAAGCGCGACCTCGGCGACGATCTGAGAGAGAGGGCCCTCTACCGGCTCGGCTGGAGCTTCTACTCCCGGGGCGATCTGGCCGAAGCGGCTCGCTGGTTCGAGGCGATGCTCGACAGCTACGGCGATTCGGAACGCAAACCGATCGCCCTCTACCAGGCCGGCGAGGCACACCTCGCGTTGAAAGAATATGAACCCGCGTACAGGCACTTCAAAGCCCTTGCCGACTCGGCCGCCGCGGGCGAGTACGGTGAGCAGGCCCTCCTCCGGTTGGGCGAATGCGCGGCCCTCACACAGCGCTGGCAGGAGTCGGAAAACGTCTTCCGCCGATTCGCGCGCAAATACGCCAAGAGCGAATTCGTGGGGCGCGCCCTCTTCGGCCAGGGGTGGGCGATGGAGAACCAGGCCCGCTACGCTGAGGCGATCAAGGCCTACAAGCAGGTCCTTGCGCGCGCCAAGAAGGACGAAACGAGCGCCCGGAGTCAGTTCCAGATCGGCGAGTGCCTCTTTTCGCAAAAAGAATACGACGAGGCTGTCAAGGCGCTCATCAAGGTCGAGGTCATCTACGCTTTTCCCAGATGGAGCTCCAAAGCGCTGCTCGAGTCGGGCCGCGCCCTGGAGATCCCCGGGAAGCTCGAAGAGGCCGCGGCGCGCTACCGCGAAGTGATCGACAAGTATCCGGACAGCGACGCGGCCGTCGTGGCCCGTCAAAAGCTCGACAAACTAGAAAAGGGTTGAGAGTCATCGAAATATAGAAGGAGAGGAGTCATGTCTCGATCGCCGATCGTTCGAATCGCCGCAGTTTTTCCGATGGTCCTCGTCGTCTTTCTGTACCTGCCGGCCCCGCTCCCGGCGCAAGACGCTCCGAATCGCACCGACAGCGCCCCCACCCCGCAACACGAGGAGGCGGCCGCCGTTGAGACAGCCGCAGCCGACGAGAAGCTGGATATCTTCTCGCTCCTGTGGAAGGGCGGCTGGGTGATGATCCCCATTGCGCTCGCCTCGATACTCGCCCTGACGATCACCATCGAACGGTTCATCAGCCTGCGAAAGATCAAGGTCATACCGCCCGGATTCCTGTCCGGACTCAAGTCCCTTTTCGAGCCGGGCGGCGTGGACGCCGCAAAGGGAGCCGATTACTGCAGACAGAATCCCTGCGTCCTCGGAAACCTCGTCGAGGCCGGTCTGCCCAAGCTCGGCCAGGGTGAGACTCAGGTGCAGAGCACGCTCGAGGATGTGGGCGCGCGCTCCGTGGATCGCATGAAGCGCAGCCTCAAGCCGCTTTCCATGATCGCCACGGTCTCTCCCCTCCTCGGTCTGCTCGGAACGGTGTACGGCATGATCGGCGCGTTTCAGGCCGCATCCGCGGCCGGCGTGGGCAAGTCGGATGTTCTCGCCCAGGGGATCTACGAGGCCCTGGTGACCACCGCCGCGGGATTGACCCTCGCCATTCCGGTGCTCATCGTTTACCAGGTGCTCAACAACCGCGTCGACGCCATGGTGGACGACCTCGACACGAGCGCCGAGGATTTCATCGCCTTCGCCTTCAACCATGGAAGCAAGTGATCGGAGGGGCCGATGCGTATCAAGAAGAAGACCGACAACGACGCGGCGATCATCAACGTGACCTCGCTGCTCGACGTCATGTTCATCCTGATCATCTTTTTTCTGGCCACATCGACGTTGCAGCGCGAGGAGCACGACATCAAGGTCAACCTCCCGGCGGACAGCGCCCAGGGATCGCTGAGCTCGGTGAGCAGGACGCTGGTGATCAATGTGCGCAAAGACGGGACCTACTACCTCCAGAACGGTATCAAGACGCTCGACGAGATGCGCCGGACCGTGTCCGACGCCGCGGCGCACAACGCGGAGCAGAAGGTTCTGATCCGCGGCGACCGCGAGGCGCTCCACGGCCACGTGGCAGCTGCCGTGAGCGCGTGCAGGAACTCGGGCATCCACGAGGCCAACATCGGTTACCAGCACAGGCCGATCCATGACTGAGAAGATTAAACAACGCAATGAAGGAGATCGGCCGCCACCGTCGCGGCGCCGGACGATCCTTCTCAGTGTCCTTGCCACGATCGTGCTCTTCACGATCGCCATCCTCTTCGCGCTTCCCTGGGCGATCGACTACTACACGGACGGCTACTCGATTCACCAGCCCTGGCGCGAGGCGCTCGTGCGCAACGTCCTCTGGGAAGAGCCGGTTCGATTCGACAACAGGATCAACGGCCAGAGCGCCAACTACGAGCCCACGCTGTCGGCCGACGGTTCGACCATGATCTTCACCCGCGGCAAGGCGCGCCATAACGCCGATCTCTACCTGGCCCGATGGAACGGGGAGGCTTGGGACGACCCGCGGCCGCTCGACAGCGTGAACAGTCCCCACGACGAGCTCGGTCCCGAGCTGACCCGCGACGGCGCCTACCTCTATTTCTACTCGAACCGGGACGGCGGATTCGGTGGCCACGACATCTGGGTCTGCCGCAGAACGACCGATGGATGGTCCGCGCCGGAGAACCTGGGCGACAGCATCAATTCTCCGTTCAACGAATACGGACCGGGCCTCGGCCCCGACGGAAGGCGGATCTTCTTCTCCTCGAACCGGCTCAGGCGAGCGCTCACCGAGGAGGAGAAAGATGCCTGGCAGGCCACGCTGCGTGAAAACTTCTTCGTCGGCGATTACGACATCTTCTCCGCCGAGATTTCCCGGCCCGCGACGTCCGCACCGCCCCCCGATTCCGAACCGGCGGTGATGAGTCCTTTTCCCGAATTCGGTCCAGCCGCGCGCGTTGCGGCGCTCAACTCCGAGAGCGACGACGGCCAGGTGGCTGTCACACCGCGCGGTGATTTCGTCTACTTCAGTTCGAACCGCGCCGGCGGGCTGGGAGGATTCGACCTCTTCCGATCACGCCTGCGGGGCGGCGCGATCGGCGAGCCGGAGAACATGGGCGCGCCGGTCAACACGGCCAGCGACGACATGGACCCATCCCTCTTCCTCGAGGGGCACGGACTGCTGCTCAGCTCGAACCGGCTCAGCCGCGCCGGGGACAGGCCCTTCCTGCTCTTCAAAACAGTAAGCCGCGAGGTGTTCACCGAGAAGGACTGGTCCGGTCTGGCCGCTCTTCTGCGCTGGCTCGACAAGATGAAATGGCTCCTGCTTCTTCTCCTCCTCTCCCTGCTCGCTCTCCTCTGGTTGCTCCGGTACCTGGCGAGCCCGCAGTTCAGGCTGCACGCCTCGCTTCTCCAGCGCTGCCTGCTCGCCTCGCTCCTGCTGCACCTCCTCCTCGCGTTCCTCTTCAGCACGTGGATCGTTTCGTCGGGGCTCTACGACCTGGCAGGCGAAGGGCTGGCGGAGGTCTTCGTCGATTCCGACGCCCTGGCCGGGGAACGGATCGGGATCGAGATCCGCGAGCAGGTGGCCGATCTCGACGCGCTCGCCGACCGCCCGCAACCGGATTCGCCCTCGGACACGCTCGCCATGATCGACAGAACGCGGCCTGCCGAGCCGGAGGAGATCCCTTTCGAGCCGGTCCGGATCGAGCCCCGCTCCGCGGCGGCATCGCCCGCCCTGCCTGTCCAGATCCGCCGCGATCCCACGATCGAACGGCTGACCAATACGAACTCCATCGATTCCGCGCTCTTCGAGGAGAGCCGGTTCACCTTTGATGTGCCGGAGCCGCTGGCCGCATCGTCCGAACCCGTATTGCCGCCCCTCGAGGTCGGGGAGAGATCGGAGCGCCGTTTTCACGAGCCGGCCCGGGCGGCGCAAACCGCGCTGAGACCCGATCTGCTCGAACTCGAGGCCCCGGCCCCGTCGGCGCGGGAGTCGATGGTCGCCGCCGCCGCCGGAACGAACACCCGGCCCGACCGATCGGCCGAATCGATCGAGAAGGCCCATGTGGGGGACCTTCCCCCGGCGGCTGAGAAGGAGAGCCCAGCGGAGATCGCCATGGAATCTCCCCAGGTCCGCGCGCAAGAGGCGAGCCGGGAACTCGAGGCCTTGAGCGCGCCCGTTCGGTCGGCCCGGTCCGCGGTGGCGACGAGAATCGATCGCAGCCCACCCAGGGCCAGAGTGGACCTGCCTGACCGGGATCTGCAGGATCCTCCTCTCACCGATCGATCGGCGGTGGCTGATCTCACCGCGTCAAGGCCGGCGGCCGAGCAGCGCGTCGAGGAGTCCTTTCCCGAGGTCGCACCGCGGAGGCTCGAACCGCAAACAGCAGCCGCGTCAGAGATCGAGATGGAGACTCCCCGCAAACAGACCGCGGCCGAGCGCAGCGCGGCCCAGGCGCGCGAGATGGAGTCCCGAACGGCCAAGAGCCCCGAAAGTCCGCCGCCGTCCGGCCGCCGGGCCGATCAAGAAATCGTGGATCTCCCCGCCGCATCGCGGCCGCAGCCCTTGAAAACCGACAGGACAAAAACCGTGCGCCCCCCGCTTCGGGGATCGTCGCCGGAAACGGAAAGCCCCTCGACGATCGAGCTGCCGGTCGTGCCACGGAATCCCGATCTGGTCGCAGAGATCAGCCGCTTCGAACACGGAATGCCACGCACTTATCACGGCCTCGAGATGACGAGCCGCCGCGTCGTGTTCTGCCTCGACATTTCGGGCAGCATGGAGTGGAACAACCGGATCGGCGAAGCGCGCCAGGAACTGCTCCGCCTGCTCGACACACTCGACACTTCGGTGGAGTTCAACATCATCACCTTCTCGGGGAGGATGACCATCTGGAACCGGGGTGGTCTGAAATCCGGTACACCCGAAAACATCACCTCGGCCAAGAGATTCGTCCGCAGGACGCGCACGGCATCGGACGGAACCAACACGGTCGGCGCCCTGTCACTCGCCCTCGACGACGACAAGGTCAAGAGCATTTACTTCCTGTCCGACGGACATCCCACCGTGGGATTCACTACCGAGAACGAAAAGATTCTGAGCCACGTCGTCGAACAGCAGGCGGGCCGCGGCGTCATCATCAATACGATCGCCTACATCAAGGGCGATCCGCCGCGCGGATGGCGGGACCAGGTACCTCCCAAGGAAACGCTCATCGATCTCATGAGACGCCTGGCCGAACAGAACAACGGCAACTACGTGGTCTTCGACTGACCTGAATAGTATCCCTGATCAGACGCGGCCGGCCCCGTACCGGGAGCCGGCCGCATCAGCTTTGCCACAGTGGTCCTCGGGATCACTCGAAAATCTTCTTGATCCTCTCGAAGATCTCCTCGATCGAACCGATCCCGTCGACGTCTCTCGTCACTCCCTTGGGGCGGTAGAAGTCGAGGCACGGCTCGCTCTGATTCTTGTACGTGTCGATCCGGTTCTGAATCACCGCGGGATCGGCATCGTCGGCACGGCCCTCGATCGATGCGCGTTTTCCGAGACGGGTTTTGATCTCCCCGTCGGAAATCGCGATGTTGACCACATGATCGAGAGATCGATTCAGATCGGTAAGTATCCCCTCCAGAGCCTCGGCCTGGGGAACACTGCGCGGGAATCCGTCGAGCAGAAAACCCTCTTTCGTATCATCTTGACCGAGCCTGTCGCGCACCATGGCGATGGTCACGTCATCGGGGACCAGCTTGCCCTGATTCGAGTAGGACAGGGCTGTTTTGCCGAGTTCCGTCTCGTTCTTGATGTGATAGCGGAACATGTCGCCCGTCGAGATGTGGGGAACGCTCAGAAGCTCGAGGAGTTTGGCGGCCTGAGTCCCCTTGCCCGCACCGGGAGGGCCGAAGAGAACGACGTTTTTACCTGGCATGATCATCTCCTTCGTCATTGTCACAGTTCGCTCGAGCGGGTCCGAGGGCCCGGACAGCGCAAACAACAGTGGAAAAGAAAAATCGTATTGTCGAGGTTCAGCTCGATTCTTCAAGACTTGGCCCGCTTTTTCTTGGCCTTTCTGGTGGGTTTGCCCTGGGCGCGCAGCTTCTCCTCCCGGGCCGCGATCAACTCGACCGCCTCGTCGAGCTTGACCTCGGCCGGATCGCGCCCCTTGGGCAGGGAGGCGTTGACCGTTCCGTCGGTCACGTAGGGACCGTAGCGGCCTTTCTTCACCTCGATCTTTTTGCCTGTTTGCGGATGGTCTCCCAACGCGGCAAGGACCGCGCCTCCCTGGGTGCGGCGGCTCTTCTTCGGCTGCCGGAAGATCTCGACGGCCTGATCGAGGGTCAAGGTGACGAGCGACTCGTGGTCGGGCAGGCTGCGGCTGTCGTCGGCCATCTTGATGTATGGCCCGAAGCGGCCGTTCTGCGCGGTGATGACCGCGCCCGTTTCAGGATGAACGCCCACCTCGCGCGGAAAGGAGAGGAGGGTGAGCGCCTCGTCGAGGGTGAGCGCCTCGGGCGACATCGAAGGCCAGAGGCTGGCCATCTTCGGCTTGGTGCCGCGCTTGACCCGCCCCTTTTCGGTCAGCTCGGGATCCCCGAGCTGGACGTACGGACCGAATCGGCCCGACTTGACATACACCGGCTTGGACGTCTCCGGATCGACACCGAGCACCCGCTCCCCCTTGGCGGCGTCGCGGATGAAGGCCAGCGCCTTGTCGATGTCGAGTTCGTCGGGCGGAATGTCATCGGGCACCGATGCGCGCTGGTCGGAATCGCCGATCTGAACGTAGGCGCCGTACCGCCCCACGCGCACGGCGATCGCCTCCCCATCGTCGGTCTGGCCGAGCGGCGTGCAGGAGATCTCGCGCGCATCGATCTCCTCGCTGCTGTTGCCGATCAGCGTCTTGAGTCCCTTCGTGGTGACCCCATTGGTCCGGGGCATCCCCTTGGAGGACCCGAAATAGAAATCGCGCAGCCACGGCTCGGGATCGAGCCGGCCGCTGGCGATCGCATCGAGACCGTCCTCCATGCGGGCCGTGAATTCGTAGTCCACGAGATCGGCCAGATGTTTCTCGAGGAGATTCACGACGGCGAAAGCGGTGAAGGTGGGCACGAGAGCGGCCCCCTTGCTCCACACGTATCCCCGATCGCGGATCGTCTTGATGATCGACGCGTAGGTCGACGGGCGGCCGATGCCCCGTTCCTCGAGTTCCTTCACGAGGCTCGCCTCGGTGAAACGCGCCGGGGGCTGCGTCCGGTGTTCGACCGGTTCGATCTCTCCCGCCTTCAGCTCTTCCCCCACGGCGAGCGGCGGAAGCAAGGTTTCCCGATCGGCCAGCTCGGCGCGCGGATCGTCGCTGCCCTCCACGTACGCGCGGAGGAATCCGGGAAAGGTGATGACCTTGCCCGTGGCGCCGAACAGGGCGGTGCCGAGCGCACCCGCATCGCCGACGATCCGCACCTGGGTGTTCTCTCCGCGGGCGTCCTTCATCTGGGATGCGACGGTTCGCTTCCAGATCAGTTCGTAGAGCCGGTAGGAGTCGCCATCGAGGGCGGCCGCAACGCTCTTCGGCGTCCGGAAAGAGTCTCCCGCCGGACGGATAGCCTCGTGCGCCTCCTGGGCGTTTTTCGATTTGCTCTTGTAGACGCGCGGTTGCTCGGCGAGATACTCCTTGCCGTACATCTCCTCGACCTGGTGCCGCGTCGCGGACAGTGCCTGCCCCGAAAGCTGGACAGAGTCGGTTCGCATGTAGGTGATGTAACCGTTCTCGTAGAGCCCCTGTGCGATACGCATCGTGCGGTGTGTGCTGAAGCGCAGCTTGCGCGCGGCCTCCTGCTGCAGGGTGGAGGTGATGAACGGCGGATAGGGATGGCGGCTGAAGCTTTTTTTCGCCACATCGTCGACTCGCAGGGTGGATGAGGCGAGCGCGTCCGCCGCCGAACGGGCGGTCTCCTCGCCGAGAACGATCACGGCGCTCCGGTCCTTGACCGATCCCGTCGTGCTGTCGAAATCCTTTCCCCTTGCCACGCGTTTGCCGTCCAGTTCGCGCAGCCGGGCGTCGAAGGCGCACGTCTCGGGAGCGCAGCTTTCGAGATGGGCCACGAGGTCCCAGTAGGCTCCCTCGACAAAAGCGATCCGGGCCCGCTCGCGAACCACGACGAGCCGGGTGGCCACCGACTGCACGCGGCCGGCCGAGAGCTTCGGCTTGACCTTCCGCCAGAGAACGGGCGAAACCTCGTATCCGAAGAGTCGGTCGAGAACGCGGCGCGTCTCCTGGGCGTGGACGAGCTTCTCATCGATGTCGCGTGTCGTCTCCACGGCGTCGACGATCGCCGCGCGCGTGATCTCTTCGAAGGTCATCCGCTTGACGGGGCATTTCGGTTTGAGGACCTCCTTCAAGTGCCAGGCGATCGCCTCGCCCTCGCGGTCCACATCGGTCGCCAGAAGGAGTTCGCCGGCCTCCTTCAGCAGCGATTTGAGTTTTTTGACCTGTTCCTTCTTGTCGCGGGGGATGATGTAGAGCGGTTTGAAATTGTCATCCACGTCGACGCCGAGGCGCGCCCAGGCAAGAGTCTTGTACTTCGCCGGAATCTCCGACGCGGCCGACGGCAGATCCCGCACGTGGCCGATCGAGGACTCCACCAGGTATCCGGCGCCGAGGTACTTGGAGATCGTCCTGGCCTTCGCCGGTGACTCGACGATGAGCAATTTTTTTGTTTTTGACGTCATATCGATAATCCGCCCTGTTGCCGGCACAAGCTGCTTGTCGAATTCGGTTCTCTCAGCCGGTGAGACAACCGGAATGGCACTGAAATTCTTTTCAGCGGATAAAACGGACCAAAACTTGATTCAAATCCGCGCAAATTCCTGGCCGCGCGGAGACTCACAGGGGTCTCTTATTAACCAATGGGAGGTACTTTCTCAATAGAAAGGCGGAAAGATGGACAAAAGCCCACCGCGCGGCAGGATTGGATCGAGGCTCAAAAAGACATCCAGAAACGGTTCCGGCAGATGTAAATCTTTTCGATCTGGCCATCCCGGCCCGTGAATTCGACAAAGCCCTGGGCGCATGGATAGGCGAGCAAGAACAGACTTCCATCGTGCGCAATGCACGAGGTGCCCTTCTGGATCTTGTCCACGATCTGGCCCTGGGCCGGAGAAATGATCGTCTCCGCCGGCTCACCATAGAGTTCGAAAATCTTTTCGACCAGGAGCGGATAGTCGAGTTCGAGACCGTCGTGCAGCCGGAACCGCTTGATGTTCGTCCCGTCGATCGGCGCGATACGGATCCTGTCGATCTCGCCCGTTCCGAGGTCGTCCACACCGAGATTGTACCTCGAATAGAAATAGGACCGTTCTGAAGCGCCCAGTTCGCCGAATACGGAATAGGAATCGGGGCGGCCCAGATTTCGGATCGCCTCTCCCCGATTCTGTCCGATGAAGCAGAGGTCCTGGATGGCGCAGTCGTCGAGCACCACGACGTAGTCGAAATCCTTTTTCGGCAGGTAGGCGTAGGAGTGCCAGAGGTTGTATCCGACCGCGGTCAGGGTCAGAACGAGTGCACCCAACACCAGAAAGAGAACGAGCTTCTTCATTGGATCCGTCCGTCGCTCGATACCGAAACAATCCCATCTCTCAATATTTTATATCTTTTTCGGCAAAGATGCATTCCTTCTGAATGAATTTGCACATTCCGATTGTACGTCGATGACGGAGG
This sequence comes from uncultured Phycisphaerales bacterium, assembly GCA_964620445.1. Classification (GTDB taxonomy): domain Bacteria; phylum Planctomycetota; class B15-G4; order B15-G4; family CAYZWU01; genus CAZUHB01. The sequence goes on from CAZUHB010000008.1 coordinate 134,011, forward strand.
TGACAGAATTGTGCCGCCTTTTTTCAAGATAGCGAAAGTGAGAAACTCTTCTGGACAGGTGGACCATGCCGGGCATACGCATCGCTGTGGCAGGCGCGACCGGCGCCGTCGGAATCGAACTCCTCGACCTGCTCGAGGAACGAAAATTCCCCTATTCGTCCCTCCGTCTTCTCGCGTCGGCGCGATCGGCGGGGCGGACCGTCGATTTCATGGGAAACAGGTTGACCGTCGAGGATCTGGCCACGGCCGATCCATCCGATCTGGACATCGTTTTCTTCAGCGCCGGCGCCGAGCGGTCGCGCGCCTTCGGTCCCTCCTTTGCCGAGGCGGGTGCATGGGTCATCGACAACTCGAGCGCCTTTCGCCGTGATTCCCACAAGGCCCTGGTCGTGCCCGAGATCAATGGCCGCATCCTGGCCGAGTGCCCGGACCGCCTGATCGCCAATCCCAATTGCTCCACGATCATCGCCCTTCTGCCGCTGGCGGCGCTTCACAGGGAATTCGGACTGGAACGGGTCCTGGCCACGACTTTTCAGGCGGTGTCCGGCGCCGGGGGCGCCGCGCTCGAGGAGTTGATGTCCCAGACGAACGACGTCGCCGAGGGACGCGAACCCGAGGCGCGGGTTCTGGCGCGCCCCATCATCCACAATCTGATCCCCTGGATCGGGGCGATCAACGGATCGGGTTTTTGCGTGGAAGAGGAAAAAATGTCTTTCGAGAGCCGCAAGATCCTCGACCACGCAGATTTGAAGATCTCGGCGACCACGGTCCGGGTGCCCGTTCCCCGGTGCCACTCCATGGCGATCTGGGCGCGTCTCGGCAGGAGCGCGGACCTCGATTCCGTTCGCGCGGCGCTCGCCTCGGCCGACGGTGTGGTCGTCTCCGACGAGCCGCCCTGTCCGGCCGAGGCCGCGGGACGCGATCCGGTCTATGTGGGACGGATCCGGCCCGATCCGGACGATCGATGCGCCTACTGGTTCTGGGCCGTATCGGACCAGCTGCGCAAAGGGGCCGCGCTCAACGCGATCCAGATCGCCGAGGAACTCGTTGCGGCGGGGAGGATCGCCGCCACAGGCCTCCAGTAAAAACGATGAGCTCTCGGAGGAGAAAATCATGGCGAGGAGCCGCACAGCCGCAAAGCGACCGACAACGTTGGAAAAGTCCCTGGGCAAGGGACGCTATCCGCGGGGCCTGAGACGAGCCGCCCAGGTGGCTGTCGACCAGGTGCTCGCCGTGCGGAAGAAAGACCGGATGGTGGTGATCACCAATCCCGAACCGGATGTGTTCACCATTTCGTCCGCTCTTTGCGACGCTGCCGCGGCGAAAGGTGCGGATACATGCCTCATTGTCCAGCCGCGCCGCACGTCGCTCGACAACGCATCGGACGCTGTGATTCACGCCATCCGTTCCGAGCCCGACATCGTGCTTTCCATAAGCGCCGACAAGATGGGCAAGGACCGTTTCGGTCTCGAGAAAGCGTACCGGTTCAGGAACGAAAAGGGATCGTGGCCCCATATCTTCAACGCCCTCCTCGACACGGGTCGGATCCGGTCGTTCTGGTCCCCGTCGGTCACGCTCGACACGTTCGTGCGCACCGTGCCCGTCGACTACGCGCGGATGGCGCGCGACGCGCGCAAGGTGCAGCGGGCGCTCACCGGCGCCGACCGTGTGCGGATCAGCGCTCCGGGAGGGACCGATATCGAATTCGGATTGAGAGACCGCAAAGCGTTTCTCGACGACGGCAACTTCCGAAAAGCGGGCAAAGGGGGCAACATCCCCGCGGGTGAGGCTTACATCTCGCCCGCGCTCCACGACGGCGCGGGCCGGCTCGTCTTCGACGGTTCTCTTGCCGTTGCTGACGGCGGCGGCGCGTTCGTGCCCCGAAAGGCTGTCACATGCGAAGTGGAGGGCGGCCGGGTCATCGCGGTGAGCGGCGGCGCGGGCGCGACGCGGTTCGAAAAATCGCTCCGTCTCGGCGAGAAGGCGGCGCGCAAGATGAAGGGCCGGAAAGGCTGGTCGGAGAAGCGTATCAGCCAGTGGGTGCGCAACGCGCGCCACCTGGGCGAACTCGGCATCGGCCTCAATCCGGCCGCGCGGATCACGGGCAACATGCTCGAGGACGAGAAGATCCTCGGCACCTGCCACATCGCGATCGGCGCCAACTACGATCATGACGCGGACGCGTTCATCCATCTCGACTGTATCGTGAAGTCCCCGACGATCACGGCGGTCTCCAGAAGCGGACGGAAGAGGCTGATTCAGGACAACGGGCGGATCGTCTGACCTCTACAGATAGTACAGGTAATCCATCCAGAGTTCGTCGCCCAGCTCCCAGAAGCGGTGGGTCATGGCACGGCAAAAGCTGTTCGTGTACCGCGTGAGATAATCGCACGCCTTGGTCGGATCCTCCTCGAAGAGCTCGATCGCCCGCTTCTCCACGAAGGGAAGGTCCGCCAGGGCTTGCTTTTCGAGTTCGATCACCTGCTCGCGGATCCGTTTGCTGTTCTTCCCCCACCGGATGCAGGCGAGCCGGCTCGCGCGGCGGAACGCCCACGAGGCCGAGTCGGTGCGGTATTTCTTGTGGTTGTCGATCTTGAAATCGGCAGGCAAGTCGGTCACGCCGGCGAAGATCGGCGCCCGCGGTGTCGTGGCCGGATTGTCGAATCCGAGCCAGCAGATGCCGCCCACGGGATCGGGCAGCCAGTGGCGGCACTGGATCACCGTGTGGTAGGCGTTGAACATGACCGCGATCGGGCGGTGAAAGGTGACCGTGCCCGGTTCGAGCGTATTGAGGAGAGCCTGCTGGTCGCGCGAAAGCCAGGGGTGGGCCCAGGCGCAGACCTCCATGCGGGCGGCCTCGTTCCCCCGGCCCAAGGATTCCTCGGCCAGATCGGCGCGCCGCCGCTTGTCGAACGCGACGAGGCCGGTCGCCCCGGTCCCCTTCGCCTTGGCGCCCTCGTCCTTCGTCGCGGCATCCCCCATGCCTGACGGAACCACCCTGCCCCTCGGGATGACCAGATTACGGTTGAGAGCGTAGTCGGTGCCTTCATAGGTGGCTCTGAAGAGCTCGAAAATGTCCTCAACCGAGACCTTCCTGTCCGGCTTCACAGAGAGGGGCAGTTCGTCCAGTTTCAGATGATTCAACTCGAGCGATGGTGCGAGCTGGTCGAACACCCACCACTCGCGCAACCGGAAAGGCCGGCGTCCACTGTAAGCTTTCCAGAATTTGAAAGGTTCTCCCTTGGCCGGCTCGAACCAGCCCTTTTCCCTGGCGAGCGAGATCACATTGTCCGACGCCATGTAGTTGTTGCTGTCGTCGAGATCGAGCACGCCGATTCGGCTGATATTGGCGGCCACGCCCACGTGGTCGTCGGGGATGCGCACCGCCGCCCACACGGCCCCCTTCGCGTCCTTTCCCGGTCCGACGATCTCGAAATGCCAGACCTCCTTCGGGTCCGCGACGGCAAGGGCCTCCCCGCTGTCGATGTAACCGTGCTCGGTGGCGAGCGCTCCCATGAGGCGGATCGCGTCGCGCGCGGTGCGCGTCCTTTCCAGGGCGATCCGCTGCAATTCCTCGATGTAGAAAAGCCCTTTCTTGCTCCGGAGCTCGGGACGCCCGCCAAAGGTCGACTCTCCCATGGCGAGCTGGTGCTCGTTCATGCAGGGGTAGGCCGTATCGAAAATCGTGAAGGTTTCGCCCGCCTGGGGGATCGTTCCGAGAAGGGACACTCCTCTCCGGTCGGTGGGAAATTCTGTTTTCATGCGCCCCTTGAAAATCTCGGCTTTTGCTCCCTCCTTGTGCTTCTTTCCCCTGACCACGTCGAGCCAGGTCCGGTATCGGCCATCGCAGGTGTGGGAGGTGATGACCGAGCCATCTGCCGAAGCAAGGCGGCCCACCATGATGCACGTGCAGCCCTCGGGTAGAGGGCCATAAATCTCGTCCTCCGCGGCATCTGCAAGAGCCGCGAGGCGCGCCCGATCACCGGTCGAGAGGCCCGGCTCCGGCCCCCGGTCGGCCGCGCAAGCATTGACGATCAGGAACAAAACCAGGGCGCCGATGAGTTTTTTCGCTCTCATGAATGGTCCTTTTCACTGCAGACGACATTAAAAATTCCTCGCGCGCCCTGAGCCATGTGTTGATTTTCTTGAACAGGCACTCTCGGGGAACGACCTCCTGAAATATCGCCTGAATCGACTGAATACAACCGGTTTCGGCAAGATTCAGCAAGATTGTGCACATTCACGCGCGGCCAGCGTCACCAGTTCGTGTTTCTTTTTTTCAGGTTGATCCATATTAATATTAAAATCTATCCATTTCGCTTGACATGAAGGGGCTGCATCCCTTTAATATGAGCATTCTCAACAGTCCTTTTTCGGGACAAGACGCCTTGGGAAAGCCTAAAACTGAGGAACGATGCAGCACCAGGATTTCGTGCAGCGACAGATAGATCAGATTTCCATCATATGAGTGGACGAGGGATTCTCCATGCACCGTCAGGTGAATCGAGGTCCCTTATGACATAGATTGTTCTTTGGCCTTGGCCATCCATTTTTCTTTTCAGTACCGTTTTTCTTTGTTTAGGGAGGACTGTTATGAAGAAAGCTCTCGTCGTTTTTGCTGTGGCTCTTTGTCTCTGCTGCGTCGGCTTTGCCCAGGACAGCGACCGCGTGTTCGAGAAGACCCAGGCCAGTGCCTATCAAGGCTCCAGGGCCGCGGGTTCGATCACCACGATGTTCGCCTGGAACAACGGCTATGCCGGCAACACCTTTGACATCACTGGTAACATGGATTTCTTCTGTGACGGACTCGACGTCAACTGGAATTCCGCTGGTGAGGTCATCAACGTTGACATGTACTACAAGACTGGCACGGCCTTTGGCTACGAGCTCGATCCGGGCGCGTGGACCATGCTCGGCTCCAACAGCAACACCGCTGCTGGCCCCGACCTGCCGACCTTTATCGACCTGACCGGTAACAGCGTTCAGTTTCCCGCCTTGACCGAAATGGGTTGCGCCATCTTTGTCAACAACTACCTGTACCTCTACGGTTTCCTCGGCTACACGAACGGCACGAACATCTATTCGAACGCCGACATCGTTGAGCTGGAAACCCACCACGGTCTGGCCGACCCCGTCTTCTCCTATGCCTTCTATCCTCGCGAAGTCAACATGACTTTCTACTACAACACATCTGGTGCGGCCACTCCTATCATCGATGTGCAGTGCAATGGCGACAATGGTGGCGTGGTGGTCTTCGACGGTGCGAACTGCACCCTGACCCTCGACGTCCAGGCTCGCGACTTCGCCGGTTTCCCGGCTGAAGTTTGGGCTCTCGGCCTCGACACGACCACGGGCGGTATCTTCACCTATGGTGAGTATCCTTCCGCGATCTGGCTGCCTGGTGTGTGCAACTTCTTCTATGCCGGCGGTCTCATGGACTTCGCCGAAGTCTGCCTCGACCAGCCTCTGCCGGTCGGCGCCTACGAGTTCTATGGCGCGCTCGAGTTCCTGTGCAACGGCCAGCTCAACATGCCTTTCATCTACAAGTACGATGTGGTTGACTTCGAGGTCATCGTTCCTCCCACGGAATACAAGTGGGACAGCGGCACGACCGACAACCTCCTCTGCTGGGTGAGCGGTGGCGACATGGTCGGTATGCACTGCTTCGACACCATTCCTGGCGGCGAGGCTCTCGTCAACGTGGGAACGATCTTCGGTTCGGTCATGTATTCGGGCTATGCTCCGGGTAACGGTACCGCCACCGACTTCTACGTCTGGGAAGCCACCAACTTTGGTGATCCCACCAAGGCTACCCTGCTTACTCAGGGCGTCGGCGTCGTGGGCAATGTCGACACCGACATCCACTACTGGGATGCGTGCCCCTGCACCATCACCACGCCGAACTTCTACGTGGCCTACAACCTGCACCACGCTGCTTACCAGTACTGCCTGGCGATCGACAGCACCAACCCGTACGTGTATGGCGCCGCGTTCTACACCGGTACCACCACCATGTACGGCTTCGATCCCGCGAACCTGTACGGCAACATGTATCCGCCGGCAGAGTCGCCCTACGGCTTCTGGACCGTGCGTGCCGAGTACTAATCGGATGAGTTGATTGCGCCGCTCCGCGGTGCGGTCAGCAGAGTCTAAATCGAGTAGCTGGGGGAGGTTGCCCTCCCCCGGCTCTCACACCACCGGACGAGC
>CAZUHB010000009.1:0-67923 GCA_964620445.1 uncultured Phycisphaerales bacterium
CGCGGGCGAAGTAGGCGCGGTGCTTGCCCTCCTTGCCGCACGCCACGCACGCGCCGGTCGCCTCCCCCTTCTCGAGAGGGATGAGCCGGATCGTGGCCTTGGTCTCGTCCTTGATCGCTTCCTCGCACGCTGGTTCGCCGCACCAGTTGCTGACGGCGAAACCGCCCTCTCCGGCGATCTTCTTCTTGAAGTCTTCGTAGTCGGTCACGTCGCGGGTGATCGCGTCGCGATAGGCGGCGGCCCGTTCGAAGAGATTCTTCTGGATCTCGTCGAGAAGGCCCGAAACGGTCTTTTCGAGACCGTCGAACGGCGCGGGAGCCTTGTCGCCCGTATCCCTGCGGGCGATCATGACTTTTTTCTCCTTGAGATCGCGCGGGCCGAGCTCGAGACGCAAGGGGACGCCCTTGAGCTCCCACTCGTTGTACTTGAAGCCCGGCTTGTACTGATCGCGATCGTCGACGAAAACACGGATCCCAGCGTTCTTGAGGGTATCGCGGACCTGACCCGCCGCGTCGAGAACGCCCTGCTTCTCCTCGTCGGTGCGGTAGATCGGCACGATCACGGCCTGGTCGGGCGCGAGCCGCGGGGGCACGACGAGCCCCTTGTCGTCGGAGTGGGTCATGATCAAGGCGCCCATGAGACGCGTCGACACGCCCCACGACGTGGACCAGACATGGGCGAGCTTGCCTTCCCGGTCCTGGAACTGGACATCGAACCCTTTCGCGAAATTCTGGCCCAGGTTGTGCGACGTGCCGGCCTGGAGCGACTTGCCGTCCTGCATCATCGCCTCGATGCAGTAGGTGTGAAGCGCGCCGGCGAACTTCTCGGCGTCGGTCTTCACTCCGGTGAAGACGGGGATCGCCATCCATTCCTCGGCCAGCTTGCGGTACATCTCGAGGGCGACGAGCGTCTCCTCCTCGGCCTCGTCGAATGTCTCGTGCGCGGTGTGGCCCTCCTGCCAGAGAAACTCGCAGGTCCGCAGGAAAAGACGGGTGCGCATTTCCCATCGTACGACGTTGGCCCACTGGTTGATGAGCAAAGGAAGGTCGCGGTACGACTCGATCCACTTGCGGAACATGTCGTACATGATCGTCTCCGACGTGGGACGGACCACGAGCGGCTCCTCGAGCTTCGATCCGCCGGCGTGGGTGACCATGGCGCACTCGGGCGCGAAACCCTCCACGTGCTCCGCTTCCTTCTTGAGGAACGACTCGGGGATGAAGAGCGGAAAGTAGGCGTTCTGGTGGCCCGTCTCCTTGATCATGGCGTCGAGCGCGTCGCGGATCCGTTCCCAGATGGCATAACCGCGCGGCCGGATCACCATGCAGCCCTTCACGGGCGAGTAGTCGGCGAGCTCCGCCTTCTGAACGAGATCGGTGTACCACTCGGAGTAGTTTTCCTCGCGGGAAGTGATCCCCTTGCTGTCTTTCTTCGATTTCGCCATGGGAGTACCTCGGGTTGAGTGACTTTCTGTTCTAACCTTTTGAAAAGGGGGAGATTATAGGAGCGATCTTCGTAAATACAAAATAAAAACTTGACCCTTCGTCTCTCCGCTCCTAATATGCTTGACCTTTTGACATTGCAAAGATTGTTAGTGCCCGACAGGCAGCTATCGATCACCCAACACGGGGGATTAGCTCAGCTGGAAGAGCGTTTGGCTGGCAGCCAAAAGGTCAGGGGTTCGAGCCCCCTATCCTCCACCATACATTAATTACACCCCGCAGTATTCCACGGCGGGGTTTTTTTATACAATCCTGTTTGAAGGCCGGGGTGCTGGGACCTCGACCCGTCAGCGACGGAACAGGTTGGAACGGCAGTGATAACATCAACAAGGACAACATGTCACAACATCCAACAAATGTCCTGAAAACGGCTCTTGTCTTCTTCTGCATCGTCATCGGTTCCTCCGACGCTTTTGGCCAGGAAGAGAAACCGACTGCTCAGGCGGAGAAGAAAGCGGTTCTCTTCCGGATCGACGGCCAGTTGACTCAAACCATGATCACCTCGATGAACCGCCTGTGGCGCACGGCCAAGGATGTCGACGCCGAGTTCGTGATCATCGAGATCGACACACCCGGCGGCGAGGCGGGCCTCATGGAGCAGCTGAGCGAACTCGTTTTCGATATCTACCAGGAGGACGATCTCGAAACGGTGGCCTTCATCGATCCGAACGCCGATTCGGCGGGCGCCCTCATCGCGATCTCCTGCAGGCGGCTCTACATGGCCCCCCGGGCGCACATCGGGTCGGCCACACCGGTCATCATCCCCACCATCCCCATCGCGCCGCCGAAGGATCTCAACATCGACGAGGACATGAAGCGCAAGATCAAAGCGCGCGCGCTGGCCATATTCCGCGCCGCGGCCAAGGAGGCGGGGCGCAACGCGGCGATCGCCGAAGCGATGGTCGATGCCGACATCGAGCTGGTCCTCGCCCGGATCGACGGCGAGGAATCGGTCATGCAGCGGGACGACTTTTTCGATGAACGATCGAGGCTCGGACCGGCCAGGGTATTGGAAATCGACGTGATCTGCCCCAAGGGCGAACTGCTCAACATCGACGCCGATGAAGCTCTCGAGTTCCGGTTCATCGACGGGATCGTGGAAACGAGAGCCGACCTTCTGACCAATTACCTTGGCGTCGAGGAGAAGAACGTGATCGTCATCACGCGCACATGGTCGGAGGGGCTCGTCGACTTTCTCCAGTCGATCCACTGGCTCCTGCTCATCGGCGGTCTCGTGTTCCTCTACATCGAATTCAAGATCCCCGGCTTCGGGGTGCCCGGAATCGTGGGGATCAGCCTGCTCGCTCTTCTCTTCGCCTCGAAATACATGGCCGGCCTCGCGGAGATTCCCGAGATCATTCTCATCGTGGCCGGCCTCGGACTCGTGGCTGCCGAGATTTTTTTCATCCCCGGCACTTTCGTCGCCGGCGCGGTGGGTGTGATCATGGTCGTCGTGGGCGGTCTGCTCGCGTTCCAGCCTTTCGTGGTTCCGGCCTCTCCGTGGGACCGCGAACTGCTCGAGTCGAACATCGTGAACATGGGTCTCTCGATCCTGGCGGTGCTCGGCATCGCCATCATGATCACGCGCTTCCTGCCGCGCACGTCCCTCTTCAAGCACCTCGTGCTCGACACGGGTAAATCGTCCGACGCGCTTCACGGTTCGGCCACGGCGATCGACGACGTACACGACGATTCGACGGTGAAAGAGGGCGACGAGGGCACGGCGTTCAGCGAACTGCACCCGTCGGGAAAGATCGTGATCGGCGGATCCAAGCTGGACGCCCAGTCGGAAGGCGAGTATATCAACAAGGGAGACACGGTCCGGGTCGTCCGGGTCATGGGCAATTTCATTTTCGTAAGAAAAGTCGAGGACAAATAACTTGCTCTACTACACTTTCGGGCTGCTGGCCCTGGGATTGATTCTCATTCTCGTGGAGATCTTCATTCCCTCGATGGGGCTTATCGGAAGCGCGGCAGCCATCTCGATCGTGATCGGCGGGGTCATGGCCTTCAACCAGGACCCGGGCGGACTCTTCATCGGGTACATCATCACCGCTGTGGTGCTCATTCCGCTGGCGATCTTCACGGCATTCAAGGTCCTGCCCAAGACGGCCCTCGGCAAGGCGATGATGCTCACCGGAACCTCCTTCGACGGTTCCGACGCGATGGCGGCCGAGGACGGCCTGGACGAACTGGTCGGCCGGATCGGCGAGACCATGACCGATCTTCGCCCCGCGGGCATCGTGCTCTTCGGCGACAGAAGGGTCGATGTCGTCACCCAGGGCGAGATGCTCGACAAGGGGGTCGAGGTCAAGGTGATCAAGGTCGAGGGAAACCGCGTCGTCGTGGAAAACACGGAAGGTACGGCCGAAGCGTAGAATAGAAAAGACTCGAAGAGAGATACATATACCGGACACCTTTCAAGGAGAGAGTAATGCTTTTCACACCTTATCTGGGAGCGGGAAACACATTCCTGGTCATTCTGTTCGCTTTTCTGGGACTGATCGCGCTCATTCTTTTCATCTTCATCGCGCGCTTCATCGGCCTCTACGTGCAGGGCCTGCTCGCCGGGGCGAAGGTGGGACTTCTGCAGATCATGATGATGTGGCTCAGGAAGGTCAATCCCACGGTGATCGTCCGCGCCAAGATCATGGCCGTGCAGTCGCGGATTCCGGCCATGTCGGCGAAGGATCTGGAAGCCCATTTTCTCGCAGGCGGCAACGTGCTCAACGTGGTGAGGGCTCTCATCGCGGCGAACCGCGCCGGGCTCAGCCTCGATTTCAAGATCGCCACGGGCATCGACCTCGCGGGCCGCAACGTGCTCGAGGCGGTCCAGACATGCGTCAATCCGAAGATCATCGACTGCCCCAATCCGGCGGCCGGCAAGACCGAGATCGCCGCCGTGGCCAAGGACGGGATCCAGGTGCTCGCCAAGGCGCGCGTCACGGTGCGCACCAACATCGCCCGCCTCGTGGGCGGCGCCACCGAGGAGACGATCATCGCCCGCGTGGGCGAGGGCATCGTGACCACGATCGGTTCGTCGGACACGTACAAGGATGTGCTCGAGAACCCGGACAACATCTCCAAGACCGTTCTCGGGAAGGGGCTCGACGCGGGGACCGCGTTCGAGATCCTGTCGATCGACATCGCAGACGTCGACGTGGGCGTCAACGTGGGCGCCCGTCTCCAGGCCGACCAGGCCGAGGCCGACAAGCGCGTGGCCCAGGCCCGTGCCGAGGTGCGCCGCGCGCTTGCCGTGGCCCAGGAGCAGGAGATGAAGGCCAACGTCATGGAGAACCGTGCCAAGGTGGTCGAAGCCGAGGCGCTGATTCCCAAGGCGATGGCCGAGGCATTCCGTGCCGGCAATCTGGGGGTCATGGACTACTACAAGTTCAGAAACATCCAGGCTGATACGGAGATGCGGGAAGCGATCGGCGGAACGGACACGGAAAAAGGCAAGGGACGCGATTGAGAGGACCGCCCGGTGTGATCCCGCCCCCGGGCGGGGTCGCACCGGCTCGTAAAAACCATGGAAGACCTCGTTGATCTGCTCAAAAACATCATCCCCGCGGTCATCGTGATCGCCAGCCTCATTCTGCCCGCCTTCGTCAAGAAGAAGAAGGAGGATAAGAAGGCGCGGAAAGCGGGGAAGGGACAGACCATGAGTTTGCCCACCCAGAAGATGGATGCGCAAACCCAGCTCGAGGACAAGGTCCGCAAGTACTTCAACGAGATGAAAACATCGAAGAAGCCGGCCGCGGCGCAACGACCGCCGCGACCGTCGCGGCCGTCGGTCGTCGAACCGGCCGTCCTGACGAGCCGTGACGAGATCAAGGCGGTGCCGAAGCCGATCAAGAAACCCCTTCCGGCTGACGAGCCGCGGGCGCTGTCCACGCTGGAGAAAGTCAAATCCAAGGCAGGAGACGATGCGTACACCGTTGACGTGGACGCCTACAAGGCCGACGTCGATGCCTACGCCGTCGCCGGTGACGCGGCGGCCGCACCGGCGTTTCAAACATCCGCCACAAAGGGCGAGGCGCTCACATCGATCGGCGAGGATCAGGCCCCCCTATCGCGTATCGGAAAGAAAAAGCCCCCTTCGAAACCGCAGGCGACGGAACCGCCTCCGGATTGGGATGTGGTACTCGACGCGGCATCGCTCTCGGTGAAAGATCTGCGGAAAGCGATAATTCTTCGCGAGGTGCTCGGACCGCCCGTGGCCATCAGAGGATTCTTGATCGATTGATCGGGGCGGATTCGCCGCGATCAAAAACCGCTCCGAGGTCCCTGCTTCGACAGAAATGAATTCAGATTACAGAGACCTTCCCCGACGACAGGCGCAGGAGCCTGTCCGTGCTGCCGGCCAGATCGTCGTTGTGGGTCACGAGCACCATCGTCTGCCCGAGTTCCTTGTTGATCTCCATGAGAAGGCTGATGATCCCCTCGCTCGTCTTCTCGTCGAGATTTCCCGTGGGCTCGTCGCAGAAGAGGATGCTCGGCTCCGATACGAGCGCGCGCGCGATCGCCACCCGCTGCCGTTCGCCTCCAGAGAGCTGTGGCGGGCGGTGGCGCAGCCTCTGGCCCAGACCGAGCGATTCGAGCAGAGCGGCGGCCTTCTCCCCGGCCTCCGCCTTCTTTCCCAGCCAGCCGAGGGTTCCGGAACGCATCATGGGCGCCAGAAGCACGTTCTCGAGCGCCGTCAGCTCGGGCAGCAGGTGATAGAACTGGAAAACGAATCCGATCTCCTTGTTCCGGATCTCGGCCTGCCGCCTGCGCGAGGCTTGACCGATCAACTCCTCTTCGCCGAAGTAGACCTTCCCCCGATCGGGCTGATCGAGGAGGCCCAGAATGTGGAGCAACGTCGATTTGCCGGCGCCCGACGCCCCCACGATGCCGAGAATCTCGCCCCGTGTGATCGTCAGGTCGACGCCCCTGAGAATCTCGAGGGTTTCGCCGCCGAGAGTGTACGACTTGTGGATCTCTTCTGCTCGAAGCACGCTGTCACTCATGGCGCAAAGTCCTCACCGGGTCCATCAACGATGCTCTGAACGCGGGGATGAAGGAGAAGAAAAGGCAGAGGATCAGCGTCCCCAGGATGGTGAAACCGATAAAAACCGGATCGATCTCCACGGGGATCTCCGTGAAGTTGTAGACGTTCTTGTCGAAGACCTCCACGTTGAAAGTGTCCTCGATGAAGTCTTTGATCGGGTTGATATTGTCGGCGAAGAAGTAGCCGCCGATCGCGCCGAGCACCGATCCGATCAGCCAGAGGAGTACACCGCAGGACATGAAGATCCCCAGGATTCCGCCGGGCGTGGCGCCCATGGACACGAGGATCCCGATGTCCTTCGTCTTGTCCGTGACCATGATCGAGGTGTTGGCGAAGACGTTGAAGGTGGCGATGAGGATGAAGAATCCGAGGATGAAACCGAGGATCGTCCGTTCGTTCTTGACCGCGCCGAGAAAGATCGCGTTCTTCTGCTCCCACGTGGCCACGTAGGCGCTGATCCCGACCCGGTCGAGGGCGGTTTCTATGGCGGACGCAACGGCATTGCCCCGGCGTTCGTAGTCTTCGACCGAGACGTAGACCTCGCTCACTTCCTTTTTGCCGGCGCCCACCCAGGAACGCGCGTCGTCGATCGGCAGAAGGATGTGCTGGCCGTCGAACTGGAAGTGGCCGCTCCGGAATGCCCCCCCCACGAAGAATTTCTGCTCGAACGGTTTGATCCCTTCCGCGCCGCCCTCCTCGAGGAACGACTCGTCGATCGTGGCCAGGGTGATCACGGCGCCCTTTTCCAGACCGAGCCGTTTGTACCTCCCCTCGCCGACGAGCGCCACGGGGAAGTCGCTGTTCCAGTACTCGTCGTCGCGCAGGTCATCGGGAAGCATGAAGGGATCGTCCAGATCGGAGACGCGCCGGAAATTTTCAACATTGGTGAGGTAATCGCGGAAACCGGACACGGCCAGCTCGCTCTTCACATCGATGCCCACGGCCTGCACGGCGAAGTTGCTCACATCGAGCGCGCCCGACACGGTGTCCCGGCCATCGGCGCGCCGGATCAGCGAGGGCCTCACGAAACGGGGCGCCACCCCGGTCACACCGTCGATCGAACGGATGACCGAATCGAGCGGGTCGAAATTGTTGCAGTGTACGGTAGATTGTTCACCGTCGGGTCCCACGCTGAGTTTCGAAAGGGGAACGACGATGATGTCGGACATGGTGCCGCGAATGTAAGACCTCGACTCCCGCAGGAAACCGCTCATCACCGAGATGACCACGACCAGAGCGCCGACGCTCAGGAAGATGCCGATTACGGTCACCAGGCTGATCGGCCGGGATCGGAGGTAGCGACTGGCAAGAAACAACTTGTACATCGATTCTACTTGGCTCCGAGTTCTTTTTTCCAGTCGCGGGGTGACGCTCAGACACGAGATAGAACAGCCATTTCAGGGAAAATGAAGGTTACGTCATCGATTCGTTCATCGCAACCGAGAAATCGGGTGACCCGCCGCGGCCGTGATTTCTGACATGGCGCAAGGATTTTGCGGATCGAATATATAGGCCAGCGCCATATATAATCCGTTATATTCCGCCCTAAAGATCCGAATTTGCTTGACCTTTCCACTTTCGGGGGCCTTATAATATCCCCCTTTTTGCGGGGCTGAGAAAAGTGAAGTTCAAGAGAGCCCCCAGGTGACTCGGCTGGAGATCGTCAATGGACATTACTCTGGAAAACAAAGGCCCTTGTCTCCGTAACATCAAGGTTGTGATCCCTTCCGAGGAGATCGACGAGGTTTTGCAGGCCAAGTACGCGGAAACAAAAAAAGCAATCTCCCTTCCCGGCTTCAGAAAGGGCAAGGTCCCTGAGAAGCTGATCGAGAAAAAATTCGGTGAAGCCATCATCGAAGAGGTCAAGGAGACCCTTCTCCAGGACGCGTTCACCAAGGCGATCGACGATCACGGTCTCGATCCGGTGGACGATCCTGAGCTCGACGCCAAAACGATCGTGGTCGAGAAGGGTTCGCCTCTCGAGTTCGAGTTCTCCATGGAAGTACGGCCCGATTTCGAGCTTGGAGAATACAAGGGCCTCGAAATCGAGATCCCGACTATCGACGTCTCCGAAGAGGAGATCGAGAAGGGGCTCGACGGAATCAGGAAACGTTTTTCTTCCCTGCAGGACGTGGAGGAGGGGTCGGTACAGAAGGGCGACTATCTCACCGCTACCGTGACCTATTCGGTCGACGGCACCGATGACGTGGTGCGCGAGGAACGCCAGGTCAACACGATGCTGAACATCGTGGACGGGGTGGAGATCGGCGCCGACAAGGGCGAGATCTTCAACGACAAGAAAGTGGGCGACGAGGTGACGGTCGAGGTGGATGCGCTTCCCGATCATTTCAACCCCGAGGAGTTGCGCGGCAAGGCGGCCAAGGTCGTCTCCAAGATCGACGCCATCAAGCGGGTCACACCGCCCGAGTTGGATGAGACGTTCTTCAACATGGTGGGCGTCAAGGACCTCGATGAGCTCAAGGAAAAGGTCCGCGAGGGCACGATGGTGCAGAAGGAGCAGATGCGCAAGGAGCTGATCGACGAGCGCATCATCGACAAGCTCCTCGAAACGCACGAGTTCGATCTCCCCGAGAAGCTGCTCAACAAGCAAGCCATGCGCCAGGAAGTGGGCCGCAAGATGGAAATGCTCCGCATGGGCATGGACCGCGACGCGGTGGACAAGCAGATGGAGGAGATGAAGGAGCACAACCAGAAATCGGCCGAGCGTTTTCTACGATACAGCTTCATCTACGACAAGATCGCCGACAAGGAAAAGATCTTCGTCCTCGAAAACGAGATCGACGAGGAGTACAAGAAAATCGCCGCGGCCAGAAACTCGACCCCCCAGGAGGTGCAGGCCGAGTTCGAGGAAAACGAGATGATCGGATCGCTCCGGGCCAGGATCCGCGAAGATAAGATCAGAGATCTCTTGAGGGAGAAGGCCAAAACGGTCGAAAAGGATATTACGGACGATACGTCCGGCGATGAGGACGCTCCCTCTGAAGACTCGTCCGGCACGGACAACGTTTCCGGGGCGGACAGCGGGGAAGGCTCCTCCGCGGGGGAAGGCTCCTCCGCGGCTGCCGAGTAGTTGCAGCGAACGTGTGCCATGCTATGAAACGATCAGTGATGTGGAGTGAACTATGAAGAATTTCTATCCTATTCCTTATGTGATCGAGAAAACCGGCCGTGGAGAGAGAGCGTACGATATTTACTCCCGGCTCTTGGAAGACAGGATCATCTTCATCGGCACCGCCATCGACGATCACGTGGCCAACGCTGTGGTGGCTCAGCTTCTCTTCCTCCACAAGGAAAACAAGAATCAGGACATTAGCGTCTATATCAATTCTCCTGGCGGCCACATCACCGCCGGGCTGGCCATCTACGATACGATGCAGTTCGTACAGTGCGACGTGGCGACCTATTGCATCGGCCAGGCGTCGAGCATGGGCGCCCTTCTCCTCATGGCGGGAGCCAAGGGAAAACGCCTCGCCCTGCCCAACTCGCGCGTCATGATCCATCAGCCCTGGGGTGGTGCGGGCGGAACAGCCGCCGACATCCAGATCCAAGCGAACGAGCTCGTCAAGATGAAGAAGGTCATCATCGACATCATCGCCGAGCACACGGGCACGGAAGCGGTCCAGGTCGAGGAAGACATCGACCGCGACTACTTCATGTCCGCCAGGGAAGCAAAGGATTACGGAGTCGTCGACGAGGTCGTCGAACCTCTCGTCACCGTATAAAATTACCTTGGCAACCTGAGCCAGAACGATAGGATTCAGGCGGTACAATGGCTCGAGCCGTTGCGCCGATGGCCGTGGCCATCGGGCCGATATCGGTGTTTCCACCTGACGAGGACAGAAGAGGATGAATCGCCGCACGAGAGACAGCGACTTCGAACGATGCACGTTCTGCGAGAAGGCGAAGGATCAGGTCCAGAGCCTGATCGCCGGCCCTCCGGGAATCTATATCTGCAACGAATGCATCGAGCTGTGCAACACGATCCTCTTCGAGGAAGCCCACATCCGGACGGGGACTCCCCCCGTGAAAGAGGAGCCGCTTTCGCTCCCCGACCGGCTTCCGTTCCCGAAGGAGATCAAGGAACACCTCGGCACTTACGTCATCGGCCAGGAACATGCCAAGAAGGTCATTTCCGTGGCCGTCTACAACCACTACAAGAGACTGATCTCGGGCCATCGGATCAAGGAACACAAGAACGTCAAGCTCGAGAAGTCGAACATCCTGCTCATCGGTCCCACGGGGAGCGGCAAGACGCTACTCGCCAAGACGCTGGCCGAATTCCTGCAGGTCCCCTTTGCCATCACCGACGCCACGCCCCTCACCGAGGCGGGTTACGTGGGCGAAGATGTGGAAAACATCATTCTGCGCCTCGTGCACTCGGCGAACTTCAATATCGAGAACGCCCAGAAGGGTATCATCTACATCGACGAGATCGACAAGATCGCCCGGTCGGACCATAACGTCTCCATCACCAGGGACGTCTCGGGCGAAGGCGTGCAGCAAGCGCTTCTCAAGATCCTCGAGGGTACGGTGGCGAACGTCCCTCCCCAGGGTGGACGCAAGCACCCCGAACAGAACTATCTCCAGGTCGACACGAGCGACATCCTCTTCATCGTGGGCGGCACCTTCACCGGAATGGAAGACATCATCCGGAAAAGGGTCGGCAAGGACGTGATCGGCTTCGGACGCGACCGTCTCCAATCGGAAGAGGACGGCCGCCCGGCGGTGCGCAACGCCAAGGCCGCGAACGCGGGCGGGGACGAGGAGGACATTCTCCCCCTCGTCGATTCGGAGGATCTGATCGAGTTCGGCCTGATCCCCGAGTTCGTGGGCCGGCTGGCGGTGATCGCCACGCTCGATCCCCTGAGCGAGAACGATCTGGTGCGCGTCATGATGGAACCGGTCAACGCCATCATCAAGCAGTTCATGGCCTATTTCGAGATGGAGGATTGCGTTCTCGAGTTTCGCAAGGATGCCCTGCGGGAGATCGCCGCCCAGGCTCACAGGAAAAAGACCGGTGTGCGCGCGCTCCGTTCGATTCTGGAAAACCTGCTCCTCGATGTTGCCTACAACCTTCCGGGCAAGGGGCCGGGCAAGCGCTACGTCGTCACCCCGGGATTCGTGAAGGGCGAGACACCGATCAAGGTCCTTCCGATCAAAAAGAAAAAGAAAAGCGCCCCACCCAAGCGCGAGACCGCTTGATCGCGCTCTCGAGACCATGAAGAACAAACCGTTCAAAGCCCTGACAGATCTTGATCCGGACGATTTTGTCGACGCGGTCACTACCGCGGGAGGAAGACCGTTTCACGGGAAGATTCTGCGGAAGTGGCTCTACAAGAACCGTGCGGCTTCCTTCGAGGCGATGACCGATCTCCCCGCTGCGATGCGCCAGAGATTGGAGGAGGACTTCGTCCTTCACCAGCTGACCGAGACCGCGGTCGAACAGGGCGAGGACGGAACAGCCAAGTTCGCCTTCGGTCTCGATGACGGGAGCGTGATCGAAACCGTGGCCATTCCGTCCAGGAATCGCACGACTCTGTGCCTCTCGACGCAGGTCGGCTGTGCCATGGGGTGTCTCTTCTGCGCCAGCGGCCTCAAGGGATTCGGCAGGAATCTCACGGCCGGCGAGATCGTGGAGCAGTTCCTGCTCGGCGCTTCCCGGTCGCAATGGCCCGTTTCGAACGTGGTGTTCATGGGCACGGGGGAACCCCTTCTCAATCTGGACAACCTGATGCGGGCGATCAGGATCCTCAACCACTCCGACTGCGCCAACTTTGGCGCCCGGAGGATCACGATCTCGACGATCGGTCTCCCGGACAAGATCGCCGAGCTGGCCGGCCATGGCCTCCAGGTCAATCTCGCCATTTCGCTCCACGCACCCAACGACTCGATCCGTCGGCAGATCATCCCTTCGGCCCGATCGGTGACGATCGCCGAGATCCTCGACGCGGCAGCACTGTACAGGAGGAAGACGACGCGCGATGTCACTTTCGAGTATGTGCTTCTCGGCGGGATCAACGATCGGCCCGAGCACGCCGAAGAACTGGCCAGGCTGCTCAGGCCTCACAACTGCATGGTCAATCTGATCGCGTTCAACAGCGTGCCCGGCATCGATTTCGGCCCCCCGTCTCGCGGAAGCGTCCCCGTCTTCTTGAATATCCTTCAGAAAAAGAAAATCCCCGTGACGGTCAGACGGTCACGGGGACGGGATATCAAGGCGGCCTGCGGCCAGCTGCTCCGCTTGGGTACCGCCGCCGATCGGGGCGATTCCGACGAGCGGAGCGGGGCCTGATCATTTCGGATCGGGAGACCTGTATTTTCCTTCCACTTTTTTGCGCTCACCCTTCCGCACGATTTCCACGGTCACCGTCTGCCCATCGTTTACACCCGTCATGGCCCGGCGGATGTCGTCCGCGCTCTTCGCCGCTTTCGAATTGATCGACACGATGACGTCCATCGGCTGAAGCCCCATCCTCTCGGCCAGAGACCCCTTGGACGTCTCCGTGACGACCAGGCCGATCCCGTTTTCCAGGCCGAGATGGGCTCTCAGCACCGGGCTTGTTTCACTCGTGTAGACACCGAGAACCTTGCGATGAAATTTCTTGGAAAAGCCGAGCGGGGCGCGGTCGAGACGGAGGCCGAGGCCTCGGCGCGGCGACTTGAACACCTCCGGGATCTGGATGCTCAACTGGAATCCATCGAGTTGAAACTCCTCCACCACCTCGGGGTAGTTCTTCTTGAACTCTTCGAGGCTTTTTGCGGAATAGACCTCTTCCTTTTCGCTCCCCTTCTCGTCGACGCGCTTGACGCGAGCTTCCACGGCCCCGTCCTCGGACAGGGTCAGCGAGAAACTCACGTTCGTGCCGTTTTCGGTCTTCTGAAAATTGTACCGCGTGGTTGAGCCCTGCAACTGGATGCTGAGCTTCCCCGTCTCTCTCTCGAACTCCTCGAGGAGATCATCGATATTGACGAGGTCGTTCCCGAAGAAGCGAAACTGGAAGGGTTTGAATCTCTCCTCGAAAAGGTCGCCAAAAAGGCCGTTCAGATGATCGGAGATCTCCTCGTTGAACATCTCGTGATCTTCGTCGAGGAAGCGGAAGAACCTGCGATCCGGAGCGGCCTCGTCGTCGGAACCTTCGAGGATCAGTCCTTTTCTTTGCGGCCGATCTTCGGCCTTGGCCTTTTTCCCCTCATCGAGTGCGCAGAGCAGGCGCGAAGCCCTCCAGCGGATCTCGGGGTCCTTGCTATCGCGCGCTTTCTTCAGCCAGGGACGGGCATCCTCGCCAAGTTCGGCGAGCTTCTTGTGAGCTTCTTCACGATGGGCGAACGTCTCGTCTCCCAGCCGGCCGATCAGTTTCTCGATCTCGACAGCCGTAATTTTGCTGGCCTTTTTCTGTTCAGTCGTTTCGTTGCCGGTCTCCTGCTGTGCGGTGACAAGGGCTCCGAAACCGAAGAGAGTTGCCAGAGCGATGATGGTCATTGTCTTTCGCATTGCTATACCCCTAAGACGGTTTGCCAGAAAGGTCGTTCACTCTTTGCCGATCTTGATTCGCGCGGTGATCGTCTTTCCGTTCCGGATCAAGACCAGGTCGATCTTTTCACCGTTGCCGACGCCGTCGAGAAGTGTTTGCAGATGATCGAGGCCCTGCACGTGCTGATTGTTCACACTCGTGAGGATATCGTGTCTTCTCACGCCGGCGTTCGCCGCGGGCTGCCCCTTGTAAACGTGCCAGATCAGGACTCCGCCTTGATGCAGCTTGAGTTGGTTGCGCAGGGCGGCGTCCTCGATTTCCTCGGCAACGAATCCGAGCCACGGCGCTGAATCGTCCTCTTCTACGTCGCGCCTCTCAGCCTGTTTGTCGAGAATTTTCTCGACCTCCTTGCGAACCGTGTTCATCGGCACGACGAGCGAGACTCCGCCCTGGTTGGGCGCAAAACCGATCTGCCCCCGGCCTCCACCGCCGTATGAAGTGAGGAGAAGACCTGTAATCTCGCCCGATGTGTTGATCAGCGGGCCGCCCGTCTCTCCAGGTTTGATGATAAATGATGTCTCGATCAGGCTCTTGTAGCGAACCCTACCGGACGAAAAATCCCTCCCCACGGCACTCACGTTCCCATACGAAACCGACGGTGATGGACCGAGGTTGAAAGGGTATCCCAATCCGACAACGAGCGCGCCCGGTTTGACCATGTCCGAATCCGCCAGGAGAGGGGCTTCGAATCGGGACTCGCTCTCGAGTTTGATCACGCCGATATTGCTTTGCGTCTCGAATCCCACGACGCGCGCTCTGAAGAGTCGCTCTTCGCCCGCGTCGAAGATTCCGACCGAGACACGTGTTGCGCCCTCGAGCGCCTCGCCGAGAGTCACCACGTATCCTCTGTCGTCAAGGAGCATTCCCGACAGGGTCACCTCTTGCTCCAGGATGAGTCCGTTCCTGTCGCCGATTCCGAAGTTGGAAAGGCGGGATGTGTCTATGTGCCGCACAACCGAAACGCGCGCGCAAAAAGGCATCGAAGATTCGGTGATCGAAACCAGTTCCTTCTCGAAGGCTTTGAGGCTCTGTGCCTGGGCATTTTCGGAACAGACCGCGTGCAACACCGCGGAGAGGGCGCAGACGAGGACGACGGCAGTGAGCCGCCTCGTTCCGGTCGTGTTGCCGAAAGTCGGGTTCATGCTAGAATCCCCTTCTGTGCGAGGCCGGCTGCACCCTGGGCAGTTCCTGGGGGCCGAGCCTGAGGAAAGGATCGTTCTTCAAGGAGTCGGCCCGATCGTGCGCCTCTCGAGTGTCGGAGGGCGGATTCGGATTCTCCACGGCGCTGTATCCCGCCGAACGGGAACCGCCGTTATTCACGGGGTGGCCCGAGCGCAGCCCCGATGTCTGCCCCAGGAAGAAGGACGCGCTCACGATCATCAGCAGAACCGCTGCCGCCGCCGAGAACCGCAGAACGCGCGACACCGGAAATCTGGGAAGCGGTGCGGCCGGGCCGAGAGGAGCCTCGCGCAACTCGGCAAGAACATCGCCGGACAGTCCGGCCAGAACTGCCGAGAGGTCCGGTTTCTCGCGCAGCATTCTGAGGTTTTCGTGGGCTCTCAACACATCCTGATACTCCCGGTAGCAACCGAGGCAGGATTTCAGATGATCCCTCGACTGCCGTGCTGTCTCTTCAGGCAGATCTCCTCCCACGAGGAGATGTAGGTCTTTGACAACCTGGGTGCACTTCATGATTCTTTTACTCCGTTTCAAAATCGGTCTCTGCAGGGGAGGCCGTCTTTCGTGATTTACGACTCTGCTGGCGGCTCCATTTTTCCTTGAACAGCTTGCGGGCCGTATGGAGGCGCCATCTGACAGTCGGGTGGCTCGCGCCTGTAATCGCCGCGATTTCCTTGCACGACAGGCCTTCGATATCTCTGAGAACGATGACATTCTTGTAGTGAGGCGGCAGCTTGTCGAGAACCGCGTGCACTTCACGTTTCGTTTCGCTCACCTCGAGCCTCGCCGATGGCGAATCGTGCTCCATGAACTCGGAGGCTTTGTCGCCGAGGTCATCGAGCCTCACCGGTCGCCGCCTTTTCATCTTCCGCAGGTGGTCGATCGACAGGTTTGATACGATGCGATAGAGCCAAGTGTAGAAACTCATGTTGAAATCGAATCGATGAATGGCTCTGAACACGCGGACGAAAGCTTCCTGGATCACGTCCCTCGCTTCTTCCGCATTCCCCACCATGTTGTACGCAACCCAGAAGGCTCTGTCCTGGTACTTCTCCACCAGGGCGGAATAAGCTCTCTGGTCGTTCTGCTGGCAGTACCGAATGATCTCGGCGTCGTCTTGATAGTCAACCATGGCCGAATTAGCTACATTGTTCATCACTCGCCGCAATCCAAAGTCACTTGTAACCTTCTTGTCGGCCAAATCCAGCCAAAACCAGCATCAATAAGAGCTCTTCGCGTGATCACAGGAAGTTGTTGGCTCTAAAGTACTTCTTCACAATTTACGCCGGGCCGGTGGAAGTGTTTGAGACCAATATTGATGGTAGGGCAAAGCAGGAGTAGCGCCGAAAGCCGCACACTTTCCGAGTCGCCTCAATCCATTGATTGGAAGGAGGATAGGATCATTCCTCGGGGGCCGACGGGTTCCCGATCGATCGATATTTTTTATACCTCTGTTCGAGAAGGTCATCGACGGTGAGTTTCCTCAAGTCCTTGAGTTTTTTGAGAATGCGGTCACGCATGACGAACGCCATGGCGTTCGGATCGCGGTGCGCGCCTCCCAAGGGTTCGGGAATCACCTCATCGACGAGTTCGAGTTTCTTGAGATGCTCCGCGGTGAGTTTCAGAGCGGAGGCAGCTTCGGGGGCTTTGGAGCCGTCTTTCCAGAGAATCGCCGCGCACCCTTCCGGGGAGATGACTGAATAATAGGAGTACTCGAGCATGAACAGGTAATCGCACACACCGATCCCGAGAGCACCCCCCGATCCACCTTCGCCGATGACAACGCTCACGACTGGAACCCTGAGGCGTGACATTTCGAGAATGTTCTTGGCGATCGCGCCGGCCTGTCCCCGCTCCTCGGCGCCGATGCCGGGATAGGCTCCCGGGGTGTTGATCAGCGTGACCACGGGGATGTTGAATTTCTCGGCCATCTTCATCTTGAGAAGCGCCTTGCGGTAACCCTCCGGATGGGCGCATCCCCAGTTGCAGCCGATTCTGTCCTCGGTGTTTTTTCCCTTCCGGTGGCCGACGAGCATGACCTTCTCGTCGCCCAGCATGGCAAGTCCGGTCACGACCGCCCGGTCGTCGGAGTAGAGCCGGTCACCGAAGAGTTCGATGAAGTCGTTGAAGATGAGGTCGATATAGTCGGACGTTATCGGCCGCATCGGATGCCTGGCAAGCTTGACCCGGTCCCAGGGATCGAGATTCACATAGATCTTCTGGACCATCTTGTCGCGAAGATCCCTGAGCGAACGGACCTCCTGGCTGAAATCGGTCTGCGTCGTCTCACCGAGGCGCTCGAGGTCTTTTATCTTCTGATCGAGTTCGATGATGGGCCGTTCAAACTCTGGGCACCCTTGAAAGGGATCTCCCCGGGAAGAACCTGGCATATTGGCACCTGATTAATATGTACCTATCGATGTAATTATCAGAAAAGCAGACATTAAACCCCGCACAGAGTCGATGGCAAGGCAAAAACCGGACTCCCGCGGTTTGGTCCGAAGGGATCGAGGAGGTCGCCCGACAGAATCCGACCGGAACAACAATCACTACTTGCTATACCATAAACGTTTACGTCGGCTATGACATATATTTTTAAGCTAATGTTTCCACCTTTTCTTGTCGATGAATCCAAATGATCGGTCAGTGGATTCTCTTGGGGAAGAGGGATGGCTTTCAAAGAAGAGTGGATCGGGCTGCAACAGCGTCTCGTCGAGGCGATCGAGGAAGAAACCTTCCCGTCCGGCCAGGAAGGAAGCGAAGAATTCCGGTCCTATCTCAGGCGCTACGAGGAATCCCTTCCACGGGAGTGGGCGGCAGCGCCTCTCGAAGACCTCGTTTCGGCCGCGATCCGGTCCCGGGTGATCATCGTGGGAGACTATCACACCAATCCCTATTCTTCGAACATGGTTCTCTGGTTGCTGGAGAATCTCGACCGGTTCGGCCGCCAACCGCTCATCTTTCTGGAAGCATTGCCCAACGGGTTTCAGAAAGAAATCGGCACGCCTGTCAGTGCCGCGACTCTGAACACTGACCTTCTCACCGCCCTGGGTTACCACGCGTCCTTTGGTTTCGACTGGTCCCTCTACCATCCGATCCTCGAGACCGCGGAACGGATCGGCGCAAGCCTCTTCGGAATCAATGTGCGCTCCCCCACGACGACTCTCACCGTGAGGGACAGGTTCGGCGCATCGGTCGTTGTGGGCGAGCTGAAAAAGGCCGCCGCAAAAAACCGGACGAAAGAGCCCGTTGCGGTGATCCTCGTCGGCGAAAAACATCTGGCACCTCCCCACCTGGCCGACGCCCTCGTCGACGCATTCGGCGAGACCGGCGCCGGCAGCGACCTGGTCCACGTTCACTGCAACGTACCGTCCCTCTACTTCGGTCTCCTGTCGAGAGGCTATTCGGGCGCTCCAGCCCTCTTCAAGGACTCCGACCAGAGGTTCTGCGCGCTCGAAGTCTCGCCGCTCGCACTGAAGTCGGACGATCTCAACTGGTTCGATAGAGAACAAACCGCATGGCTGGCGCCCGATCTCGGGCAAGCCGGACCGGACCGGTTCCCCGAGAACGGCAACGGATGCGAAAGAAGTTTCGACGAGGCCGGCCTGTTCTGGAACGTCTTGACGGAACTGGCGGATATCTTGAACTGCAACGCCGAGGGGCTCGAGGATTTCCATTTCTATACGGGTGAAGATTTTGACATCGCCAAAGAGATCGGACAGAACGGGATGAACGCCACGGCGCTCCACTCCCTGCTCGAGGAAGCGCAACGCGCGCGTTGCGTCTATATCCCGGAGCACAGGCTGGCGTGGATCAAGGAGGTCAACCCGGCTCATCTCGGCAAGACCGCCGCCCTGCACCTGGCCGCCTCGCAGACAGGCGACACGAGTTTTGGCTCGCCACTTCTCAAGGGCGTCCAGACGGCCCTCGGAGCAGCGCTGCTCGATCCCTACATCGCCCATGAATCGCTGATACCCAGAATGCACCCGTCGCTCCGCGTGCCTCCCCGCCGACGCTTCGCCGCTGCCGACTGGAGAGAGATCGAGGGATTCGAGGTGGGCCTGAGAATCTTCCGCGCTCTGATAGACGAAGTGATCACTCTCGACGACGTGCGCAACCTCTTTGCCAGTCCCCGCAACGCGAGCGCGGTGATCGACCGGATCATCCCAAAGCTGAAATCGATCCACTGATCGATCGGTGCGCGGCTCCCGGAAACCGGCACCTCTCGATGGGCGTCCTGTTTTACCCCTGGACCTTCGAGATGGCGAAGATCGGCAGGATGAGGGACATCACGATCAAACCGACGAGGGCTCCCATGCAGATGATCAGAGCCGGTTCCACGAATTTGAGAAGGCTCTTGATCGCATGACTGATCTCCCTCTCGTAGTGCTTGCTCAGTTTCGTAAGCACCGTCGAGAGGTGGCCGGATCGTTCGCCCAGACTCAGCATCTGGACCTCCGACATGGGAATGTGAGGATTCTCTTTCAAGGGCGTGGCAAAGTCCTTGCCGTTCTCGAGATCCTCGGAGACCTTCTGCCAGCTCTTCCGGAAGACCACGTTTCCGGCGACCTCCTGGGACAGCCTGAGAGCCTCCAAGATCGGGATTCCGCCGTGAAGAAGCACGGCGAGCAGGTGGAACGATCTGGAGAGGGATGCCTTGCTGATCAGCGTTCCCAGAAAGGGTACGATGAGAAAGAAGCGTCCCAATGCATCCTTGACCCGCTGCTCCCGCAACAGAAAGAAAACTCCCACACCGAGAGCCGCCACACCGGGAAGGATGAATTTCCAGTAGGCCTTGCACGTCGTTCCGATCCAGAGAAAGAGCCGCGTCGGCGCCGGAAGAAGTTCCTCGTGCCCCTCGAAGAAGACGGAGAACTTCGGAAAGACGTAGATGATCAGAAAACTGACGACGAGGAACGCCATGCAGAGCATGACCACGGGATAGCTGAGAGCGGACTTGATCTGGCTGCGGGTCTCGATCTCCCGGTCGAGATAGTCGGACAGGCGCCGGAGCATCTCGTCCATGTTACCCGACACCTCGCCGGCGCGGACCATGTTGACGCACACCGGATTGAAAACCTTTGGAAAATTGGCCATGGCGTCGGCCAGGGACGATCCCTCCTTGATCCCATCGCGGAGTTCGATCACGACGCGCCTCAGGGCCGGATTCTTGGTCTGGACGGCGAGGCAGTCGAGGGCGAGGAGGAGATTGAGGCCCGTCTCGAACATGATGGCCAGTTGATCGATCAGGTAGAGAACGTCCTTGTCGGCGACCTTCCGCTTTTCGAAGAGACCGGCTTTCGGCGCCTGCTCCACCTCGTCGATCTTGCTGGTGATGGGCGGGACTTGTTCCTGCGCCTTCGCGGCCGTTTCCAGGCCCGTGGCAGATTGAGATCCAGGAACACCTTGGTTGTTCATCTCAGGCATATTCATCAGAACGTATCCTCACTGATACGGGTCACTTCTTCTACGGTCGTCAAACCTTCTCGCACCTTCTGGAGCGCGTCATGGCGTAAGCTCTTCAAGTTGTGCGACCGCGCGTAGTCGCGCAGATCGCTGATCGAAGGGGACGTCACGACGAGGTCGCGCAGGTCGTCGTCGACTGTGAGGAGTTCGTAGACGCCGACACGGCCGGCGTATCCCGTTCTGCCGCACTTGGAGCATCCCTTGCCCTCGTAGACCGTGTCCACCTCGAGGCCGTGCTTCTTGAAGAGTTTTTCGACTATGGTTGTGGCCGGAATCTGTTCGCGACAGGCTGTGCAGATCTTTCGCACCAGTCTCTGAGCCAATGCCGCCGAAAGGGAGGATGAGATCAGAAAGGGCTCGACCCCCATGTTGACCAAACGGGTCACGACGCCGAGGCTGTCGTTCGTGTGCAGCGTCGACAGAACGAGGTGGCCTGTCAACGAGGCCTGCACGGCGATCTGCGCCGTTTCCTTGTCGCGGATCTCACCGACGAGAATGATGTCCGGGTCCTGCCGGAGGAGGGAGCGGAAAGTTCCGGCGAAGGTCAAACCAGCCTTTTCGTTGATCTGCACCTGGTTCACGAACTTGAGATTGTACTCGACCGGGTTTTCCACGGTGCTGATGTTCCTGTCGACCGAGTTGATCCTCTGGAGGCTCGAGTAGAGAGTGGTCGTTTTACCGCTACCCGTCGGCCCTGTCACGAGGATGATGCCGTTCGGCTTCTTGATCAGCTCATTGAACTCCTCGAGCATCTCGATGCCGAACCCGAGCTTGTCCAGCCCCTTGAGAGCCGCATCCTTGTCCAGAATCCTGATGACCACCTTCTCGCCATGGTAGGTCGGCAGGATCGAGACACGAAGGTCAATGAGCCGGTTGTTCATCATCACCTGCATCCTGCCGTCCTGGGGGATGCGGCGCTGGGCGATATCGAGATCGGACATGATCTTGATTCTGGAGACGACCGCCGACTGGAGCTGAACGGGAGGTCGCATCCCTTCCCTGAGCAATCCGTCCACGCGGTAGCGCACACGCAGGAGCCCTTCGTCCGGCTCGATATGAACGTCGGAAGCGCCCTCGTTGATCCCCTTGTAGATGATGAAGTTGACGAGGCGCACCACCGGAGAGAGACCGGCCACGGCCTCGATCTGGTCGATGTCGTCGACCTCGCGCTCCACGACCTTGATGTCATCCTCTTGGATGTTCTCGATGATCTCGTCTACGAGAAAGGCCTTCTTGTAATTGCCGATCTGCCTGATCGCCCGGGCCAGGTCTTCGGGCGTGGCGAGGACGATGTTCACGTTGAGGCCCGAAAGCCTTTTCAGCGAATCGAGGAGAAAGATGTTGAGCGGTTCGGGGACCGCCATGGTGAGCGTGTCGCGGATCTTGAAAAGGGGGAGAACAAGGTTGTTCTCGATAAACTCCTTGGGCAGGACGTCGAAGACATCGGGATCATAAAGCCCCTTCTCGATCTTCAGGAAGGGAATTCCGTACTGTTCCGCCATGACGGCAAGAAGCTCTTCCTCCTCGACGAGTTCGAGCCTCTTCAGGGTCTCGGCCAGTTTTTCGAAAGGATTCTTTTCCTTCTCGGCCAGCGCGTCCTCGAGCTGGTCGGGCGTGAGAATCCCTTTCCTGACGAGGATTTCCCCCAGATTCGTTTGGTGCGGAGCAGCGGTCTCCATTCTTTACGGCATCCTCCTATGCAAAGGCTCTTACTGCGTACAGCACGTCGTCGTATATCTCGAAGATCCTGTCGAACTGGGTGATCTCGAAAACCCTTTTCATCGTGTCGTTGAGGCAGGCGATCTTCATCAGGCCGCCCCTGTCCTGGATTTCCTCGATCGCCCAGAGGAGGCTCTCGAGGCTCGCCGAATCGACGTTCTTGCACGCATGGCAGTCGACCACGATGAGACGGCGGCCCCGCTCGATGGCATCGGTCACGCTCTCCTTGAAAGCCAAAACGTTCTTCGCGAGAAACTCGTCCTCGAGCTCGATGACCTCTGCCTTCACAACGCTCTCGAGATTTGTGCCGGCCTTGAGTTCACTCATGGCAAATCTCCGATCAAGGCCAGGGACCGCGACACGAGCTCCTTCGGGCTGAAGGGTTTGCTCATGATCGCGTCGACCGCGGCCCGTCCCTCTTCCTGGGCGTCCAGATTCTGTTCTTTGGCGGTGAGCATGATGATCGGAATCGATCGAGTGGATCGGTCGGAGCGGAGCGTCCAGACCAATTCCAGCCCGTTCATCACCGGCATCTGGTAGTCTGTGATCACAAGATCGGGTTTCGATTCCCTGATTCTCTCCAAGGCTTCGTAGCCATTACGGGCCGTGACGACGTAGAAGTCCGAGTTTCGAAATTTGAGAGCGAGAGCATTCACGATATGGAACTCATCGTCCACGATGAGAACAGTTTTCGGTCCCATTTCGCGACTCCTCGCATCACTCGGCAGCCGGCAGGGAAACGGTGAAGCAGCTTCCCTTTCCCGGTTCCGATTCGACGGTGATCGTCCCGTTCTGCATCTCGATGATCTTCCTCGCGATGGCGAGACCGAGACCGGTTCCCTGCGCCTTGCTCGCGGCGCCTTTCACCCGGTAGAAGCTGTCGAAGATCTTCTTCTTTTCTTCCGCCGAGATTCCGTAGCCCGTGTCGATCACGTCGACGCGGACCATCTCTCCTTCCAGCCGTGCCTTGAGCTTCATCGTTCCCTTATCGGGAGTGTATTTGCTCGCATTTGACAACAGATTTGTGAAGACACGCGTCAAGTAGTTCTCATCCCCGGCCACGGGGACGAGGTAGGAGGAGATATCGCGCTCCAGGGTCTGGTTCTTCCGTTCCACGTGCGGGGTGAGCACCTGGACCACGTCTTCGAGCACCTTGTGCAGGCTGACCCTTTCCTTCTCGAGCTGCGTGACGCCCGCTTCCAACCTGGAGAGATTCAAGAGGTTTTCGATCATCGAACTGAGGCGTTTGGTCTCCGAATCGATGATCGAGTAGAAGCTCTGGCGTGTCTCTTCGTCCGGCGCCTCGCCGTCGACGAGCATCTCGACATAGGCCTGGATCGAAGAGAGAGGCGTCTTGAGCTCGTGGGACACGTTGGCCACGAACTCCGATTTCATCCTGTCGATCTCCTTGTCCTTGGTGATGTCCTGGATGATTGTCACCACTCCGAGAATCTGGCCCGATGGGTCGATGATGCTCGAAAGCGACGCCCGCAATTCAACCTGCTCCCCGTCGGAGTTGCCGAAAGTGACCTCGACCGTGCGTCTCGGCACCTTGACTTTGCTCGCCGACGTTTCCTTTATGAGATTGACGAGCAGATCGAAATCGAGGATCTCGGACAACGGCTTCCCGCGGCTCTCCATCGAGTCGAAACCGAAGAGTCTGCCCGCAACATCGTTGGCGAGAAGTAGGTCCTCGAATCGATCGGTTACGAGAACAGGACTCGGCAGAGATTTCAGAATCGCCTCGGTCTGTTGTTTTTCGGCCATGAAGACATTGACCGTCGACTCGAGCTCCTTTGTGTTCAGCCGGCTCTCCGAGAGCTCCGCCTGAATCGCTTCCAGGTTGTGCGCCACGTCGTCGATCGCCTCGCCGCTGCGCGCGTTTCCATCGAGACAGGCGCTCGCGAACCGCTCCGCCTCGTTCTTCAGCTTCTTGATCGGTTTGAGAAAACGGCTGTTAAACAACGGGATCGCCACGACGAGTAGCGCAACCCCCGCGGCAGCCAATACGATCGGCATTCCGGCCGTTCCCGAAGCTTGAAAGGAGAGCGCAGTGCCGGCCGCAACCATGGCGAGACCCACGAAGTAGGCGCCTGCCGGGATCACTCCCTGTCTGCTAGTCAACGTTTTTTCCTCCTCTAATCTTCTTCTCCACCGCACCGAGGACCGTCCCCTTTTTCGATCCTATTTCGGCGTTGTTCACGATCTCCTCGGCGCGTTCCACATGGCCCATGCGCCAGTATGCAAGAGCGAGGGCGGCGCGGACGACGGGATCGTCTGGATTCCGGAGGACCAGATCCTGAAGCTCGGCCGCCGCTTTGACATTGTCTCCGTTCCTGAGATAGGCCTCGGAGAGGTTCTTCCTTTCCTCGATACTCAGAACAGCATCCCCTTGGCTGCGTGCCCGTTCGTAGATCTCGCAGGCCTGCTGCCAGCGTTCTTCGCGTATATAGAGGTAGCCAAGGCCCTGGCAGACGTCTCCGCGGACCATCTTTCCTTCGGCGAGTATGTACGACTCGAGCTGGACGATCCCTTCCTTCCGGATTCCGGCCTTGTCGAATGCGCGGGCCGCCGCGATCGGGATTTCGTTCCTCTCGGGCAGAAGAGCGACGAGCGCCACAAGGACTTCGGCCCTCTCCGCCTCGCGTCCCAGGAGGCCGTAGAGAGCCGCCAGAGATTCGAGCAGTGCCGTGTCCCTGGGGAATTTTCTGCGTGCCCTCTCGTAATATTCGAGAGCCCCGGGGAAGTCGTTCCGGAAAAGCCTCGCCTCGGCCCGTGTTTTGAGAAACTGCCCGGTCGTGACCTCGCGGTCTTCGGCTTCGGCGATCACCCGGGCCGCGGCCTCGGCGTCGTCTTTCAATTCGAGGACGTAGAGGAGGCGGTCGAGCACCTCCGGTTCGTATTTCATATCCTCGGGACAGCCGTTGACCGCCGTCAAGGCATCATCGATCTTCCCTCTGGCCACCTGAATATCGATGAGCCCCAACCGCGGTTCGAGGGCGTTCGGATCACCGGCCACGGCTTTCTTGAGATACTTGACCGCCAGTTCTTCCTTGCCCTGGCTCCAGAACTTTTCGGCCATCTCGTAGTGAAAGCTGGTGAGCGCGTAGTCGAAGGACGATTCGTCGTTCCTGGCGTCCGAATCGACTGTCGTACAGCTTCCCGCGGATATCAGAAAGAGCAGAAGGGCGCCCACGAACAGGAGCGCCCCACGCCGGCCTCGATTCTTCTCCTTGACGTGTGTCATTTTATTTCGCTGCTCCAGATATATTCTTCCAATGTATCCTCTTGCGGTTCACTTTCCGCCTCGAGGGCTTCGAGCTGCGCCTTGAGCTCGTGCACTTCGTCAACATTGGGATCGAGACTGAGCGCCCAGCCGAGATGAAAACCGGCCTGCTTGTATTTGCCGGCCTCGATGGCGTGGCGCGCTCTCTCCCGGTGGCACTCGGCTCTCACCGTGCGCGTGTAAAACTTGAAACCGTGACGGAACGCCTTCTTGCGTTCCTTGTATCCGGCGAGCATTTCCTCCGCCTCGTCGTCCTGTGAATAGGGATCGATGATCTTCGGCGTGATGAGAATGATGATCTCCACGCGGCGCGTGTTGGTCTCTTCCTTCTTGAACAGCCACCCGATGAGCGGAATCGAACCGAGAAGCGGAACCTGCGCGACGGTCGAAGAGTCTCGCTCCTCGATCATGCCGCCGATGACGACGGTGTCGCCGTTCTTGACGAGAATGTTGGTCGTCACCTCCGAGGTGGTCTCCGAGGGCAGGCCGGTGACCGAGTCGACCACGCCGTCCGACCGCTCGGGATGGATCTCCATCCTGATAAAGTCGTCGGCGCCGATGAAAGGCCGGAACCTGAGCTGGGTGCCCACGTCGAGGAATTCGACCTCCTGCTGTGAAAACCCGCCGTCGCTCAGAGTCTCGCTTCCGAAGTAACCGAGCCGCCCGCCGTTGATGAACTCCGCGCGCTGGCGATTCAGGGCAAGAATCTTCGGATTGGCCAGGACATTCGTATCGGTGACGCTCTCCAGGGCATCGAGGAACAGGGCGAGGTCGCTTTTCAGGATTCCGAAGGAGAAACCCTGATCGCTGTCGGGCGACGTGAAACCTCGCGTCCCGAAGGTGTTGAATCCCCTGTCGATCGATCCCGCCCCGGCTTCGCCGGGGGTGATGCTCGTGAGGCTCGAGGTGGTGTCGTCGAGATTCGAAAAGTCGACGCCGCCCAGGGCCGTGAAATTCACGCCGAGACGGTTCGTGTCGTCGAGGGTGACCTCCACGATCGTGGCCTCCACCAGAACCTGTCTCGGCGGAGCGTCGAGAACTTCGAGCGCCTCCTTGACCTTGCGATGAACCTCCTGGAAATCCTTGATCACGATGAGATTGCTCGAGGCATTCGACTCGCCGCCCGTTTCGGTGTCGCCCGTTGGGATACCCACTTCCGAGGACTTGCAGAACTTCATATCTCCATCTTCGGAGAGGTAAAGAGAAAGCAGTTCCTTGGCGTCGTCGAGGGAGATGTAATTGATGACGTAGATCACCGTTTCCATGTGTCCCTGCTGCACGCCGAATGCGTTGAGTTCCTCGGCCTTCATGACGTAAATGAAGTTTCCCTTGCGCACGTAGCCGTAGCCCTTCGGAGAAAGAATCGCCTCGAGGGCTTGATCCACGGTCGCGCCGTAGAGATTGACGGACACGTTGCCTTCCACATCGCCGGCGGCAACGATGTTGATCCGCTCGGACTGGGAAATCTGCTGAAGGAGGGCCCGTATGTCGGCCGAGGGGGCGTTGAGATAGATCCCCTCGCGCAGCCCGCCCTCGTCGTCAACCGGGTCGGGCTCGAGGATCGTTGCGTCAATCTCCGGTTCTTCCACCGGGGGGGCGTCTTGAGCACAGAGTACCGGAGACCAGAAGAGGATCACGGCAAGAGTCGACCAGAAAGTGATTCCCTTTTTGCTGAACATGGAATCCACCCCATTAAAAGTGGTTAATACTGTTG
Organism: uncultured Phycisphaerales bacterium; assembly: GCA_964620445.1. GTDB lineage: Bacteria > Planctomycetota > B15-G4 > B15-G4 > CAYZWU01 > CAZUHB01. Next base: position 27,470 of record CAZUHB010000009.1, read on the forward strand.
AGTTAAGCAAGTAATCGTCTTTCCACGTCGAATACTTTAGACTTAACGAATCGAGACACGATACTCGCCGTACTCCCCGATGAAGACGACGTCGAACTCGCTTATCTTCTTGACCTTGAAACCGTTATACTCGGAATCTTTGACCAGGACGAGGCCGTCGACCACGCACGAAGGGTTGCGCCCGGAGAGCATCGTCGACGTGATCACCATCTTCTCGGACCGGGCTTTTTCGGCGGCCCTGAGGGCATCGTCCTCGTTGTTCGTCTCTTCTTCGACCGCGACAGGTTCCGGCTCGGGAGGGGTTTCGTCAGGCAACGAGAGGAATGGATTTCTTGGCAGCATTACTGCCGGCAGGGGTTTCTTCAGGAATGCGGGATAGGTGACTTTTCTTTCTTTCGTCGCCTCTGGCGACGTCTTGGCCGCTCTCTTCCCGGTTGCCTTGCCTCTCGCCGTCGCCTTGGAATTGACGGCGGCCGTCGGTTTCGGAACCGGATCGGATCCCTTCATGAGCGGAATCCAAACGTAGAGAAACACAGCCGTGAGCGCGATCAAAAAGGCCACTTTCTTCTGTTCCTTTTTGAGCGTATTTTTCAGACTATCTACCTGCAATCCCACGGGAATTACTCCAACTCTTCCAATTGCGGTACACTGAGACTCAGGTCGAGTGAAACAATCCCGTTTCCGCCTTCGGCCCGCGTCAGTTTGATCTCGTCGAACCAGACATTCTTGTCCATGTCTTCCACGGCACGGAGGAAGGCGTAGACTTTTTCGAAACTCCCCTTGAGCCTCACGCCGAGGGCAAGGTAGGTCTGCTCGCCCTTGCGAATCACACCGTTGCGCTTGACCGAATCGCCGTAAACATCCGCGTTCGCGACGATCCTCCTGAGTTCCTTCATGAAGGAGTCTTCCTCTTCCGCTCCGAGAAGCCGCACGGCGAGCCGATCGACCCGCGTCGTCAGTTCCTCGACCTCCTCCTTCTTCTTGACATGGGATTGTTTCATGACCTTCTCACGAAGCCCGATTCCCTGGAACTGGTGCATGCCAGACTTCAGTTTTTCGATCTCGTTCGACGAAGGCCTGTAGATTATGAGGTAGAAGCAGAGAACGACTCCGATCGCCACTCCTATGACCAGCATCAATTCCTTTTTCTTCATCTCTCCTATCCTTCTCCGACAGTGAGCTTGATCGTGAACTGCTTCTGATCGGAATTGGTTCGCAAAACGTCCCAAGATCCCTCGTCGCGGATCGACGAGAAAGCTCCGGTCTTCTTCAACCGTTCCACGAAAAGCGAAACCTCGTCGGCAGAGGCTGCCTTGCCCACAATGGTCAAGAAGAGCCTTGGATTGGCATGATCGGTGACCTGGCGCGTTTTCTTACCCTTCTTCCCGTAGGCTTCCTGGCGCGTATCGTAGGAGAAGTCGGCCGACATCATGCCGAGGCTGATTCCCGGCCCGGCGACGCAGACGATTTCGGCCAGTACACGCGAGGGAAGCAAGGGACAGATCGTCATGGCCAGCTCATTTTCGCGGCCGACAAAATCGGACGAAAGCGTTTTGAGTTGATCGACCGCTTTCGTATTCATCTGCAGCAGGTTGCTTCGGTTCACGAACATGTCGTTGAGACTGTTGAGACGTGTGAGGCGCTGCTCGCTCTTGCAATAGAACATCCCGATGAGGAACAGAGTGAGGAGCAGGTAAACGGTTCTCAACCTGTTCACCTTTTTGCGGATCCTGCGTGTCTCGACCTCCTCGGGCAGAAAGTCCACATCCTGCTTGACCCCCGCGAACTCGTCAGCGGCCAGACCGGCGAGGGAGACGAAATTGTCGTCGAGCCGGTTTCCGGCCAGTGCATTGCCCTCCCCGTCGACGGGCAGATCGTCTCTCCAGAAGAGAACGGGGACATCCAACCGGTCGCGTAGAAAATCCTTACCCGCCAGCTGTGCCGCGCCGCTTCCCACGACGATCAGGCGGTCCACCGGCTCGCAGTTCTGGTTGGCGGAGAAATATCTGAAGCAGGTGACTATCTCCGAGGCGAGAAATTCCATGTCGGGACGCACGGCGGCCTTGACCGCCTTCTCCACGGTCTCGTTCACTTTTCCGCCGTTCCCCATGGCCTGTACTATTCTGGCCATCCCCTCCTCGTCGATGCTCATCCGACGGGCGATCGAGGCTGTAAATTTATCGAGCCCGAGAGGCAGGGAACGAACGAACGCGACACGTCCCTTGTGCAAGATCAGAATCTCGACCTTGCTTTCACCGATGTTGATCATGCCCGTCGGATTCTCACCCAGCCAATCGACGGGACAGAATCGAAGAACCGCGCTCTGCAGGGAAAAAGGTTCCACCGCGATGCGGTGAAGGTTCAGGTGGGCGGTCTTGAAAATTTTGATATAACGATCGACGACCGCGGCCCCGACCACCATGAGGAGCAGCTCTTCTTTGCGCTCGTGCCGTTCATAGACCTCGCCCAGCGGCAGGTAGCGCATGTATGAATTTTCGATGTCGCAGGTGTTGCTGAGGCGCAGTTCCTCGAACAGCCGCGTCTCGACATCTTTCTGGGCTTCGTCGGTCGCGCCGACCGGAATACGCTTGTGCTCGACCAGAACATCGTCGCCGCCCAGGATCAGAGCCGCTTTTCGGCTCTTGAACTCCCCTTTTGCCAGGCAGTAGGCGATCGCCTTCGCGATGGCACGGTCCCGGTCGCTGTCCGACTCTTCGATCGTTGCCGATTCCGAGTTGAACGCCGCGATCGCACCCTGGTGAAACCTCGCCTGGAGCAGGTAAACGGATTTCTGGCCGACTCTCACGCTGATCGGAGACAAGGTCGACGCGCTCAAAGAAGACAGTTTTTTCACCTTTCGCCACCTCCACGCACCTGGGCTCTACCGGAGCCGTGTTCTTCCTCACCACCAAGTTCGATGCCGAGTGTCACGTCGACCGACCCGACATATTCCAACGGAATCCTATCGTAGGACTGGATATCACCGGTCAGAAGGAAGGGGGTGTCCTTCTGCCTGAATTCACCCCAGACGAGGGGCGGATCCCACGTCGCCCCGCCGTCGGTCGAACCGATGTAACAGCTGTCGTTGATCGGGCCGTAGTTGCTCGTGATGGCGGCGACGGTCATCGTTCCCGCCTCGGAGCCCCCGGCCGGTTCGCACAGGAAGCAGTAGTACCTGTTCGGTTGAATGACGAAGTTCGCGGTGAGAGCGAACGTCGACCACCCGATCACCCAATCGTGTCCGTCCCAGGTCGCGGCCGCAATGTCGTCGTTGGATATGATACAGCTCGCAATCGCGACTCCGTTCACACGGGGGACCTTCTGGGTGATGCCCTCGAGAAGAGAAATCCTGAGATCCCCCAGTTGCGCGGGGAGCTTGGCGAGCCTCAGATCGAGCTGCGTCAGCTCGATCTCTTCCACCCTCTCATCCCAGGGAACGGAGAAGGTGAAACCATGCAGGCTCGCCGGCTCGATGGCGTGGGTTTCCCAATCGTAAGAATATCCGCTGAAGTCCTCGAAACCGAGAAGACTTTCGTTCTCCGTCTGGAGGACCTCGGAGTAGCTCGAGGTGAGGTTGCCCGCGAAGTCGAGACTCACCACACCGTCCACGAAAGGAATCGCCTCACCCCCGTTCCGCTCGAGTTTGAGGCATTCGCCGGCGTTACCCGACCAGGAATACCGATCGACGCTCCCGTCGGGAAAAGTGAGCCGGATCGAATTGGAGGTCTCCACCTCGATTTCTTCCGCTTCGGTGATCGAATCGAGAATCCTGTCGAGGGCGATCTGATGAGCCAGGGTCAGATCCTGGCTATCGAGCGCCACGGAGTAGTTGTCGAGAAAAACACCGGTTGAGATCGTCAGGGCCGTCAGCAGGACCCCGCCGATCGCCGCGACGAGGAGAATCTCGACCAGCGTGAAACCGGATTCATTTTCCAGTTTACCGTATTTCAATTTCTCACCTCCTCGAGGGCGACACGTCCCGTGATCGGCGAGACGGTGTAGGTTTGGGTCAAACCGTTGTAATCAACCTCGAAGCTGCCTCCCGATTGACCCTCTCCCGACGTGCCGAACTCCAGATAGTTGGTGCCGTCGAAGTCGACCGCCTGGATCTGACCATGGGCGAGTGTCCACTCGTAAGCCGAATAGGTAACGGGATTCCAGGCGACATTGCCGCTGTCGTCCTCGACCCTGATCGCGTTGTTGGAGGAATCGAATATGATCCGGTGGGCGCATCGTTGCGAAAGGGCGTACACTTTGGCGAACCGGATGGCGCTCTTGATCTCGCGCGAATTGATTTCCGCCTTGGAGCTGGTCGTGTCGACGGTCGCCGTGACCACGATGCCACCGAGGACGGCAAGGATGACGATCGTCACCATCAATTCAACCAGCGTAAAAGCGTCCCGATCGGTTTTCACTGAACTTCGAACTCCAATTCTTTGATGCTGTGTTCGGACCACATCAGGTTGGTGTAGATGAAATCTTTCAACGTCGAAGGGAACTGGCAGCAAAGGGACGATCCGGGATAGGTCACCAGGTTGTTCCAGATGACGAGCGGGCCTGTGACAGTCCCTTTCCCGAAAAAGTGTCCCCCACCGAAGAAGCTGAGACCGTAGAGGTCGAACTCGGCGTTTACACCGGTGATGACGCAGGTCTCAGCCGCAATGACCGCCACGTTGGGGCAGACGCTCTCCTGGCAACGAACCTTCAGGAAGCCGTTCACGATTTCCATCGTCCACGCGTCTTCGACGACAAGGGTGCCGTTGATCACCACGTTCGATATGATCGGGGTCAGATATGTGTTTTCCACGTAGACGACGCCGTCGAACACCTGGTTCTGCAAGACCACGCAACCCGAGAACAGCTGCCCGGCGGCGATCGCTTGTTCGCGCAGCACCGCAAGAGAGATTCCGGGGAATTCGATGGCCCGTGCAAAAGTGTGAACACTCCCTTTGATTTCAGGGACCGTGTAGCCGTCGATCCGCGTGGGATTGCCGTAAACGTCGTACTGAATCTCCCTGTTGCCGGGGAGATGAAGGTCGCCGGAGATGAACGCCGGGTTCCCGCCTCGAATGAGGTCCGTCACGTAGCAATCGCCGAGGATTCTGGTCGATCCCCAGAGCCCCGAGTCGCCGCCCACGGAAAGGGGATAGTTGTAGATCCACTGCTTTCCGAGGACTTGCGTCCGGAGGAGCCGTTCGGCATTTCCCGACCGGCCCAGCGATGTGATTTCGTACACGTTGTTGGCAAGGGGTAGAACGGAGATCTCCACGGTCGAGTTGGGTACCGTGAGGGGCGAACAGTTCTCGCCCGAATAGTCGAGGTCCTCGCACAGCCGCCGGTAACCGATTTCGAGACCCGATATGGCAACGAGCTCCGCTTGGGATTTCTGAGCCAGAGCCTCGGCCATGGTCGATCCGATACCGCCCACGTTCAGGATGCCGAGAGTGATCAAAGACATGAGGGTGAGCATGAACAGGCAGGGGACCAGAATGGTCCCCCTGTCGCTGAATCCTTTCCGTCGGAAAGAGCCTTTTCGAAAAAGCGAAATGGGTCGCTCGCGCGCTGTTTTCATGATTGCCTCATAGTCTCGTCACGATCCACTCGTACTGCTCAACCTCTCTGCCGTCTTTCAAGATCGAGACCCGCACCCTGCGGACCGGCGTGATTCCGGGATTGACGAGAGCAACGAACGAAACAGGATCGAGGCCGACCACGGTGATTTCTTGTGTCCAGTTCGGGAATGAAGTCAATGCCGCGCCGTCTGCTCCGACGGGCGGCGAAATCACCAGTCCGTGAAGATCGTCGATGTCGTCGTAATCGTTGAAACCGTCCTCGCCCGTTTCGATTCCGAAATTCGTTTGCTCTTCGGGATCCCAGTACTCGAGCTCCTCCGAATACTGCCAGATGTAGTCGGAGAGGATCCCGGCGACGAGTACGTCCCGTCCCGCGTCTGCCGTGAGCACGCTCGTTCCCATGCCGAAGAGCGTTGAGGCGACGCCGACGCCAACGATCACCACGGCGATCATGACCTCGACGAGTGTAAAACCGGTTCGGCTCTTTTCCCTGAAATCATGACCGGCAGATTGAGTTGCCGGTTTTTTTCTCAACCAGGTATTTCCCATCGCTCACGTCTCCCTGACGTTCGCCCCCTTCCCGGAAAAGACTTGCGGTTGCATGAAACGACTCCTCGAGGGCTCGTTGCCCCGAGGAGCCGTCCCATCCCACCCTCAGTTCAGCAGTTTTATGAGACTACATATCGAAATAATCGATGCCTGTTGACGGGCCGGTACCGGCCGCATTGGCCCGGATCTCGCCCGTCGACTGGTCGTAGTACCATCCGGTCGTTCCGTCGGGAGAACCGGGAATCGATCCCTCGGTGCCCGTGTTCAGACCATTGATCGGATTACGCGGGACACCGGTCCTGAGGTATGGCCCGTAGTCGGTGCCCGGATCGCCGTCGACGTCGGTCTGCGAGATCAGCTGTGTCACAAAGTTGGCCCAGCTCACCGTGCCTCCCACGTCACCCGGAAATGTTTCCGCGTGCTGAATCCGGTACAGGTCGATCGCTCCGCGCAGAGCCGCGAGATTTGTCATCAACGCCGACTCTTTGGCTTCCAGGGACGCGCTTCCGAACTGCGGAATCACGACCGCGGCCAAAATTCCGAGAATAATGACCACAATCAGAAGTTCGACCAGTGTGAAACCTTCCTTTCGATGCATTTTCATTTCCTTTTCCTTTCTCCTTATCCCGAACAGACTTTCTCCATTGTCGGCGTATGCAAGTAAGTTCATCATTAGTTGCTTATCGGCACCGAGGTTGGGGAAATTTAATCGAGAGTAAAAAAAAGATTGGACAACAGCCTCAACAGGAAAAAGGAGGGGGCGTGGCTTCAAAATAAGGGATGTACGACTATCGATCTCGGCGCGATCCGGAACCCTCCGAACGTCTGCCGCGGCCGGGAGGCACGGCGCCGGGCGGGTCCTCGGGAGGTTCGGCCGATTCGGGGGTTACAGCGTTGAACTCGCCCGTCGATCCGATGTAGTACCACCCGAAGTCCCCGTCGATCGTGGGGATTTCGCCGCCTCTCCGGAACACGGCGACCGCTGATTTCTTGTTGAAGGGATTATTTGGAAAAAAACCGGCTTGAGCTCTGAGGTAGGGACCGCACGGTCCTGCTGGATCGACCCGGCCCGTCCTGTCTGTTCTGAGCAAAAGCTGATTGATGAGAGCGCCCTCAGTCGGATTGGCCGACGTGTCGCCGTCCGGATAGCCCGGGTATGTGCCGCCATGATCGGTGAAGTAGATCTCGATCGCTTTGCAGATCACCTCGACGTTGGTTTCGACGCTTGCCATCTTCACGTCGCTGAGATTGGCACGAAACTGGGGAATGACGATCCCGGCCAGTACAGCCAGTATGATGACCACGATCAGCAGTTCGATGAGGGTAAATCCTTTGTTGACCATCATCTTTCCAAACTTCCTCTCGACGCGGGGCGCTCACGTCACGGCCGGAAGCCGGACCACCATATCGGTTCCGTCGGCACCGGTTTCGGCCAGCCGTATATCACCGTCGTGGGACTGGACGATCCAGCGCGACATGGCCAGGCCGATGCCGAGGCTGTGCCCTCTTTTTCGAGTCACGAAAGGTTCGAAGATCTCATCGATGCGATCCTCCGGAATCCCCGAGCCTGTATCCTTCAGAGAGATCTCCACCCAATTGTCCGACTCGTGAACCGAAACGGTCAGGCACCCGCCCTTGTCCATCGCCTGCCGTGCGTTCACGGCCAGATTGATCAGGACGCGTTCCATCTTGTCGGAATCGACCTTGATCTGTTTCCGTGTTTCGAGATTACCTCTGACGATCTCCATACCATGGTTCTCGAGATCCGACTTGAGTAAGGGCCAGGCCGTGTTGACAACGTCGCGCGGTTCCATGGATCTGAGATTCAGTTTGCTGTCCACTCCGCGGGAGAAATCCATGATCTCTTCGGTCAGGTTGGATAGCCGCCTCATCTCCTGAATGATCAGCCCCGAGTATTCTCGTACTTGTTCGGGATTTACCGATTCCGCTGTAGCATAGAGCAACTGCGCATATCCCAGAAGACCGCTCATCGGATTCTTGATGTCGTGCACGATCATGCTCGACATCTCGCCCAGCGCCGAGAAGCGTTCCGCGCGGATGAGTTCCTTCTGAGCCATACCGAGATCCCCCAGTGCGTCGGACAAGCGCGTGTTCTTCTCCTCGAGTTCGTCGAGCATGACGAGGTTTTTGACGGCAAGAGCGGCTTGCCCCGCGAGGACTCGAGTGATTTTCAGGTCTGCGCTCGAGTAGGATCTCTGGTCCGTGGAGAAGATGAAAAGGATGCCGTCCTGCTTTTCGCCGACCTGAAGAGGCATGAAGAGCGCGCTCGACAAGAATCGACCGTCCTGAGCGGAGATCCTCCGCTGTATTTTGTCTTCGTACCGGCCATCGTTCGGGTACTGTTTCGCTTTCAGCTGGGCATACTCTTCCACCTCCTTGGTGAAATTGAGTCCCGAAACGACCTCCATGACCCCCCGGCGCGGGATAATCAGCACCCCTCCCGACGATTCCGTCACGTCCACGGCCGAACAGAGAGTCATCTGGGCAGCGTCGCTTATCGATCGCGTCATCGACAGACGCACGGCCGATTCGTAGATCGCGGCGAGGTGTTCATAGGTGTTCAGGAGTTCGAACGTGACCTCGTCGAGCCTCTTCCGGTTCTCTTCCAGAAGTTCGAGGCTCCTGTCTGTTTCTAGTAGGACCATACCTTTATTCCAACCATAAAAGCACGATGACTCCTTCGGGATGGAGTGCTCCCTTGTTTCTCATCTCCTAATCATCGCCAAAAAGCGAACAGGTCTTTAGTTCGGAAAGATTGTGGCAATCAGCCGGAGGGGGAGATTTTGATTAGAGGCCTTCCTCGCGAATCTTGTCCCTGGACGCGACACAGACCTTGGCCTTGGATTTCTTCTTCGCCAGAAACCTGAGCAGTTCCCCGCCGAAGAGCCGCTCGGTCTGCATCTTTTCGGAGAAATGGTATCCGAGATAAAAAAGATCCGCCTGCTCGATGGAGGAGTCGCCACGGAGTTTCTGAGCCAGTGGGAAGGAGTCGTTCTTGATCAGCTTCTGGAAAACGTCGAGACAGGTGTCTGAATCGCGGTGCATCTTGATGATGCTTTTTTTCGACATTCTCAGGAGACAGACACCCAGGAGATACTGACCGTCAGCGGTGAGATGCTCGTTCTTCTTCAAGAGGTCGAGGACCCTCACGGCGCTCTGAAATTTTTTCCGTTTCTTGAATTCGTGAGCGCGCCCCAAAAGGATGTCATGGAGGAAATCGGGTGCTCGCGTTTTCAAAAGGAAAATGAGTGGCTCTTGGAGAGGGCTCTCTGTTTTGAGATGCCCCTTGAGAACATCGCCGATCTTGTTGACTTGGTCTTTTCTGAACTTGGTAGAATGAGGCCTGAGGATCCGCGACAAGAGTTTCGACCTCTCCAGGTCTTTTTCTTTCAACAGGTTATCCAAGAGAACGTTTCGAGCCGAATCGAGCCAGCACAGTGATTCGGCCGCAAGATCTCGAATTCGGGGATCAGGATCGGAGAGCTTTTCGATGAGGATCTTGACGACCTTCACCGTGTTGAATTCTCTCATCTTCCGGAGAGCGAATCTCCTGACGGCATCATGATCGCTACCGAGAAGTTTTATGATGATATCGCTGAGGCTCGAATGAATCGGAGCGCGGGAGAGGATATCGAGGGTCGGACTGACAATGGCGTTGAAATCCTTTTCATTCAGAAAGGAAACCAGCTTCCGAATGACGTCGTTCTTGACCTTGTCGTGGAAAGGGATTTCTCTCAAAGATGTTAGGGCGTAGCTACGAATCGTTGGGTGGTTCTGGAGTACGGTGAACATCATCAGTGTGTTCAAAGCGTTGGCGTCGCCGATGTAGCCGAGAATCTTGATAGCCGCCGCGGTTGCGTTCAGATTTTTGCGCGTTTTGGGAGTGATCAGGAATTTTTCGACCCGAGAACTGAAAGATTTTCGCTCCTTGGTATTGAGAAGCTTCATCTCCTGCTTCATGAGCCTGCAGATGTCGGCAATCACGTTTTCATCGTCATCGAAGAGGGAATCGAGAACGACCTTGAGCCCCTCCACGTTTTTCATCTTGATGAAGATCGAGTTGATCACCTTCCTCTCGTCGGCGTTCGCTTTCTTCAACAGGGCCTTGAGTTCCCTGGCGCTGTCGCTGCTCAAAGAGGACGCGATGGCAATTGCCTTGTTCCCGAATTCACTTTCCTGAAAGGTTTTGTTGAAAAGAAAAGGCAGGAGGTATTTCAGTGACTCCTTGGATTTGATCTTGGCGAAGGCATCGAGAATCAATCCTTTGAGGACCTTGTCCTCCCCATTATTAAGGACTTCGCCCAGAGATTTGATTATGAGCGAATCCTTCGAACCCAATTCACCCAGCACCATTGACGCCGCGCATTGGAATTCCGTGTTCTCACTTTTCAGGAGAGAACAGATTTTCTTGAGCATGGGGCTCGTCTTTTTTGCTGGCATACTTTCCTCGCTTCAAGAGGGTAAGTATCGTCTCGTGCCTCCCTGGCATAGAAAACCCTCGAAGAATGCTTAAATTCTAAATTTTCCGACCAGATTCTCCAGAATAATCCCCACATTATCAGTGGCGACGGGATTCGAAAGAATGAAAAATGATCGATTTTAATATCGTTCAAGACTTCACGAGTCACATTGTATCAAATAAAAAACAATCAGTGTGTCCGAAAGGAAAAATTCATTAAAGAATCCTATCTGCTTTTTTCGCAGAGTATTACAACGTCACAAAACTGCACTGATTTTGATCTTCATCGTCACACTTTTTCCGATGCAGCCAGGCTGCGACGAGAAGTGTGAACGAATGTTCATAGCCCGAGGAGAGTACTGCAACTTTGGCAGATTTCGTGACAGGGATTTCGTAATATACTTAAAATCAACAAGTTGAGTGTCTTTTCGTTCATCCAAAGTTCTTTCGAGAAAATTCGGCCAGAGCACTTCCTTGCAAAGGCGCTAAAAAAACAAAATGCCTCCGGAATCCCACTCGGGTGGGGTGACGGGAAGTGACAATGAGGACACACCAAATACCGATGATCTCTACTGTTACACAGCTCGGTCGATCGGTAAAATGGTAGATCGCTCGATTCGGTTGATCTTCTGACAACCAGACCAATTTGCCGAGAACCTTCGTGAATCCCATTCGTTGTGCCACAATAGCATTACGACTTTCGGCACTTTTAGAAATAAGGATCCCACAAAAATGAGAGGCCAAAAACAGCGGAAGATCAGACTCTTGACCACGCTTTTGATGCCAGGGTGCTTTCTCGCGGCGATCTTCGCCACTCCTGTCGCGGACGGTCAAGACTTGAAGGACATGGTCGACGCGAACATCCGCGATCTCCGCGCGTGTCAGAACCTGGATGGCTCCTACGGTTCAGTTCCCCTACAACCTGACGCGACAGCGGTTGTTCTTTTCGCAATGGCCACATCACCCAGGAACTACACTGACGGGGACGGGCCTTTTGTCCGAAAGGCTGCGGAATATCTGATCGCAACTCAGAAGGAGGACGGCTCTTTCGGCCCAGCAGCGCACGGCGACATCGTTCGGTCGACCGCTATCGTCGTGGCAGCCCTCTCCCGGGTAAACGCAAGCCGTTACACTGATTCCATCTCCAGAGCAGACCGGTTCCTGATCGGGCGGATCGAGCAGGATCAAGGCTTGATCGCCCCAGAAACCTGTTTCGTTTTGTCTCTTGTTCTGGCAGAGGGGAACGCTTCCTTGATCTCCAAAGTTGTGGCGCGGTGCGGCGAGGGTCCGGTGGCGCGACTCTACAAGAATCTCTGCCGCTCATTGTGCGGTAAGGAGATAGAGCGCGGATTCGTGAGCGCTTGGAGAGAGGGGCTGGAAAGGAATGTTCGCCAGAAGGACGCACCGGAACTCTCCCCCACGGCTATCCTGGCGGCGTGCCGGCTCTTTCTGCGACTCGAGTCCAAAGGATCCCCACCTCTGCTCTGGGCGGACCGCATGACGGGGATCGCCATATCGCAGATCGCGGAGATTCAGGACCAACCGGTTAATAGCCGTCTCGTGGAGACAGCTCTGATTTCGGCAACCCTTTCGACGTGCCACAAGAGCGCTCAAAAAGCAAAACGCCAGGCAGCGCCCCCCGAGGAAGCACCCCCGCTTCCCGATATCGTATCGACTCCACTACCCCTGACCGAAGCTGTCGCAAAGGCGTTGGATTTCTTCGACGCAAACCAGAGATCGGGCAAATTCGGTTTCGCCGGCTTCGACGATCCAGGAATCACCGGAATGGCCCTTTCGGCAGCGATAAGGAGTTCCCGCTTGCTCGAGCGCGAACCGCCGTCTTACGTGGACCAGGGGCTCGAGTATCTCGACTCGTTGAGAAAAGACGATGGAAGCGTCTTTCTCACCGGACTGAAGACCTATGTCACTTCCGTGGCGCTCATGGCTTTTGCCGACTCGGGAAATCCTTCATACGCTGAAGCGATTGCAGAAGCACGCGACTTTCTTGTGGCTGTCCAGGCGGACGAGGACGAAGGGTATTCTGTGGAAGAAGATCCCTTTTATGGCGGCCTGGGGTATGGCGGTGATGAGCGGCCCGACCTCTCCAATACTCAGATGGCTCTCGACGCCCTGCGTGCGGCTGGACTCGACAAAGATCACGAGGCATTTCAGAAAGCCCTGAACTTCATCAAGAAATGCCAGAACCAGGCCGAGACGAATCCCACCGAGGTAATTTTGAGTGACGGGCGACGGGTCGTGGCCGGTACCGACGGGGGCGGTGTCTACTATCCCGGCGACTCCAAGGCTGGCATCAAGGAGATCGACAAGGGGGTGTTCGTTGCCCGCTCTTACGGTTCCATGACTTACGCTTTGCTGAAGTCCCTGATTTTCACGGGTCTCGATCCGGAGGATAAACGGGTCAAGGCTGCTGTAAAGTGGGTTGAAAAGCATTATACTCTGGAAGAGAATCCTGGGTTCGAGGAGACGAAAAATCCCGACGCCGGGCAGCAGGGACTGTTCTATTACTACCTGACGATGGCGAGAGCTCTCGAGGCGCTTGGACAGGAGACCATCACCGACGCGCGCGGGACGCCTCACCCTTGGAAAAAGGAGCTGGCACGAAAAATCCTGAGCCTTCAACGCGTCGACGGATCGTGGATCAATGAGCGTTCACCACGGTGGTTCGAGGGGAATCCGGTACTGGCCACGTCCTACGCCCTGCTCGTCCTTGACATCTGTGCGAACTGAGGAATTGGCGTTAACCTGGTATTCGCATCGACCTGGCGGGTTTTGATTTCATTATGAAACGAAGCACGGCGATTCTGCTATTCACCATCCTCGTGGGCCTCGTCTTGATCTTACTCGTCGAGGTCGACTTTTTCGAACGGTGGGAGCAAGACGTTTACGACATCCTCACACGGGCCGGAACTGAAGACCAGGCCCAGAGCGATCTCGTGAGCATTGTAATGATCGACAAGTCCACCCTCGATTGGGGCCGGGACTACTATCTCCACCACAACGTAAAATCAGAAGACGCTGAGTACCGATACGATGAGAGAGCCTACATATTCAACTGGCCCTGGAACCGCCTCGTCTACGATCTGATCATTCAGTACATGGCAAAGGAGGGGGCGAAGGCGCTGGCATTCGACTTCGAATTCTCGAATCCCTATTCTCGAGACGATCATCTCAACGGCGACAGCACGCTCGGATTCGGAACCTGCATCCAGAACGAAGAGGGCAATCCATTCGTAATCCACACGATCAATTTCACCGCTTATGAGAAGCCGAATCCCGATCTCCCCGAATTCACCCCGCTTCAGAAGGCATGCCTCGCGGCAAGCGCGATCACCATCGAGGGTGCTGAAGAAACCGCTCTCCCTTTCGATCGCACCGAGGATGGCCCTTACCGGGAGGTATTCCTACCTTATTCTGGAATACTGAACGAATTCGGGGAGGCGATGGCGCTCCTTCGCCTCGGTGCGGTCTGCGCGCAACCCGATTCAGATTCTGTGGTCAGGCGCGTGCGTCCCTTCGTCACCTTTCAGGGAAACAACTATCCCTCGCTGGGACTGGCGGCGGCGTTGGCCGCGATCGAATCGACTGATGGAGCGGAGAGCTGGAAACTCGCCGTTGACCGGAACCGGCTCGTTGTCGACAGGAAATCCTCAGACGACAATGTTTCGCTTCCTCTCACACCGAGCGGAGATGTATTGATCAAGTGGCGCGACAACGGCGCGCAAGATATCACCAGTCTGGAAACCGGTTACTTCAAGGTTTACCCGGCCGCACGTATTTTCTGTTCCGTACTCAAAGAACAGGGATTTCCAACCGAGGATATCAGCGAAAGCTCCTATCTCGAGCCAGGACTGTTCAAGGACAAGATCGTCTTCCTCGGCGCCAACGCTCCCGGGCTCTACGATCTCAAAGCGACTCCCGTCTCCGAAAACTATCCCGGCGTCAAGGTTCACGCCGCCCTGACGGAAAGCGTTCTCAGAGGCGAGGCGATCACCCGCCTCGGACAATTGTCACGGGGATTATTGGCCGGCTGCCTGGCTGCGGGCGCAGCGCTGATCACTTTTCTCGTCAGACTGAACGTGCTCAAACTTGCGTCGGTCTTGTGCATCTCCCTGGCCTACTTGGGCGGCGCGGCGGGGCTCTTTCTCGGCGTGGGATACTGGCTCGACACCATAGCGCCACTGTTCGGAATCGCGCTGGCTTATTCGAGCGTGACGACCTACAACTACTTCACCGAGGGACGGCGAAGCCGCGAAATCTCTCGAATGTTCAAACACTTCGCCCCGCCGGCGGTGGTGCAGCATCTCATCAGCCATCCGGAAGCGCTCTTCACAAGAGGTGAGAAAAGGGACATCACCGTCTTTTTCTCGGACATCCAGAGCTTCACCTCGATTTCGAACACGCCCGAAATGCGAGAGAATCCCGAGCGGCTCACCGATCATCTCAACGCGTACCTTACCGAGATGACACATGCGATCACTGATTGCGGCGGCACTCTCGACAAGTACATCGGCGATGCGGTGGTCGCCATCTTCGGCGCTCCCTTGCCGCTCGAGAACCACGCTCTGGCTGCATGCCAAGCTGCACTCGAATGCCAGCGGCGGCTCGAATCGTTCAACAAAAACGCTGCCGAATCGGGCACACCGGCATTTGTCACCCGGATTGGTCTCTATTCCGGAGAGGCCACGGTCGGGTGCGTGGGTTCGCTCGACAGGTTCAGTTATACCGCAATCGGTTCTACCGTGAATTTTGCCTCACGACTCGAGGGAGTCAACAAGGTCTATGGCACGCTGATTCTGGCTGGTGATAGTACCTATCAAATGGCGGGCGAATCTATCCAGTCCCGTTACCTGGACGAGATCAGGGTGCCCGGCCTGGTCGAGGATGCGCCGCCAATAGGTGTATATCAGGTACTGGCCAAGGGAGAGGAAACAAATCCTCTTGACAAAGAGGTCCTGATAGATTTTGAAAGAGCCCGGTCGCTATACGGGGATCTGCGCTTCGGGGAAGCAGCGGATCTCTTTGATAAAATCAGCAAGAAAATCGGAGACCGGCCTTCACTTGTTTTTCTCGACCGCTGTTCGCAATTCGCCGAGACTCCGCCTGTTCCAGACTGGGACGGGGTTTTCAGGATTGATAGCAAATAGAAGTCGGGAGCCATTACTCGAACTCATGTGGGATCGAAAATCTGGAGTCTCACAATGCTGAATCGCTCTAAGTTCTTCTTTATTGTCGTATTTCTTCTCATCACAGCCACAGCCCTCTCCATGCCGCCCCAGGACAGAAACTCTCTAAAAGTCGGCAAAGATGGACTCAAACTCTTCCCTCGCTGGAACAAAGCTTTCAAACCCCTTGCGGATATCAAGGAGGGCGAAACGCTCACGGTTCTCAGGGAAAGGGGATCGTGGAAGCAGGTCGAGGTCAAATCCCTCGAGAAAAAGGGATGGGTTTACTGTGAAATCGAAACCGCTGCCGCACCTGCGGGAGAGTTGAAACTACCAGTCGCGGCCACACCAGCCACATCCGGTCTTGTAGCGAAAGGATTCTCTGCCGATCTCTACGCGAAAAAGAACGGAACCGACACGGCCAAAGTGAACCAACTCATGAGCCGCCAGCTGGATATCGACCGATTTGAAAGCTTCATTCGCAATGGAGGCTTGAAATAATGTCGCGGATACTCACAAGCTTCATCGCCTGTATCATTTTCATTCTCGGCGGTCTTTCCTGCGCGACGACCGAAACGCAAACCGATTCCGCGGCGCCGCGGGAAAAGAAACCTGCCTTTGCGTCCAATTCGTCTCGGTCACGGGTCACGCGGACCGTCGAAATGGCTCGACCGCGCTACGAAGAGGGGTATGAAGAACCCAAGACCGAAGAAGCGCCTCCGGAAGAGGCCGTGGCCAAGGCCGAGGAGCCAGCGGAAAAGACCGAGACCTCCAGTGAGGATGCTGCCGAGGCGAGAAGGAAGGCGGTTATCGCGGGCGACAAGAAAACAGCTCTCTCCCGTCTTCCGGCCGCGTCCCAAGAAGATCAAAAAGTCATTGATGACCTCGAGAACCTCAAAAATCGCAAGCAGGGACGCGATGCCCTGAGCGGCGATCTGACCTCGTCCTTCTCCGACGCCGACGAAATCGAACTGGGCAAGGGTGTCTCGGCGCGCATCCTTCACGAGACGCCGGAATTGAATAATCCGAATCTCTGGGAGTACGTCTCGTACATTGGAGCGACACTCGCCCAGGTCAGCCCGCGCGGCGGTCTCACCTATTATTTCGTGATACTCGACTCTGACGAGGTAAACGCTTTTTCCGTTCCGGGCGGTTTCATATTCATCACGCGCGGCGCCATCGAATTCTGCAGTAACGAAGCCGAACTCGCCGCGATCCTCGCCCACGAGCTGGGTCACGTCTCCATGCGCCACGCCGTGCGATCTCTCGATAAGGCCAAGTACCGCTTCATGATGAAAGATGCTCTCGCCGAGTTGGACGAGCAGCAGCCGGAGCGGGCCGAGGCCTTCAAGAAGCTGGTCGAAGAGCTCACCGCCATAGGGGATGATTTCTACGCGTACACGCGAAACCCCTATAACCAGGTCATGGAAAAAGAAGCAGACCGCGAATCGCTGATCTACCTCGCTCGCGCCGGGTACAACCCTCATGCGGCGATCACTCTCCTGGAAAGATTCAGAGACGTGTTCGGAGATTCGAAAACGCTCGGCAAGTGCATGTCGTCCCACCCGACACCCTCGGAGAGAATCAGTACGATGAAGGCCGATATGGTATCGCTGGGACTCAAGAACAGGGGCCGAATCAACGAAGAACGGTTTCGGAAAATCACGGGTAAGTAGACTGGCGACCCGAAGAGTCGTGGCAAACCGGATCCATTTTTCGTGCGACGGCCGGTTTTCTACCAGGGCTTGAAGAAATCCCCGACTCCAGAACAAATCTTTTTCACCAGTCCCACCTTTTGCATGCTTTCTTCTCTCTCGTCGGAAGGTAGTTCCTTCTTTCTCGCGTCGCGAATCTCGCGGAAGTGGTCGAGCAGCTCGGGATAGGTTCTAAAGAGAACCGTCATGCAGTGCTTGTCGATTCTCATGACGAGCGCTCCTTCTTCGCCGGCGGCCACGTCCACGGTCCGGGGACTCGCACCGAGGAGACCCATCTCGCCGAAGTACTGGCCCGCTTCTATCCGCGGCCGGCGACCGTCGGGCAGCAGCGCCTCGCACCATCCGGCCATGACCACGTAAAGGGCGTCGCCGATCTCGTTCTTGTGAACCACGCACTCGCCCGCATCGTAGTTGCGCCGGAACGAGTTGAGGGCCATGTATTCGATGTCCTTTTGCACGAGAGTCTTGAAGTAGGGCAGATCGCTCAAGAAAGCGAGTTTCTCCTGCACTTCGACCACGATCGAGTCGTTCTCTGCATCGAGGTGTTCCATCTTCTTCATGTGCAGTGTGCGGATCGGGAAAGGGATCTGGACTCCGTAGAATTTGAAGGCGTACCAGATCTGGGTCATGATCTTGTCTTCGATGAAGTTGCGCCTGGCATAGCTCCTGATCCAGAATTTCATCTCGAAATTGATCGCGAAATCGCCGTACTCGATCGTTCTCACGAGCGGTTTCGGCTCGTTGAGAACCTCAGGTTCGCGGATCAGGATCGTCCGGAGGATCTCCTTGACCTTGACCGGCGGATCGTTGTAGGAGGTACCCACGTAGAGGTTGCGGGCATGCGGACCGTCGGGCCTGTTGAAGTTGAGAATCTTCTCCGTACCGAGAAGCCTGTTGGGAATCGTAATCGATTCGTCGTTGAGAGTCTGGATCTTGGTCACGCGCCAGCTCTTCTCGTAGACACGCCCCACCTGATCGCTGGCTCCGACCTGAATCCAATCCCCCTGTTTAAGGGTCCCCTCCATCTCGAGCGCCATACCGGTAAATAAGTTCTCGAGCATCTCCTTCAGTACAAGCCCGAGACCGATCACGATCACGCTCGTTCCGACGAGTATGGCTCCGATCTGGATCTTCAAACAGACGCAGCAACCGACGATGACGACGGGCCATTTGATCAATGCCTTGTGGATCGCAAGCCACTCCGTCTTTTTTCGATTGAAGTAGGCCGTCGATGCGATGGAGATCAGAATGGTCATCGCAATGTAGAGAGCAGCAATGATGATCAACGCGGCCAGAATGTTGACGGTGACGACGATCGTCTCAGCGCCCTCTTCCTCTCCTTCGCTCCTTTCTATCTCGAAGATCCACCACTGATCGGCTTTCTGTTTGTCGAGATTGGTGTCGAAAACGGCGAGAACATTTCCGTCGTAGTATAGAAACGCCAGCAGAAGCGCCGGAAGCAGCATGAGAGCTGCCACGATCAGAACAGATCTCAGATCCTTCGTGCGTTTGAGCGACTGCCTGATCAATATCACCATGAGATAGACAGCGATCAGGACCGCCAGCCAGCCTACCCAGTCCGTCACGTTTGCCAGGAAAAATCCCATCGCGGTCACTCCAAAACCAAGACAGTTCAGCCGATGTAAGAGTCAACCATCCCAGGAGTCAGGAAAACTCTTTGAATCATGTCCCCTATTGAGGCAAAAAGAGTTATCAAACGCAACATGTTGACCAGCCTCAAGTTCCCTGATAGGATCCCGAGCGACGGGGACAGGTAGTCAAGATCAATAAACCTTCATAAAAACAAGGGGGTTTCTTGAGAATACGAGTACTGGGTTGTTACGGAGGATGCGCACCCGGAATGCGGACCACCTCCTATCTGATCGACGATCGGATCGCCGTGGACGCGGGAGCGCTGGCTCACGACCTTTCCGTGGAACAACAAGCCCGCATCGACCATATCTTCATCAGCCACTCGCACATCGATCACCTCGCCGGATTGCCCTTTCTTCTGGACAACGTTTTTTCCCTCATCGCGAAACCGGTACGTGTTTTCGGCCCAGAAGACTCGATTCGCTGCCTGAAGGATCATCTCTTCAACGACTACCTCTGGCCCGACTTCTCGAAATTCTCCAACGCGCGCACGGCGATCCTCGACATGAACGCTCTCGCTCCCGGCGAATCGGTGCGGATCGACGACGTCGAGATCATTCCGTTCTCCATGGACCATTCCGTGGAGTGCTACGGCTACCTTGTCCAGGATTCGGAATCGGCCCTCGCGATCTGCGGCGACACCTGCTCTGTCGAAGGTCTCGCCCGTATTCTGGACGACATCGAAAATCTCAAGGCTGTATTCCTGGAGGCTTCCTTTCCGGCCGATCAAGCGAAGATCGCGGAGATCTCGAAACATCTATCCACGACAGCGTTTGCGGTTGAAATCGAATCGACTCTCAGTGACGTGGAGGTCCGCGTCACCCATCTGAAACCTGAATACGCCGAAACGATAGGCGAAGAGATCAAAGCTCTCGGATTGAGCAACGTTGCCCTGCTCGAACAGGGCAAAGAATACAAATTCTGAGCGGAGCCGGAGGCGTTCTATGCGACCTCCTGCCGCAACGGAGACAAAAGATGAATTCAAGCGTCAAAAACCTAGCCCTCTTCCTCGCCCTCGCATCACTGTTCGCACTCGGTTCTTCGTGCGTCGCGACGCAGGGGGAGAAAAGCACTCCCGATCCGATCAGCATCGATTCCAACGCTCCGAACTGGGTCAAGACGGGTGACGTCAAAGGATACCCGGTGGGCAGCTTTATACGAGCCCGCGGAATCTCTTCGCCGGAACACACCGAGACGGACGCGCTCGACCTCGCCAGGGTCGACGCCTTGACCCAGATCTCCGAGCAGATCATGACTCGTGTGAAAAGCCAGCTCGACTCTATCCAGCGACAGGTCGTGCACAACGACAAGATAGATTCCTTTGAAGATGTGGCAATCAACACGCGGCTGGAAACATCGGAACTGCTCGCCGGAGCCAACAAGGTGGAGGAGTGGTACGATCCACAAACAGGAACGGGATATGTCTTCCTCGTGATGAACCGGTTGGCCCTCTCGGAGAGACTGTGCAACCAGGCCAACGACAAGAAGAAGGAAGCGCTCGGATATCTCGACTCGTCACGAAGCGCCTGGGAGAATCATGAATACACCAACGCCTTGAAGAGCGTCGTTCATGCCCGCCGCGCGGCAGCAGTGGCCCTTTCCAACCACGCCAAAGCGATCGCTGTCGGTACGGACAAGAAACAGAAGAGCCGCTTCGACGCCCTCGACCTGGGCGGCCTCTGGAACGACGTGGTCCAGGATCACGACCGCCAGACTTCGGCGGTTCAGATGAAAGTACTCTCGGGGAACGAACAGGTCGCCAATCTTTCGGGCAACGTCAAGAAGGAGATCGTGGTCAAGGTGACGAGCCGCAACGGCAAGCCACTTTCGGGTTTTCCGGTGGCCGTACGCCTCCCGGAAAAAATCAGCCGCAGCGCCACGGTCATCCCCCGCGCGGAAACAACGAATGACAAGGGACTCTTCGCATTCAGCCTCAAAGAACTCGCCGCCACCGGTTCCCGCGCCAACAAGGTCACGGTGGAACTCGATTTTGCAGCGATCGAAGAACGATCCGACGCTGTGCCACCGAGTTGTACGGTCACCTACCTGATGCCCACCATGCAATCAACGAAAATCGCCGTGGTCATCTACGAAACAATCGAAGGCAGGGAGAATCCCAAGTCGATCCTTGGCGAGGCGATCAAGGTATCCCTCAACGATCTTGGATTCCAGGTCGCTTTTCCCGACCTCTCCGGCAAGTCGATCAAGCAGGTGGCAAAGATGTCGTCCAAGGCCGTTGAGAAATTGTTCGGTGGAAAGTACGACTACGTCATCACGGGTACGGCCGAGTCGACATTCTCGAGCAAGACCCCGGCGGGAATCTGCTTCAAGACCCGCGTTTCGCTCGACGCAATCGAACTCGAATCATCGAAAACAATTCCCTTTAAAATCAGCAGGGGGCAGGAAAGCAAGGGATTCGGTGGCAGCAACATAGCGGCCGCCGAGGAATCGCTCGAAAAAGCCGCCAAAACAATGGTGGGCGACGGGGGCAAGGAACGAGGCCAGCTCGGCGAAAAGTTCGCTGCCCGTTTCGAATCAGGCGCCGAGTGGGAGGAGTAGGCCCCGTGCACCGTGGACCCCTGTTCATTACTTGCCGGCACCGAAAATAAGCCGGTTGAACTCCATTTCTCCCCCACGAAAACAGATGGCTATCTCGAGAACGAGGATTTCGCGGGATCTTTCGAATCCTCTCAGCTTCACCGCATCCTTCTCTGTAGTCAAGATCCCGTCGGCGCCAGTCCGATCTGCATCGTTGATGACGCGCTTCAGATCACTCTCCACGTAGTGATGGTGATCGGAAAAGACTCGTTCCCCACAGACATGCCCGCCCAGAGACTGCACTGTCCTCCTGAAGGTCTCGGGCCCCGCGATCCCACTGAAGAGGAACAGATTCTGGCCCTCCAGCGAGTTGACAGGACGGTGCGATCCGTCACTCAAGGACCGCAGCCGCTCCGGAGAATGCACGGTCGAAAAAACCGGAGCCCCTCCCGCAAGCCGCCCGAGCCGGTCGCCGATCTCCCGGAGCCGGTCTTCAGAGAGGCCCGTACATCGCGAGAGAACCACGGCACCCGCCCTCCTGACTCCAGAGACAGGTTCCCGCAGAATCCCGGCGGGCAAGACTCTTCCGTTTCCAAAGGGAGCACGCCCGTCGACTGTCAGCAGATCCACGTCGCGCTCGATGCGCCTGTGCTGAAAGGCGTCGTCGAGAATGATGAAATCCGCGCCCATCCGGTCCACCGCCTTGCGGGCCGCCGCGATACGGTCTGGACTCTGGACCACGATCACCTCGGGGAACTTCTCTTTAAGCAGAAGGCCCTCATCGTTGAGCCAAACTCCATCATGGAACGCGCCCTTGTAGCCGCGGGCGATCACGCCCGGACGAAATCCCCGCTCAAGAGCCTGCTCGACCAGGTAGGCGACAAGCGGAGTCTTCCCTGTTCCGCCCACGGTGATGTTGCCCACGCTGACGACCGGCACCGAAGCCCGACCGGCGGGCAAGAGTCGGATATCGTAGAGAAAGTTCCTTATTCGAATCAGAGCGGAGTACAGGAGTGAAAGGAGGAAAAGGAAAGGGTAGACGAGAGAGTCCGTCAATCCGCGCTTCTGTCCGGAGACGATCGACTTTAAGAGTTCATCCCTCCCCATGATCTGATTGTTCAAGCCCCGTCTTCGAGCGCTCTCTCCTTTTCTTCCGACTCAACCGGGTTGAGGCGCGCGCCGGCGTCGCCGATCCTGTCTTCGATCCCGCCCGCGCCGCATTGGTCAGCCCCATCGGCGGTCTCGACCGGGCCGGTGGCATCCACCAATTCCGCATCCTCGTCGACGTCGACGTCTACAACCGTTTCGGATTCTGAAGCGGTATCAACGGTTTCGACCGCGCCCGCTCCATCGAATGCTCCGCTGTCCCCCGCGATGCGGGCTTCTTCGGGCAGAGAGGTGTCTTGCGCCGGGACGATCCCGTCGCCCTGTTCGGGCTCTGCCTCCGTAAGGTCCGAACGCCTCGATCCCGATTCTTGAGCGAGGATCTCGTCGGTCAGAGCCAGGTAGTCCTGCGCCCCGTTTGAGTGGATGGCGTAATCGAAGATCGACTTCCCGTGGCTCGGGGCTTCGGCGAGGTTGATGTTTTGCCTGATCCGCGTCTCGAACACGACATCGCCGAAGAAGGACCGCACCTCGCTGAGCACCTCCCGGGCGAGATTCGTCTGTGCGCGGAACATGCAGACCACGATCCCCTTCACCTCGAGTCTCCCGTTGAGGCGGTTGCGCACGAGCTCGACGACCTCCATCAGCTTCCCCATTCCCTGAAGGGCGAAAAACTCCGCCTGGATCGGGACAAAGACCTCCTGGGCCGCGGCCAGGGCATTGAGCGAAAGGAGCCCCAGCGACGGTGGACAGTCGATGAGCACATAATCGGGCGGTTCTTCGAGACTGTCGATATGCTGATACAGAGCATCGCGCAGAAGAACCTCGCGACCCACGGTATTGACCAGTTCGAGTTCAGCGCTGCATAGATCGATACTCGATGGCACGACCTGCAGGTTCGGGATCTCCGTGTCCCTGGCCACCTCGACCAGCGGGCACCGCCCCACGAGCAGATCGTAGATCGATTTCCCCGCTTCGAAGACGTTTATATTGAGATGAAGACTCAAGTTGGCCTGGGGATCGATATCGATGGCGAGCACCTTTTTCCCGTGGCGAGCCAGTCCCGCGCCCACGTTGACCGTCGTGGTCGTCTTGCCAACGCCCCCCTTCTGGTTGATCAATGCGATGATTCTCATTGCGCCGCCGCCCCTGCAGTGCACCACGAACAGAACGCGCCGCTCCAATCGAGCAGCCCCATATGCCTCGACCTGGCTTTTCCACATCGAGTTTATGGTCCCGGGGAGCCGAGGTCAACCGCCATCTGCTCCCGACGCCCCCGATGGAGCCATTTCGTCCAGATCTGTTGTTTCCAGATGACGGCGGTTGTATGATGCGGTCATGATCGCAAAAAAGAACCGCTCCGCCGAGGGTGCATTCACGAAAGCCCAGGATTTGACGGCCCAGGGTGACCTGCGAAGAGCATTTGCCTACCTTCTCGAGGCGCTGAAGGAAGATCCGAACCACGCCGAATCTCTCGTCGCGGCCGCCAACGCGGCCAGAATGCTCGGCGATCCCTCGGGAGGCAGTCTCTTCGAGGCTCTCGTTCAGTCTCTCGACGATCCGAAGAGACTCTACGCCGTCGGCTATCATCTGACCGGCATGGGCCGCCCCGACGTGAGCGTCTCCTTCCTGAAGAGATGCCTCGACAAAAGTCCGGGCAATGATGATGTCAGATACGAGCTCGGCTACAACCTCTTCCTGACCCGCGCCTACACCGAGGCGAT
This sequence comes from uncultured Phycisphaerales bacterium, assembly GCA_964620445.1. Classification (GTDB taxonomy): domain Bacteria; phylum Planctomycetota; class B15-G4; order B15-G4; family CAYZWU01; genus CAZUHB01. Next base: position 51,989 of record CAZUHB010000009.1, read on the forward strand.
CGAGCAGCTCAGCGCCGCCACGGAGAACCTCAATCCCGAACGGGGTGCGGCGGCCGAGCTGCTTCAGATCGAGTGCCTACTCTTTCTCGGCCGTCTCGACAGCGCCGAGGAGCGGATCCAACTCCTACGGGATGAACTCGCGAGCCGGGACAGAGGGGACAGCCTGGAAGCGCTCGACCTGATGGCAACGAGACTGCGCACCTTCGACGAGGACAGTTCACCGGAGAGCGCGCGGATGTGGTACTTCGTCCAGCACGGCGGGGTGCTCCTCGCCGAGTCGCGCGCTGACGGAAGCGAGGGACGATTCCAGTCCCTCGTCATGAATGCGGCCGCGGTGGGCGCCATACTCCGCCTCCTCAAATCCTTCCTCCACGGAATGGGAATCACGCCCGATGCGATCCTCTCTCTCGACGGCGACGGCTACCCGCTCGCTCTCGCCGCCGGGAGCATCCTCGAGAGGCCGGTTCGCCCCTTCGAAAGCCGGTCGGGAACGGGTGAGCTCCTCGTTGTCCATGACACGGAAGCGCTCGCCGAGCGGGAGAAAGAGCTCCGCGATCGCGATTCGGTGGAGTGGCTCTTCTGTTTCCGGATGGATCCCGCATTTGATTCTACAATCCTGCCCGATGTGGCGGGCCTCATGGCGCGATCGTTCCGCTTCTACTGGCAGGAACGGATCGAGGTGGCCATGAACGACGACGATGAGCCCTACGGCAGGAGCGTGCCTGCCGACCTGCGCCCTCCCGAGGAGCTCGCCCGCGAAATCGCCGAACTGGGTGCGGCCCTTCCGGAGGACGCCAAGATGGCCGCGGTGGTCGATTTTTTCCGGAAACGGCGATCCCTCCTGGTGGCGACGAATCGCGAATCCTTTCCGCTCCGGCGCGCCTTCACGTCGTTCAGCCCGATCTGAAAGACCAGCGATCATGGTGATGTACAAGAAAATCGACGAACGCCAGTTGGACGCCCTGCGACAGATCGCGGGCGCCTCCAACGTTCTCGTGGGCGAAGAGGATTGCGAACCCTATTCACACGACGAGGTGGTCGGCCTCACGGCTTTCCCGGAGGTCGTGGTCCGGCCGACCACGACCGAAGAGGTCTCGCACATCATCCAGCTGGCCACCAGGGAGCGGATTCCGGTCACGCCTCGCGGTGCCGGAACGGGCCTGAGCGGGGGCGCCGTTCCTCTCTCGGGCGGCATCGTGCTCTCCCTCGAAAAGATGAACCGCATCATCGAAATCGACAGGCGCAATCTGATGGCCGTCGTCGAACCGGGAGTCATCACCGGCGACTTGCACCGGGCCGTGGAAGAGGTCGGGCTCTTCTACCCGCCCGATCCGGCCAGCCTCGATTCCTGCTCGATAGGCGGCAACATCGCCGAAAACTCGGGCGGTCCGAGAGCGGTCAAATACGGTGTCACCGCCGACTACGTGTGCGGTCTCGAGGCGGTCCTCCCCTCCGGCGAGATCCTCTCGAGCGGCGGAAAGCTCGTGAAAAACGTCACAGGCTACAACCTGGTCCAGCTTCTTGTCGGTTCGGAGGGAACGCTCGCCGTGGTGACGCGCATCGTGCTGCGCCTTTTGCCCCTTCCCGAGGCGCGGATCGATCTCCTCGTACCTTTCAACGATATCGGGACCGCGGCAGACACGGTCTCGGAGATCATAGGTCTCCGACTGACGCCGACCACGATCGAATTCATGGAACGGGACAGCATCCAGGCGTGCGAGCGGCTTCTGGAAAAAAAACTTCCGTTCAGCGACGCCGCCGCCCACCTGCTGATCCAGCTCGACGGAAATCAGCGCGATCAGCTGGAAGCCGACGCGGAGACGGTGGGCGCCATCTGCTTGAAGAATGGGGCCGCCGACCTCCTCGTCGCCCAGGACAGGCCCACGCGCGACAGGCTCTGGTCGGCGCGGCGCCAGCTGCTCGATGCGGTCAGGAATGAGAGCCCCGTCATTCACATGGAGGACGTGGTGGTCCCCCGCTCCGAGATCCCCGCCCTTCTCGCCGGCGTCAGGAAGATCTCCCGAGAGCACGCGGTGCGTATCATCAGCTACGGGCACGCCGGCGACGGGAACGTCCATGTCAACGTACTCAGGGACAATCTCGACGACGCCGCATGGAGGACTCTCCTGCCCCGGCTCGACAGGGAGATCTACGCTCTCGCGCTTTCACTCGGCGGAATGATCTCGGGTGAGCACGGTATCGGCGCCACGAGAAAAGAGCACCTCGCAGCAGCGCTGGGACCGATCCAGGTCGACCTGCTGCGCAAGGTGCGCGCGGCGTTCGATCCGGAGGGGATCCTGAATCCGGGCAAGATTTTTTCCTGAATCTCCCGGCTTCCTAGGGAAACATGGTCGACCTGATCCTGACCACCGGGGTGGTTCCTGCCGGGAACGGCTCGTAGGCGTTTCCCCAGCCGTCCGTGGCGTAGGCGCCGCCCTCGGGCTGCAGATACCCCTTGGAAATCAGGATACTCAGGGCACTCGACCAGTTCGTCGGCAGAGAGGTCCCGGGAAGGTGGACCTCGTTGTAGGCCAGAACGGCCTCGTTGATCGCCTCCAGTTCTTCCACCGTCGTGCGCCGCCGGATGAACGTGACATCCACCGTTATCACGATATCGTCGGTCGTCCCCGCCTGCTGATCGGCTCCCCGGCTGGCGACTCTCAACGCCGACGTCGACAGCGTCGTGAAGACGTACTGATTCCCCCACGCGTCATCGTCGGGTGACGGGTCCCCGCCGAAGAGCGCGGCGCCCGGGCCCGTGTCGTAGTAAGGTCCGGCCCACTGCGAGTAGCTTCCGCTGTTGGTCAACAGATCCGCCATCCCCGCGGGAAAGGCGAGGTTGTCGTCGAAGAAAACCTCGACCGCCTCCCCGACCAGATTGATATCCCTTGTCTGATTCTTGGTCTTCTGTTTCGTGATTTCCTTTGAAACGACGGGTACGGTGAGGGCGGTCATGATTGTCAATATAGACAGGACGATGACCAGCTCGACGTAAGTGAAACCCTTCCCGGAATACCGCATCTTCATCGATTCCTAAAACATGGTCGACGTCGCGCGCACCACCGGCGTCACCCCGGCGGGATCGGGCGCGTAGGGCAAGCCCCATCCGTCCAGGTCGTAGGTCGTGTCGCCGTTCGGCAGATATCCCGTCGCCTGCAGCCGCCCCAGGATGTAAGTCCAGCTCGGCAGAAGGGGATTCGTTCCTAGGTAGACGCTGTTGTAGGAGACGATCGCGTTGTTGATCACGTGCAGCTCGCTGACGGTGATCCTCCGCCTGACGGCGGTCACGTCTGCGGTCACGCTGATATCGTCGCCCGTACCGAAGGAATGATCCGGCCCGGCGCTCGTCACGATGCGGCTCGACACACCGCCGGCAGCCATGGTGTAAGTGTTTCCCCACTCATCGGCGGTCGCGCTCGATCCGCCCGAATTGTATAGGGAGAGGCTCGGGCTGTAGTAGGGCCCCGCCCAGCCGGACAGGCCGTCGCCGTTCGCGATCAATTCGCCCAGATCCGATGGAAAGGCGAAGGTGTCGTCGAAATAATTGATGACCGCCTCCTTGATCGCGTTCATCTCCTGCTTTTCGGCTTTGACTTTCTGTCTCTTGACCTCCGTGGCGATCACGGGCACGCTGAATCCGACGAGGATCGTCAAGATCGAGAGCGAAATGATCAGCTCAATGAGAGAAAAACCGCCGCGCGACATGTCTTTTTCCTTAATCAGACCTAGAGAGCGGAGTACATCGAGTATATGGGCATCAATGCCCCCACGAGGATAAATCCCACCAGCACGCCGGCGAGCATGATCACCGAAGGTTCGACGACCGAGATCATCCGGGTCACCCTTTTGGGAATCGACTGGTCGTAGTACTTGTACGCGCATTCGAGAGCGTCGACGATCTTGCCCGATTTCTCTCCGATCGAAATCATCCTCGGAAGGATGAAACCCAGGCTCTTCAGATCATCGAGGGACGCCGAAAGGGAATTTCCCTTCTTCACCTTGTCGATCGCCGAAGTGATGATGCCCTGCACATAGCTGTTGCCGGCCGAAAAACCGGAGATTTCGAGCGATTTCACGATCTCCACCCCCGAGAACATCATCGTCTTGAAGATGACCGTGAACCGCGCAAGAGAAATCTCACACAGGATCGGCCCGAACACGGGCAATCCCAGAAAAAACTTGTCGATGGCCAGCCTGCCCTTGTCGAATTTCCTGACGATGACGAAGGTCACGGGAAGAGCCACGACGAACGCGGTCAGGACCACCCAATTCCCCCGGATGAACTCCGACGCTGCAACGATGATTTTCGTCGGAAGGGGCAGCTCCAGCGACGACTCCTGGTAGATTCCCATGATCCGCGGCAGAAGAAAGGTGAGCAGAAGAACGACGAGACCGCAGATGGCGGTGATCAGAAAGGCGGGGTAGATCATCGCCTGCTTGAAGGTCGATTTGATCTTTGTCTGCCAATCGAGCTGAATCTTGAGCTTATCCATCACCACGTCGAGGGCGCCCGTTTCTTCACCTGCCTTGATCACGTTGATGAAAATCTTGCCGAAGTAATTCTCGTATCTCCCGAAAGCTTCCGAAAGGCGCTCGCCGCGCGTCACACGGTCGAGGATGCTCTGAAGCACCGCCTTGAACATGGGAGAACGCGTCTGACAGATGAAATCTTCGAGGCCTGTCGTCACGGGAATTCCGGTGGATACGGTGATCGAAAGGTAGGTCAGCAGATCGGTCAGGTCCCCGACCTTGGCCTTTCCCCTCGCCTTGATATCGGTGGTCCTCTTTTCCGACTCCTTGGCCGAGACGAAGATCTTGCCTTCCTTTTCGAGCACCTTGTGCAGTGCGTCCTTGTCGGGCAGATTGAACTCGTCATCGACGATCGTTCCGTCCCGAGTAATCGACTTGACCTTGTAAAGCGGCATTCCGTCCCACAGACCTCATCAGTGTTCGATATCGTTGCAGACTCTCATTACCTCCGCGATCGTCGTGATCCCCTTCAGAACCTTTTCTCTCCCGCAGTCGACGATGGACGACACGCCCTTTTCGCGCGCCAGGGCGACGAATTCCTTCTCGCTCTTGTTTTCCATGACCAGGTCGGCGAAGTCGTTGTCCATGAAGAACAGCTCGAAGATGATGGTCCGTCCCGCGTAGCCGGTTTCGTGGCACGACGCGCAGCCGGCTCCCTTGTGGAGAGTCACCGCGTCGTCCACGCCCAGAAAAGCGATCTCGCTCCTGTCGGCCTTGTACTCGGTCTTGCACTTCGGGCAGATCCGCCTCACGAGCCGCTGTCCGAGAACGCCGGACAGGTTCGAAGGGATGAGGTATCGTTCCACGCCCATGTCGCTCAGCCGCTGGACCGCCCCCATGGCGCTGTTCGTGTGAATGCTCGAGAAGAGCATGTGCCCCGTCATCGACGACTTGACCGCGATGGCGGCCGTCTCGGGATCCCTGATCTCACCGATGAGAATGACGTCCGGGTCCTGTCGCAGAATGGTCCGAAGCCCGTCGGCGAAGGAGTATCCGATCTCGCCATCCACCTGCGACTGCCGGATGAATGGGAGCCTGTACTCGATCGGATCCTCGACGGTGACCACCTTACGCGTGACAGCGTCGATGGTGAGAATCATGGCATAGAGGGTCGTCGTCTTTCCCGAACCGGTCGGTCCTGAGACGAGAAACATTCCGTGCGATTGATTGGCCAGCTTCGAGATCTTCTCGCGCTGTTCGCCCTCGATACCGAGGAAATCCATGTTGAGGCTCACGCTGCTCCTGTCGAGCAGCCGGATGACGATGTTCTCGCCGTAAGCGGTGGGCATGGTGGAGACGCGGAAGTCGACGGCCACATTTCCCTTTTGCTTCGAAAATCTTCCGTCCTGCGGCCTCCGCCGTTCGGTGATGTTCATTCCGGCCACGATCTTGAATCGCGTCACGACGGCGGAGGTCATATCGGCAGGCAGGATGTCGCCCGGCTGAAGAATGCCGTCCATCCGGTACCGTATGCGGAGGAGCTTTTCTTCCGGCTCGACATGAATGTCGGTCGCCTGGCGCGACAGGGCCTTGTTGATGATCTCGTCGACCTTCTCCATGACCGAGTAGCTTTGATCCCCGGCATCGTCTCCCCCGGCGCCGCTCTCGACCTCGTCTTCCTCGCCGGCGAAGAGGCGGCTGATCGTTCTGAGAACGTCCTCATGCGACGCGGCCAGGATGTTGATGTTCGTTCCGAGGTAGTTCTGGATCGTGTCGATGCCGAAGATGTTCGTCGGATCGGTCATGGCCACGGTGATGCGGTTGTCCTTCTCGCGCCTGATCGGGACGAAGAGATGCTCCGCCGCGAAGGCCTCGTCGAGGTTCTCGATCAGTTCGAGGTCGATTTCGACATCCTTGAGATTGACGTACTCGACTTCCCACTCCGAGGCGATGGTGCGCGACAAGGTTCCGGGCTCGACGAATCCGAGGTCGACGAGGATCCTGCCGAGCGGTTCCTTGAGCCTTTTCTGTTCTCGCAGAGCGGTCTCGAGCTGCTTCCGCGTGATCGCGCCCGCCTCGATGAGCCGGTCGCCCAACCGCTTGACCTTCGTCTTCGGCCGTTCGGCCGCCGGGTTCGGTGGTTCGGCCGCCGTGTTCGGCTTTTCGGCCGTTGGGTTCGGTCGTTCTGCCGCAGACTCGGCGGTGCGGCTTTCATCGGTTTCCTGGAGTTCTTTCAACCGTTCACCTCCGGGATCAGGCCCTCCTTCTCGTCAGCATCGGTCGTGGGGAGACTCGACGGTTCGTCCACTCCCACCGGGAACATCGTCAGAATCGTGTCTTCGGTCATTGCCCGACCTTCCCCGGCATCTTCGGCGGCGATCTTCGGAAACCGGTACTGGGCGGGGACTCCGCCTCCTCCCCGCGGATCGACGATCGTCGGTGTGATCATGACCACGAGTTCCACCTTCTCCTTGACGCGCGTCGTTCCTCTGAAGAGGAATCCGATGAGCGGAATGTCCATGAGCAGCGGAATGCCCTTGACCTCGTCCTTGTAGGCTTCCTTCAGCAATCCGCCGATGAGGATCGCCTTGCGATCGTCGACGACGAACTTCGTGACGATGTGGCGGTGGTTGACGACCGGAACGCCGTTGTACGTATCCACATGCTCAATCACGTCCTGATCGATCGACAGGGAGACCGTTCCGTCGCTCATGATCGACGGCGTGACCTGGAGCTTGATCCCCACTTCCTTGAACTCGACCGTCTGAACAGACGAGGTTCCCGCACCTTCGGCGGCGTCGCTTGTCGTGGTGACCGTCGCTTCGACGTAGGGTATTTCCTTGATGATGTCGATCGTGGCCAGCTCGTTGTTCTTGGCCATCACGTTCGGATGGGAGATCACGTTCACCGTGGTGAGCTTGCTCAGAATATTGAAGGCGCCGTTGATGTTGGCCTTGTCTCCCGTGATGTCGAAGGTGACGTCCCGCGAGGTGGTGAGCAGACTCGACAAGACGGTCGCCGTGGACTCGTCCATGTGGATATTGCCCAGATCGAGCTCCGATCCGAGTTCGTACAGGTCGGTGAGCGAGAACTCGATCACCTTGGCCTCGATGAGGACCTGCTTCTCGGTCCGGTCGATCGAACGCAGGTAGGCTTCCACATCGTCGAGAGTGTGCCTCGAGGAGGTAACGGTGATGATATCGCTCTCTTTGTTGACGATGACGCGGCCCTGCTCGCCCACCATCTCGTCAACGTGCTCCTCGAGGGAGGCGGCCGAAACCGAGTGCAACCTGAAAATCCTCGTCAGGAGCTCGTTGGCATCGTCCCTGGACACGATGAACACGCCGCCGCTCTCCACCACGTCGCAATCGTGGGCGCTGCAAAGAACGGAGAGCGCCTGATTGATGGTGACCTTGATCAGCGATACGTCGACGGTCTCCGAGAAATTCCCGTTCAGGAGAAAATTGACCCCCGCTGTTTCGGCGATCAGGTCGAACGCGTTGGCAAGTGTGGCGCCTCTCAGCTCGAAGGAAAACTCCTCGTCGCTGTCCACGAGGGAGATCTCCCTGTAGCCGCCGCTTTCGGTACCGGAATGGATCACGTCTTCGGAATAGGGTTCTTTTGCGTCCTTCGCGACTGAAGAAACCTGGCCCGAACTGTTCTGCTTCTCGAGCAGGGCTTCGCACAGCTCGGCAAAACCCATGTGCAGCCGTTCGCTGTCCTTGTCCGCGCTGCGGCAGCTTCCCGCGCCCAGAAGACAGATTGTCATGAAGGCAATGAAGATGAACTTCCTGTCCATTGGCCTGCACCCTAATTATATAGGTCTTGTCGGCTCAGTAAGATCCAACGGTCGTACGGATACCGCCGCTGTCCAGCAGCGTAGTGCCTCCCTTGTATCGGCCATCTCCGTTGTTTTCTTGACCGCTGTGATCACCGAATTTACAGCGTCAACGACGCCCCGACCCCGCTCCCCGGTTCCGCCAATTTTCAGCGCGATCTCCTGATTATCCCATTCACTCCGAAGCCCGATCGGGTCGATAAAGCTGCAGAGTGTTTCTTATTAGGTAGATTCTATGTACTTCACAAACATCGACCTGGCTCATTCCTTCAACAAGGGCAGAAGAACCTTGCTCTTCGTGGAGAAGGAATACTTCGTGCTCGCCGCCGCCACCTTTACAGGCACCGACATCTTGATCGAGCACCTCGAAAAGCACTCCCTGAAAAACGGGATCTCCGAGAACAATGTCGAAGCGGGCTTTGCCGAGATCATCGAACGCGTGAAATCGCGTAAAACCCTGCCACCGAAAATTGTCCTTTCCTTGCCTTCTTTCCTGTTCGAAGTCAACATCTTCGCGCTTCCCAAGACAAAAGACACTTACGTCGACCTCTTCGTCCGTGACAAACTCAACACGTCGAAAAGAAAACTGTATTACCGGTATTCGATTCTGGGAGAGACGGGCGAGAAGGGCTCGCTCACACTCACGGTCCTCGCCTGCAGCATACCCACGAGTTATGTGAACGATGTCTACTTCCAGTTCGAAAAGGCGGGGTTGAGAATCCTGTGCATGTCGCACCCCACGATCGGACTCATTCAACTCCTGAACGCCGATCTGAAAAAAAAACCCGACGATCTTCTCATTCTGGTGGACACGATCTCCAAGCCGATTTCGGTCTGCGTCTACGCGGCGGGCAGGCTCTCGCAGCTCAGGATTCTCCACAACATCGACTGCGAAGACCGCGGCGGGTTCGTCCGTGACCTCACATTGGAGATGAAGAGGACGGTCCTGTACTGCAAGCAGACCCACGCGGGAAAGATCGTGGACAAGATCATCTACCTCGGCGAGAAGACGAGCGAATGCGACAGCGTCTTCGACGAGATATCCATGATCATCAGCTTGCCGATGTCCGGAATCGACCTGGAAAAGATCAACTACCGGTCCGGCGTCGAAGGGGACAGTGGACTGGAAAGATACCTTCCTTCGCTGTGCGGACTCCATCTGATGGACGCGGGACTGATGCGTTTCATGGAGGGGCGGAACAAGTTCAATTTCATTTCGTCCCATTCGAAGGCGAAAGCGCTCGTCGGCCTTCTCATCGCCCTGCTTCTGTTCGTCTCGGCGTTCGTGATCAGCATCAACTCGAAGCTCAACGGACGGATCACCGATTTCGAGTCGAACCTGGCCGAACTCGAAACGAAAAAAAGCCGGTTCGGTGATATCGATAAGAAGGATAACGAAATCGAGTTTCTCGATCGCAGCTACAGCGACTACAGAAAAATCATGGGAGACCTTGAAACAGGAGCCATCAATCTCTCCGCGCTGGTGCTTCTGATCATCGAGTGCCTTCCCGAGTCATCGCACATCGTCTCGATCACACTGAAGGAAGGCAAGGACGAGGGCGAGGCGATAAGAACGTTCATCGCCGTCATCCGGGACGACTTCACGGGGAAATCGTCCCTCGCGCTCGAAGAGAGCATCGGCCGTCTCAAGAAGACGGGATTTTTCACGAAGGTCGAATATCAACTGCTGGGATCGAGCGTCAAGACGCCCGCGGATAACGCGCTCGAGGAAGCCAAGGTGGAGATCCGATTCTAGAATGCTCACAACCCTTCTTCAAAAGCTGAACAACAAGACGCTTTCGATAATCATCGTCTGCCTCCTGTTTCTCGTTTGCGCCATCCCGGTCCCGTCCTTCCTGAGCTATTCGGCGATCCAGAAAAAGATGGTGGAAACGGACAGGGAGTGTGAGTCCCTCGAGGAAAAACACGCCGAACTGACGACGAGGGAAAAAATCCTCTCCAGAGATCTCCACGAGATCGACCAGCTTTTGCACGGTCATCTGGGCGGTATCAACAGCGCGCTCCATCTGCGCAACATCATTCTCAAGCTCGCCAAGATCAACCAGATTCAGACATCGTCTTGCCTCTTCAAGGACAGTCGGTTGATGAACCAGAACTCGAAAGGCGAGCTCGGAATCGGCAAGGATGTCTACAGCGTCGTGATCGACATAAAGGGAACTTCGTTTCTCGAGGATCTTCTCATTTTCATCTACATCCTCGAAGAATTGAGAATCAGTCTTCGGATGGAGGAATTCTCCGTCGTCGATCTGGCGAATAAATCGCATCAGTACTCTTTTTCGACCTCTTTCTCAGGTTTCTACGTGGTCGACACCAAGGAGAACTAGTTCAAGGAACCAACAGTAAGGGCCAGATTACATGCAGATGCCGGACAAGAAAGTGTTCGTCGCCCTCTTCCTGATCGTGGGCGCAATCGGATCCCTCTACTACACCTTCATCGGGTCGTCGTCAGAGGAGGAATATGCCGATATTGTGTCCGAGTCGGACGAGGAGTCCGGCGAAGGCATGGCCGAAGGAGACGAAACGTGGGACGGGGACGTCGACGGCGAAGATCAAGCCGGCGCCGTCGATGACGCCGATCCATCTTCCTACAGCGGCCGGAATACAACCGCCCGGAGCACGAACCAATCCACGCCCGTGGCCCAGGGTTCGGTGGCCGACAGGATGGAGAACATACTCAACAAGCTCGTCGAAAAACGCCGGCGGTACGAGGATCAGGTGCGCGCGGCGGAACAGACCCCGAATGAAACCGCCAGCGAGACGCCAGCCGAAAGCTCCCAGAATGCGATTCCCCGAGCGGCACCGGTCGGCGTGGACCTTCTCCCAGGGTATCGCTTCACGGGCGTTCTCGTCGGCGAGGAAACATCATGCGCCCTGATCGGGGGTTACATTCTCAGAGAAGGCGACTTTCTCCCCTCCGGCCATGAGGTCGTCAAGATCTTCAGAAAATCGGTCCACCTCCGGCTGCCCGGTGTGGCCGAAGATATCATCAAGTTCATCGAACCTCGCGGCGGCGCGGTGCGAAGGGGCGAGGCCGACGAAATCGACGAGGAGGAGCCCAATCCGATCGAGGAGATCGCGGAGACTCTATCGACGGAGGAAGAGGAAGGATAGCGCTCACACCGTCGATTTCGAGCTCCTTGGGCACGCGGCGCAGAACAATCGATTGAACAAAGTTTTTCTCTTAAGTCTTTTCCTGGATCTATCGAAAAAGAGGGCACAGAAATGCTTAAGCCAAAAACTCCGGTCAGTTCTTTTTTATGCCTATGGAGGAATAGCTAATGTCGAAGAAGGAAAAAGGTTTTTCGCTTATCGAGCTGGTCATCGTGGTCTCCGTCTTGTCGATCCTCGCCGCCATCGTTGCGCCGCAGGTCAACAAGCTCGTGATGAAATCGAAGGTCAGCCGCATCGAAAACGAGCTCAAAGGTTTCAAAACCGCACTGGCGGCGATGTACTCCGACCTGGGTGTTTATCCCAGAAACGTTGGAAACAATGTCGATCCCAAGTTCATGTCAAGTGTAGGTATTCCGACCGCCTATCGCACCAAGTGGGACGGCCCCTACATGGAAAAGTGGCCCACCTCTCATCCTTGGGGCGGCACCTACGACTATCAGTACGGCGCCTATGCCGGGTTCAATCTTGACGGAACCGCCGGCAACGAGGTCTACATGATGGCCAGGAACAACTTCACCCGCGCGATCCTGGAACGCATCGACAGGGATCTCGACGACGGCGTCCGGACGACGGGGCAGCTCCGTCACAACAACTCGTCGGTCCTTTACTACTATTGCGGTGAGGGTGCCGACTGGTAGGCCCTATAGCTGATCTCGGACTCGGGCAGATCAGGCCATCTCTTTCCAAGCGCGGGAAGAGATGGCTTATTTTTTTGCCCCCTGCCGGCTCGACGCTGTTCGGGTCGGTTCTTTATTTCGCTTTCCGGACCTCGAGGCGATAAGATTCGGTGATGCTCCTCGGTCGCTCACGGGAGAAAATCGATGAGAGTCCTCGTCACAGGCTCCCACGGATTGATCGGATCCGCGCTCACCGCCCGACTCCGGAAGGAAGGACATGAGACGGTCCGTCTCGTGAGACATCCTCCGCGTACGGGCGAGGCGTTCTGGTCCCCCCCCACGGGAGAGATCGACCTCTCCAGTTGCGCCCCCCTCGACGCTGTTGTTCACCTCGCCGGCGAAAACATCGCCTCGGGAAGATGGACCGCCGCCCGAAGAGCACGCATCGAGCAGAGCAGGGTCAGCGGCACGAGGCTCCTGACTTCAACCCTGGCCGCACTCGACCCACCTCCGCGCGTGTGCGTCTCAGCCTCGGCCGTGGGCTACTATGGAAACCGGGGTGATGAGCCACTCAACGAGTCGAGCCCCCGGGGAAGCGGCTTTCTGGCCGAACTCTGTCAGGAGTGGGAAAAGGCTGCCGCGCCCGCGCAACAGGCCGGAATTCGGACCGTGCTCTTTCGCATCGGAATCGTATTGAGCCGATCGGGAGGCGCTCTGGCCAGGATGCTCCTCCCCTTCCGGCTCGGCCTCGGCGGCCGCCTCGGGACGGGGCGCCAGTACATGAGCTGGATCGTGCTCGACGATCTCCTCCGCGCTCTGATCCACTGTATCGAGTCGGAGAGCCTTGCCGGCCCGCTGAACGCCGTGACCCCTCGGCCCGTCACGAACCGGGAGTTCTCCAAAACCCTGGGAAAGATCCTCGGGCGGCCCGCGCTCCTCCCAGTGCCCGCTCCCCTCTTGCGGCTTTTGCTCGGACCGATGGCCGACGAACTCCTCCTTTCGAGCGCGCGCGTCGAACCCGCGGCTCTGCTCGATTCCGGTTTCGTCTTCGAGCAGGAGAACCTGACCGCGGCGCTGCGATCCGTCCTGTCATAACAAACAGAATCACAACCCGTTACGAAAGCCGCCCACCGACACACCTTCCGGTCAAGTTTCAACCGGCACAATTCCGATAAATGAAACGTCGAGGCGAATTCAACAGACTCGAACCGACTCCGTCACCCGGAGGAAAAAAATGAACACGAGCAAGAAGCGCAAGAGAGGATTCTCGGTGATCGAACTGATCGTCGCTCTGTCGTGCATCGTGATTCTGAGCGCGATCGTGGCTCCCTCGATCAGCATGTACATGATGAACAGCAAGGTCCGGACCATCAAGGCGGATCTGAACGCGATCAGCGCGGCGGTCAGGGCGGCCCACGCCGACCTGGGAGTTTTTCCCGAAGATGTTGCGGTCGGGCTCGATCCGGGGCTCCGGTCGAACCAAGCTGTCCCCGTCAGCCTCTGCTCCGAGTGGAAAGGCCCCTACATGAAATCATGGCCTGCCACCTGCCCCTGGAACGGCACCTACAATTACGAGTGTGGCAGCTGCGAGGCATTCGACTACGATTTCGTGGCCGGCAACGAGGTCTATCTCGAGGTCAAGGGGGCCTTTCCCGAGACCGTGCTCGACAGCATCGATGCCGAGATCGATGACGGAATCCGTTTCTCGGGCAACCTGCGGCACGACGGCGCAACGCGCTTTTCTTATTTCCTCGGAGAGGGCAACTGCTGGAAACCGAGCAGCCTGCGATAGGCCGGCTTTTGCTCTTCCCACGCCGGATTGCGCGACCCGATCACCCAATCCCCCCCCATAAAACATGGTCGAACAGCACGTTTCAGACTTGCGCTCAACCTGTTGTATTCCTCATGATATAGCGAGCAAAGGATTTACGATTTCTGATCGAGGATCGGATTCATGTCGGAACAAAAGCTCAGAGGAAAGCATTTCATCGCCTGCGAGGACTGGACGCGCGAGGAGTTGGACACACTTCTGAAAACGGCCAAGAATTTGAAGAAGATGTTTCACTCAGGGGTCCCCCATCGCTTTCTCCAGGACAAGAGCATTTTCAACATCTTTTTCGAGCAGTCGACACGCACCCGCAGCTCGATCAGCGCCGGGATCACACAGCTCGGCGGCCACTCCCACGATCTCGCACCGGAGATGATCCAGCTCTTTCACGGCGAGAACGCCAAGGACACGGCCAAAGTCCTGTCGCGCATGGGACATGCCATCGCGTGCCGGAACTACTTTTTCGATATGGGCCACACCTACTTGCAGGAGCTTTCGAGGTGGGCGTCGATACCGGTCTTCAACCTACAGAGCGACCTCTACCACCCCATGCAGGGCGTGGCCGATCTGATGACCCTGCAGGAGAAGTTCGGCGAAAGCCTGAGGGGACTCAAGGTCACGATTTCGTGGGCTTATGCATCGACCCCCCCCAAGCCGCTCTCCGTACCCCACACTCAGATGCTGCTTTTCGCGCGCTATGGAATGAACATCACCGTGGCCTCACCGGAGGAATTTCCACTATCCGACGAGGTCGCTCGAAAAGCGCGCGCCCATGCCGAGGAGTCCGAGGGTTCGCTCACCTTCGTGCACGACATGGACACGGCATTCGAGGGCGCGCAAGTGGTGATTCCCAAGAACTGGGGCGGTTTCGCATCTTTCAATATTTACAAGGACAACGATGAGCAGCGGAGGATCATGGCTGCCAACCTCGCCAAGTACAAAAACTGGCGTTGCACGGCAAAAACCATGAATCTCACTGCCGACGACGCGCGATTGATGCACTCCATGCCTGTCGATCGGGGGCGTGAGGTGGACGACGATGTCGTCGACAGCGATGCGTCCCTCATCTACGATGAGGCCGAGAACCGTCTCCACACGGCCAAGGCGCTCATGACGCTCACCATGGGCCGCCGCGGGTCCTAGCAGGCCGGAGCGCGGTCGGGCAGACCGGCTCATTCTTGCGGTAACCTTCCGCCCTCAGATCCGTCTTTCCTCACATTCCGCGTCCGACAACAAACCGTGACCGGCACAGGTCGGTACCCGTCGGAGTCGGACCGGACGTCCGGGAAGGAAACTTTTCTGTAATCTTTTGGGAGGAAGGGACATGTATTCTACAAAAAGTTTATTCTGTCTGTCTGTTCTGGCGATCGTCTTTCTGGCGGGCGGATCGGCCATGGCTCACGCAGATGGGGTCGTGATCCATCACCGCTGGCTGGGCAATCCAAAGGTTCTGAACATTCACGTTACGGGCGCGCCTGCCGACACCCCGATCGAGGTGATCGTGACCCAGATGCCCGAGTGGAACCAGGAGCCACCGAACGGCGATCCGCCGAACAACACGGACGATGACGGAGATTGGCCAGGGGACGACTCGGGCGGCGAGGTGGGATACCCTGGCACAGGGAGTGACAACCCCGGTACGGAATACGTTGTGTCAGTGATCATCAACGGAGAAACGGGCCCATCGATGGGGATCACCAAGCCTGCCACCATCTGGGAAAGGATTGCCAACTTATTTCGCTTTCCCTGGTTGCTGATCAGGGATTCTGCCGGGAATATCTACCTCATTCCAACCTATTATCTCTGGTTCAACGAGCTCGCCATGATCGAACCGCAAAATCGAAGATCGAGGAACGACGATGAACAGACGGAGTGTGGTCCTTCTGGGTACAGTATTGGCCGGCCTGGTTTTGACCGCGGGCTGGTGGATTCTCTTCTGGGATAGTTCCAGCGCAAACCAATCGATCGACAGCGCTCTGGAATCCGCCTC
>CAZUHB010000009.1:68023-88105 GCA_964620445.1 uncultured Phycisphaerales bacterium
TCCGCCTCTTTGCCGGAGACGGCCAATGACGAGACCGCCTCGGAACGGCAGCGGATCGAGAGATCGGGCAGGGCCGAATCTGTGAGAAATCCGATCCCGGCCATTCGTGTTGTCGTCCGGGCGGAAGGGACGGGCCTCCCTCTGGATCGAATCCGAGTCATCCTCGAGGGGTCCGGTCACAGCCTCGAATCGACGACCGACCGTGGCGGCAGGGTACTGTTCGAATCGTTATCGGCAGGTTCCTACACGGTACGCGCCATCGGCGATGGATTCCAGGATGGAAAGGCCGTTGTCGAGTTGACTCCTGGTGGCAACGAGCGGGAGATTCTCATCGATCTCGAACCTGGAACGCTCCTCGAGGGGACGGTCCTTTGCATCTCTTCCCGGCAGCCTGTCGCGGGGGTGCAGGTGAGATACCACGAGCCGGTCACCGGGACCGACCGAAGGGCTGAATCGTCGGAGAAGGGGCAGTTTCGAATCGGTGGCCTTCCCGCCGGACAGACTCCGGAGAGGAATCATCTGCGCTGGGGAAAGAGCCGGTACTTCTCGATGACAAACGGGCCGGAGATCGTTGTTGCGCCTGCCGGCTCGGATCGATTCGAGACGATTCTCTACCTCGAACCGGGCTTGAACGTTTCGGGGCGCGTTCTCGACAGCAAGGGGCGCGGCGCACCGAATGCGACCGTCTTCGCCTATCATGTGGAGTCGCAGGCCACGAAGTCCTTCCGCTTCTACCAGGATTTTGGAAAGACCCTACTCATTGACGGGATGGAGATCTTCGAGGCCTGCTCCACGCGGACCGACGACGAGGGATTCTTCAGGATACCGGCCGTTCCGACCGGAGTCGAGATCACGATCGCCGCGTGCGTGCCCGGCCACTGTCGCACGGAAAGCGGTCCGATCGTACTTCAAAGAGGTGACAGGCTGAGCGGGATCGTGCTTCGAGCCATCTCGGCCGCCTTTGTTTCGGGCAGGGTTTCCGGTGAGAATGACTCGCCGATCAAAGGAGTCTTCGTCGATCTCTATGGCTGTCAGAAGAAAACCGTTTTCTCCTTCGGCGAAACCGCCGGGAGCAAACCTGTATTTCTCGATATGCAAAGGACCGACAGTTCGGGCTCGTTCAGCTTCGAGGAGCTCGAGCCTGGCGAATACCGCCTGAGAGCCTACAAGCAAGGATACGGAAACTGTCTCTCGGAATGGTTCACCCTGAAACGGGGCGCGACAGTGGCCAAATCGTTTCTTCTGGAAAAAGGCGCCCTCTGGGCGTCAGGACGGGTCGTCGACATCGAAGGCAAACCCGTTCCCGGAATCGTTGTGGAGTTCACACCCTGGCCCTTGCCCCGGGACAAAACGATCACCCCCTTCAACACGGTCTCGAAGCGGGACGGTTCTTTCCATATATCCGGTCTGTGGAACGGCGCACGCCACATGGTCAGAGCCAGGGATCGGGAGCACCGTCGCGTTGTGGAGCGGGTCGACGATCTCCCCAGACTGATCCTGCCCGATACGAAAGGCATCGAATTTCGGGCATATCGCGCCGGAAAGATCTCGGGGAGGATCGAGAACATTCCTGCCGGAGCCGTTGCGCGTGTGGAACTGCTCTCCGAGAGCGACGCAGGCCGCCGGGTATCCGGAAACAGTCACACTGAAAAAGGACGATTTACGATCGAGAAGATCATGCCCGGGTTGCACTCCGTACAGGTCAAAGGGAAAGGACTCGCGGAAAAAACTGTAGGGCAGGTCGTCGTTGCCGAGGGGGAGTGCCTCGAGGGGCTCGTTTTTTTCTATGGAGAGACCATCGAATTGAGCGGAATCGTGCGCGCTGACCAGAGCCGTTCTCCTCT
The DNA here is from genome assembly GCA_964620445.1 of uncultured Phycisphaerales bacterium. GTDB lineage: Bacteria > Planctomycetota > B15-G4 > B15-G4 > CAYZWU01 > CAZUHB01. The sequence continues at coordinate 69,868 of CAZUHB010000009.1, forward strand.
TGGCAAGATCCGCGTGACACTCATCGACCGGACTCTACAGGTGGAAGACAACAGGGAGGATCCAGGATCACCCATCATTTTCGAGACGATCACCGACGCATCTGGACGGTTCTGTTTTCGCGGGCTTGGCCAGGCCAGGTACGATCTGATCGCCTGGGACCTTATCGAGGGATCTGGCCGCATTCGGAATCTGAATCTGCTCCACGGGGACAATAGAAAAGACGTCGAGGTGATCCTGTCCCGGGGTGTCACGGTGAACGGAACAGCTTATAACGGCATGTTCGACGAACCGGCCCGCTCCGCTCCGATCCGCGTCGTGAGCGCCGACCAGGTGGTGCGCACGCTGATGACCGATCGTGACGGAGTGTTCGATGCTATCCTGCCACCGGGACCCTATGTGTTCGCCATGGAGCTTCCCTCGGGCCAGTACGGCACGTGTGAACTCGATGTCCCGGCTGCGGGAATAAGCGGATTGGAACTGCGTTTCGAATATCTCTGATCGAATCCAAATTTCGCTTTACTTTTATATAAATATATTTTATTATATCAACATCTTTTCGGGTTCTTGATTCTTTTGGATGAGATTGCGGCGCTTCCCAGGCGGGACGAAGCGGTTATCTTCGTCGAGCTGGAGGGCATAAAAAAAAAGAGGGTCTCTGTTGCCCTGGAAAGCGCTGCATCAAGAGGTCGGAGAGTCTGTAGAGGCCGGCGGGGGACATCCCGCCGGCTCTCTTCATTTCTCGGTAGAATCGATCGGCCCGGAACGAGCAGAATCAGCCGCAATGGCGGATGGAGCAGCCGAGATAATCGGGGATCTCTTCCTCGCGGCGCGAACCGGCCTTGATTTCCTCGGTCATGACCATGGTGCAGAAGAACCTGTTGAGCTCCACTGACAGGTCGGTAAACATGAGCGCGATCTTCACGATCTTACCATTGATGTAGTCGATCTCGGTACGCCGGTTCTTCTTCAGATCGGACCACATCGATGGATAGTGGTCGCCGCCCTTGTCGAGGTAGTCCATGCACTGCTTGAGCGCGTCCTCGCCGTAGGAATGCCCCATGTGGGCCGCCACGCTGAGCCCCTCTCTCAGGAGCTCCCGCGCCAGGTGCCGGGTGTGCCTCATGCGCATCGCTTCCGACATGGTGAGGCCCGTGGTGGCACAGAGGGCGTTGAGCGCCGCATTGAGGATCGTCTTGAAAAAGACCTGCCTCTTGATCTCCTTGTGGGATACGGCCCGTGTGTCGAGGCCGACCTCGGTGAGAGTTTCGGCGATGCGCTTGAAGGGTTCCAGGTTCTGCTCGTAGTAGGGCCCGAGAAAATTGGGCGGATGGAACCAGCTCATGAACACATCGCCCGAATCTTCATCCTGGTTTCCCGCGAAATTGACGGTTACCCGCGCCACGTGGGCGGGATCGATGAACTGGGCCAGGTAATGTTCGGTGCCGATCCCGTTCTGGAAGCTGATCACCTGCATCCCGTTGCCATGAATCTTCTGGATCTCGGGAGCCACAATGGCCAGATGGGTCGACTTCGTGGCCACATAAAGAGTCTGTATGTGCAAGCCCTTCAATTCTTCGATCGATTCGTAAAGATTTCCCGGCCTCACATCAATGCTCCGCAGTTTCGAAATGCGGATGCCCTTATCCTTGATCTGTTCGATCCGCTCGGGGATATCTACAATAGCGACGTCCTCGTATCCCGCCCGCAGGAAGTGGCCGATCAACAGCGAACCAACCGTCCCCGCACCGACCACAGCGACTGGAATCTCTTTTGCCATCAAGTCTCTCCTTCTTTCTCGTGTGCCTGTCCACGATGCAAAAACTGGACTGCTTATCTTATCATTGACAGGCATCTCATTACAGCCTGTTAATGAGATCGTCTAGGTCTCAACCCCGGACGAGCGCGCGATCTATGCTATGGACACTCGCCCGCACGTTTCTGAAAAAAAGGAAGTTATATGAAAACGATCATATTCGGAATCATTCTCACCCTGGAGATTGCCTTCGCGTCCGAGTCGGTCCATCTCGTGACCGGGCGCCCGGTCTGGCCCGCGGGACGGGAGAGCGAGAAGAATCTCCTTGTCGGGGCGCGGGCGGCCTTCCACGCCCCGTCCGGGCGGGACGTGCTCCTTCGCGTCACGGCCTCGTCCCTCTACCGCGCTTCGTTGAACGGCACGTTCCTCGGGCACGGGCCGGCCCGCGGGCCACATGGCCACTTTCGCGTCGACGAGTGGAATCTGACCGGCCGCCTGCAGCCGGGAACGAACACGGTGGCGCTCGAGGTCGCCGGATACAACGCGAACAGCTATTACCTGCTCGACCAGCCATCGTTCCTCCAGGCCGAGGTCGTCTCGGGCGGCAAGGTGCTTGCGGCCACAGGTGAGGAAGGGGTCGACTTCGAGTTTGCGATCCTTCCCGAGCGCGTCCGGAAGGTCCAGCGGTACAGTTTCCAGCGTCCGTTCATCGAGGTGTACCGCCTTGCGGCAGGATATGACCGCTGGCGGAAGGACCTTTCGGCCTCGCTCACCACCGTCGAGACGGCAGTGATGACGCCCGGGGCGCTCCTCCCGCGCCGCGTTCCATACCCCGCCTTCGAGAAACGCTCCCCCGTCTGGGAGGTGGCTCGCGGGACGGTCGAGCGCGACCTGCCCGTCGAGCACCCCTGGAAGGACCGCTCCCTCACGCAGATCGGCCCGAAACTCGGTGGATTCCCGGAAGCGGAGCTCGACCTCGTCCCTTCTCTCGAACTCCAGGCGATCAAAACAGCGTCGCAGGTCGAGATCGATCGCGCACACGACGCGGATTCAAAGCTCGCACTCGACAGGAACGACTACGCGATCCTCGATCTGGGCACGAACCTGTCCGGCTTCATCGGGGCGCGGATCGTTTGCGCCGAACCGACACGCCTCTACGTCCTGTTCGACGAGATCCTGACCGGCGGGGACGTGGACTTCAAGCGCCTCGGCTGCGTCAACGCTCTCCTGTACGAGCTGGAGCCCGGAAAGTACGACGTCGAATCGTTCGAGCCCTACACACTGCGCTACATGAAGCTTCTCGTGCTCGAGGGCGCGTGCGCTGTGGATCGGATCTTCTTGCGCGAGTACGCCAACCCCGACATCTGGGAGGCGCACTTCGCCTGTCCCGACCCGCGGCTCCTCGAACTCTTCGCCGCGGGGCGCGAGACCTTTGCCCAGAACGCGGTCGACCTCTTCATGGATTGTCCGTCGAGGGAGCGTGCCGGCTGGCTGTGCGACAGCTTCTTCACCGCGCGCACGGCGTTCGGTCTCTCGGGTGACACGCGCGTCGAGCACAATTTCTTCGAGAACTTCCTCCTGCCCGATCGATTCGAGTTTCAGCCCGACGGCATGCTGCCCATGTGCTATCCGGCGGATCACAACGACGGCGTGTTCATTCCGAACTGGGCGCTCTGGTTCGCGGTACAGCTCGAGGAGTTCGACGCGAGGTGCGGCGATCGGTCGATCATCGAAAGCCTGGAAACGAAGGTGATGGGCCTCTTCGAATACTTCGAACCTTTCCGGAACGACGACGGGCTCCTCGAAAAACTGGAGAGCTGGGTTTTTGTCGAATGGTCGGCCGCAAACAGTTTCGTCCAGGATGTGAACTATCCGTCGAACATGCTCTTCGCCGCCGCCCTCGGCGCGGCCGGCCGGATCTACGATCGCCCCGCGCTCCTGGCCGAGGCGCAGAAGGTGCGCGCCGTCATACGAGCGCAGTCCTTCGACGGCGAGTTCTTCGTCGACAACGCCGTCCGAAAGGACGCCGCCGCCGGCACGGACGGCACGCTGTCGGTCACACGGAACCGCACCGAGGTCTGCCAGTACTTCGCCTTCTTTTTCGACATCGCCACGCCCGAGACGCATCCCGCCCTCTGGAAGACCCTTTGCGATTCCTTCGGCCCCGACCGCGCGGAGACCAAGGCCTATCCCGAGATCCACATGGCGAATGCCTTCATCGGCAACATGCTCAGAATGGAAATCCTCTCGCGCCACGGCCGGTGCCAGCAGATCCTGGACGAGTCGATCGGCTACCTCCTGTACATGGCCGAGCGCACGGGAACGCTCTGGGAGAACGTGGGCGCCCACGCGAGCTGCAACCACGGATTCGCGTCCCACATCGTTCACACGCTCTATCGCGACATCGTGGGGATCCATCGCATCGATCCGCGCGAGCGCACGGTCACGCTGCGCTTCACCGACGTCGGCCTCCCCTGGTGCGAGGGGCGCATCCCGCTCGACGGGGGCCCCCTGTCGCTGCAATGGTCAAAAAGCGACGGGAAGATCGAATACCGTGTCCGCGTTCCGGCGGGATACAGAGTGCGCGTCGAGAACCGGAGCGGCGGGGAGGTCGTCCGCTCTCCGTGATGCGCCATTTTCTCCAGACACCGGCCGGGAAGAAGCCGGCTCGTGCCGAGGCGCCCTTTCGACCTCCGTCATTGACAGGATCGGCCGATTGAAATAAGAATGATCCTTCGTTCCCGGATCTCGCCGGCAGGCTTTTGGCGTGTCGAGTCATCCTGACCCCACGCCGGTGATTGTTGCGCGCAAATCTCGTTTTCGTGCTCAAAGAGGTGTCCATGTTCGCGGCCGCTCTGACCCACTCCGTGTCCCTTCTCGTCATCTGTTTCCTTGCCGCCATTCCGGGTGCGCCTGCCGAACCTCCGGCCGCGGTCGGTCTGGACGGCCCTCTGCGCATGGCGACCACGACGAGCACGGAGAACTCGGGCCTGCTGGAACTTCTCATTCCGCCCTTCGAGAAACGGTTCGGCATCGACGTGGATGTCATTGCCGTGGGCACGGGAAAGGCGCTCAAGCTCGGCCGGAACGGCGACGTGGACATCGTGTTCGTTCACGCCCGCAAGGCGGAGGACGCCTTCGTGAACGACCGATCCGGCGTGAATCGCCGCGATGTGATGTACAACGATTTCGTTTTCGTCGGACCCTCCTCCGATCCGGCGGGTATCAAGGGATCGTCCGACGCGTGCAGCGCTCTGGCGAAACTGACGAAGGCCGGAGCGACCTTCGTTTCCCGGGGCGACGATTCGGGAACGCACAAGAAGGAGCTCTCCCTCTGGAAAGCAGCAAGAGTGAAACCGCTGGCCAGCGCCTATCTCGAAACCGGCCAGGGAATGGGCCAGACCCTGCACATTGCCGACGAGAAACGGGCCTACTGCCTCGTCGATCGCGGAACCTATCTCGCCTACAGCGGGAAGATCGATCTGAAAATTCTCGTGGAAGGCGATGAGCGCCTCTACAATCCTTATGGAATCATCGCGGTGAACCCTGCCCGGCACCGCCACGCTAAATATCTCTCCGCCATGGCATTCATCGGCTGGGTCACATCGGCCGAGGGGCAGAAGATCATCGACGGGTTCCGCAAGAACGGAAAGCGTCTCTTTCATCCCATGGCGGTATTGCCGAAGAAGTGAACCGTGGACTCTCTCCTCCAGGATATCGGTGAAGCATTCCGCATGGTGTGGCGGCTCGATCGCGACGTGCTCGACGCGATCCGCGTCACCCTGTGCGTTTCAATCACATCCACGCTGCTGGCTACGCTCGTGGGAATTCCCCTCGGTTTTCTCATCGCCGTGAAGGATTTTTTCTGCAGGCGGCTCGTGATCATGCTCTTTCAAACCCTCTTCGCCCTCCCCACCGTTCTGGTCGGGCTCCTCGTCATGACCATGCTCTCCCGGCGCGGCCCGCTGGGTGACCTGGGCCTGCTCTTCTCCCCCACGGCGATCGTCATCGGCCAGTTCATCCTGGCCTGCCCGATCATCGTGAGCCTCTCCATCGCCGCGACCCAGGCGATCGATCCCCGCGTCGCGCGCACGGCGCGCACCCTGGGGTGCGGGCGCCTGCGCACGGCGCTCGTCATGTTCGCCGAGGCGCGTTTCGCCTTTCTGGCCGCCGTGCTCGCCGGCTTCGGGCGCGTCTTCGCCGAGGTGGGCATCTCGATGATGCTGGGCGGAAACTTCCCGGGAAAGACGAGGACGATCACCACGACGATCGCCCTCGAAACGAGCAAGGGGGAGTTCGCCCTCGGCATCGCGCTCGGGTTCGTGCTGCTTCTCGTGGCCTTGGGCGTGAATATCATCTTCCAGATTCTCCAGGGGAGGGCGCAAAAATGACTGCCACGATCTTGCGCCTCGAGGGCATCCGGAAAGAATACGGCGCCAAGCCGGTGCTCGACATCGACGCGCTCGAAGTCGAGAAGGGCTCGGTCCACGCTCTGGTGGGACCGAACGGTTCGGGCAAGACGACCCTCCTGGAAATCGCGGCGCTCATCAGCAGGCCGACTCATGGTTCCGTCTCTCTCCTTGGCGAGGATTGCACCGCCGATGACCGGACGCGCCGGCGGCTCCGCCGTGAAGTGACCCTCGTGGACCAGAATCCCTACCTCTTCGACACCACCGTCTACCGCAACATGACATTCGGTCTCGAGGCCCGGGGCGTGAACCGGAGGGAGATCCCCGGCCGCGTGGAAGAAGCGCTCGACAGCGTGGGCCTCTCGCCGCTCGCCGGCCGCCGCGCGTCGGGCCTCTCGGCCGGCGAGATTCAGCGGATCGCGCTGGCGCGCGCCCTGGCGCTCGGTCCCGCGCTACTCCTTCTCGATGAGCCCACGGCCAATGTCGATCTCTACCACGTTCAGATCCTCGAAAACCTCGTGACGAAAGCAGTGGACCGGATGGGCGCCACCGTGATCTTCGCCACCCACAGCCTCGACCAGAGCTACAGGCTGGCCGGCACGATCCACCACCTCGTCGAGGGCCGGCTCTCCGCCACGCCGCCGGAGAACCACTTCTTCGGTATCGCCGGGGAAGAGGAGGGAGAGACCGTCGTCCGCCTGGCGCCCGGCGTGTGCATCGTCCTGCCCGAGGCCCGAAAAGGAGATATCCATTTCTCCATTCCGCCCGAGGAGGTCGTCCTCTCCAAGGACCCGCCCCGATCGCGGGCGCGCAACACCTTTCAGGGCCGCGTCAAGGCGATGAGCGACGACGGAGGCCGCATTCAGGTCACCGTGGACGTGGGCGTCAACATCGTTTCGGTCGTCACACCGAAAGCTCTGGACAGCCTGGATCTCAAGGTGGGCGACACGATCTCCGCCTCGGTCGAGGTTTTTTCGATCCTCCTCTATTGAATTACTTTCTCCGCGTCCTATCTAATGCATCCGTGAGGATTGCACGAAAAAGGCGAGAGGCCCTGGAACATGAAAGACAATCTTGGACGAGAAGAAGCGCTGAAAGTCGAGGACGCGCTCCGGCTCCTGCTGAAGCAGGACCTGAAAGCCGGCCGGATCGAATCGGTCCCGATCGAGGACGCCTACGGACGGGTGCTGGCGGAGGAGATCATTTCGCCGGAGGATCTCCCCGGTTTCGCCCGTTCCACCATGGATGGCTACGCCGTTGCGTCGGCCGACACATTCGGCGCCTCCGACACGGTGCCCGTCTACCTCGCGGTCAAGGGGCAGGTGCTGATGGGACAGAAGCCAAAGATCGACCTTCGAAGAGGCGAGACGGTCCAGATCCCGACCGGCGGCATGCTGCCGGCCGGCGCCGACGCCGTCGTCATGTTCGAGTACACGAACAGGATCGACGAGACGATGGTCGAGATGACGAAGGCCGTCTCTCCCGGAGAGAATGTCATCCTCGCGGACGAAGACGTGAAGAAGGGCCAGCCCGTGCTCCAGCCCGGGCACAGGCTGCGGCCGCAGGACATCGGAGCCCTTGCCGGCCTGGGGATTCTCGACGTCGATCTCTTCAAGATACCGGTCGTGGCGATCATCGGAACGGGGGACGAGATCCTTCCTCCCGGCAAGCCCCTGTCCCCCGGCACGGTGAGGGACATCAATTCTTATAACCTCGCCGGGCTCATCAGAGGCCGCAATGCGCTTCCCGTGAAGAAGGGGATCATCAAGGACGAACTGGAAACACTCCGCGCCGTGGTGCGCGATGCGGTCGCCGATTCGGACATGGTGCTCATCACCGGCGGGAGTTCGGTCGGCACGAAGGACTTCACATCGCGGGTCATCGACGAGATCGGCAATCCGGGCATCCTCTTTCACGGGGTCGCCATGAAGCCGGGCAAGCCGCTGATCGGCGGAATCGTCGACGGGGTGCCCATCTTCGGGCTCCCCGGCCATCCGGCCGCGATAACGGTCAGTTTCGAAACCTTTGTCGAACCGTTGCTGACGCTCATGTCGGGAGAAAAGACGCCCCCCCACATCCCGTCGAAAAAAACGGTGCGCGCGCTCTTCGGCAGGAATCTCGCCTCCTCGGCCGGGAGAGAGGATCATGTCAGAGTCGCCGTCGAGGAGCGGGATGGAGCGTTATGGGCCGTGCCCGTACTGGGCAAGTCGGGCCTCATCAGGACGCTCGTCAAGGCCGAGGGCATCGTCGTCATCCCGATGAACAAATCAGGCCTTTACGAGGGAGAAGAAGTGGAAGTGAGGCTATTTTAGCAGTAGCCGGCCCTTTACTGTTTCAGATCGATCGATCCGGAGTTGTTTTGAATTTTACAAGAAGAATCTATCAGACCACCTCGAGCCTCCAGGACGCCCTGGACGTCTGGTCCGATTTCGTCAAGACGCTGAAAGCGGTGGAGAGCGAGGCGGTGTCCGTGATCGACTCCCTCGGCCGGATAACGGCCGGCGCGGTGCAGGCCAGGATATCATCGCCTTACTATCACGGCTCGGCCATGGACGGGTATGCGGTCCGGTTTCACGAAACCTTCGGCGCCTCCGAGACGAGGCCCGTCCAGTTGAAGCTCGAAAAGCAGGCTCTGCCCGTCAACACGGGCGATCCCATACCGGACGGATTCAACGCCGTCATCATGGTCGAGGACGTGAGCGTCACCGGAGACCGTCTGGAGATCATCGCCTCGGCGAGCCCTTATCAGAACGTGAGAATCGTGGGAGAGGACATCGTTCAGACCGAGCTGATCCTTCCCGAGAACCACCGGATCAGGCCTGTCGATATCGGCGCCATGCTCTCCAGCGGAAACACGCACATCGAGGTCCGGAAAAAACCTCTCGTCACGATCATCCCCACGGGGGGCGAGATCGTCGAACCGGGGAGTTCTCTCGAAAGAGGGAACATCATCGATTCGAACAGCTACATGATCGGAAACCTCGTCAACGAGTGGGGAGGAGAGTATGAAAGATCGAGAATCGTCGCCGACAACAAGGATCGTCTCGAGGAGATGATCGCGGCAGCGGCAGAGACGAGCGATCTGGTCGTGGTGTTGGCCGGTGCCTCGGCGGGCACGAAGGACTTCACGCCCAACGCCGTCGAAGAACTCGGAACGGTCCTGGTCCACGGGATCAGCATCAAGCCCGGCAAGCCCGTGCTGCTCGGTGTGATCGAACAAAAACCGGTCATCGGTCTTCCCGGATATCCTGTTGCAGCCTACATGACCTTCGAGATATTCGGCAAGCCGCTTCTCCACCACTTCCTGGGGATCGAGGAGGAGCCGCCCGAGATCTTGAAGGCGACGCTCTCGAGGCCGGCGGCCTCTTCGCTGGGGAAAGAGGAGTTTTTGAGGGTCAAGGTCGGCAAGGCGGGGAATGATTTCATCGCCACCCCGGTTGGCCGTGGAGCGGGCGCGCTCATGACGCTGCAGCGCGCCGACGGCATTGTGCGCATCCCGCCCCTGAGCGAGGGGATCGCGCCCGGCACCGAGGTGGACGTGGCCCTGATCAGGTCGAAGCGCGCGATCGAGAACACCCTCGTCTGCATCGGCAGCCATGACAACGCCCTCGACCTTCTGGCCAACTACCTCAGGCGGGACCATCCTCTCTACAGCATGTCGTCGGCCCACGTGGGCTCGATGGGCGGATTGATGGCGATCAGGAAATCGGAAGCCCACATGGCGGGCACCCACCTTCTCGATGAGATATCGGGCGAGTACAACATCGCCTTCATTCAGAGGCTTCTGAAGGGGATCCCGCTCAAAGTCGTCAATCTGGTTTACAGGCAGCAGGGATTGATCGTCCGGAAGGGCAATCCCTCGAACATTTCGGGGATCGACGATCTTGACCGCGACGACGTCATGTTCATCAACAGACAGGCCGGCTCCGGAACGAGACTGCTCACCGACAGGACCATGAAGGAGCGAAAAATCGATCCGCGCCAGGTGAACGGCTACGACAAGGAAGAGTTCACCCACATGGGTGTTGCCTCGGCCGTGGCGTCGGGTGCGGCGGACGCGGGAATGGGGATCCTCACGGCCGCCATCGCGCTCGACCTCGAGTTCATCCCGGTCGCCGATGAGCGGTATGATCTCGTGATCGGGAAGGAACATTTCGAGACGCCCAAGGTGAAGGCGGTGCTCGAAGTCATCGCTTCAGGCAGCCGGTTCAAGGAGGCGGTGGATGCCCTCGGTGGATACGACGTGAAAGACATGGGGAAGGTTCTTTACGAGCAATGATCGGCGACCGTGCAGATCTAGCCTAGTCACCGCCCAAGGAAGCACTCATGAAAAACCACGGCGATCGCCGATTCGATCTGGCGGGCGCGCACTTTTTGATTATCATTCATGGAACCCTGCTCGGTTGATCCGGGTATGGGGAACATTCCACTGGCGGGTTGTTTGATATTCGGAAGGAGGTGAAGCGTGTCAAAGTCCATCACCACTTTGATCTGTTTGTGCGGGATCCTCGTCTCTGCCGCCGTCCTTTCTTCGCCGGTTCAGGTTCGTGGCGCTGATACCGGTCAAAACGCTCCGCTGCAGGGACACCGGTTTCTGATCTCCTTCGATGACATTCAGTTGCATTCCGCCGTGGAGGTCCGGGGGCTCTCGTCCGAATCGCAGGTGCTCTTCACATCGGACAGCGCGCCGCGAGCAGGGGACCTCAAACCGGTTGTCGTCGTGGTGGTGCGGCCCATGCAGCCCCCCGATGAACTCTGGAGCTGGCGCGCCGAAATCGCGGCAGGCGGCACGCAAACACGCACCGGCCGGATCGATATCCTCCTCACCGACGGCAAGCCGGGATACACACTTTTTCTCAAAAACGCCTGGCCCTTCAAATGGGTGTGGCCCGACCTCGATGCCATGAATCCTGAACCCGCCATGGAAGAGATCCACTTCCTGGCCACCGAGGTGTCTCCCGAGCCCTCCGGCTCCAAGCAGGGGCTGAACAAAAAGGACCTCGATCGGCTCAAGAAACGTTCCGCCCTGGACAAATTGGATGAAGCGATCAAGGGGAAGGGCAAACAAGAATAAAGCGCGGTTACTTTCCGATCAAAGTACAGGATAAAAGGAGAAGCAAGATGCCCAGGCCACGAAGATACATCTGGATCGCCGTGCTCGCGGCAGTTGCGGTTTTCGGTTTAATGACGCCGCAGGATCTCTTTGCGCCTCCGATCACCTCACCGCAGGCCGAAACGCAGCCTCCCGGAATTCACAAGTTCCTGGTGGAGATCGACGGCGTGACGACCGCTGCATTCGATTCCGTTACCGGGCTGGAATCCCGGGTGGCTGTGGTCGAGTACCGATCAGGCAACTCCATGGGGACCGTGAAACTGGCCGGCCTGCCCGAGTATTCGAATATCGAGATTGCGGTCAACGTGGGCCGGGCGGGTGAGTTGTGGGACTGGTACAAGAAGACTCTGGCCGGCAACATGGAGCGCAAGGATATCTCCATCATCATCCTGAACAACACCAACAACCCGGTGGTCCGCTACAACGTTCGCAACGCCTGGCCTTGCGCATGGCACGGCCCCGAACTGGAAGCCCTTGAAAACGGCACCGCCCGCGAGGTGATCGAGATCGCCCACGAGGGTTTCACGCGCGAAGGAGCGGATTGATTCGGGCGTGCTGCGGCTCGATCCGGCAAGCTCTGGTGTGGTGCCCCAGCTCCAAAGAAAATTACGGTGCACTGGGAATCGAGCGATGCGCCTGAACACTCCAGCACGAATGATATTCAAGTCGTTACTGCTCTGTGCCGCTGCCGCGGGATTTTCGGCCTTGAAGAGCGGGATCGGTGATCCGGCCGATCCGGCCGTGCTCGAGGAGCCCGCTCCCCCCCCCTACTCGATCGGCACCCTCTTCGACGAGGACGATGCGCCGTGGGACCTCGAATCGATCCAGTCGATGACCTGGGACGATCTCGGAGCCGCCATCGTCGACCTCGACGGCGACGGACTCTTCCGCTTCGACCAGAAGCGGCACAGCGATCAGCTCGATCTCGACTACCGGCAGATCGAGGTCGAGTGGGGCGCCGAGAGCGACACCTACTCCACGTTCTCCAGGAGCGGCCGGCAGCCCGCCAATGGCACGGTTCGGCTCGAACATCGGGCGGTCGTATTCGTGCCCGAGGGATATCCCGACCGATCGGCCAAGGGGTACGGCCATGCCGTTCTCTACAACATCCACGAGTTTCCGCGGTCGGCGAAGGGGGGCGTGTCGATCCGTCCCGACGAGAAGGCCCGCGCCCTGCGCGCGGTGCAGCTCTTCGAGGTCCCTGTCGTCCTTCACGGCGAAAAGATCAGCAACTGGGAGCAGCTCGGTTACGAGAACCAGGATTCCATTTACGGATCGTCGACGCTGGCCGTTGCCATGGTGAACAGTGCCGACCCGAAGGTGCTCAAGAGGCACTATCTCTATGCGCTCGTGAGACAGAACCTGCAGGCGATCACCCTGGCGGGCCGCGTCCTCGACCGGATCGAGCCGCGCTCCGACCGGGGGGAACGGATCGCAGAAGGCGTACTCTGCCGCGGCAGCTCGAAGCAGGCCGCCGCAAACCTTCTCGTCGCGATGACGGGCGACGAGCGGGTCAAGGTTCTCGTGGTCGGTCGGAACCATCTGCTCAGCACGACGGGCGCGTTCAAGTACGTGGAGGACTGGGGTTATCCCCACACCGGCGATCACTACCCCTGGATCGACGACCTCGGCCCGCGCAGCGACCGCGAGAAGCTCCGGAAAATGGCCGGCCTGCAGCTCGCCATGGCCGAATGGACAACGGCGGCCAAGGAGGGCGAGCCGGGGTGGATCTTCAACCGGATCTTCGGCATCGAGAATCAGAGCGCCGCCCTCGGCCGGATCGACCTGATCGCCTTCTACGGTCAGGTCGGACGCTACAAGAGCCGGCAGTGGAGGGGCGAACGGGTCGGCTACTTTTCGGAACACGACAGGCAGTTTCCCCTGGGTGCGGAAACGGACTTTCTCGAACGCCTCGACCCCGCCCGGTGGCGCTACGCCCGCGAAAAGCCGGATCACGCCGATCCGCCCCCCCGCTTCTACACGCGGCCCGATGTCAACTGGCTCGAGGCGATCCACCAGCTCGTCGAACCGGACCGATCGCGCTGGATCAAGATCATCTCCGCCGAAAGCCGTCTCAAGAAGAAGAAGTTCACCGTCAGGGCAAATGTGGCGGTCGGCGCCCCCCACGGAAAGGACGAACTGCGGCTCTACTACACCCTCTCCGAGCGGAATCGCTGCTGGAACGACTGGGAGCAGAACGGCCGGCAGACCGCGGGCCATCCCTGGCACCCCTGGAAGTCGGTACCGATGCGCAAGCTGAATCGGGGCCGGTACGAGGCCACCGTCACCGTGGAAGACAGCGGGTGGTCGATCGCCTGGTATGTCGAGGCGATGCACGTCGTCGATCGATCGACCAAGCCGGCTCTCCACGCCTTCGACTGCACGACGCCCCGCTTCGAGCGGCAAGCACCGATCGAACCACAGAATCGGGCCTGCTCCGATCTGGGCGCCGTAAAAATCGATTTCTGCGATCCCGAATCGGCATCGGCCGGCGACACGGTCGCGGTGAGCGCCTCATTCACGTCGCGCCGTATCCCGATTCACCCGGAAAGAAAGACCTTCTTTCTCGAATTGAAAGTCGACGTCGAGCTGATGGCGGACGGCGCCGCGGTGGACAGCCGCCGCGTCACTCTCGCCAGGGCGCTCGAGGCCCCGAATCGGATCACCCTTTACTGGGAGGTCCCGCAGGACGCCGCGCCGGGAGATCACACACTCGTCGTGGCTGTTGATCCACCGCTCGCCTCGGCCGGCCGGTTGCGCGAGATCGACGAGGAGAACAACCTCTCCGAGCCCATCGTGGTGAAGGTGGCGCCGCGCTGATCAAGGATCGTTCCACGGCAAAAGAGATTCGTCGCCCGTGCTCACGTCGAGGTGACCGTGCGCTGAGATTCTTCCGGAACAAAAAAGATCCTGGAGCTCATCACTCCGGGATCTTTTCTTTTGGATTCGTCATTCGATCTGAAAACCGAATCCATCCACGTACCAGGGATCGTCCGGGATCGGGCCGACAACAATCTTGAACGATGTGCTGCCCAGAGGCCATCCCGTCGGAATCGTATCGACGAGAGGAACCGTGATCGATCCGTCCGCGTCGAGATCGACGGTGAGAGGGCCGCGCACCGTTTCCCGTACCGAATCGGACAGGACAGCCACGATCGACGCGAAAAAACTCTGGGTCTCATCGGCATGGTTGACGAGTGTGACCGAGTAGCCGAGCGGCTCGCCGGGCCCCACGCTCGTCGTGTCGGGCACGATCGAAGCGGTCACCGGCGGCGTGTAGGCCGACAGTTCGTCGATGACGTCGAGGCACTTCTTGAGGTCGAACTCCTTCTCCCAGTACTGAATCAGGCCCTGCTTGTCGATGATCCAGTCCTGCGGATAGGGCGCCTCGGGATTCGGGACGCGATAAACGCCGTACTGATTGGGATAGGCATCGACCAGGCCGACCGCGCGCACACGATAAATCTCCCTGAGCGAGACCAGGTCGGCAGCGCTCAAAGCCAGGTTGAAGGCGATGAAGTCTTCTTCCGCGTAACGGTCATGCATGGATGCATCGCTCGTCGCACCTTGCGACGCGCACAGAGGTCACCAGAGGCCGGTGAACTCGAGAAAGACGACCCGCCCCCTGTAATCGGAGAGGTAGTGCCAGAACCCGTCAGGATCTTTCAAGGCAAAGTCGGGAGCTTCCGAACCGGTCTGGCGAAAGAGAGTGTTGTTCTTGTAGACGAACTGCTTGAACGTGGCCTGGTCGGGATCGTTGGAGTTGAAGTCCATCGTTCCATTGACCGTTTCCGAGCCAATGGCCCGCACCCGCACACGGCGCGCCGCGCCGGGTCCGAGGCTGAAGGTCAGGGGATGGACGTCAAAAGATAGGGGAACGTTTCCGATCGTCACGTCGAGGACCGCGTTTCCGCCGTTCCGGACGACGACCGTCTTGGTGACCGGTGCGACAACCTTCCCGAAATCGAGGACCTCGGGGATCACGTCGATATCGGGCTCGTTGTCGGGCTCGGTCTGGTAGGTCGACATGCCGCGCCAGTCGGCAACCACGACGAGAGCGTCGTTGCCCCAGCCCTTGATGTCGGCGCCCATGGCCCAGGTCTTGGTGTTTTCCGACGCGATCAGGCTGATGTTCGTGGGATCGCTCACATCGAAAACCTCGAGCGCCCGCCACGAACCCACGGCGACCTTGTGGTTCCAGATCCCCGATCCGAAGGTGCAGCCCGCGGTGTGGGCCCTTCCGAGCAGGACAGGATTCGCCGGGGTCGAGATGTCGACCGTGGCCAGGCCCCCGCCCCCGAGGGAGAGCACGGCCACGTTCCCGTCGAGAACGATGTGGTTGGCCAGACCAGGCAAGGGGAGTGCGGCCACCTCGTTCGGCGTCGCCGAGATATCGACCACGCTGAGGCCGAACCGGCCGTTGGCCACGAAGAGGTGTGAGTTCGCGATCGCCACGTCCCAGCAGCTGTTCTCGCTGAGAAGCAAGGTGCCCTTCTGGACCGGATTGGACGGATTGGCCACATCGATCTTGTAGAGGCCGCTCTGGTGGGCGGCCACATAGAAATCGTTCCCGTCGAGAATCCCGTTCTCGAAGAGCACGTCGCTGCCCGATGGAACAAAGTCACCCAGCTGGGACGGTATGGAACCGCTGATATCGTAGATACGAAACCCCGCGTCCCTGCTGAAGACATAGAGCCGGTCGCCGAATGCCTTGGCGTTCCACGCGCGCACACCGTGCCGGTCGAGCTGGACCGGATTGGTCGGATCGGAGATATCATAGGTCTGCAGGCCTGCGCCGAGTCCATCGACCACGTAGGCGCGGTCGCCCGAGATCTCCACGTTCATGAGATGAGCGCCGGTCTGCCCATTGTGGCCCAGCATGGCGAGATTGTCCCTCGCAGGTTGAGTCTTCTTGAAAACTCCATCAGCAGAAAACAGGAGGCTCGAGATACAGAGGAATTGGAGCAATAGGAAAGTTCGCTTCATGACGTCCTCCGAAAAGTAGCCAGGAAAGTGGTCAACGGGATACCAATGAACCGCGAATCATCGAGTGCCGGATCGTTATTTCAGGCTCCACCCAATTTAGTTTATTTCCTATCATCTTGAAATGTAATAACTCCTATAGATTTAGTGGTACTTTTCCCCGAGGCCCAAAATATCGCCACGTAAGCAACTCACTATATTCCAGATGGTTACGAACAGAGAACCGGGGTCAAAAAAATCCATCACCGTCACTCCAAAGGCTCCTGATCCTGTTCAATGGCGTGATGATTCGCTGGTCGGCATTATTTCATTCCACGAGTGAGCGGTAATACCTCGGCATCATCGACCTTGCTTGACTGATCGGATGGCGCTTGGTTATCCTGCGATCATTGACAATAAAGAGGGAGTCCATTTCATGATTGAACAAACGGAAAAAGGTCTCGGCCGCAGGGACTTCGTACAGCTCCTTTCGGCGGGTCTGGTCGCGGGTATGGTCCCCGGATGTGTCCTGTCGCCGAAGACAACCGATCGGGCGGAGAGCGATCTGGATGAAAGCCGCCGGCCGAACGTCCTTTTCATCTCCGTCGATGACCTGCGGCCCGAACTGGGCTGCTATGGAAACCGGGAGATCGTGACGCCAAACTTCGACAGGCTGGCCGGGCAGGGTGTCCTTTTCCGACGGGCTTTCTGTCAGGCGGCGGCCTGCGCCCCTTCGCGCGCGAGCCTGATGACCGGGATGCGGCCCGACTCGACCCGCGTCTGGAGCCTGGGCGAGGAGTTCCGGAAAACGATTCCCGATGTGGTCACCATGCCCCAGCACTTCCACGAGTTCGGCTACCACACGGTCTCGATGGGAAAGATCTTCCACAATCATATGCCGGACAGGATCTCCTTCGACGAGCCCGATCTGCGCCCGCCCGAATACATGACTCCCGAAATGATCGATCGCGACCCGGAGTCCTTTTACCACGACGAGGGGCTGAAAAAGGAACTGGCCCTGATGCGCGAGAGGCGCCTCAAGAAAAGGCCCAATGCCTACGCCGACGGCTGGGCTTACGGCCGGGCCGTCGAGGTCGCCGACGCGCCCGATGACGCTCTCTACGACGGGGCGCAGACCACGCTCGCCATCGAGACTCTCGAGCGGCTCGGCACGATGGACCAGCCCTTTTTCATGGCGCTCGGCTACTACCGCCCCCATCTGCCCTTCGTGGCCCCGAGGAAATTCTGGGACCTCTACGATCGGGAAAAACTTTCCCCGGCGCCCAATCCATTTCTACCGAAAGGCGCTCCCGGTTTTGCGATGAACTCCCAGTACGAATTGCGCGGGTGCTACGACTTGGAGTGGGTCCGGCATCCGGCCGAGGAGCGCCTGCCCGAGGAGACGGCGCGGCTGCTCAAGCACGGCTATTACGCCTCGGTGAGCTACGTGGATGCCTGCCTGGGCCGGTTGATGGATGGGCTCGAGAAGGCCGGTCTCGCCGACAACACGATCGTCGTGGTCTGGGGCGATCACGGGTGGAAGCTGGGCGAGCACGGCAGTTTTTGCAAGCAGACCAACTACAACATCGACACCCGCGTGCCGCTCATCGTGCGGGCGCCCGGAATGCACCGGCCGGGCACGATCGTCGACCGGCTCGTGGAACTGGTGGACCTCTACCCTTCCCTGTGCGACCTGGCGCGGATCGATATTCCCGGCAACATGGAGGGCACGAGCTTCAAACCCTTGCTGGAAAATCCCGACCGGCCCTGGAAGGCGGCTGCTTTCAGCCAGTACCACCAGCGGCCCAAGGTGACAACCGACGGAAAGAGGTACATGGGCTATTCGATGGTCACCGAGCGCTACCACCTGGTGGAGTGGCACACCTGGGACAATACCACGAAGACCGCCGGAGACCTGGTTGCCAGGGAGCTCTACGACAACCGGGACGATCCGCAGGAGAATATCAACCTCGCCGATCTCCCGAAGTATGCCGGGCTCG
>CAZUHB010000009.1:88205-136766 GCA_964620445.1 uncultured Phycisphaerales bacterium
CGGGCTCGGTATCACCGCGGACCGGGCGCAAGGTGATCGAGAAGATACCGTGCCATGAGCATGCGCACGTGCACCACCGTTCCTTTCCCCTCGCTGAGCCCGTGGTTGCGGTTGGGATAGACCATGTAGTCGAACCGCTTGCCGAGTTCGATGAGACGATCAACCAGCCCTTCGATAATCTGGATGTGCGTGTTGGTTTCGCCGGAACCGGTAATCATCAGGAGGTCCCCCTTCAGGCCCTCGGCAAAGTTGATCGGCGCCGACCGCTCGTAACCATCCGGATTGGTCTCGCGCGTCTCCATGTAGATCTCCTGGAACCACGCGTTGTAGAGGTGGGGTTGCGGCTTGGGCACGACGGCGATTCCCACGTGATAGAGATCGGGCTTGCGAAACAGCGCGTTGAGCGTGTTCGAGCCGCCGCCGCTCCAGCCCCAGATGCCGACGCGGGACAGGTCGACGTAAGGCCGGGTACGGGCGAGCTCCCTCACTCCGGCTGCCTGCTCCTCAGTGGAGATCGGCCCGAGGCTGCCGAAGATGGCCCGCCGCCACGCAGCCCCCTTCGGCGCCGGCGTTCCCCGGTTGTCGATCGACACGACCAGGTAACCCAGGCCGGCGATCACGCGATGGTAGTCGGCTTGAGCGGCTCCCCAGGAATCGAGCACCGTCTGGCCGTGCGGCTCGCCGTACACGTAGACGAAAAGGGGGTACTTTCGCGACCGATCGAAGCCGGGCGGCTTGATCATCCACGCGTCCATCGTGACGCCGCCCTCGATCTCGAGCTGCAGGAACTCGGTCGGCTGCGCGATCAGCGGCGCCATCTTCCTGCGCAGCGCGTCATTGTTTTCGAGCACGCGCACGACGCGGTGTTCGGGCAGCGTCACGAGCTCGGTGACAGGCGGTGTATCGAAGGTCGAGTAGGTGTGAAACGCCCACTTCGCACCAGGTGAGAAGTCGTAGTTGTGCGTGCCTGGCTGGTCTCGCGGGGTGATCCGTTTCGGCTCGCCCTTTCCGTCGAGTCGCGCGCTGTACAGATACTTCTGCGTGCCGTTGTCGGGCGACGCGTAATAGTAGAACCATTCCTCTGCCCCGTCGATCACGGCGCGCTCGATGATGTCGAAATCGCCGGGCGTGATCAGTGCCTGCTCCTTGCCGTCGCGCGAGCAGACGTAGGCGTGGCGCCAGCCGTCCATCTCGCTGAGAACGACGAACGCCCGGCCGTCCCGGATCCACAGGAGCCCGGAGTTCTTGTGGTAACTGGCAACGACCCAGGCGGGATCTGTTTCGTGAAAGATGCGGGTAATCGCGCTGGTGTTCACGTCGGCGATGAGGAACTCGCGCTCGTTCCGGAACCGGCTCAGCTTCTCGACAAGCAGCTCGTCGGAATTGCCGGCCCAGTCGACCTGCCCCAGATAGAATCCCTCCTCGGGTTGCGCGATATCGAGCCAGCGCGTCTCGCCGCCCGCGGAATCGACGACGCCGACCCGCAAGGAGTCTATGGTCTCACCCACGCGAGCGAATCGGGTTTCTCTCACCCCCGGATAGGACGGATCACCGGGCACGAGCTCCGACCTGAGCCTGACGCTGGAGGAGTCCGACTGCACGTAGGCGATGCGCTTCCCGTCGGGGCTCCAGGTCGCCCTGCTGTTCCAGACCGCATCGCGGCCCCCGTCTTCGGTGAGCTGAACCGTGCGGTTCGAGTCCAGTTCGCGAACGTGCAGATTCCCGTTCTCCGAGTGGAGTCTTCTCGTTCCGTCGGGAGAGGGTTTGCCCGGCCTGCGGCGATTCTCTTTTTGATCCCCGTCGAGCACGGTGCGCTCGCCGCTGGCCGCGTCATATTTGACCAGCACGCCTTCGCTCTTGCCGGGAACCGATTCCCTGATCCTGTAGCTCGAACCGTCGGGGAGCCATTCCCCACGGAATCGCTTGGCGCGATACTCCCCTTTTTCGTAGATCGCGCGCAGTCGCGTCTCGGCCTTCTCGAGTATCTTTTCGTCGGAATCCCGGGCATTGATGTCAGGCGAGGCCGGCATTCCGAACAGACAGGCGGAAACGATACACGCGGTGATGATGCTCGTTCGCATTGCGGTTTTCTCTCCATTCGATTAGAGCACGTCCGATCCAGTATACCCGAATTCACTTTCCGGACGCGGCCCGGATCGTTTCGATCTCCAGCAGGAATATGCCGAGTCCGTGCGTCGCCGCAACCAGCGCGCGGTCGCGTGCGTGGACGGCAAGATCAACGACCGGCGCCGTGGGTAATGTGAGGCAAAGTGAATGCCATTCCCGCAAGCCGAGATCTTTGACCCCTGTGCCGACGTAAACGCCGAGGTCCGTACCCACAAAAAGAAGGTCTTCGTTTGCCGGATCTTCGGCCAACGTGTTGACCGATTCATCTGGCAGATTGCGGGCGATGGAAGTCCAGGTGGCCCCGAAATCGTTTGTCACGAAAACGTAGGAGGCGCAGTCCTGGTCCTCCTTTCCTGACAGCACGACGTACACGCGGTCTGCATCGTGAGCGGACGGGACCACATCACGAATCGTCTTCCTGGGCAAGCCCGTGCCGGCCGCCTGCCAGGACCCACCACCATCGGACGTCAGGTGAACCTCGCCGCGCCCGCCCCCAGCGACCAGGCGCTTTGGATCGAGCGGCGATTCGCCAAGGGCCAGTAAGCCCCGGCGTCCCAGATCAGGACTGACGGCCCGCCAGCTGTCGCCGCGGTCGCCCGAACGCATCACACGCTGCGCGGCACAGTACAGCACGGTATCTCCCGGGTGAGAAGAGGCAAAGAACGGTGTATCCCAGGCGAAACGCAGCCCCTTGTTTTCGTCCGTGGCACGGGGCCTGATCGTCTTCTCGGCGCTCAGCCGGCCGAGTCGCGACCGTTTCAGGTCGCCATTCTGCTGCGTGTAATAGGTGATCGTCGGCTCGTTGGGATCGGGAAAAGTCGAAAAACCATCGCCGCCCGACCAGGGGTCGAGAAACACCTGTTCCCAGCCGTCATCCACACCGGCCTCGAAGCGAGCGGTCGACGGTCCGACAAAGGAGGCGTTGTCCTGGGTTCCTCCCCAGATACGAAAGGGTTCTTCATCGTCGAGATGAATTCTGTAGAACTCGGCAATCGGCAGGTTGTTCAGGTGCAACCACGTTCGTGCGCGATCCTGGGAGATGTACAAGCCGCCGTCATTGCCGAGCAAGACCCGGTCGGGGTGTTCGGGATCGATCCAGATATCGTGGATGTCCAGATGCATACCGGTCCCGCGGTGGGCGTGCAGCCTGAACACGCTCCCCCTGTTCCGGTTGGGCGCCCAGCCGGTTTTGCCCTCGAAGGTTTTTCCGCCGTCCCGGGATATCATCAAACGAAGCCCGCCGATAAAAACGTGGTCTGCATCGTCCGGCGCCACGCGCAGGTCGCAGAAATCCCAGCCGACGTAGGTCGGCACATAATCGGAATGCGTTCGCTTCCAGGTCTTGCCGTGGTCATTCGAGCAAAAGAGAATGGCCGCGTGACCGCGCCTTCTCAGGTTGGGGGTCGAGCGATCCGCCATCAACGCGTAGACAACCCCTCGCTGCGAGGATGACAGGGCAATCGCCACGCGGTCTATCTGCATTTCGGGCAGGCCACCGGCCAGTCGTTTCCAGCTCTTTCCCTGATCGTCACTGCGAAAAACACCGCTCTTGTTCCCGTCGGAGCGATCCCAAGCCGAACAGAACAGGCGCTTGCGGTTGTTCGGATCGATGACCAGATCGACGAACGCGACCCGTTCCCCCTCGAACAGGACACGCTCGAATGTCCTGCCGCCATTCGTTGTCTTGTAGATGCCCCGCTCGCCGCCGCCGCCTTTGCGGCCCATGGCGGCAATGTAAACGATGCTCTTGTCGACCGGATCGATCGCGACCGTTCCGATGTGTGCGCTCTCGTGAAGCCCCATGTTGGTCCATGTCTCGCCGGCATCCGAGGATTTGAACACCCCTGTGCCGGCGTATGACGATCCGGACAGGTGACACTCTCCCGTGCCGACCCAGACGGTGTCGGGGTCACCGGGGGCCACGGTCAGATCTCCTATGGCGAAGGTCGATTCACGATTGAAGATCGACTTCCAGGTGAGCCCGCCGTTGACGGTTTTCCAGATGCCGCCCGCACCGACACCGGCGTAGATCGTCTTCAAATCGTTACGAGGTGCATCGATCGATTCGATCCGGCCGCCAGCAAACTTGGGCCCCATGGTTTGCCACTGGAGATCCTTGAAGGGGGAACCGCTCGCCATTGCCCGGTGCCGTTCCCAGGCCTCCAATCGGGCCGCACCGCCCACGCGAGGTTCCTGCGCGTGGAGCGCCGCGAACATCAATGACCAGATGAGCCAGATTTGAAATATGAGTTGCCGCGTTCGAGCTCGACCTGTGCCGTTTGTTTCCATCGTCTCTCCAAACTCGGTGCGTCGTTGATTATCCGATTCTCATAGGCCTTATTGTCGGCAATCATCGTGTCGCTTCAAATGTTCTCCACGCAATCGCACGTAAAGCGTTCTCCTCCATTGAAGCCGGCCAAATCCGCCATCTGGATATCTGTTATCGTTCAAACTTTTCATTTGCATGTCGGGTAGACCGCTCTGGTGTTAACAAATCCGGGAAAAGCCGATCTCGGGGAGCGGCGAAAAAACATCGATTCAGCAATTGGGGAGGATCGCCATGCGGCTCGTCAAGGGTCTCGCCGAAAGGCGAGCTGTTCGACCAGGACATACGCTGCCTGCAGGTATGACGTCGGACAGAGTGGAAAGCACCGCTTGCAGCCGTCGCATTCCTTGGCCGCGATCTCGGGGATGAAGGCGATCTCCTTGCGGACACCGCGATCGATGAAACCGACGGCGTTCTTCCCCGCCACCTCGGCGCAGTAGCGGACGCAGAGCCCGCAGTGGACGCAGAAGGACGTCTCCTGCTCGAAGCGCGCCCTGTCCGCCCCGTACTCCTCGGCCAGTGTTTGCAGCTCGGGCGAATCGGGTGCATGAGCCATCAGCAGCTCGAGGAGGGTCTTGCGGATCCGGTCCACCTTCTCCGACCGGGTCGTGATGACCTGACCGTCCTCGACCGGGTGGACGCAGGAGACGACGAGTTTCTTCGGGCCCTTCACCGCGGCCTCGACGATGCAGATCCGGCAGCCCCCGTAGGAAGCGAGTTCCTCGTGGTGACAGAGCGTCGGTATGGAGATCCCCGCGCTCCGGGCCGCCTGAAGCACGGTCTTCGCCTCATCGGCCGTCACGTCCTGTCCGTCTATCTGCAGGTGGATCTCTTTCATTTGCTCTTTTTCTTTCTCACGATCGTGCGCTGCTCCTCGGGGATCGGAGGCGGCACCGCCCCGCCCGTGATCTTGATGACCGCGTTGATCTTGGGAGGACAGACATCGAAGCAGGTCCCGCAATTCGTACACTTTTCCTGGTCGATGACGTGGATCTTCTTCTTGGCGCCGTCGATCGCCTCGTCGGGGCAGTTCTTGAGGCAAAGACCGCACGCCGTGCAGTTGGCCGGGTTGATGTAGTAGGAGATCAGCTCCTTGCAGTGAAGCGCCGGGCACTGCTTGTCCTCGATGTGCGCCCTGTACTCGTCCTTGAAGTAGCGGAAGGTGCTCAAGAAGGGATTGGCCGCCGTTGAGCCGAGCGCACAGAGCGAAGCCTCGACCGCTGTCTCGGCGAGGTTCTCGAGGGTCTCGATGTCGCCTTCCGTCCCCTTGCCCTCGGTGATCCGCGTGAGGATCTTGTGCATTTGCCGCAGCCCCTCGCGGCAGGGGACGCACTTGCCGCACGACTCGTCGGTGAGAAAGTCGACGAAGTACCGGGCCACGTCGACCATGCACGTGTCCTCGTCCATGATGATCATGCCGCCCGAGCCCATCATGGAGCCCGCCTTGGTGAGCTCGTCGAAGCCGACCTCGAGATCGAGCAGTTCCTCTGGGATGCAACCCCCGGAGGGTCCGCCGGTCTGCACCGCCTTGAACCTCTTGCCGCCCGGAATCCCGCCGCCGATGTCGAAGATCACCTCGCGCAGGGTGATGCCCATCGGCACCTCGACGAGACCGGTGTTGTTGATCTTGCCGACGAGCGAGAAGATCTTGGTGCCCTTGCTCCCCTCCGTGCCGATCGCCGCGAAGGCCTCGGCGCCCTTGTTGACGATCAACGGAACGTTGGCCCACGTCTCCACGTTGTTGATGTTGGTCGGCTTGTCCCAGAGCCCCTTGACGGCCGGATAGGGAGGCCTCGGCCGCGGCTCGCCCGGCATCCCCTCGAGCGACTTGAGCAGCGCCGTCTCCTCGCCGCACACGAAGGCGCCCGCCCCGCGGTGCACCTTGACGTCGAAATCGAATCCCGAGCCGAGAATGTCCTTGCCCAGAAGGCCGTACTCCTCGGCCCGCTCGATCGCGATGCTCAGATTCTCCAGCGCCAGGGGATACTCCTGGCGCACGTAGAAATACCCCTCGTTGGCGCCGATCGCGTAGGCGCCGATGAGCAGCCCCTCGAGCACGCCGAAGGGATTGCCTTCCATGAGCGACCGGTCCATGTAGGCGCCCGGATCGCCCTCGTCGCAGTTGACGACCACGTATTTCGGCTCCCCCTGGGACCTGCGCGCGAACTCCCACTTCACGCCGGCCGGGAACCCGGCGCCGCCGCGCCCCCTGAGGCCCGCGTCCTTCACCTCGGCGATCACCCGCTCGGGGGTCAGCTCGAAGAGCGCCTTGACCAGGGCGCGCGCCCCGTCGTTGGCGAGGTAGTCCTCGATGCTCTGCGGCGCGATCCTCCGGTTGGCGCCGAACACCATCCGCTCCTGATGCTTGTAGAAGGGGATATCCGGTTCATGGGCCGTCTTCTCGCCCGTGTTGGGATCGGCGTAGATCAGGCGGTCGACGATCTTGTTCTCCTTCAGAGCCGACGTGATCAGTTCGGGAACATCATCGGGCGTGACCTGGAGGTAGCATGTCTCCTCGGGATCGATGACAACGATCGGCCCCTTCTCGCAGAAACCGTGGCAGCCCGTTCGCCTGAAGTCGACCTCTTTCGTCAGCTTCTGCTTTGCGAGCTCCGCCTCGATCGCCAGGGCCACCTCTTTGCTGCCCGTGGCATGACAGGCCGTCCCGCTGCAGAGAGTGACACAGGGCTTCTTCGGATCCCGCTTCTCCAAGATTTCGGTCCTGAAGGCTTCGAGCTCGTCAGGGGATTTTAACCGTGGCATCTTGTTTCCTTACTCGTAGCTATGGATCACATCCGGAGTCTTGGCGGGCGAGATCTTCCCGTGGGTTTTTCCGTCGATTTCGATCACCGGCCCGAGGGCGCAGCAGCCGAGGCAATTGACCGTCTCCAGGCTGAACTTGAGCTCCTGGTCCGTCTCGCCCGGCTTGATCCCGGTCAGATCCTGCACCTTGTCGAGCACCCGCGCCGCGCCGCGAACGTGGCACGCCGTGCCCATGCAGATGTGAACCTGATGGCGTCCCTTGGGAACGAGGCTGAAGGCCTTGTAAAAGGTCGCGATGTGCTGGATCCGGCTCAGCGGCACGCGCAGCCTCTCGCCGACCCGCGCAAGGGCGTCCTTGGGAAGCCAGCTGTTCTCGCTCTGGATCTCGAGCAGAACCTGAATGAGAGCGCTCTCCGCGCCCTCGTGCTTGTCGATTATCCGATCGATTCTCGCGGTATCCATTCACTGCTCTTTCAAAGGGTGTCCGCGGCGAGCGTGCTCAAAGCGAGCTAAAAGTACTCGAAGCGAGCATGTAGCATTTCGTATTCACATCGTACTTGACCAGCCCTTGCCTCGACGAGCTGTTCATCTGCTTGCCCACCTCGGACGGGTCCAGATCGAGGCGATCGGAGATCGCGGCCGTCGAGAGCGGTCCTCTCCCGAGAAGCGACACGATCCTGCTCACGGCGAGCTTGCGGCCGATCAACTCGTCGAAGAGCCGCTTCACCTCGTCGCCGGTATAAAATTCTCGATAGGCGTCTTCCGATTTGACGGGC
This sequence comes from uncultured Phycisphaerales bacterium, assembly GCA_964620445.1. GTDB lineage: Bacteria > Planctomycetota > B15-G4 > B15-G4 > CAYZWU01 > CAZUHB01. The sequence goes on from CAZUHB010000009.1 coordinate 96,198, forward strand.
ACCCTCAGCTTCTGCCTCTCCACGAGCCGGAGGTATGGAATCAGCTTTCTGGCGGCTTCGAGGGAGTCTCTCAAAATGCCCTTCTCGATCCCTTCGGCCTCGCCGAGCGGGCCCAGCTCCTTGATCTTCGCCGTGAAGGAATTGACCACCTCGGCCAGAAGCGTTCCCTCGCCGCCCGACATGAACTCGATGGCGAGCCGCTCGGGATTCAGGCCGATACGCTCCATCAGGTTCTTGCAGATGTAGGTATTGGCCAGGGCGTCGTAGTTTCCTTGCGTCACGTAGTTGCAGTCGTTCAGCCGGCAGCCCCCGATCAGGACGCCGTCCTGCCCGGCAAGAAAGGCCTTGAAGACGAAATCCAGGTCGACCCTTCCCGAGCACATGACGCGGATGAGCCTGATGTCGCTGTTATACTGGAGACGGGAAACTCCCGCCGTATCGGCTGCCCCGTATGCTCACCAGTGGCAGACGAAACCGATCGTTCTCGGCTTGAAATCGGGACCGTTACTCATCTCGTCGCTACCTCTTCCATTGTTGGTTCTGTTTCTCCCGCGTCGATCCGGTCGATCGTACCGATCGCGTCGATCTGGCTCAGGATCGTCTCGTCGGTGAAGTGCTTTACCATGATCGCGCTGGTCGGACACTTGGCATTGCACACGCCGTCCCCCTTGCACAGGATCGGATTGACCCGGGCCTTCGGGCCGCGGGGCGTGTCGCAGAATTCGATCGCACCGTAAGTGCACGAGGTCATGCACGCCCCGCAGGAGACGCACTCGTGCTCGTCGACCTCGGCGACCGATCCGGAGGCGACAACGGTGTCGTGCGACAAGAGCGTCACCACCCGGCCCGCGGCGCCGTAGGCCTGGTCGATCGTCTCGTCGATATGCTTGGGATAGTGGGCCAGCCCGCAGAGATAGACGCCGTCGGTGGCGAACTCGACGGGCCGCAGCTTGACGTGGGCCTCCTTGAAATAGTCGTCGGGGCTCAGGGTGACCTTGAAGAGGCCGGCGATCTCCCTGGCCCCCGCCGTGGGAACGACCGCCGCCGCCAGGGAGACGACATCGGCATCGAGTTCGAGCAGGCTGCCCAGGATCGGATCGGGCACGCTGACGCGCACGCAGGGTTTGCGCTCCTCGTTCTTGGCCTCTTCGGCCCTGGGCGGATTGTCAGGCTCGTACTGGACGAAGATCACCCCCTTGTCGGCCGCCTCGCGGTAATAATCCTCCTTGAACCCGTACGTTCTCATGTCCCTGAAGAGGATGTAGATCGCCATCCGCGGATTCAGTTCCTTCAGACGCAGGGCGTTCTTGATCGCGTGGCTGCAGCAGACGCGGCTGCAGTAGTTCCGGTCCTCGTTCCGGCAGCCCACGCACTGGATCATCACGAGGCTCCCCGCATCGACGATCGATGGGTCCCTCTCGGCGATCTTCTCCCCCAGCTCGAGGTGGGTGAAGACCTTTTCGTTCTCCCCGTAGAGGAACTCGGCCGGCTCGTACACATCGGCGCCCACGGCAATGACCGCCGCGCCGTGCTCGATCTCCCTCGTACCGTCCCTGCTTTCCACGGTCGTTGTGAAGTTACCGATGTAACCGGAGACCTGCTTGATGGAGGCGTCGTGGATCACGTGGATCAGTTGATCCTTGTAGACCGACCGGACGAGATCGTCGAGATGGGCCTGGACATCCATCCCCTCCAGGGTCGTGTGGATCCGCCGCGCCATGCCGCCCAGCTCGCTCTCCTTCTCCACGAGGTGAACGTGGAATCCCTGCCTGGCGATGGAGAGCGCGCACGTCATGCCGGCGATGCCGCCGCCGACGACGAGGGCCGCCTTGTGAACAGGCAGGTCGAATTCCTGGAGCGGCTTCAGGTGGCCGGCGCGCGCCACCGACATCCGGATGATGTCCATCGCCTTGTCGGTCGCCTCTTCCTTCTGTTTCGAATGGACCCAGGTGCACTGCTCGCGAATGTTCGCCATCTCGCAATAGTACTGGTTGAGGCCCGCCTCGCGGAGGGTGTCGCGGAACAGGTTCTCGAGCGTTCTCGGAGAACAGGCCGCGATGACCACCCGGTTGAGCCCCTTCTCCAGCGCGAGATCGGTGATCTCCCGGGCCGAATTGGTGGCGCAGGAAAAAAGCTGTTCCTGGGCGTGAACCACACCGGGCAGCCCCCGTGATTCCTCGACGAGCGACGGAACATTCGCCACCGATCCGATGTTCGCCCCGCAATGGCACACGAAGACCCCGATCCTGGCTTCCTCGCCGGCCACGTCCTTCTCGGGCGGATAGATCCTTTCCTGGGCCAGCTTGCCCCGCCGGTGATCGAGAATCTCGCCGCACTGCGAACCGGCGCCGCTGGCGCCGAACACCGACTCGGGAATGTCGGTCGGCCCCCGCAGGGCGCCGCTGACGAAGACCCCCGGCCGGCTGGTCGCCATCCGGTTCTGCTGATCGGCCCTGGCGAATCCATGCTCATCGAGTTCGATCTCGAACGTGTCGGAAAGCGCCCCATGATCGGACGGGGGATTCAGTCCGACCGAGAGGACCACCATGTCGAACTCTTCTTCTTTTACGCCGTCGCCGGGTGTCGCGTACCGGACCACGACGTTCTTGCTCTCCGGGATCTCTCTCACGATCGACGTGTAGCTCCTGATGAACCGCACGCCGGGGAGGTTCTCCGTTCGCTGGTAGTACTGCTCGAAATCCTTGCCGAAGGCGCGGATGTCGTTGTGGAAAACTGTGCACTCCGCCCCGGCCTCGTGCTCCTTGGTCAGGATCACCTGCTTCTGCGTGTACATGCAGCACACGCCCGAGCAGTAGCTGTTCTCTCCCGGGGTGATCCGCCTCGAACCGACGCACTGGATCCAGGCGATCTTCTGAGGATGGGTCTTGTCCGAGGTGCGCAGGATCTTCCCCATGTAAGGGCCAGTGGCGGAGAGGAGCCGCTCGAAGTCCATGCTGGTAACCACGTTCTGCATCGTACCGTAGCCGTATTCCTCCACGGCCTCCGGATCGAAGGGCTCCATGCCGGCGGACAGGATGATCGTCCCCACGTTGACCGAACGTTTCTCCGCGGTCTGCCCGAAATCGATCGCCTTCTGCTGGCAGACGCCGCTGCAGATATCGCACTTTCCATCTTCGAGCCGGAGGCAGGTCTCGTCGATGTAGGCAACGAGCGGAATCGCCTGGGAAAAGTAGACGTGAACGGCCTTGTTGTTCGATATTCCCTGGTTGAACCGATCAGGGTATTCCTTCGGGCAATACTTGACGCACGTCCCGCAACCGGTGCATTCCTCCTCGCGGATGTACCGCGGCCGCGTGACGAGGGAGATGTTGAAATCTCCCGCGCTTCCCTCGACCTTCTCGACCTCGGTAAAGGTCAGGATCTCGATGTTTGGATGTCGACCGACTTCCACCATTTTGGGGGCGAGAATTCATATGGAGCAGTCATTGGTGGGGAAGGTCTTGTCGAGCTGGGCCATGTGGCCGCCGATGCTCGGTCCCTTCTCCACCAGGTAGACGCGGAAGCCGGCTTCTGCCATGTCGAGCGCGGCCTGTATACCGCTGATCCCGCCTCCGACGACCATCACGTCTCCAAAGTGTCTCTCGGTCAGGTTCTGTTCCACTCGGCTCTGTCCTTTCAGATGAACTAGATCACCTCGGCGATGATCTCCGTGATGTCCTTGATCTCGATCTCCTCTTCCAGATCCATGGTCAGGCGGCTGTCCTCGAACATGGTGATGCAGTAGGGGCACGCCGTGGCGAGCACCTCCGCGCCGATGGCGCGCGCCTGCTCCACCCTGAGGTCGGAGAATCTCTCCTCCTTGGGTGTTTCCATCCAGACCCGACCCCCGCCCCCGCCGCAGCAGAGGCTGTTGCTGCGCGACGCGGCCATCTCGAGAAGGGTCGCTCCCGGTACGCCTGCCAGAATCTCGCGGGGCTCGTCGAAGACGCCGTTGTGCCGGCCCAGATAACAGGGATCGTGATAGGCGATTTTCTTCCCGTACTCCCCGGTGATCTCGAGCTTGCCCGAACCGATGAGCTCGGCCAGGAACTGGGTCATGTGAAGGACCTCGAAGTTCACCATGAACTGGGAATACTCGTTCTTGAACGCCTCCAGGCAATGGGGAGAGGAAACGACGATCTTCTTCACGCCGTTGTCGACGAAGGTCTTGATGTTCTCCCTGGCCAGCGTCTTGTAGGTCCCCTCGGCGCCCGTCTTGCGGATGCTCTCGCCGCAACAGCTCTCCTTCGTGCCGAGGATGCCGTAATCGACGCCGGCCTTGTTCAGGATCTCGGCCGTTGCCGTGGCCACCTTTTTCAGGCGCGGGTCGTAACTCAGATAGCAGCAGCCGAAGAAGAGGATCTCCGTGCCCTCGGCGAAGGCCTTGACCGACAGGCCCTCGCACCAGTCGGCCCGTTCCGACCGCTTCTCGTTGAGCGGATTGCCCTCGCCGATCAGGCTTCCGCGCGCGGCCCGGGCAGGTTTTGCCGACGCGTGGATCACCTCGTAATTCGCGGCGAGCCGGCGCAGCGAGATCCCGAGCTCGATCTGCTCGACGCCTCTCGGACACTTCTCCGGGCAGTTGCCGCACGTGGTGCAGCGCCAGATGTCCTCGCTCTCGATCTCGGTCACGCCGAAGGTGGCTTCCCGGATGATCTTGCGGATGCTGAATTTGCGAACGTTGTTCCAGGGGCAGACGACATCGCACTTGCCGCACTGGTAACAGAAGCGATAGGCGTCGCCGCCGGCTTCCCTGATCTCCTCGATGATTTCCGCGAAGGGGCTGACTGCTTCCACACCGGTCTCCTATTTCTTCTTCGACAACCGGGTCACGGCGTCAACGACCTTTTGCCATCCATGCTTGTTTGCCAGAGCCTCGAGCCCCACATCGACCTCGTCGATAGCCTCTTCCTCGTCCTCCTCCACCTCGCGCTCCTCGTAGACGAGGGCGTCGGCCAGGCACCATTGCACGCACATCGGCTCGTCGAGCTCCGGATCGGATTCGCAGGTGTCGCACTTGAGAGGCAGGCCCGAGTCCGGCTCCTTGAAGGCATCCCGCGAAGGGCACGATGCCCGGCAGAAGGCGCACTCGTCGTACTCCTTCCCGTCGATCGTGTACTTGTCCCTGCCGGCGCATTCCACCGGGGTGTACTCGCCGGCGAAGACGGGAAGATAGATATCGGACAGGGGCTCGCGGATCACCCGGATGCGCGCCCTGCCCGGGTTGTCGCTGCTGTAACGCGGTGCCGAATGGTATGCGGAGCAGATCACCTCGCACGCCCGGCAGCCGTTGCACTTGTCCACGTCGACCTTGATCGTCTTGATGATCTTCTTTTTCTTCTTCTTTTCAGCCATCACGAGGTGCTTCCTTCTTGCGACGCTTCCACGGATTGTGTGGGTTCGGCTTCTTCCTTCAAGATGCCTCTCTCCACGAAATCCTCGTAGACGAAGTCCAGGTCGAGATCGTGGAGGGTCTCGCGCGTCGGGATCCCGTCGCGGTTCCACCCCTTGAACCCGTAATACTTGTCCATGAGCTCCTCTTCCAGCTCGGGAAACCGTTTCTTCCAGTGGTCGGCCGGCGGTTTCTCGTCCTTGCGCGTCATGCCGCGCCTGAGGTTGTTGGCGCGGACCATGTTCCGGTTCCGCTTGGTGAGATGGGTCAGACCCTCCTCGTCGAGATCGAGCCCCGTGCCGGCCGAGATCAGATCGGGCAGGTTGTGGATGTGAAAGGGCGGCTTCAGCGGAAACGACGACAGGCCGGCGCACATCCCGGTGCAGTCGTCGATGTAGTGCATCATCTCCTGCCAGTCCACGATGTCGCAGGTCATCTCGGCCGACGGGTAGTTCGGGATCGAGTTCTCGCCGCGCAGCTCCCAGTTGATGAAGTACTCCTTGAACTTCTCGTGCGGCACCTGGGGCCAGTCCTCGCAGAACGCCTCCCGCTGCTCGCGCGTGGGGAAAGGCGCCTGGGGAAAGTTCCCCTCGATCTGGGTGATGTTGATCTTTTCGCCCGTGGAATACATGAGGAAGTAGATCGGGTTCAGCATGCCGAGCTTGAGAGGCAGCTGCTCGTGCTTCTTGATGTTGTTGTGGGCGAATTCCATGGCGCCCTTGCCGATCTCCTCGGCCGCCCAGTGGGTGCCGTTGGCCAGGATGTCGCCGATCCCTTCGCGCCTGACGATCCTGTCGAGCAGCCAGTAGAAGCGCTCCTCGTTCCCCTCGGGAAAGCCGGGCATGTCCTTGTCGGTCAGGATTCCGGCCTCGTAGAGCTCGACGGCAAAAGCCATGGTCTGCGGTGCGGTGAAGGAGTCCACACCATGTTCGGTCGCCTTCTGGGCGATGCGCAGGCCGAACTCGAGGTCGGAGAAGGCCCCCATCGTGTATGTCAGCTTGGAGAAGCATTTCATCATGTAGGAGCACATTCTCGTGTCGACGGAGATGGCCGCGCCGCACTTCATGGGACAGTTGTGACAGCTCAGAAGCCTCGTGCGCATCGTCTCCATCGTGTTTGTCCAGAGCGACTGGATCTCGTCGGTCCAGAACCCCTTGCGTCGGGTGCGCGCGTTGCCCCAGGCAAAGTTCTCGGTGTGCCACTTCTCGTCGTGGATCGCCATCTCCTGGGGCGAACCGAGCCCGGCCAGGATCGGCATGACGCCCGGGATCGGATTGTCGGCCCGTCGTTTGATGAATTTCAGCGCGTCGTTGCAGATCTTGATGAACTCTTCCGGCTTGGCGATGTTGATGTCCTTCGACCCGCGCACGGCGATCGCCTTGAGGTTCTTGTCCCCCATGACTGCGCCCAGGCCGAGCCGGCTCGCGCTCGAACGGCCCTGCTCGACCGACGCGTAGAAGACCCTGTTCTCGCCGGCCAGGCCGATCGACGAGACCTGGGCGTGGGGCTCGTTCAGCTCCTGGCGGATCACCTCGGCCGTCTCGAGCGTGCCCAGTCCCCGGCAGTGGGTGGCGTCGCGGATCTCGACCTTGTCGTCCCTGATCCACAGGTAGACCAGATCGGGCGCCTTGCCGCGAACGATCAGCTTGTCGTAGCCGGCGTGCTTCAGCTCCGGGCCCCAGAACCCTCCCATCATGGAGAACGCAAAGAGCCGGGTCTGCGGGGAGAGCGTGGAAAGGATGGTGCGGTTGCAGCCGGGAGCGGGTGTGCCGGTCAGAAGGCCGGTCCCGAAGATGAGCAGATTGTCCTCGGAAAAGGGTTCCGTCTCGGGCGGCACCCTCTCCCAGAAGAGCTTGGCATTGGTACCCAGTCCGCCCAGGTAACGCTCGACGAGTTTCGGGTCGGTGGGCACCCTCTCGATGCTTCCCCTGGTGAGGTCGATTTCCAGATTGAATCCTGTCTCCGCGTATCTCATTCATCTACCTTTCGGTCTATCGGTTCTTTCCTTCCAATCCGGTGTGGACACCATAGAGGTATAGCCGCAACAGCTGCTCCGACAAGCTGTCGGGGGTGTCCTTCCCCGGGTCGTACCAGGTGTAGACCCAGTTCAACATCCCGAAGAGGCAGAGCGTCGCCGTGCGCGGATCGACCGCGGCCCGCGGCCCGTCCCCGTGCGGAATGTCCTTGACGATATCGAGGGTGATCTTGAAGTACTCCCTCCTCACCTCGGCGACCTTCCTGTAAAAGGTGCCCGTCAAGATGTCGAGCTCGCGCGAACAGACACGGAGATCGTCGATGTTGTTCAAGAAGTAGTCGAGGTGATTCTTGATCATCGCATGAAGGCGCTCCGCAGGCCGGGCATCGACCAGGTCGGTCTGGGTGGCCTTCAGATTCTCGAGGATCGTGTGAAAAGCCTTGTACTGGATCAAGAAGAGGAGCTCCTCCTTCGAGTGAACGTGATAGTAGATTCCCGCGAGGCTGACCTTGGCCTTGGCCGCGACCATCCTGATCGACGCCTTCTCGAAACCCGTTTTCGAGAAAACTTTTGCGGCCGCGGCAATGATCCGCGAGAATTTCTTGTCCGTCGAGGGACGTCTGTTCCGGGGCGTTGGTTTTGGAATCATGTCTGCGCCATTCCAGATCATAATTTTATCGAACGTTCGTTCGGAATTATAAAATCATCTTCCGACAATCGTCAAAGAAAAACAGATTTTTTAAGAGGAGGTGCTATTCGACCTTCTGAGCGCCGCGGGCGGGAAGCGACGCCTGTCGAGAACCTCTCGCGACGCTTCGGGACCGAGCCGGAACCGACCGATTCCAGTCCGATGTGCGGGCTCTTTTTCGATTTTCACTCTTGACAGTTTCGCGATTTGATGTATTTTCTTTGATCCAACAAGGCCACGTCAACGGCTTTGATCGACAGAACGATATCGAGTGGTCATGAATCAGAATTCGATACAGGTTGATTGTCTTACCCGGGCGCCCGGCTGGCGATGGTGGCGATGGTCCGCCATCACCCCTCGCGGCCCCGTGCAGGAGGCCGCCGGATAGCGGCTCCCGAGCGCCTCGCCTGAATCGGCTGATCAAACATCAACGGAAATTCGCGGGACCTGCTGTCCGAGAGACGGTGGGTCTTTTTTTTGTTGCCGCTTTTTGAACACGGAATGACGAAAATGATAGGAATGGACCGGCGGCAAGGGCAGATCCACGCCGCGCCCGGTCGAACGGCACTTGTGCCTCCACAATAAGAAGGAGTCGCCCATGCTGACCCCAACTCTCGACGACTTTCTGCAAAAAGCCGAGCAGGGACTGCGCGTGCCCCTGAGGAAGACGATCCCCGCCGACCTCGACACCCCGGTGTCGGCCTTCATCAAGCTGAAGAGCCGGGGAGCGGCATTCCTGCTCGAAAGTGTGGAGCGCGGAATCCAGGTGGGGAGATACTCCTTCATCGGAATCTCGCCCTACGCGGACATCAGCCTCCAGGACGAGACGGTCACCTCCCGGAAGAAGGGCGAGACCGCCACCCAGCCCGTGGATCGCGCCGACCCGTTCGCGCCGATACGGGCCGAGCTCGCCGAGGCGGGCGATCTCGACGGCGGCCGCCTGCCGGGGCCTTTCGCCGGAGCGGTCGGGTATATCGCCTACGACATGGTCCGGTACTTCGAGAAGATCCCCCTCTCGAAGGACGAAGGGCTCGGACTGCCCGACTACCGGTTCCTTTTCCCGGGGGCTCTCGCCGTGTTCGATCACGTGAAAAGCGAGATCGAGATCCTCGTCCTTCCCGGCCGGCAGGAACCAGAGGAGGCCTACACCGTGGCGAAGAACCAGATCGATCTCCTTCTCGACGCCTTCCGCTCCCCCCTGCCCGGAAACGGCTTCGGGGCGCCCGCCGAAAGGCTCGCCTCTCCCTCGTCCAACGTGAGCGAAGAGGAGTTCACCGCCAATGTCCTTCGGGCCAAGGACCACATTCTGGCCGGCGATGCGTTCCAGATCGTTCTCTCCCAGCGCCTGACGGGCGAGACCGGCGCCTCTCCCTTCCAGATCTACCGGGCGCTGCGGATCCTCAACCCTTCGCCGTACATGTTCTTCATCGATTTCGACGACTATCAGATCATCGGCTCCTCGCCCGAGGTGCTCGTCAAACTCGACGAGCAGCGCGTCACCCTCTGCCCCATCGCCGGCACCCGGCCGAGAGGGAGCACTCCCAAGGAGGACCTCGCCCTCGAGGAGGAGCTCCTGGCCAACGAAAAGGAGTGCGCCGAGCACGTCATGCTCGTCGACCTCGGACGCAACGATCTCGGGCGCGTGTGCGAGATCGGATCGGTGAAAACGGAATCGCTCATGCACATCGAACGCTACTCCCACGTGATGCACATCGTCTCCCAGGTCACGGGGCTGCTCGGGAAGGATCTCGACATGTACGAGCTGCTCCGCGCCGTCTTCCCCGCCGGCACGCTCACCGGCGCTCCCAAGATCCGCGCCATGGAGATCATCGCCGATCTCGAGAAGGAGAGGCGCGGCCCCTATGGCGGCGCGGTGGGCTACTTCGGCCGGCAAGGCGACATGGATATGTGCATCACGATCCGCACGCTTTTCATGAAGGGGAAGGAGTACTTTGCCCAGGCCGGGGCCGGGATCGTGGCCGATTCCGATCCGGCATTCGAGTACAAGGAAACGCTCGACAAGATCAGGGCGATCATCAAGGCCGTTTCCATCGCAGAGGAAGGATTTTGATCATGCATCTCCTCATCGACAACTACGACTCGTTCACATTCAACATCGTCCAGGCGCTGGGCGAGCTGGGCGAAGAGGTCCGCGTCTTCCGCAACGACCGGATCACGCCCGACGAGGCCGCGGCGCTCGAACCGCTCTCGCTCGTCATCTCGCCCGGACCGGGCACCCCCGACGACGCCGGCGTCTCGATCGAGCTGATCAAACGCTTCGCCGGCGCGATCCCGATCCTCGGTGTCTGCCTCGGCCACCAGTGCATCGTGGCTGCCTACGGCGGATCGATCGACCGCGCCGACAGGATCATGCACGGCAAGGTGTCGAACATCTATCACGACGGAAAAACGATCTACGACAGCCTGTCCAATCCCTTCAGCGCGACCCGCTACCACTCGCTCATCGTGCACGAGCAGAACCTCCCTGCCGAGCTCCAGGTGTCGGCGTACACGTCGGAAGGTGAAATCATGGGCGTCCGGCTGGCCGAGGAGAGGATCGAAGGCGTGCAGTTCCATCCCGAGTCGATCCTCACCCCCGAGGGGAAGGGGCTGCTGGCGAACTTTCTTCAGACCATTCGCCCCGGGGAGGGCCAATCATGAGCGCAAACGGCCAGATCATCGAGGCCCTCATCAACGGGCAGGACCTCTCCTTCGACGAGGCCCGGGACCTGATGGGATCGATCATGGAAGGCGCGCTGTCCGAACCCCGGATCGCGTCGATCCTCACCGCGCTGCGCATGAAGGGAGAAACGGTCGACGAGATCGCCGGTTTCGCGAGCGCCATGCGGCAGAAGGCGGTCCGCATCACGCCGGAGCGGAGCGGGATGATCGACACCTGCGGCACCGGCGGCGACGCGCGCCACACCTTCAACGTGTCCACCGCGGCGGCCCTGGTCACGGCCGCCATGGGCATCCCCGTGGCCAAGCACGGCAACCGCGCCGTCTCCTCGAAGTGCGGCAGCGCCGACGTACTCGAGGCGCTCGGCGTCAACATCACCCTGACGCCCGATCAGGTCGCCGCCCTGATCGACCGCGTGGGAATCGGTTTCCTCTTCGCGCCCAGCCTGCATCCGGCGATGAAGCACGCAGCTCCGGTGCGCAAGGAGCTCGGAGTCCGCACGGTGTTCAACATTCTCGGGCCCCTGACCAATCCGGCCGGCGTCAAGCGCCAGCTGACCGGCGTTTTCCATCCCGATCTGACCGAGCGCCTCTGCGGCGTGCTCCACACCCTCGGTTCTGAAAAAGCCTTCATCGTCCACGGCCACGACGGCACCGACGAGGTGTCGATCAGCGGCGAGACCAGGGTGAGCGCCCTCGAGAAGGGGCAGGTGCGGACCTTCACCTTCTCGCCCGAGGAGGCCGGCATCGAGCGCGCCCCCCTCGAATCGATCAGCGGCGCATCGCCCCGGGAGAACGCCGGCCACATCAACGACATCCTCGAGTCGCGGGCCGGCCCGCGGCGCGACGCCGTTCTTCTCAACGCCGGGTTCGCGGCCGCCCTCGCCGACCGCGCGCGCGATCCGGTGGAAGGAGTGGGACTCGCGCGTGAAGCGATCGAGTCGGGCGCCGCCAGAAACCTGCTCCAGTCGCTGAAGGAGGTGTCCAGTGAACTCGCACGCTAGCGCCGGAGCCCCGCCGGCAGGTCCCGGAATCAGGAGGCAACGGTGAACACCTTTCTCGATCGCGTGGTCCTCGAGAAGAGGGCGGAGCTCTCCCGCAAGAAAGAGATCCGGGCCGAGGCCGATCTCGAAAGAAGCCTGCCTTTCGAAAGGCCGCGGGATTTCAAGGGCGCCATCAGCGGCGGCTCGAAAATCATAGCGGAGATCAAGAAGAAATCGCCCAGCGTGAAAGCCTTCGCCCAGGGGGGGGCTCCCGAAAAGCTCGCCGCGATCTACGACCGATCGGGCGCCGCCGCCATCTCGATCGTGACCGACACGTGCAATTTCGGTACATCCCTCTCCGACGTCGAGGCTGTCCGGCGCATCACCGCCCTTCCCGTGCTGGTCAAGGAATTCGTGATCGACACCTACCAGGTCGTCGAGGCGCGCGCGGCGGGCGCCGACGCGCTGCTTCTCATCGCACGGCTGCTGAGCGCACGCGATCTGTCGCTCCTGCTCGACCGGATCAGGGCGCTCGGCATGGCTCCTCTCGTCGAATGCCACGACCGGGAGGACCTGGAGAAGGCGATCGACGCCTGCGCCGACATCATCGGCATCAACAACCGCAATCTGGCGACCCTCGAGACCTCGCTCGACACGGCCCGCCGGCTCCTCCCCCTCATCCCGGAAAACGCGGTGCGCGTCGCCGAGAGCGGCATCGACGGCCCCGGCCAGATCTCCGAGCTCAGCGCCCTGGGCGCCGACGCTTTTCTCATCGGCGGATCTCTTCTGCAATCGAGCGATCCCGCGAAGAAGCTGGGGGAACTTCTCGGAGGGACGCCATGAGCCGCGTCAAGATCAAGATCTGCGGCATTACCTCTCCCGAGGACGCGCTTCTCTGCCACGGGATGGGCGCGGACTTCCTCGGCCTGATCTTTGCCGACAGCCCCAGGCGGATCACGCCGGAAGACGCGGCCCGGATCAGGCGCGCCGTCCCCGAAGCGCGCCTCGTCGGCGTGTTCGTGGACGCGGCGATCGACGAGATCGTCGGCACCGCGCTGACCGCCGGTCTCGACATGATCCAGCTCCACGGAAACGAGACGGCGTCCTTCTGCGACGCGCTTCGGATCCGCACCGGATTGGCGATCGTGAAAGCGATCCAGCAGGGCCGGCTCCTCGACGAAAAGGACGGTGCCGCGCGGATCCCGGCCGCCCACTTTCTCGTCGACCTCGACAAATCGGAGCCGATCGTTCAGAAGGCGATCGACGCGCTCTGGAAAGAGGCGGCCCGCGCCGGCCGCCGGGGATACGAGCTCTTTCTCGCCGGGGGGCTCGATCCGGACAACGTGAAACAGGCGATCGGGGCGACCCGCCCCTTCTGCGTCGATGTCTGCCGCGGCGTGGAAAAGAAGCCCGGTGTCAAGGACGCCGCGGCGGTGGAACGTTTCATCGCGGAGGTCAAGAATGGCGACGAGTGAAGGAAAATCGCCGGGCCGCTTCGGCCGTTACGGCGGCCAGTACGTCCCCGAAACGCTCATGGCGTGCCTCGAACAGCTCGACGCCGCCTACGAGGACGCGGTGCGCGACGCGGCCTTCGACGGGGAGCTGCGCGACCTCCTCGAAAACTACTCGGGCCGCCCCACACCGCTCTACCTCGCGGCCAACCTGGGCGCACACTGCGGGCAGAGGGCGAAGATCTACCTCAAGCGCGAGGACCTCAATCACACGGGCGCGCACAAGATCAACAACTGTCTCGGCCAGGTCCTGCTCGCACGCCGCATGGGCAAGACGCGCATCGTGGCCGAAACGGGCGCCGGCCAGCACGGCGTGGCCACCGCCACGGTGTCGGCCCTCTTCGGCATGGAGTGCACCATTTACATGGGTGCCGTCGACATGGCGCGCCAGGCGCCCAACGTGCGCCGGATGGAACTGCTCGGAGCCGCCGTGGTGCCCGTAGACAGCGGATCGCGAACGCTCAAGGACGCCACGAACGAGACGATCCGCGACTGGGTGACCAATGTGGAGAGCACCCACTACATCATCGGTTCGACCGTGGGCCCCCATCCCTACCCCACGATCGTGCGCGATTTCCAGAAAGTGATCGGTATCGAAGCGCGCCGCCAGATTCTCGAGGCCGAGGGGCGTCTCCCCTCCCACGTGATCGCCTGCGTGGGCGGAGGGTCGAACGCTCTCGGCATCTTCTCGGCCTTCCTGTCCGACCGTGAGGTGAAGCTCCACGGCGTCGAGGCGGGCGGGTCGGCCGACGGGCACGCGGCCGCGCTCTGCGAGGGAGAGCCGGGCGTTCTTCACGGGAGCTTGAGCTACCTCCTTCAAGACGGCGACGGCCAGGTCCTGCCCGCCCACTCGATCGCGCCCGGCCTCGACTATCCGGGTGTCGGACCGGAGCACAGTTTTCTCAAGGACGATGACCGCGTGGCCTACTCGCGGGTGACCGATGCCGAGGCTCTCGATGCGTTCCTTCTGCTCACGCGGCTCGAGGGGATCGTGCCCGCTCTCGAATCGAGCCACGCGCTGGCTCACACAGTTCAGCTTCTGGGCCGCGCCGAGGTGGCGGCCGACCTGATCGTCGTCAATCTCTCCGGCCGCGGGGACAAGGATATGGAAAGCGTGGAGGAGCGTCTGAGTTCATGAACCTCGCAGACAGAACCGACAAGATGCGCGACGCGGGCCTAAAAGCGCTCGTGCCCTTTTTCACGGCCGGCTATCCCGACGACCAGACCTTCCTGGAACTCGTCGCTGCCGCCGCCCGGGCCGGATGCCGCGTGATCGAGATCGGCATCCCGTTCTCCGATCCGATCGCCGACGGCCCGGTCATCCAGGCGTCGTCCGAGGCGGCTCTCGCAAATGGGATGACCCTGCCCAGGGCGCTCGAACTCGCCCGGAGAGCGTCCCGGGAATCGTCGATCTCGATCTGCGCCATGGGCTACCTCAATCCGGTCATGCGCATGGGATTCGGGCCCTTCGCCAGGGCGGCGGCCGAATCGGGCGTGGAAGGCGTCATCATCCCCGATCTTCCGATCGAGGAGTCGGGAGCGGGGCGCAGGACGCTGGCGGCCGAATCGGTCACGCTCGTCGATCTCGTGGCGCTCACGTCGAGCGCACAGAGGGTGGCGGCGATCGGCCGCGAGGCGCGGGGATTTCTCTACCTCGTGGCCCTGACCGGGGTGACCGGATCGGCCGCGGCCGATCCCGACGCGTTCGGTGCGTTCGTGGGAAGGATCCGGGCGCAGGCCGACCTGCCGCTCTATGCCGGATTCGGGATCGCCACACCCGACCAGGCCCGACGGGCCGCGAACCTGGCCGACGGCGTGATCATCGGCAGCGCCCTGATCAAGATCATACAGGCCGCGGCCACCCGGTCCGCCGCGGTGGCAAAGGTGGAAGACTTCCTGCAGACCGTGTACCGGGCGATCAACCCGTCCAAGAGGAGTGGTGTACAATGATCATCGTGATGAAACAGTCGGCGTCGGTCGCCGAGATCAGCGGCGTCATCCGCGCCATCGAAACCGCGGGATTGAAAGCGCGCCCCTCGCACGGCGCGCGGGAGACGATCATCGGCGTCATCGGCGCGGCGCGATCGGCGGCGATCGAACAGATCGGCACGATGCCGGGCGTGGCCCAGATGACGCCCGTGTCCAAGTCGTTCAAGCTCGTGAACCGCGAGTTCAAACCGGAGAACACGGTGATCAAGGTGAACGGCGTATCGATCGGCGGCGACGAGTTCGTGGTCATGGCCGGTCCCTGCTCGGTCGAATCGTCGGAGCAGCTCAAGTCCGCGGCCCGGGCGGTGCGCGCCGCCGGCGGCCGGGTTCTGAGGGGCGGCGCGTTCAAACCGCGCACATCGCCCTACAGTTTCCAGGGTATGGGCGAGGAAGGGCTCAAGATCCTCCTCGCGGCCAAGGCCGAGACCGGCCTGCCCATCGTGACAGAGGTGATGGCGCCCGACCTCGTTCCCCTCGTTTGCCGCTACGCCGACATCCTCCAGATCGGGGCGCGCAACATGCAGAACTACTCCCTGCTCGAGGCCGTGGGCCGGGTCAAGAAACCGGTTCTGCTCAAGCGGGGAATGATGTCCACCGTGGAGGAGCTCCTTCTCGCGGCAGAGTACATTCTCGCGAACGGCAACAACCAGGTCATGTTCTGCGAGCGGGGCATCAGGACCTTCGAGAAGGCGACGCGCAACACGCTCGACATCTGCGCCGTGCCCGTGATCAAGCAGTGCAGCCATCTGCCGGTGATCGTCGATCCGAGCCACGCCACCGGTCGGCGCGACCTCATCGCCGCCACGTCGCGCGCGGCCGTGGCCGCCGGTGCGGACGGGATCATCGTCGAGGTCCACCCCTCGCCCGAGACGGCGCTCTGCGACGGGGACCAGAGCCTTCATTTCGACGAATTCGAAAAGATGATGGACGAACTGCGACCGATAGCCGAGGCCGTGGGACGGCGCATGGCGGTCACGGCGAGGTGAAACGGGGGACGGTATGAACAGACAAGTGAAACAGGCCGGCGCGATCGGCGGCACGATCCGGGTGCCGGGCGACAAGTCGATCGCCCACCGCGCCCTCATCCTCGGCTCCCTCGCGCGGGGGGAGCAGATCGTCGAGGGGCTGCCCGATGCGGCCGATGTCAAGAGCACCGCAACCTGCCTGCGCACGCTCGGTTGCTCGGTCGAAGAGCTGGCGAACGACAAGATCATGATCTCCCCCGGACAGTGGAAGAGCGGCGTCACGATCGACGCCGGGAACTCGGGAACCACGGCGCGCCTCCTCTCGGGCCTCGTGGCCGGCCTCGGCCTCGACTGCACGATCGACGGCGACGACTCGTTGAAGCGCCGTCCCATGGAACGGATCGCCGAACCGCTGCGCCTCATGGGAGCCGAGATCACGACCGCTGCCGGCGGATGCCTGCCCATGCGGATCAGGGCGGACGGCCTCGAGGGCATCGTCTACCATCCGCCCATGGCGAGCGCCCAGGTCAAGAGCGCCGTCCTGCTCGCCGGGCTCAACGCATCGGGTGAAACGACGGTGGTCGAGAAGGCGCCCACACGCGACCACACGGAGCTCATGCTCGGCGCCATGGGCGCGAAGCTGTCGCGGCGGGGCGACTCGATCACCCTCTCGGGGGGAGCGCCTCTCGAAGCCGTCGTCGTCTCCGTGCCGGGCGACATCTCGTCGGCGGCGTTCTTCATGGCTGCCGCCGCGATCGTACCCGGTTCCGAGGCGAGGCTGATCCACACGGGAATCAATCCTACGCGCACGGGAGTGCTGCGCGTGCTGCAGGAGATGGGAGCCCGGATCGCCCTGGAAAACCAGGCCACCACCGCGGGGGAGCCGACGGCCGATATCATCGTCCGATCGGGACCTCTCGAGGGAATCGTGATCGACGGAGGAATCATCCCGTCCCTGATCGACGAGCTGCCCCTTCTCGCCGCTGTCGCCACCCGGGCGCGGGGAACGACCGTCGTGCGCGGCGCCGAGGAACTCCGCCACAAGGAATCGGACCGCATCCGATGCACGGTGGATAACCTGTCGCGGCTCGGCGCGGAGATTGAAGAACTCGACGACGGTTTTATAATCAAGGGGCCCTGCGCGCTGCGCGGCGCTCAGGTCGATTCCTTCGGCGACCACCGCATCGCCATGGCCATGGCCGTGGCCGGCCTCGTGGCAAAGAACGCCACGACCGTGCAAGACGCGGACGCCGTCGATATTTCTTATCCCGATTTTTTCCGCGATCTCGATCGACTCGTCGACTGAGACCGCCCAGGAGCAGTAACCGTGACGCGCACGTCCGAGCCGATACCGCTGATAGTGATTACGGGATTCATGGGCACGGGCAAGACCGCCACGGGGCGTGCCCTGGCCGGGATGCTCGGCGTCGAGTTCGTCGATATGGACCAGCTCATCGAGGAGCGCGAGGGGATGAGCGTGTCCGAGATCTTCGCATCCGAGGGGGAGGAGTATTTCCGTTCGTGCGAGAGGGACGTCTGCCATTCCCTGGCCGATCAGACCGATCTCGTTCTGGCCACGGGCGGAGGTGCCCTGGTCGATGCGCAAAACCTCGATGTCCTGTCCAATCACGGCCACGTGGTGCTCCTCGAAGCGTCGGTCGACGCGATCGTGGAACGGACCGCGGGCGACAGGTCGCGGCCTCTTCTCGCGGACGCGGGCGACGCCGGTGACGAGGGCGGCGGCGGTCTCGACGATCGGATCCGGGCGCTCCTCGCCGAGCGGGCGGAAGCGTACGCGCGGATTCCGGCCTGCCTCGACACGACCCCGCTCAGCGCACGCGCCGCGGCGTGCCGGATCGCGGCCAGACTCCCTCTCCCCGGGCAGTTGATCTCGATCGAGGTTCCCGAAGGGTCGATGCGTTCGGGCGGGTCGGAGAGCACGATCGTGACCGGGCGGGGCCTCCTTTCGAGACTCGGCGAGCATCTCGTGGATGTCATGGGAGAATCGTGCGCCCGCTCGAACGTCTTCGTTCTCATACCGGCCAATGTGAAGGACCTCCATCTCGATCAGATCGCCGCTTCCCTCGACGCGGCCCCGCTCTCGTGGAGCGCTATCGAGGTCCACGACGGTGACAGGGAGAAGACCTATCAGCAGGCCGGTGCCATCATCGACGCCCTCGCCCGATCGGGGGCGGCCCGGGACTCGATCGCCGTCACGGTGGGCGGCGGCGTCACGGGCGACCTCGGCGGATTCGCCGCGTCGATCTACATGCGCGGCATGCGGTTCGTTCAGGTTCCCACCACGCTCCTCGCCCAGGTCGACGCCAGCATCGGTGGCAAGGTGGGCGTCAACCATGTGCGCGCCAAGAATCTCGTGGGTAACTTCTACCAACCCCGGATGATACTGAGCGATCCCTGCGTGCTGCGCACCCTCGATGACGGGGAAATCTCCAACGGGATGGCCGAGGTGGTCAAGACCGCTCTTCTCGGATCGGCCGACCTGTTCGCCTTCATCGAGAAGGAGCTCGAACAGAACGCAGGCGTCCTGCGCAGCATCGATTTTCTCGAACGGTGCGTGACCGATTGCGCGGCGATCAAGGCGGCGGTCGTGGAGCGGGATCCCTTCGAGAATGGCGAGCGGCGTGTACTGAACCTGGGGCACACCCTGGGACACGCCTTCGAAACGCTGGGAGAGTACGGCTCCCTCACCCACGGTCAGGCCGTGTCGATCGGTCTCGTGGGCGTTTCGAGAATCGCCCGCGACCGAGGCCTGGTGCAGCCCGACTATCTGCGCCGCGTGGTGCAAACACTCGAGCGCTGCAATCTGCCCGTCAACCCCCCGCCGGTGGACCGCGACGAGTTTTTTGCCGCGCTGAATCTGGACAAGAAAAAGAAGTCGGGAAAGCTCCGCTTTGTCCTTCCCGCCGATTTTGGCTCCACGGTGATCGTGGACGACGTCACGAGCGACGAGATCGACATGGCGATCGCGCCGCTTCCTTCATGAGCCGATCAGCCGTTTTCGTGATCATGGTTCGGGAAATGACCTGATCGCCGTCCCGACGATGGAGTCGATCGCGAGCAAGCCGTCTTCGATGGTCGAGAGTTTTTCGCGAATCTCCTGGCGGGTCGCCTCCGGTCCCAGTATCGGGTCGGGAAAGATTTTCTTCAAATCCTCGATACCGGGAGATTCGCCATCGGATACGACGAGCATGGCGAAGCACATTTCCACCTGAAGCTCCCCGCCGGAAGGTGGTAGGAATTCCAATTTGGGCACCCCTGAGCCGCTCGTGATCTTTTCGCCGGAAAAAGTGAACGAGTCGACGGGTAGCGAACCCACGGGAATGATCGTGCATTTGCAGGCGCTGTTCACGATCACCAGGTGTGCGTTCAGCCGGAGATCGGCCGGCATGATCACCGAATAGGTCGGCCCGGTGTCGCCTTCGGCAATCTTTGTCTCGACCTGAAAAGAGTCGAAGTCGACCACGGGCACGGAGCGGCTCTCGCAGCCGAAAAAGATGAAAAGCGCGCAGCATGCCAGCATGACCGGCGAGATGGTTTCGAGACATCGTGCGCTGTGGCGGTTGAAGATCATGATCCCTCCAGTACCTTTTTCGGGAAAAATCTTGTTTCGTCAGCTATCATGTTCCCGGAAATATTCGAGCAGCTGCCCGCCGATGTCGTCGGCAAACCACTCGTGCAGGCGTTCATGTCCCTCGAGTCCCGTGAATCGAAATGTGCCCGACCAGGGCGGATTGATCAGGGATTGCAGCAGACCGAAGGGCAAGAGCAGAAGATGAAGGTACACCTTTTCGCTGACGAGGGAGTTGAACAGCACGGTTTCACCGTCCGATCCCACGGCCCCCATTTCGACGCTCAATCCGTGGAATCTGGTTTCCCATCCCGGGAAGAGGCCGAGGGTCACTCCGCAGGCGAACATGGTCCCGTTGCCTCGAGAGACGTAACCGGGAAGCAGGCCATCGGGAAGCGGTCCCTCGTCGAGGAAGTAATCAGCCTCCTCCCAATCCGAAACGAGAACGAATCCCTCAGTTTCGGAGAGGATCTCCTCGAATCTCTGCCGGAACTCGGGCGCGGCCAGTACGGGGGCTGGAAAGAGATAGAGTCTTCTCGGGCTCTCGAAGCGGAGCGACGTGTCCGGACCTTCGAAATCGGCTGTCAAAAATGTGCAGCCGCTCGCGATCAGACCGAGCACCCCGATGGTGCCACAAACCAGGCTTCTCGCGATGTGCGACATGGGATCTCCGAGTTCGGGGCCGCGCGACTCGCGCTCCGTGATATCGCGCTTTGCGCTTTCCGATTATGGCACATCGACGGTCTTGAACAAACAGGAAGGACAGGGAGACGCCCGTGAAAAGACAAGATTACATCCTGGTCATCGAGGGACCTGGGATTCACGGCTCTGTTTTAGACGATGGATTATTTTGGCTATCGCTTATAATGTGAATCCCTGGTGGGACAAGCCGGTAGCCCCACAGGAATCGATAGCCCGGCAGCTTGTGAGGAAAAACGTCATGAAATTGGTATCCCTTGTTGTTGTTGCCCTGCTGCTGACCGGCTGCGCGACGGTCACCGGAACCGTGACCGGCGCTTTCACCGGCGCGATCGATCTTCCCGCGGAAGTCTACCGTGCGAATCCCAAGGCGTTCCACGAACATCCGCTCTGTTACGGCTTCGACGCGATCGTCGTTGCGCCCATGGGCGTGGTCCTCGGACCGTTGATGGGCTTCATAAAGGGCTTGTCGCTCGATATCCAATGGGCTGTCGGAAAAGTCAGCTACAGCGACGTGTTCGGCAGTTACGAGCGGGAGAGCATCTGGCGCCCGCACACCATTCACTGGGGGGACGAGGAGAAAGGCGGCTAAGATTAGAAAGACTCTCTCCAGCCGGAGAACGCCGTCTCGAAATCACACCTCACCGGTCGTCCTGCTCGGGAAGAGCATCGGCCGCGCGCGACAGAAATGACGCGAACTGCTCCGCGTCGTCCCGCTCCACCGCACCGGTCAACTCCCCGAGAGCCGCGTTGAGCGCGGCGTAGATCTCGCCCCTGAAGGGATTGAGCCGCTGGATGCTGAAGTAGAGGGCCGGGTCCTCGCTCAGCACCGAGTGGGCCGTGGCCACCTGGCGCGAGAAGGTGGTCGACGCGGCCCGGCCCAGTTCGCGCGGGTCGAGCCCCGAATGGCTGAGCGCCTCGGCGAAGAGCATGCCCGTGAGGTGGGCGAGGCCGAGCAGCCAGCCCATGGTCCGGTCATGGCGCTCGAAGGGGAGACTCACTAGATCGAGATAGGGATGGGCGAGGAGATCGAGGACCTGCTGCCGTTCCCCTTTCTCATTACCGAACGCGGCGTGAACAATGGTGAGCGGACCGTAAGGATTCTTGTCCGGGCCGAACATGGGGTGGAGCGAGATCGTGGGCGTTCCCTTCCGCCGCAGCTCATCGAGCGGTTTTTCGAGGTGGTTCTTGATCGACGCGATCTCGAAGAGGGGCGCCTTCAAACCGCGCGCGACCATCTCCTCCAGCGCCTCGGCCGTCTTGTCGAGCGGCACGGAGATGAAGACCGCGTCGAAAGCGGCCAGGTCGGGCACATCGTCGAGCCGGCTGAAGCGCTCCTCGTGAGGGGGGAGCCCCTCCCAAGCGGAATCGACTCCTTCCGAGGTGTGGCCGATATTCTCGAAGAACCTGCGAAGCCATCCCCCCATGGCCCCGGCCGCGCCCACGATCAGAATGCGCGCCGACTTGCTGATTCCCATGCTCACGCCCACCCTGTGCTGGCGCTCCACCGATCCGTGAATGATCGACATGAAAATCGCCTCCATCATCTCGGGCGAAACACCACAGAGCTCGGCCGCGTTGCGCGCGCGGGCGATCACGTTCTTCTCCACCTCGCGCACGACCACGGGCCGCCCGAGCTTGGCCTTGATGCGCCCCACGGTCTCGGCGAGTTTGAAACGGCGTTCCAGAAGCTCCACCATGGCCTGATCGATCATGGCGATCTCGTCACGCAATTTCGGGATATCTTCGGACACCGTTTTTCCTTTCCGCCCCGGGGGGCTTTTCGTCACCGGCACCTCTCCTGGAGGAGGGCGGCGTCAGCAAGGACGAGGGCCGCCATCGCCTCCACGATGGGAACGGCGCGCGGGACCACGCAGGGATCGTGACGGCCGCGGGCGGCGAGCTCCACATCTTTGCCATCGAAATCGACGGTCTTCTGGCTCTTGCCGATCGTTGCGGGCGGCTTGAAGGCGACGCGTAAGAGGATCGGTTCCCCGTTCGAGATTCCGCCCTGGACGCCGCCGCTGAAGTTGGTCCTCGTGCCGAGGCGACCGCCCCTGTCCACGAAGGGATCGTTGTGGTCCGAGCCCTTCATGGCGGTCCCGCCGAATCCCGAACCGATCTCGAATCCCTTGGTTGCCGGGATCGACAGCATGGCGCGGGCGAGCTGGGCCTCGAGCTTGTCGAATACCGGCTCCCCCCACCCGGCCGGCACGTTGCGGCAGACGCAGGCGACGATTCCGCCCAGCGAATCGGCGTCCTTCTTGGCTGCCGCGATCGCGTCGGCCATTCTGTGCGCCGCGTCGTCGTGGGGACAGCGGGTCGGTGTGGCGTCCACGATCTGGCGGGTGATCGCGTCGGAATCGACGTCGGGCGCGTCGATCACTCCCGCGGACTGGACCCAGGCCACGATCTCCACGCCGAAACGGGTGGCGAGATACTTTTCGGCGACCGCCCCCGCCGCGACCCGTCCGATCGTCTCACGCGCGCTCGCCCTGCCGCCGCCGCTCGAGGCGCGGACGCCGTACTTCATCTGGTAGGTGTAGTCGGCGTGCGAAGGGCGCGGAATGCGCCGGAGATCGGCGTAGTCGCGCGGCTTCTGGTCCTGGTTCGCCACGTGGAGTGCGATCGGCGTTCCCAGGGTGATCGAATTCTCGACGCCCGAGAGGATCGTGACGGTGTCCTTCTCGTCGCGGTCCGTGGTCAGGGCGCTCTGCCCCGGCCGCCGCCGGTCGAGTTGCACCTGGATGTCCGCCTCGGTGAGGGAGAGACGCGGCGGGCAGCCATCGATCACGGCGCCCACCCCGGCGCAATGGGATTCGCCAAAGGTGGCGACCTGAAAGAGAGTTCCGAAAGTGCTCGACATTTTTCCATTCCCGTTCTCAGTTTGGTTGTTGCATTCATAATAGACAAAATCAGAGCGCGCGCCCCATGGAAAAATGGAGCCCGTCGAACGGGCGCGGGACGACCGCCCAAGGTTGGGGCCGGTCCTTGACAGCTTCCTGGTGTGACAACATACTGAGTGGTCTTGACGGCCCGAATCGATCCGATACCCAGAAGGGAGGGAATTCCATGACGACAACGATGAAAGCCGCTGTTCTTCACGCCGCGAAGGACCTGCGCGTGGAAGACGTGCCTGTGCCCGAGCCGGGGCCGGGCGAAGTCCTGGTCAAGGTGGCGGCCAACGGTCTCTGCCACACCGACCTGACCTATTACGAAGGCTTGATTCCCGATCCTCTGAAGATCTATCCCTTGATCCTGGGGCACGAAGCGGCCGGCACCGTGGCCGCTCTGGGAGAGGGAGCGGGTTCTCTTTCGGAAGGGGACGCCGTGCTCCTTCCGCCTGTTTACGGCTGCGGCGAGTGCCCGCTCTGCAAGGGGGGCGACGACAACATCTGCTCGAGAAGCCAGATGCTCGGCGGGTCGCGCGACGGGGCTTACGCACAGTACGTGGTGATTCCGGAAAAGTACGCCTTCCGCATGAAGCCGGGGCTCGACCTGTCGAGGGTGTGCGTCGCGGCCGACGCGGTTTCCACCATCACCTTCGCGCTGAAGGAGCGCGTGTGCGTGACTTCAGGAGACCAGGTGGCGGTCTTCGGCGCGGGCGGGCTCGGGCTCGCCGCCCTGGCTGTTGCCAAGGCGTTCGGAGCGGAGAAGATGTACGCTGTCGATGTACGCGACGAGAGTCTGGAGAGTGCCGCCGCCCTGGGCGCCGAGGTGTTCAATGCCAACGAGCACGAGCGGATCGACAAGGTCCTCAAGAAGGCCTCGGGCGACGGCATCCGTGTGGCCGTCGATTGCGTGGGCATGGCGGGCACGATCAAGAGCTCCTTCGGCACGATCCGCAAGGGGGGCGACGTGGCCGTGATCGGTTACACCATGGACGACTGCAAGTTCAAGGCGGGAGCCTTCATGGGCCTGCAGAAGCGTATCGGCGGATCGTGGGGCTGCCCCACGCGGCTCTTCCCCGATGTGATCAAGCTCCTCGAGGACGGACAGATCCCGCTCGATGTTCTCGTGTCCAAGATCTATCCGCTCGACAAGATTCTCGACGCCTTCACCGACCTTCACGATGGCAAGGTCGTGGGCCGCGCCGTTGTGGAGATACCGTCATGACCACAAGAAACGAAGACTGGATTCTGCTCGACAAGCACCCTGAACATCCCCATGTGGGGATCCTCACGCTGAACCGCGTGGACGGCGGCAACGCGTTCAACACGCCCATGCTTGAGATCCTTTCCGATCGGCTCGACCAGATCGAGGAGGATGTGTCGATCCGCGCCCTCGTGATCCACTCGAACGGCCCGCACGCGAGCTTCGGCGCCGATCTGAACGAGCTGGTGGTCGAGACCGACGGCGGATACGGGCCGATCGATTACAAGACCTCGTACAAGCACGTTCTCGACGGACGCCTCGTGGCGATCAAGCTCTACCGGCTCAGGATCCCGACGATCGGGCTGCTGCACGGATTCACTCTCGGCGGCGGGGCCGAGTTCTACACCCTGAGCGACGTGCTCTTCGCCGCTTCGGGGGACAAGAAGGAGGGCGGCCTCATGTACGGCTTCCCCGAGGTGACGCTCGGTTGCATGGCGGGCTGGATGGGGCCGGAAAACCTGGTTCGCAGCATCGGGCCGGCCGCGGCCAAGGACCTGCTCTACACGGGCCGGCTGATCACGGCCGACGAGGCGCTCGCCTTCGGCGTGGTGCACAAGCTGATGCCCAAGGACGAACTCCTCGATGCGGGTGTGAAGTGGGCGGCAAGCGTGGCGCGCAACGCGCCCTTCGCCATCGAGTCGACGCGGCGCACGGTGAATCGCGTCATGGCCGCCGATTTCGAGGAAAACGCCTTTGCCACGCTGCACGAAACCACGAACAACCTGCTCACCGAAGATTTCGTCGCGGGCGCCTCAAAAATCCTCGAAAAACGCAAGGAGCCGGTCGAATTCAATAGGAAATAAAACGGCCCCCGGAACAAATCCTCCATTAGTTATTCCGGGAACGATTCTTTCACGGCATCAAGTTCCCTTGATGCCGTGAAAGAATCGTTCCCGGAATAACTAATGGAGGATTTGTTCCGGGGGCCGTTATTCGTAGCCGGCCAGGTGGGCCGGGTCCTTGCGGTCAGCCGGTTTGCGATAGCGCCAGTCGATCTCGCCCAGAACCTCGGCGATCAGGGCCGCCAGATCAGGGTCGTACTCCTCGAGCTCCTCGCGCGTATTCACGTGGTTGTGGTCGTGGTCGGACTGCCGGTTCGTGTCGAACCAGGACTGCACACCCTCGGCCCAGTACTCGGCCCGGTTCTTGCCCGCGTACTTGCCCTTCCAGAGCCCCTTGGCCACCGCCTTCTGGTAGAGCGCCTCGAGCTTTTTGTCGAACTCCTTGTCAATGGTCATGAGACCCATGTGGTGAATGGTATGAGCAAACTCGTGAATGAGAATGTTCTCGGTCTCGTAGGGATCGCCCCGTAAGCCGAGGAGGTTCTCCTCGCCGCAGCTCACCGCCGGCCGCGCGGTCGTGGCACCCAGACCGCGGGCGCGCTTGTCCCAGAACTCGGCCGGCTCGAGATCGCTGTGCTCGGGAATCATCGTGGTCAACTCGCCATGAGCCATGACCGCGAACCTTGTCTTGTTCTTCACGAGGGCTTTCAAGATATCGCCGCGGTTCTGGAGCATCTTGCCGATCAGGAAAGCGGCCTCGATCAGCGCGAAATCGGAGACCTTCTCCGAGGCCACCACGGGCAGCCCCCCCGCATCGACATATTTCCTGTAAAAGGGATCGAGACCGAAGGCCGCCACCACCTCCTCCGGCGGAGGACGCAACCCGGGACTTTCGCCGGGCCCGCGCAGATGGAAAAGAGCGGGATCGATCGCGCCGTTGATCTCGAACAGCGCGTATTTCTCGGTCGCACGCATCGTACCCGATCCGAAATGAACGGTCTGCTCGCGCCGCACGGGAAGCCGCGAAGTCCCCTCGACCCACAGCGTCCCCTCGGCCACATGCTTCCCGCCCACGGCGATATCGAAGGCGACCGTCCTCCGATCGATGCCGCCATCCGGTTCCGCCCCGCCAGAGACGAAGCTCGAGCACCGTACCCACTCCCGGACCGTCCCGTCAGAACGGTCGGGAGGCCCGCCGCCTTTGAGCACCGCAATATTGTGAAGCAGGCCCATGCGGGTCAGGCCGATCACGACCGCCTCGCCGAGTGCGGCCGGTGTCCCGCCCTCGAAAAACCTCCTGTCCGCTCTCGATCCCTTCTCTTTCGGCCCGCCCCGCATGAGCACACCGTCCGAGATAAAACCGAGATCCACCGGAACGCCCATGAAGGCGCCCGAGACGTCGAGCCGTACCTTGTTGCTCGGCGGTTCCATCAGGAGCGTCCCCTTCACCGACGTGGCGATCGCCCCCTCGGAGGAGATCTCGAACTCGACACGCACCCTCTCGGCGCAAAGCAGCATTTTTTCGATGCCGCCGAAGAGGTCGGCCGCGTCCTCCGCGGCGCCCGCCGCAAAACCGCAGAAAAAGTGGAGGCACAAAAAAAAGGCCCACCCAGCCCGACGGATCACTCTCTCCATTCCGTTCATGGCGCCTTCTCGAAAATCTCTTTCAATCGTTTGATATGCTCCGGTGACGTTCCACAGCAGCCGCCGATGATCCGCGCCCCGGCGTCGCGCCACCTCAAGGCGAAGGCGCCGTATTCTTCCGGTCCGATCCTGTTCCCGATCCATTCCATGCGCCGGTTGTCCCAGTTCCTGCCGTCATTCGCGTAAACGCCGACAGTCTCCCGCGGACCGAGAGCCCCTTTGAGATCGGTCAGCGCGCGCTTCACGAGATCGTACCGCGTACACTGGACGAACCAGATCAAAGGCGCAACCGGCGAGAGCACCCCCACCGCCTCGGCCATGCTCACGCCGGCCAGTGTTTTTCCATCGGGGCCGCAGGTGAATCCCACGGCCACATCCGTTTCTCCCCGGTCGCGGGCCGCCAGTGCAACACCCTCGATCTCCTCGAGCGTTGTCAGCGTCTCGAAGATGACCAGATCCGATCGAGCTGCCTGGCGCACCTCGAGCTCGGTCTTGATCAGCCGCGCCGTCTCGGCAGCGGGCAATGTGCTCGACCGGGCGTAAGGGCCTTCGAAGCTGCCCATGCAGGTGGCCGCCGCGATCGGTTCCCCAGCCGGAATCGCCTTCTGAACGCTTTCGATCGCGACACGGATCAGGCCGGCGTGAAGCACACCGCCGTGCACCGCACCGCCCTCGGTCCCTGCAAAACCGGCGACCAACCCCTCATCGCAGCTGGGACTCGTGAGAAAGGCCTTGCAGAACGGCTTCAGCGCATAATGAGTGTTGGCGGTCAGGATCTGCGCACCGGCATCGACGAAATCCCCGTGGATCGCATCGTTGATCTTTCGCCCCTCGGGAGAGAGGAGCGAAAAGGATCCCCACAAGGTGCTGTGGGTGGTGACGCCCCTGTCCTCGCAGGTGGTTCCCATACCGCCATCCATGAGGATGACTCGGTCAGGACTCCGTGCCAGCAGATCTCGGATCGGAATGGCCATTACGAGATGGTTCTCCTGTGTCTCCTGGGCATTTCTCCTGGCTCACCTGCGAGCGCCACCGAAAGGTGCCGGGTAATTGTAACCGCTCCCCGGCGGAAAATCACGAAGATCGTCGCGTCAGTCCCTCGAAGCCGGATCGTTCACAACGCCTGCTCGAGGCTCTTCACGTAGTTCACGGGAGCATGGTCGGAGAGGTAGCTCGGCGGCTCGAACCAGTTGCGCACGTCGAAGATCTCCTTGAACCACAACGCGCCGCGCGATCGGCCGCTGTCCTGTCCGTCGGACGCCGACCCTTCCCGAGAAGGGCGGCCACCGCCGCCGCCGGGATCGAGACGATGCAGCTCCCCGGCGTGGCAGTACTCGAGCGTCGCGATCGACGGGGGGACTCGAACGACGCAATCGTTCCGGTTGACCACCCTGAACAGGCCAAGGCGCGCCAAACGCTTGGCGAACGCCCTGTTCCCCACGCGCGGCGAGCCGAAGGTGTACACACCGTGAGGCGGCGCCCCCTCGGTGCTGAGTCGCGCCGCGGCCACCGTTGCCAGGGCCGCTCCGAGGCTGTGGCCCGTGCAAAAGTAGGGACGGTCGAGAGAACGGACCGCTCCCGCCACCTCCTTCCACACACCGGCGAGCGCATCGAAGAACCCATCGTGAACGAGACCGCCCCCCACGTCGCGACCCTGGGCGAACTTGATATTGGTCAACCAGTCGCGCGGACTGTCCGTGCCGCGGAACACGAGGACCGCCGCGGGCGGCCCGGGCCGCGGCCGGCAGCCGTCGGACAGCCGATCATCCCCCCCCCGCCCGTCGCGGGTCGCGACCAGTGCTCCATAGGTTTCGCCTCTCGAAAAGCGCGCCACCTCGTCGAAGCCGGCCGCTGCCAGGATCTCCCTTCTCGTCGGTTCGAGAAGATCAGAGCCTGATTCGTCCCTGTCCTTCCTGTATATCAACCTGGACAGCTCGGCCAGCCACCAGGCATTGACCGGGCTGAACCGCGACGACCGGAGCTCGAAGCAAGGGCCGGCCGGTCCCAGGGCGGCAAAGAAATCGCTCGCCTCGCCCGGTTTGAGAAGCGCTTCCCAGCTCGTGTCCGGATTCACTCGAACCTCCCCGCGTCACACTCGGCGCGGAATTCGGCGATGAGCAGATCGACCACCTTCCCATAACTCCGGACGCCCTCCGCCTCTCCCTGCGCTTTCAGGTAGACATCGTTCACGCCGGCCGAGATCTCCCTCAAAGGAGAATCGTGGATACGCCAGAACGCGCGGGCCGCCTTCCAGTCCCGCTTGATGCCGTCGCAGCAGCTCCCGTAGAGATCGACGTAGGCGCGGACCTTTTCGTTGCACAGCGAATCCATGGCGTAGGAGAGCGCCTTGAGCGTGCCGGCGTACTGGAAGTCCACGTCGGGGTGCATCCTGCACGCCAGGTATCCGATGAAATTCGCCTCGTCCTCGAAGGCGAAACCGATCCCGTGAGCCAGCTCGTGGCAGGCGGTGAAGGCGAGCTCGTAGGCTGGAACGTCCATGTCCACGTTCGGCTCCCCCGTGAAGGGAGAGTAGATCCCGCTGATCCCGAGATAGGACAGAAGCGGCGACAGAACCACACCCTTCGGTTGCCCCGGCGCGCATCGGTCGAGTCCGTCGTAGAACCGGGCGGCGCGCGCGTATCCCTTCCCGGCTCTGGCCAGGGCGTCGCTGCGCGTTCCCGACAGGCGCATCACACCCTCGGCGTCCTCGTCGACCATTGCGCGAAGATTGTTCGCCTCGACGACCAGCTTCGCGCAGAGCGACTTCAGCTCCGACAGGGACGGCGGCGACCGATCGAGAGCGTTCGAATCGGCAAAGCCGATCCTGTGGTAATTGAATCCCCAGAGGAGAACGCCCGCCATGTAGACGACGCCCGCCAAGGCGAACATCCTGCCCGCGCCGTGTAGAAGAGCATTCCCGATGCTGCGCCTCTTCCGGACCACGTGGACAACGCTGCGCAGGGAGACGGCAAAGAGCCAGAGTCCGACGAGAAAGACGGCAAGTTCGGCCACCGAGAAAGGGACCCATCCCGTGAGCGCGCCCAGCCCCCCCGCGATGAGCGGGTAGACGGTGCGCGAATAGGCCGCTTCCACGAAGTAGGGCACGCACGACGCACCCCACTGGAGCAGGAAAGCCGCCGGCAAGAGGGCGGCCAGCAGGAGGGTGCGCTTCCAGCGAAGAGGGCGGTCGAGCTCGCGGCTCGTTGGAACAGCGTTCCGGCTCGTTGGAACAGCGTTCCGGCTCGGCGGAATGAAGTTCCGGCTCGGCGGAACGAAGCTCCGGCTCGGCGGAACGAAGCTCCGGCTCGGCGGAACGAAGCTCCGGCTCGGTTTTTCGTCGCGAGGATTCATCGAAGCGCTTTCCGGTTCTGTCTTTCGGACCTGATCAGCTTAATTCCTGACCGCCGTCCCAGGCAAGTTCCGAAGTGATGCAAATCCCCCTTTTCTCCAGCTCCTTGGCGAAGATTCCGAATGGCACATCGCGAAGAGGCGACAGGACTCCGCGCGCGGTGATCCGGCCGCTTCCGATCAGAAGGGCCCCGATGGCGGCCGTGAATCCCACGGTCCGGCTCATCGCCGTGTGCCCCCTCACCAGGTCCCGCCTGTCGACCACCTGAAGGAGAACGCGCGCCCTCCGGCCGCTCTTGAAACCGCGCGCCTCGACGCGGACCACGACAACGTCCCTTTCCGTTTCGCCGTACTCGATGTGCGGCTCAATGGCAGCGGCGAGGAAGCGTTTCCGATCCACCGCTCTGCCGTCGACCACGACCGGCTCGTTATCGAGGAGATGAAGGTCGACGAGCGCTTTCCAGAACGCGCAGTGGCCGGGCCACCGCAGAACGCAGCGCTCCAGCCGGCGCAGCGCCTCCGTCTCGATCCCGAGCTGGTCGGCATAGGCGAGTGCGTCGCCGTTCACGAACGCCTCGAGCCGGCCGAGGCCGTCGATCTCCACGTGGTGGACGTTGTCGGGAGCGAACATGGCTGTTGCGTCGACATCGACGACCTTGCCATCCCTGATCACCCGTCCGCTGCGCAGGTATGACCGGAGCACCCCCTCGAAATTCCATGTGACCTTGTATCCGATCGGATTGTGAGCAGCGGTTGGTTCGGGAAAACCAGCGCCATAGCTCACGATCTCCTCCACCTCATCGAGCGACCGGACCGCCTCGCCGAGAAGGACGAGATCGATCCCGGGATCCATGCCGAACTCGGGCAGGATCGTGACGTCCCGGGCCCTGGCCGCGCTGTCGAGCTCTTTCAGCTCCGCCGACGCGTAGGAGGCATCAACGAAATGAACGCCCCGCTGGAGGGCGGCGCGCGCCACCGGGCCGTGAAACTGGACGGGCAGCAGATCGACGACCAGATCGACATCGTGCGCCATCAGGCGATCCACGGCCGCGCGATCCGCGGCATCGATCCTCGCGCAGTGCACCCTGTCCCCGTAATCGCACCGGGCAACGTGTTTCTCGAGCGCGCCGAGGTCGATATCCCCGACGATCACCCGGGTCACCGCGCTGCTGCGCGCGAGGTCGTGCAGCGCGGCCTTCCCCTGCCTGCCAGCGCCCAGAAGCAGTATCCTCACTTTTTTCCACCTCCTTCGAGCGGGTATCGGTTTCGGACTGCAAGGGATCGGTCAAGGCGATCTTCGCGCGGAGCCGCGCCGGAACCGGAGGACGATTATCGCCGACAGGCTTCCCATGGTCCCCACGAAGAGGTCGCGCATGATGTTGACCTTGCTGATCTGCGAATTCGTATCGAAGTAGTAGTCCTGGAGGAACTCGGCGAACTCCCAGAAGACAGCCGCTGTCACGGCGAGGCAGAAGAGAAGG
The DNA here is from genome assembly GCA_964620445.1 of uncultured Phycisphaerales bacterium. Classification (GTDB taxonomy): domain Bacteria; phylum Planctomycetota; class B15-G4; order B15-G4; family CAYZWU01; genus CAZUHB01. The sequence continues at coordinate 128,078 of CAZUHB010000009.1, forward strand.
AGCAGCAGCACGCCGCGATCGAGGACGCTGATCTTTTTCCTCTCCTGCAGGAACCGGAAGAGCCCGTAAAAACTGGTCGTGATCGCCACCCCGCCCAGAAAGTGCATGGGAACATCGATCCGGGGGCAGGCCGCATAGGCATGAACCACGCGCGCCAGAAAAACATGAAGAAGATAAACCAGAAACGGGAACCAGAAGAAAGCGAGGAGCGAGAGCACGCTCTTTCGGTCGAACTCGAGTCGGGGGCGATCGATCATGTGAGCTCTCGGAATTTTTCCTGCAATTCTCTGGTGACGGGACCCGGTGTTCCATCGCCGATCCGTGCGCCATCCACATCGACCACGGGCATGATCTCGGGCGTGGTGCCCAGGATCATGATCTCGTCCGCCGCGAGCAGTTCCTTCTCGGGAATGGGCGACTCGTCGACCGGGATGCCGTTCGCGCGGCAGAGGCCGAGGACCACGCCGCGTGTCACACTGGAGAGAATACGGTTCGACGAGGGGTGTGTTTGAAGCCGTCCGTCGAAGAGCGCGCACACGCTCGTGTGCGAGCCCTCGGTCACCACGCCGTTGCGCACGAAGATCGCCTCGTCCGCCCCCCGCTCTTCGGCCTGCCGGAAAGCGAGCACATTGGGAAGGAGCGCCACCGACTTGATATCGCACCGCGCCCAGCGCGAATCGGGCACGAGGGCGGCCTTGATCCCCCTGGTCAGTTTTTCCACGGGCGGTACGAAGGGATAGGCCGTGACATACAGGGTGGGCGGCGTCGTTCCATCGGGAAAGGCGTGCCCCCGCGGCGCGGCGCCGCGCGTGACCTGGATGTAGACGACGGCGTCTCCCTTTTTCAGACCGTTGCGCTCGATCAGATCGAGGGCGACCCGCTCCAGATCGTCGACGCATGCGGTGTCCATGCGGATCTCGGCGAGGCTGCGCTTCAGCCGTTTCAGATGGCTTTGCGCCTTGAACAGCTTGCCCCCGTAAGAGCGGATCACCTCGTACACACCGTCGGCAAAAAGAAATCCGCGGTCGTCGGGAGAGATCCTGACCTCTTCCTTGGCCATGAACGAGCCGTTGAAAAAAACGAAAGTGCCTTGGGAAGTCATCGCCTGTCGTTCTCCCGGGGAGCGGTGTCAATCGAGCGCGCCGATGGCATGGTTGAGTGTCACGATCGTGCGCCAGTACCATTTCTGCTTTTGGAGCTTCAGTGTATTCAGTGACGGCGCGTTGACCAGAAGAAATGGACTGTCTTTGAGCCAAATCCACTTTTCGCTGTTCCCCTTGGCAGCCGTGAAATTTCTCAATCCCTCGAAGTAGATGTAACCTGTGCCGATCTTCGGGCCGTTCGGATCGAGATACTCGAAGGAAAAACCCCTCTCGGCCGCCTCGAGCGATTCGGGGACCTTGTAGAGCAGGACGTAGTGTCCTCCCAAGCCGTTCCAGACGATCGATTCGTTCTTGCCGGTGCGGTCGGGCGCAAAGGAGCGCAGGCTGACGATCACCGGTACGCCTTTCTCGAGCGATCGGCGAAAAGAGGCGTGGACCCTCTTCACGTACTTCCCCGGATCCTCGCCCGGTGTGCGGTCGAGGAACCGGCCCGTGAGCCTTTCGGCGCCGCGCGCGCCGAGGGCGTCGTTGATCATGTCCCTGAGGTCATGGGGCGACACGCCGCCGCCGGATCGCCACCGGTTTCCTTTGCCGTAATCGCCGGAGCGTGTCTCGCCCCACTTCTCGATGAGCGCGGCCAGTTTCTCCCCTGGGCTCTTGCCCTCGATCTTCTTGCAGGCGGCACGGAAACGGCGGTTCCCGAAGATGAGAGCGTTGAGCACCGAAGCGGGGCCGCACGCCTTCGATCCGACCGTGTGCTGGTCCACGGCCGCGTGGACGTCGACGGCGACCTGCACGTAAGTGCGGGTCACCGTGGTTTTCGAGGATTTTGCCGGAATCGATGCGAAGGTCTGCGCCGGATGCGCGGCCAGCATCAACAGGCCAAGAGCGCCGAGCGCTTTCACGATGTTCGATCGAGGTGTCAGAACCACCCTCCTTTCTCCCCGCCCGCGGGATCAATAGTCAAAGGTTTTGCTGAAGATCTCCGGGCCCTTTTTCCATTGGCCCGGTTCGGACACACCGAGCCACTGGAACAGATAGAGGTGGCCGAGGGTCCTGAATCCGGAGTCGTGGTAAAAGGTGACCGCTTCCACGTTGCGCGCCGCGGGCTTCACGCAGAGACAGAGCACTCCCAGTTTCCGCGCTTCGTCCACGGCGCGGTCGACCAGTTCCCGACCGACGCCGCGGCCGCGGTGGGCAGAGGAGACAATGAGCGGGTCCACCTCGGCTTCCTCTCCGTTCACGATGAGCGACACAAGGCCGATGGTTTCCTCCTCTGTCACGGCGAGCCACACCCGGTCCGGGCCGACCCGCTCGAGATGCGCATCGAACTCGAGACCGGGCTCGTCTCCGCTGATCGTCGGATCGTCGTAGATCTCCCTGTGATGCTCGACCATCTCGGCCCACAGGGCGCGGCTCCTTTCGAGATCGGAAGATTTATAAGGGCGGATCTTCATGGCAACACTCCGTGAGGTCAAAACTTTTCAGCGAATGCCTCGAGCCGCCCCGAGGCTCTTCGGAAAACCGACACAGGAGAAGAATTCGGTCGTAAAGGATAGGACTTTCGATCCCTGCATTCAAGCAAGAGGCACTCAGGCTTGTGGAGTCCGCACAGCAACAATCCGAGGGGAGTGTTTCGTTTCTGTCCGCTTTTTGATTCAGCGGTGATCCTGCGCCCATCGGGTGCGGGGACTTCACTCCATCAGGATCATCGAGATCAAACTGGCGCCGTCCTTGATCTCGAAGAGCGGGCTCTCGAACCGCGCGCCCCAGTCGGTCATCATGACGGCGCGCATCTCGCCGTTGGGCAGGCCGGCAAAGAGCACCCGCTCGCCGAGCCGGATGACCTCCCGGGATTCGATCGCGGTCCCGTCCGGGGATTCGAGGAAGGGGAGCTGGATCCGGCCGGAGGAGTCCGGCCGGTGCTCGAAGGAGGGAAAATAGACCATGACGCCGGTGTATTCCCGCGTGGCGATGGTGACGCGATCGCCTGTCAGAATGCCGTCCCGCGGATCAGCCACGTGCCACTTGCCGCGCACGAGACGTGGCTTGAATCTCAATTGGTACGTCCCCGTTGCGGGCACGGGGATGGAGAAGGCGCCCGAATCGTCGGTGTTTGCCCTGTTCTCGAAACTGAAGACACCGGCGGTCAGGAAGGCGCGCACCAGGACGCCCTTCAGGGGGGCGCCGGTCGAATCGGTCACGACACCCTCGACGACCCCGTCGAGAGCGGTGCGATCGGGTATGCACAGAACCGCGCCTCCTTCGGCGTTGAGCCCTTCGAAGTCGAAGTGCGTCCTCGTTCCGGGCCTTTCGCTGATCTCGATGCAGCCCTCCACGAAAACCGGCAGAGAGACGTCGAAGAGCCCCTCGTCGTCAGTCACCCGCCCCCAGACAGCTTCCATGCCGCCGGCCTTCCTGATCCTGCCCTCCAGGCTCACGCGCGCCAGCGGCTCGCCCCGCTCGTTGACGACGCGGATGTTCTGATAGAGCTGCCCCCCGTCCAGGACAACGGTGACGCCCTGTTCTCCGCCCTGCGGATCGAGCCGGATCGATGCGGGCCTCGGGTAATAGAGGTCGTGATGAGCCACCAGGATCCGGGCGTGCCGGGTTTCGGGAATCGAGAGGGAAAACGTGACACAGCCGCTCCTGTCGGTGCAGCTTTGCGGCGACTCCGGAACCCCGTCGATATCGATCGACACGATCGCACCAGCCACGGGCTTTCCCCCGCGGTCGCGCACCCTCACGGTCAATCTTTCCTCGTAGATCTTGACGAAAGCGAGGCGCGGTGTTTCCCGGCCGTCGCCACCGGGATCGAACCTCCCCTTGAAGAACCACTGGTCCTCGAGGTCGGTCAGGCGCCGGGCCAGGAGGGTGCGGATTGCGAACACAGATTCTTTCTCGGGTTCGGAAGCCGGGATACGGACGTGGCCCGAGGGGTCGCTGACCGCATAGAAACCGCTGTCCGACTTGATCCCGAAACCTCCCAGCGGAAAACCCGAACCCTCCTCGACGGCGAGGTATTCCCTCGTGGATGCCGGGGACTCGAGCCTGATCTCCCGCGGGAACTTCCCTGGCGGGGCTTTCTTGACGTAGTAACCGGGTGCGCGGACGCCCAGAAAGGCCCGGCCGTTTTCGAGTACAAGCCGGGGCAGGGTAAAGCAGCCGTCCGTCCCGGTCAGGGTGCTGAGCGTGTCCAGTTCGGTCATGGGATATTGCAGGGCCCAGTTGCGCGTCCCGATCCATACCTTGGCACCGGCCACGCCCAGACCGGTTTTCCCGTCCATGACCCTTCCGCTCCATTGCGAAGCGGGTTCCATTGTGATGCGCGCGGGCATGGGTATCGCGCTCCAGATCCTGAAGCAAAAGTGATCGGCCATTCCCTCGGCCAGCACGTGCAGACTCAGATTATCGGGAACCCACTTGTTGCGCGCGAGCTCCTGGTCTGAGACCTTCACGCGGCCGTCCGGGCCGGTGACCTTTTCAACGGTCGGCTTCCTGTTCGAGGCCTTGTAAAAGCGCAGGACGGCTCCCGAGATGGGTGCGCCTTCCGGCCCGAAAACCCGAATCCCGTGCACCGGGTTCTCGCCCAGGTAGAAAATCCCCAGATCGAGCCGGCAATCGCGCGCTCTCTGGCGGAGACGCGTTTCGAGATTCCGGTACCCCGGCGCGGAGATCGAGAGCAGGCATCGGTGAAGCGTCTCCTTGGCCTCCAACGGAATAGGGATCGCGAAGCTTCCATCGGCAGCCGATTGATCCGCGCGGGATTCCTCGAAGGTCGGCCACGATACGGAGACGCGGGCTCCGGCGATCGGTCGGCCGCCTTCGCGCGTTTCGACCCTTCCGGTCAGCTGCAGATCCGGTCCTTTCGACGGGGTCAGGGCGATCCGCTCGGATCCGTCCGCGAAAGGGGAACCCTTGTCCCCTTCCCCCTCCGGCGGGAGAGCACTGTCGAAGATGCCGGGGCGGTCGGGCAGGGAGATCCCTGTGTCGGCACCATTCCGGTCGAGAAGCGAATAGGCGATGAGTGACACCCCGCCGACCAGGAGCAGCGCTGCCGTCCCGGCGGCAAGCAAAAAGGCGGGAGACCCTCCCTTGGGCAGGACGCCGGCCGCCCGCGCCGCGGCTGCCGGAGCCGATGCTCCCACCTTCAACCCGGCGCAGGGCGCCAGGGCGAGAACCCATGACTTGGTGTCGCCGTTGTATTTCCTGGTGAGCTCCTTGCGGACTCTCTCCAGGGACCGCCGCATCCTGGATTGCACCGCCTCCTGGCTGATCCCCAGGATCTCGGCAACCTCCCGGTTGGGACGGTGGTCGTAGTACCGCAGAAGAAGCGGCGTGCGAAAGGGCTCGTCGAGACCGAGAACCGCCTCGGCCACGATGAGGCCGATCTCTTCCTGCGCCGCCACCTCGTCCGCGGGCGGCACCCGCTCGGGCATGGCGGCGGCCTCCTCCCTCTTTTTGCGGCGGATCTCCCTGCGGCTCAGCATGCGGAAGCGGTTCCGGATCGCGGCCGAGATCCACGCCACGGGATGGCGGATCGCGACGGCAGGGCCGGCCAGGAAGGAAAGCCAGATCTCCTGAGCCACGTCATCGGCGTGATGCACGTCGGCGATGAGGGATCGCGACATTTCGCGGATGAATCGATCGCGGTTCAGGAGATCTCTCGACTGCATGGTGTCAAAGCCTCGTTATCGCTACTCCACGGTCAACAACAGAAGATTGGTCAGCACTCCCAGCTCGCCCCCGCTGTTCGTCAGCGGCCCGACGATCGCCTGAAGCGGCAGCTGTTCTCCGGACACGAGATTGCCCGGCAAGGTCACGTCCCAGATCAGGATTCCGCCGGCCGGGATATCGTCGGGACTCCACTTTTTTCTGATCGGCGGCAGGAGGTACAGGTCGCCGAACCGTGTCGGCTGGGGAGGATCCTGAACACCCGATCCCAGGCAGATGAGCACCGGGTCCCCCGGCTCGCCCACCGTTCTGATGCTGACGGCGCCCCCGGGCACGACATCGCCGATATGGTAGAGGTGAATCGCGTACTCGTCCGCGCCGATGGCGACCAGGTCGCCCTCACGCGGGTCGTTTTCGAAATCGTGGTTCAAGAGGACGGCCGTGGCGTCGCCCGCCGCGATGCACGGAGAATCCCAGGTCAGGTGGTAATCCCCGCTGGACGGATCGGCCAGAAGCGGATCGGCTTCGATGTTCCCAGTACCCGGCCAACCGCCCTCGACATCGCTGTGGTGAACAACGGTGCCGCTGTTCTCGGCGAAAATCACCGGATCGGATGCGGCGTTGTTTCTCCAGATGATCGTGTTGGCGATGGTCGCGTAGGACGTGTCGAGGCAGCAGACGGCGCCGCCGCGAGAAGCACTGTTCCTGGTGATGGTGTTGTTCACGACGCGCGGCCAGGACTGATCGAAGGCGCAGATCCCGCCGCCGTCGTTGACGGCCGCGTTGTTCGCGATGATGTTGTTGGCGATATAGCCCACGTTTGAAAAATAATATGAGAAGTGATTGCACGAGATTCCTCCGCCCGTATCCCCGGAGGCGTTCCGCGTTATGAGATTGTCGGCTATCCCCGGGGAGGAGTAGTAGAGATGAATCCCACCACCGAAACCTTCAGCCTCGTTTTCCGAGATCCTGTTGCTCAAGATCCACGGGCCTGATCTGCCGCACTGAATCCCGCCCCCGTTGCCGGCGGTCGTGTTTTCCGTGATGGTGTTGTCGTGGATGAAACCATAGTTCTCGTCCCGGCAGGATATCCCGCCGCCCTTTTTCACCGAGCTGTTTCCGGAAATGACGTTGCCCGAGAGTATGGGCTGTCCCTTGAAGCAGCAGATCCCGCCTCCACTGTGGCCGGCCGTGTTGTTGGTGATGGTGTTGTGGAGGACGCTCGATTTGTTCTGCCAGAGATAGATCCCGCCGCCGTTATTCCCTGCCGCGTTGTCCGAGATGATGTTGTTCTCGATGTACCCGCGCGCGTTGAAAAGGTGGATCCCGGCGCCGTGCCATACGCAGGTGTTGCCCGTGATGACGTTGTCGGTGATGGTGACGATCGGTACGGGATAGGGAGGCCACCAATTGTTGTGGCTTTCGATTCCGCTGACCGGGTTGTTCGAGATGGTGTTGCCCGAGATGGTCGGCGAGGAGAAGTCATAACCGGCGATCGCGCCGGCCCAGGTCAGGTCGGACGCGTTGGCCGTGATCGTGTTGTCGACGATCACGGCGGACGAGGCGTTGCAGAAGATGGCGGCGCCGTCCCTCTCGACCGTGTTGGCCGTGATCACGTTGCCGGAGATCGTCGGTGCCGTGTCCTGCCCGCAGCGGAACCCGCCGCCGTTCACGGCGCGGCCGTTCGTCACGGTGAATCCCTGCAGCACCGAATCCTCGCCCTCGGCGTTCGCGAAGGTCACGACCGTGTCTGCCTGGTTCCCGTCGATGATCGTGACCGCGGGGCCTTGCTCGCTCTCCACGGTGACGGCTTTTCCCGTGAAGTCGATGTTTTCGTGGTACGTGCCCGGCTTCACCAGCACGGTGTCGCCCGGGACGGCGGCGTCGATCGCTTCCTGAATCGTGGCATGGTCGTCGGGTACGATGATGACGGCCGCAATCGCCGGTGTGCACAACAGGACGCCGCAAGCGAACGCGATGATTCTCCGCAACATGATGGCTTCTCCTTTTGCTGTAAAAATCGTCTGCCCGTCTCCTTTCCCGGTGCCTGCGATCAGGAGGCGGGCGGCGGTTACCAGGACTCCGCCCGCCGGGACCGGAGATCGCTTCGGCGCGGGCGACAGGAACCGTTCCAGAGGATCCTCTTCCGGGTTCCGTCATGGGGTTGCCGCCCGAGGCGGTTCGCGGTCGGTCTTTTTTATAAATATTTATTATTATACTGAAAAATCGCCGAATCGGGGTGCTTCATTGCCGGCGATCGCTCCGGACCGGGCGCGAGAGCAACTTTCCAGTCGATTGGAACAACCTCCTGGCAACAACAAACCCTATCACGCCCACGACCGGCGCGGTGACAAGCCCCGGAAAATAACCCGCCGCCAAGACGGCCAGCACGGGATGGACAACACCATTGAGACACATACCGAGGGCGAAGAACCACAGGGGGAAATAGGCGGCCCGAACGTTGCGCAGCACGCCGAGGGCGGACAAAAGCCAGATCCCGATCAGGAACAGGTTGGATGTGATGAAAAACTCGTTCGACAGAGGGGCCAAACCGAGAAGCGGCGGCAGTAGAGAATGGAAACCGGTCAAAAACTCCTCTGTCGCGTGGGCGCACTGGCAGGCGATGCCGATCAGAAAGAGGCGAACGAGACGCGCGCGCTCCCCGGCGTCGAGGAGTCGGTGAGGCCGCACGAGCGTCAAAACCAGGGCGACAACCAGCAACAGGTACAACCCTGCGGGCGCCAGCAAAATACTCTTGGCGTTTTCACTCATCCGTTCAGTCAACGACCTTTTCAATGCCGCCGGCGCCACCTCGATCAGCCGTGGTGCACGGTTCGGGCGACCTGGGCGCGGGTGGCGATGGGTGCAAGTTTCTGCCTACGCACAATCACGCCGCTTGAGACAAACGGAGA
>CAZUHB010000010.1:0-134381 GCA_964620445.1 uncultured Phycisphaerales bacterium
GCGACACGTCGCACCCGCCGCAGGAGGCGGCCCAGTACTTGGCGATCTTGATCTTATCGGTCATCGGATCCTCCTCGGAGACTGTGAGCTGTTGCGGCCGGATTGGGGCCGAGCTGCCTCAGCTTCTTGTCCATGGCCTGGAGCGTTTCGACCAGCTTCGCCTGCATCGGCGCGCCGATATACTCGAAACGGAGCCTGCTCGCGTCGAGTCCGAGCTGGCCCATGAGAGCCTTCGCCAGATCGGTCCGCTTGTCGGCCACGAAATTGCCCCAGAGGTGGTGGCAGCTCCTCTCGGGACAGCCAGCAATGAGGATCCCGTCGACGCCCATCTTGAACATCTGCATCACGAGCGCCGTGTTCACCGAGCTCGAACAGCGGATGCGGATCGCCCGGTAATTGGCCGGCGCGTCGGCCCGTTCGATACCGGCGAAGTCGGCCGCGCTGTACGAACACCAGTAACAGAGCAGCGCCAGGATCCGCGGTTCTCCGGCGGGCAGGCTGGAGAAGGCCGCCCCGGCCTGGGCGAGGATCTGTTCTCCCGTGAAATTGGCGAGCTCCGCAGCGTTGACCGGACAGGCCGCGCCGCAGAAGCCGCAAGCCTGGCAAAAGGCGGGATCGCTGAAGGCGCCCTCTTCGGTCATGGTGATCGCACCGTGAGGGCAAATCGTTTCACAGGTGCGGCACTTCGTGCACCGGTCGGGATCGACGCGGCTGGCGTAGCGGGGCGCGTCGGCCGCACCCCTGATCAGGTCGGGAAGCGCCCGCATGGCGGCGGCGCTCCCCTGCTCCGAGGCCTGCTGCACCACCTTCGGCCCCGACGAGGCGCCGACCACGAAGACACGGTTGACGAGCGACTCGGTCGGTTTGAAGAGACGGGGCTGGTTCTCGATCGGAAATCCGTAGCGGTCGACATGAACGCCCAGCATGCGATAGAGGTCCCGCGATCCGGACGACGGCTTCTGCGCCGTGGCGAGCACAACGAGATCGGCATCGACGTTGATCGACTCGGCAGGCGGAGCATCGTCGCCCTCGTTCTCGTGAAAGGGATCGATCGAGATGCCGAGCACGCCGTCGCCGTCCGGTTCGATCGACTCGACCTCCCCGTTGACGAACTCCACACCCATGATGCGCAGCCGCTGGTAGAGGGTCTCGAGGGCGCGCTCGAAGGTGCGCATGTCGCGATAGTAGACCACGGTCGGCTCCACCATGGGATGGGCGGTGATCAGCCGGTCGACCTGCTTGGCCGTGACCGAGCAGCACGTTTTCGAGCAGTAGGCCACGCCGCCACCCTGCTTTTCAGGGCCGGCGCGGGAGCCCGCGCACATGACGAACACGACCCGTTCCGGCTCCTCCCCGTCCGAAGGGCGCTTGAGTCCCCTGGCCATGAGGCGTTCGAATTCGATGCTGGTCACCACGTTTGGGTGGGCTGAGCCGTATTCGGGAAATTCGCCCATGTCGGCCGCGTCGAAGCCGGTGGCGACGAAGAGGGCGCCGAACTCCTCTTCCACCGTGCGTTCCGTTGCGTCGAGGTCGATCGCGTTCGTGGGGCAGGCCGGCACGCAGTCGCCGCACCGGGTGCACGCCTCGGGCGAGATCGTGTAGACATCGGGTATGGCGCGTTCGAACTCCTTGTCGATCGCCTTGCGTTTCGTCAAACCCTCGTCGAACTGCCGGGCCGTTTCCTCGGGGCAGACCTCAGCGCACTGGGCGCACCCGATGCAGAGATCGGGATCGACGAAGGCCGGATCGCTGCGCAGGGTGACCTGGAAGGAACCGTTCGACCGTCTTGCGTCGACCAGCTCGGTCCGGGTCAACGCCGTGATCCTGTCGCCCAGAACCACGCCCTTGGCCTGAACCGGGCCGACACAGGCGGCGTCGCACACCGACGGCCACCCCTCGGACTGGAAGATCCGGGGGAACTGGCAGAGATGACCGCCGAGCCACGATTTGCGTTCGGCGAGCGTGACGTCGATTCCGGCGGAGGCGAGATCCTTGGCGGTTTGCAGTCCCGCGGGGCCGCCGCCGACGACGAGCGCCCGCTTCGGGATCGGGACGGGCTCCGGTGCTGGCTCGTCCCGATCGAGCCGGGCGTGCGCCATGCGGACGAGGTCGACCGCTTTCTGCGTGGCTTTCTGTCTGTCGGGGTGCTGCCACGCGCACTGCTCGCGGATATTGGCCACCTCGAAGAATTCCGGATGGAGGCCGTTGCTCTGCATGAGAAGAGCGATCCTCTCCTCGGGAAACTTGAGCGACGATCGGGGCGAGCACCCGGCGAAGAGGAGACGGTCGCAGTCCTTGGCCTTGAGCGTGGCGACCGCCGTTGCGAGCTCCTTCTCGCCGCAGAGAAAATCGGTCCTCTCGACAAAGGCCACACCGTCGAGAGCGGCCGCGTCCTCCGCAACGCGGGCCGTGTCGATCCGGTCGGACACGAGCCCCTTGCAGTCGCAGATGAATACTCCCATGCGCGATGCCACGGATTACCTCCCATCGTTCAGTCGGACCCCGGTCAGAAGGTGCCTGACTCTCGTCTGATGATGCCTATGAATGATCAGGATAACAGCCGCTCCCGATTGTATGCTCGCTCGCGGGCATCTCAAACTCAATTCCCGGATATGAGGGGGCGGGTGGATCAGTGTTCCGCGCCGAGCCGCTCCAGGTTCCGGACCGCGTTTTGATTCCGGGGATTCAGCTCGAGCGACTTCTTGTAGTTCTCGTTCGCCTTCTTTTTGCGGCCGACGACGTCGCAGGCCTCGGCGAGGCTGTCGAAGGCGTTGGCCGAATCAGGATGGAGCTTCGCGTTCAGCTCGAAGACACCCACCGCCTCCTCGGTGCGTCCCCACCAATAGAGAAAGTGGTAGCCGAGCCAGTTGAGCACGTCCTCCTTGATCAAGCTTCTCCCGGGAAACTCCCTGGCGGCTCTTTCGATCACGGGCGCGGCCGGGGAGATGCCTTTCTCGATGATCAGGTTCAAAAGGTCGTCCTCGCGAGGGGGCCGGGCCGTTCCCCCTTTCCGGCGGATCTCCTCGATCGCGCCGGAAAAACCGAGGGATTCGGGCGTTTCGTGGAGGGACGCTCGGGCCCCGGTGGACCCTTGCAGATAGGCATCGAAGAAGCGGACGCCCAGGGCGCACAGGGCGTGGTGGATCCCGATCCGGTCGGCCGCGGCCGGTCCCCAGTAGCCGCGCACAGGCCCTTCGATTCCAAAAGCCGCGTAGGAGGTGAAGGCGCCGTGGCAGGCCGTGTCGACGAGAACGAGGTAGGAGTCCCCGTGATTTTTGCGGTCGAGGAGCGATGTCCGGTCGCCTGGCGCATCCCGGGCCGGAACGAACCGCGCCTGGGTCATGTGCATCCACGGAATGGCGAACAGACTCTCGTCGTAATGGGGGTGATTCTGCGGCAGCTGGGAGAAATGGCCGAAGAGGATTCCCGCATCGAGGGTCAGGAGAGCGTCCACGTTCCGGTTGCGCATGGAGAGCGTGAGAGACGCCATGCCGCCCAGGTCGTAGCCGATGAGCCCCAGAGAATCGGGATCGACGAAACCCTGGCCGCACAGGGTGGACAGGACGAGTTCCATGTCACGGATCTGGGTTTCGAGATCGACGACGGTCAGATTGACCAGGCGCGAACCAGTACCCTCGAGGGGACAGGTGGCTACAACATATCCATGGCTGGCGAGATATTCACAGAGCACGAGGTGGGTGAGAGGCGATTCGTAGTAGAGCCCCTGGCCCACGACGAGCAGGGGGAAAGGGCCGGACGAGGGCGCAACGTTCCGCGCCGCGGCGGTTCTCGTCTCCAGGAGCCTGTCGAGCGCCTCTTTTTCCAACCCCCTGGCCAGGGGTACGGGCAGGGGAAATTCTTTTCCGCCACCCCGATCGATTCTGTCGATCGGTCCGAAGTCGGCCGCCGCCATGCGCGCGAAGTCGCGAATTTTCAATCGGCTTCGCGCCCTGTCATCGGTCGGATACCAGACATAGATCCTGACCGACCGGCCGCGTTCGGGGGGGCGGGCCGACGACCCGGGTCTCGTCCGGTCAATGACTTCGTCCAGTCTGAACCCGACGGCATGAGAGCCTGGTTCGAGCCGGCCCCACAAGCGCGGAGACTCGGCCCCGGATAGGGATGCACAAAAGAACAGGACGAAAAAAGGGAAGAAGAGTGATCTCATGGCAAGCCCCTTCGATGAAAAGCCGCATTGTCTCTTCATCAATCCGATAATTCCGGCCGAAACCCGTCAGGATATTCGGGCCGGTCACCCGTGCAGCTTGAGGGGGTCCTTGAAGACCTTCATCAGGATCTGAAGCTGGTGGGCGATCCGCTGGGCGTTCCACATGTAGGCGTAGAAGAGGATGCTCAGGCGGGTCTTGGACGTGTTGTCCTGGATCCGCATGATCTGGTTGCCGTCGAACTCGTGGATCAGCATCTCGAGTTCCTCGTTCTTGGTGGTGATGAACGCGTCGTCGGGCGGCTCCCGGTTGAGGAAGGCGTCGGCCGTCTTCGAAAGGAGGTCGAGGATGCAGGTGCGGACCTTGCAGAGCTCTGCCATCTGTGTCTCGAGCAGGCCCGAGTGGTTGTTGGCCACGTGCATGTGGGCGCGCATGACGAGGTCGCGCTGACTGTCGGCGATGCGCTGCAGCGAGCTGATCGTCTCGGCGTACTGCTGCGTGTTCTCCACGTCCTCGCGCGAGAGGAGCCTGAGCACCTTGAACACGTTGGCGATGATGATGTTGGTCCACTGCTGGATCTTCTTCTGCCTTCTTCGGGCGCTGCGCAGCTTGTGGAGGTCCTGATTGAAAAGGCCGTCGAAGCCGCCCGCCAGGGCGCGCCGCACCTCCTGAAGGAAGATGCCCGTGTGCTCGAAGGAGATGTTGATGGCGCCGGCCGAGTCCTTGATCTTCTTGAGATTGAAAACCTCGATCGCGGCCTCGTCCCTCTCGCGCGACTTGTGAAGGCGACGGTTGCGCAGGATGAGGAAGATGGCCACGGACAGGATGCCGATCACCGACCACTCGCGGCCGAAGAAGATGATCACCGCGAAGATCGACGACACGCTGAAGGCCATGAATGCGGTGAAGAACCAGCCGCCGACCACGGTGAGCACGCCGGTGACGCGGAAGACCGCGCTCTCACGTCCCCAGGCCTGGTCGGAGAGCGACGTGCCCATGGCGACCATGAAGGTGACATAGGTGGTCGACAGGGGGAGCTTGAGCGACGTGGCGAAGGAGATGAGCATGGCGGCCACCATGAGGTTGACCGAGGCGCGCACCAGGTCGAAGGAGGGCACCGTCCCGTCCGCATCGGGCGCCGGCCGGAACTCGGAACGCTCGAAACGCCGCGATACCTTGCGCCGCATTCTGCCGGGGACGATCTTGGCGACGCTTTCGATGAAGGACGCCACGATCCTGACGATCGTCTGGGAGAGCGCCGTGGCTTCGAACCGCTCGAGACCCTCGTCCTGGCGCCCCAGGTTGAGCGATGTCTGGGTGACGGTTCGCGCCTTGCGCGAGACCCAGAGCGTGACCATCATGACCGCGCCCGCGATGAGGAGGTAGCCCGTGTTCGACTGAACCGGTTCGCTCAAGGCCTCCATCGATCCCTCGATCATGTTGGCGCTCTCGCCGGCCACGGTGTAAGCGCTGAGTCCCGCAAGGGGCACACCGATGAAGTTGACCAGGTCGTTGGCTGCAAAAGCCATGGCCAGGGCAAAGGTCCCCACGAGGACGATGATCTTCAGGATGTTGATGCGCGTCGTGAGAATTATGAGCTGCAACACGACCGAGCAGAGAACGAAGGATCCGGCCAGGATCAGCCAGGTGTGTCCCTTGATCCACGCCAGCGTCTCGGGTGTGATGAACGACGCGCCTTTCGATCCCTTGATCAGGATGAAGTAGATGATCGACGCCAGGGCCACGCCTCCCCAGAGCGCACCGTAGCGGCTGATCCGTTTCTGGAAATCGAAAGTGAAGATGATGCGCGACACGTACTGGATCAGCGCGCCCGCCGCGAAGGCGACCACAACGGAGAGCAGGATTCCCGAAATGATGGCGAGCGCCTTGGCCGTGTTGATGTACTGGATGATCGTGGACAGCCCTTTTCCCGCCTCGAAGACCTTCATCGCCGAGACGGCGACGGCCGCGCCGAGGAGCTCGAACACGATCGAAACGGTCGTCGACGTGGGCAGCCCGAAGGTGTTGTAGAGATCGAGCAGGATGATGTCGGTCAGCATGACGGCCAGGAACATGATCATCAGCTCGGGCATGGTGAAGAACTGGGGGTGGAAGATACCTTTGCGCGCCACTTCCATCATACCGCTCGAAAAGGTCACACCGGCCAGTATGCCGAGGCTGGCAATGATCATGATCCAGTGGCGGGGCGCCACGCGCGATCCGATCGAAGAGTTGAGAAAATTGACCGCGTCATTGCTCACGCCCACGATCAAATCGGAAATGGCCAAACCGAAGAGGATGAGGATCGCTACCTGGAAACTGTCCATAACTTATTTTGCTCTAACAGTTAAGGTCTTCAGGATATGTAGCGCCTTGGATAGAAAAGAGCAAGAATAAGGTCGAAGTTCTGCCCTGTCAACGAGAAGTCTCAAGAAATTGCGGGGTGAGGCTCAACTAGGGAGATTTCCCGAGGACGGCCCGATCTCGAGGAATCCCGCCACGATGATTCGCAAAACTGCCTTGAATCCGCCGCGCGAAATCTGCAGTCTCCAAAAACAAGCGCAGAATCTTGGTTCGCCGTAATCAAAGAAGAAAGGAGTCGCACCGTGAGCGACAGCGAATGGAACCGCAGGGATGTGGTCAAAGCGATCGGCCTCGGCGTGGGGGTTTCTCTTTTCGGTGCGCCGATTTCGGTGGCGCAGGAAGACGTGGATTCGCTCGGGAAGCCGGAACGGTACGCATACAGAAAACCGAACAAGCCGGTCACGGCGATCATCATCGGCGCCGGCGGCAGGGGCAACGTGTACGCGCGCTATGCGCCCGGCCATCCTGATGAGTGGAAGATCGTCGGTGTCGCCGAGCCGATCCCTCACAGGAACGAACGCATGGCGCGCGCCCACGGCATCCCCGACGGGAACCGCGTCGTCACGTGGGAGCACATATTCGAAAAACCGCGCTTCGCCGACGTGTGCGTGATCACGACGCCCGACCACCTTCATTACGGGCCCGCCATGGCGGCCCTCGAACAGGGCTACGACCTCCTTCTCGAGAAGGTGGTGGCCCAGACCTGGCGCGAGTGCAAGGAGATCCTCGACCTCGCCACGCGGAAGAAGAGGATCGTGGCGGTCTGCCACGTGCTGCGCTATGCGCCCTACTTTCAGCAGCTCCGCCACGTCGTGCGTTCGGGCCGCATCGGCGAGGTGGTGAGCGTGCAGCACCTGGAGCCGGTCGAGCACATCCACATGTCCCATTCCTTCGTGCGCGGCAACTGGCGCAACACGGCTGAATCGAATCCGATGATCCTCTCCAAGTCGTGCCACGACCTCGACATCCTGAGATGGATCATCGGCAAACCGTGCAAGAAGGTCTCCTCCTTCGGCTCGCTCAAGCTCTTCAGGAAGGAGATGGCGCCCGAGGGCGGGACGAAACGGTGCACCGACGGCTGCGCGGTGGAGGCCCACTGCCCGTTCTCGGCGCTTACCATCTACCTGCGAAGAAAGACCTATCTCCATCACCTCGCCGTGGACGAGCACACGGACGAGAAGATTCTCACGGCTCTGAAGGAAGGGCCCTACGGCCGGTGCGTCTACCACTGCGACAATGACGTGGTCGACCACCAGGTCACCAACATCGAGTTCGACGATTCTGTCACGGCAGCCTTTTCGTTGGAGGCGCTCACCTCCTACGGGGGCCGCCGCACGCGCGTCATGGGCACGAAGGGCGACATAGTGGGCGACGAGCACTTTCTCGACGTCTTCGATTTCTCGACCCGCAAAAGGATCCGCTGGGACGCGCACAAGGAGGCACGGAACCTGGGCGGCCATGGAGGCGGAGACCACAGGCTGGTGCGCGACTTCGTGCAGGCCGTGTCGCGGCGGGACGAGAGCCTTCTCACGTCGAACCTGGCCGCGTCGATGGAGAGCCACCTCATGGGATTCCAGGCCGAGAAGAGCCGTCTGAACGGCGGGCAGGTCGAGCCTGTCGACATCGACACGATGTGAGGTTCCGCGAACAGGGGCGTTGAAGCCGGCGGTCGCGCCCTTCGCCCTTGCGCGTGGCTCATGGCCCGACGATATTTGACGATCGGGAAACGGAGAGTCAGTGCTGCCGGTCCGACCCGGCCCGGCGCACTGTAAACCCTTTTGACTGGATGGAGCGACATGAACGGGAAGATGATACGCCGCAACAGGCCACTGATTTCGATGATCGCCGCGGCATCGGTTCTGATCGGTATCTGTGCCGCCGACGGCGGCGCACAAACGGGGACCGGCTGGAAGTCTCATGACGTGACGCGCCCGCACCCGCCGGTGGTGACGCCCGCGGCGCACGAGTTGCCGGTCCCGCCGCCGTCGGACGCGATCGTGCTCTTCGATGGAACGAACCTCGACCAGTGGCGCGGCGAGGACGGGACGGCGGCCACCTGGATCCTCGAGGAGGGCGCGATGCGGCCGAGCGGCAAGGGCGAGGACCTCTACACCGTCCGGCCCTTCGGCGATGTGCAGCTCCACGTGGAGTGGGCGTCTCCTCTGCCCGCGCGGGGCCGGTGCCAGGGAAGGGGCAACAGCGGTGTTTTTCTGATGGGGCTCTACGAGGTTCAGATCCTCGACTCCTATCAGAACGAGACCTATGCCGATGGGCAGGCCGCGGCCCTCTACGGTCAGACGCCGCCCCTGGTCAATGCCTGCCGTCCGCCGGGCGAATGGCAGACCTACGACATCGTCTTCAGACGCCCCCGGTTCGCGCCGGGCGGCGACTGCATGCAGCCGGCGCGCTTCACCCTGTTTCACAACGGCGTGCTCGTTCAGGACGGCGTGGCGCTCCGCGGCGGAACGATGTGGCTTCAGCCGATGCCCTACGCCTTTCATCCGGACAAGCTGCCGATCTCGCTTCAAGATCACGGCAACCCGGTCCGTTTCCGCAACATCTGGTTGCGCGAGCTGCGCGAGACGGCCGACCCGGGACCGGGCCCGGACGCGCCTGAACCGGTTGTCGCTCTCGGTCCCGAGCAACTCGAGCGTTACGTGGGTGTGTACAAGTCGAAACCCGACGCGGAGAGCTCCTTCGATATCTTCAGCGACGGCAAGCAGATCCACTGCATCTTCGGCAAGCAGCGCGCCCGGGTCGATCTCGTGCCCAACTCGCTGACGAAATTCTCCATGCGCTGGGCGGCCGCCCACGTGGAGTTCACCCTTCCCGAGACGGGGCCGGCCACGGCCGTCTCTCTCCATGTGGGAGGGGGATCGTTCACGGTGAAACGGACGGAGTGATCTCGAGGCGCATGGCTCAAACGAGATCGGTCTTCCGGCCCCCGGTGACGAGCGACACGACGATCACGAGCACGAGGGAGACCGCGAATCCGCTGAATCGGTGGCTGATCATGAGGTTCGCGAGATCCTCCCCCGTGTCGGACGCCCATTCCAGTGTGCCGACGGGAAGGAAGAGGTAGGCGTAGACCTCCTTGAACCACTCCCTCGACCAGACGATCACCGTCGCCGCCCCGCAGATCATGCCGGCCAGGATTCCGTACCCGTTCGTTCTCTTCCACCAGAGCGCGAGGAGGAGCGGCGGGCCGAAGGAGGCGGACAATCCCGACCACGCGTAGGAGACCATGTGGAAGACGAGCTCCTTCGAGGTGATGGCGAGGATGAAACCGAGGATGCCGACGCAGAGGGTGATCGCCCTCGAGATGACGACGAGCGTCCTCTGCGATACCTTCAGGCCCATGAACTTGTGAACGATGTCCTCGGACAGGGTCGACGAGGTGATCAGGAGCTGCGAGTCGGCCGTCGACATCATCGCGGCCACCGCGCCCGAGATCATGATGCCCGCGAGCCACATCGGCATGATGTTCATCGTGAGGACGGGCATGATCTTTTCCGGATCGTCGAAGTGGCCCTGGCCGTAGATGCAAAGCCCGATGATTCCGATGAGGAATGCGCCCCAGAATGCAGGGACCGCCCAGAAGACGGCGATGAGGGAGCCGACCCTGATGTCTTTCGCGTTGCGGATCGCCTTGAAGCGGGCGAGCAGGTGGGGCTGGCCCATGTAGCCCAGGCCCCACGACAGCCCGCCGATCACGGCGAGCCAGAGCGCGGCGCCCGTCTTGCCGCCGGTGACGGTGAAGCTCGACCAGTCGACGGCGTTCAGCCTTTCGGTCAGCTCGGGGTTGGTGTGCAGTTCGACGAACGCGGCGATCGGCAGGACCACGAGGGTGAAGATCATGATCACGCCCTGCACCAGGTCGGTCCACGCCACGGCGAGGAATCCGCCCATGATCGTGTAGAAGATGATGATGATCGCGCCGATGATCATGCCGATCACCGGCGTGGTCCACTCCACGTGGAGAAAGGACCGGATCCCCTCGAGAAGCTCGGGAAAGGTGGCGTCGAGGACCTTGCCCGCGCCGTTGATCTGGGCCGCCACGTAGAAGGAAAAGAAGAAGGCGATCAGAAGAGACGCGAAGAGCCGCAGCGCCGGGGTGGCCTCGGGAAAACGGTTCATCAAGAAATCGGGCAGGGTCAGGTCGTCGAAGCGGTCGCACTCCGATCTGAGCTTCCTGGCGATTACGAGCCACGAGAAGACGATGCCCGTCGTGCAGCCGATGATCGTCCAGATCTCCACGAATCCCACGGCAAGCGCAAGGCCCGGCAGCCCGATCAGGAGCCACGCCGATTCGCCCGACGCCCTCTCCGAGAAAGCGATCACCCAGGGGCCGAGTTTGCGGCCGCCGAGGATGAAGTCGCTTTGTGAGCGGATGTAGCGCGACGTCATGATCCCCACGAAAAGGATGAGGAAAAGGTAGACGAGAAAGCCGACCAGGATCGGATTCATTCCTCTCTCTCCTTTGTGGCGAAGAAGTGGATCAGCACGGTGGAAAAGAGCACCGCCGGCGGCGCGATGAGCCAGAAAAGCGTCCAGAAAGGCATAGGACTCCCCTCGCGAATTCGACATCTGTCAACGACAACCGGATCGGCAGCGAGCGATCGCGTGCCGCTTCGAAGTCTCCGAGTATAGACTCGTGAAAAATGCGGTCAATCAGCTTCTTCGCTCTCGCCTTCGGCGTGGCTTTCGGCTATTTTCGTTCCTGTCCGTTTGGGCCTTCCGTCCGGGTTATCGTTTGAGACAAGGAGAGAAAGATGAAAAAGTGGACCTGCACGATCTGCGGATATGTACACGAAGGTGACGCTCCTCCCGATGCCTGCCCCCAGTGCGGTGCGGTGGCGGAAAAGTTCAACGAACTGCAGGCCGGCGCAATGGCGTGGGCCGACGAGCACAGGATCGGCGTGGCCAGGGATGTGGACCCCGTCGTTCTCGAGGGGCTCCGGGCCAACTTCACCGGCGAGTGCACCGAGGTGGGCATGTACCTGGCCATGAGCCGCCATGCCGACAGGGAGGGCTATCCCGAGGTGGCCGAGGCGTACAAGCGGATCGCCTTCGAGGAAGCCGACCATGCGTCCCGTTTCGCCGAACTCCTTGGCGAGGTGGTCGACGCCGACACCAAGGTCAATCTTCAGAAACGTGTCGAAGCCGAATTCGGCGCCTGTCAGGGAAAACTCGACATTGCCAAGCGGGCCAAGGAACTGGGATACGACGCGATTCACGACACGGTGCACGAGATGTGCAAGGATGAGGCGAGGCATGGCGCCGCGTTCAAGGGGCTCCTCGAACGCTACTTCAGGTAGTATCGCCCGATCGCCGCTGTTCGGAATTTTTTCCCGGTTCGATCATTTCTGCGATCCGGGCTCCCGCGGCGCCTCGTGAACGAACTTTCCGCCATTTTCGGCCGCCAGGCGTTTGAGTCCGTTTTTCGGAATCCCATCGCCCAGACCGATCGTGTGAACCACGACGCGGCGCAGGAGATTCCACCTTTTCACCGCGGCGCGGATCTTCGAGAAGCTGTCGCCCTTGCCGCTGCCGAGGACGGGCAGGCCGTCGGTGAGGAGGAAAATCGTGTCCGCTTCCGCGTCATAGTACCGGTCCTCGGTCCCGCGCCCCGCGAGGCTGAATGCCGTCTCGAGCGCGTCAAAGATATTCGTGCCGAACTTGAGCTGAAGGTAAGTGATCCACTGGGTCGCCCGGGTGATGTTCTTCTTGTCCGCGGGCACCATCTTTTCCGAAAAGATGCGGCACCGTCCCTCGAAAGCAACGATGTTGAACCTCTTGGCCGGGGAGAGATGCCGCAGTGCGCGCAGCAGTTCGTCCTTGGCCCGCGCAAACCTCGATTCCTCTCCCGGCCCAGCCTTCTTCGACGGTTTCGTCAAGGTCTGATTCATCGATTTGGAACAGTCGATCAGGTAGATGATCGATCCGCCGTCCATCGGAATCTGGTGGTATCGGGGCGTGCTCGATTTCTTCGGCTTCTTGACGGCATTCGTCCCGCCGCCGAGAGCGGCGTCGCCGTCGACGAAAGGCTTACCGGCGCCATCGAGCCACCGGCGCCATGCGTGGGCCGAGGTGCCGAGGTTTTGGCGCGTCAAGATCTGGAGCGCGGCGGCGATCCGATTCGAGGTGCAGCGGGTCTCTTCCTTGCCGAGTCTGTCGACGAGCGCCGCCAGGGATTTCCGGACGCACATCGTGGCGAGCGCCGCGGCTGCCGACTCCCTCACCGCCGGTTCCGCGTGTTCGAGAAGGGACAGGACCCGATCCCCGAGCACCGCCGCGGCGCGCCCCTGGCCGCGGGCGGCTGCCAGGCCGAGCAGAAGGGCGCCCGCGTTCTTGGTCTTCCTGAGAAGAGCCTCGATCTGCCTGCCCGTGACACCCTCCGATTCTCCGGCCCGCTCGGCGAGCGCGATCCGGAGAGAGAGCCCCAGCTTCCTGTCCGTAAGCGCCCGGGAGACAGCCGCCTCCACCGCGGAGAGATCCTTCAGTTCGCGCAGGGCGGCCTCGATCCCCTCCTGCAAGGCAATCAGGGGATCGAAAGTGGTGCGCAGCTTGATCTCCTTCCTCGCCGGTCCGCCGAGGAGAAACTCGCGGCGCTCCGACCGGATGGGGGCGAGCTCCCTGTCCAGCTGGCAGTGGGCGTTCAGCAGCATATCGGCCATGGCGGTGGCGTCGCGGCCGGCGATGGCCGAACCCTTTTCGCCGCCCGCGGCCGCGCGCAGTGCGCCGAGCGCCGCGGTGCGCCGTTCCTGGACAGAGGCCGGATCCTTGGCAGGTCGAAAGGCGCGGCGGAACTCCTTCAGGGCCTCATCCTGTCCATCCTGAAAAAAACAGGCCAGAACGAGTACGAGGAGTGTGGCAGGTTTCATGTGGCGGCCCCCACTAGGTTCCGTCGCGCCCCAGGGGCGGCACCTTTCCGATATGGCCCTTCTCCTGATTGCAGGGTCTCGCGCTGCCCCCGTTGACGAACCACGCCGTGGGGGCCAGAGGCTTGGGCCGCGTCGTTTCCAGAAGCCGGTCGAGGTCGACCGGCTTCGCGTTGCGGCCGCTGAACAGGGCCGGCAGATCGAAGGGCACGCCGCGCGCCGCGAGCAATCCCAGTCCCTTCAGGAAACCCTGCAAACCGCCCCCTTCGCCGTCGAGGGAGACGGCCGTGTGCGGCCGGTCCTTGAGATTCTCGTGCACCAGATTGGTGAGAACGCTCTTGGGGCCGAGCTCGACGAAGACACGGGCGCCATCGCCATACATCGTTTCGAGCCCGTTCATGAACTCGACAGGATCGAGCAGGTGGAACGCCAGCCGTTCCCTGATGCCCTGCGGGTCGCTTGGGAACAGACTCCCGCTGTTGTTGGCGTAGAGCGCGATCGAATCGGGCGCGGCGACAGCGGCGTTTGCGAAGAGATCGTTCAACGCCTGTCGCACGGGCTCGAAGTGGGGCGAGTGAAAGGCGCAGTCTCCCGGGATCAGGTGGACGCGGACCCCCTCGGCGGGGGGCGGGGGCAGCGCGGCGCCGCCCGCCCCGCCCCCCCCCGCCCGCCCCCGCTGCGCCGGGGCGGGGGCGTGGCCGCGGACCCCCTGGGGGCTGAACGCTCTCCGCGGGGCGACGACCGCATCGCGCGGCCCGGCGATCACTGTCTGCTCCGGGGCGTTGGCATTCCCGACGACCACGTCCGGCGCGCCGGCGAGCCGCCTCTCCACCTCGGTGCGAGTCAGGTTGACGGCGCCCATGGCACCCGGGTTGCGGGCGGAGAAATCGGCCATGATCCGGCTCCGCGCCTCGCCGAGGCGGAGGAAGTCTTCGCGCGACATCCCGCCGGCGAGATGGAGCGCCATCGGTTCGCCGAAGGAGTGGCCCATGGCCATGGCCGGAGCGAGCCCGAACCGGGCCGCCACGTCGACGAATCCGCATTGCGCCGCGTAGAGGGCGCTCACCGTCACGTGCGTGTCCTCGAAAGCGTCGTTGTTGCGTTTCTCGTCCGCCTCGCCATAGGGATCGGGAGGAAAGATGTACCGGCTCAGGGGATGGGGAAAGGACTCGGCCAGAATCGAATCCGCCTCCTCGAAGGCTCGGCGCATCTCGGGAAAATAGACGCTCACTTCTCGCGCCATGCCCGGGTACTGGGACCCGAGGCCGGGAACGACGAAGGCGATCCGGTCGGCGCCGGCGGCCGATTCGGTCTCCACGCGCACGTGGGGCAGGAGCGGTCTCTGAGGCCGGCCCTCCACGTGGGGGATCGCCTCCTTCAGACTCAGGGCGAGATGGTTGAGGCTGCGCACCACGGCGGTCACGCAGACGGGCATGCCCTGTCTCTCTTTCGCCCGAAGCGCGTGGCTGAATGCCAGATCCCGCAGCCGGGGAACGGCGCCCGTGCCGAGCGCCTCGCCAAGAGCGGTCAACTCCCCGATCAAGGCGGCGCGATCGGCCGCTCTGAAAACGAAGAGCTCGTAGGGCCAGGTTTCGGCGCCCGCGGGGCCCGCGTCTTGGCCGTTGGCGTTCTCTTCGAGCACGGCGTGAAAGTTCGTTCCGCCGAAACCGAAGGAACTCACCCCCGCGCGCCGTGGATGAACGGGATGGGAGATCCAGGGAGACGCTGATCGAAGAAGGTAGACCGGGCTCCGCGGATCGGCGATCGGATCGAGAGGCTCGCGAACG
The DNA here is from genome assembly GCA_964620445.1 of uncultured Phycisphaerales bacterium. Lineage (GTDB taxonomy): Bacteria > Planctomycetota > B15-G4 > B15-G4 > CAYZWU01 > CAZUHB01. Next base: position 15,199 of record CAZUHB010000010.1, read on the forward strand.
TTCACGTGGGGGGGGAGCGTCCTGTGGTAGATGGCGAGGGCGGTCTTGATCAGACTCGCGGCGCCCGCGGCTCCTTTCGTGTGGCCTATCTGGTTCTTGATCGAACCGAGCGCGCACGACTTGGGCGTCATGCGGCCCCGATCGAAGGCGGTGATCATCGTCTCCACCTCGGCCTGATCACCGGCCGCCGTGCTCGTGCCGTGGGCTTCCATCAAGCCGAGCGTGCCCGGCTCGAAACCGGCCTCTCCATAGGCACGCCTGAAGGCACGGATCTGTCCGGCCGGATTGGGCGCATAGAGGCTCAGCGCCTTGCCGTCGCTCGAGCTCCCGATCCCCTTGATCACGGCGTAGATCCGATCCTCGTCCCGGCGCGCGTCGTCGAGTCGTTTCAAGATGACGATGCCCACCCCCTCGCTCAGCACGGTCCCGTCGGCGCCCTTGTCGAAAGCGCGCGCCCTGCTGCTGGGACTGAGCGCCTGCGTCTTGCAGAAGCTCAGGTAGGAGAAGGGATTCTGCGTCGCGTCCACGCCTCCCGAGATCGACAGGTTGCTCCGGCCCATCCGAAGCTCGTCAACAGCCACCTTGACCGCCGCGAGCGACGAACCGCAGGCCGCGTCCACTGTCTGGTTCGTACCTCCCAGATCGAAACGGTTCGCAACGCGGCCGGCCATCACGTTGAGAAGATACCCGGCAAAGGATGCCTCGGTCCACTCGGGCAGCCGGTCCCAAACCTCGGGCCGCGGCTCGCCCACGATCTGGGGAAGCTCGCTGCGCACGATGTAGCCCGAGCCGAGATCGCCCTGGCTCAGCGCCGAGCCGAGGATCACCGACGTGTTTTCCCTGTCGAAATTGCCGTCGCCATATCCGGCGTCGTCGAGCGCCCGGCGCACCGTCTCGAGGGCGAGGAGCTGGATCGGCTCGATCGATTTCAGGTAGATCGGCGGAATGCCGAACCGCATCGGATCGAAGGGGACGTCGTCGAGAAAGCCGCCCTTCTTGGCGTAGATCTTGTCGCGGGCGGCCGGATCGGGATCGTAGTAGAGGTCGTAGTTCCAGCGGTCGGCAGGGATGTCGTCGATGGCGTCGACGCGCGAGACGATGTTGTCCCAGTACTGCCGGGGTGTCTGCGCCCTGGGGAAGAGGGCGCCTATTCCGATGATGGCGATATCGGGGAGGCGGATCGGCACGACTCGATTCTCCTTGTCTCTGGGGTCGGGGCGACGGACTCAGAGAGCGGTCCGTCTCTTCATGTTGAACCTTTCAAATCGAAGGGAACAGTATAACGGCATCCGCGGGCGGTATAACCGTATTCTCTTGCGGTCGTCTATTTATAGGCGGTAGTACGTATAGCACGAAATCCCGTTTTGATGAAGCACAGTAGGAAATTGGCCTTGAAATTGATTAATGTAGATGTTTAGATATAGTTCAAGCCAAGCAGATTCAAAAGGCACTGAATGGGACAAGAAACCCAGAGTACAGTCATCGTTTTCGTGTGCACAGGATGATCGTTCGTTTTCATTCCAGTAAGGAGGGCCATTTCATGAAGGGAATCTCGATCGCGGCAATTGTCGCACTCTGTCTCTTGTGTAGCGGATCGGCAAACGCCGCTGCCAACGAATTGGAGGAGAAGGTCCACATCTACGACGGTGCGAATCCTCTCGAGGTCAATTACCATTCTGCCACGACAGTGGTCGACTGGAACAACGACGGCAAGAAGGACCTGATCGTGAGCCAGTTCTACTATGGCTGGGTCTACTTGTTCATCAACCAGAACACCAATGAGGACCCGCAGTTCAACGGCGGGAATCTGATCGAATCGAACGGCAGTCCGATCACCACGACCTATGGATGATGCATCGGCTCGATTCCACGAGTAGTGGATTGGGACAACGATGGAAGAAAAGACCTCATCCTGGGCGAAAACGACGGACATGTCAGAATCTATCTCAACACCAACACCGATGCCGACCCGCAGTTCAGCGGCTACACCTATGTTCAGATGGGCGGCTCGGACTATGATGTCGGCTCCTATTCGTCTCCTTTCATTGTCGACTGGAACGAGGACGGCAAGAAGGACCTGATCGTGGGCGACAGCGGCGGGTACGTGACTCTCCTGATCAACGTGAACACCGATGCCGACCCTGTATTCAATTCCGCCAATCGCGTTGCCGACGGCTCCGGCTACATGGATCCCGGCTCCACGGTGAGCCCTGTCGTGTTCGACTGGAACAACGACGGCAAGAAGGACGTGCTCGTCGGAGACGGTGGCGGGAAGATCGCCTTTTACGAGAACATCGGTACAAACGCGGCTCCGGTCTTCGACGGCTACGCGTGGCTCAAGGCCGGTCCCGGCGGGAACACCGACCTCGACACGGGCTTCTACGTGCGCTTCGATGTCTGCGACTGGGACGAGGACGGACTGTGGGACATCGTCGCCGGTTACTACAACTCGGCCTGGAATCCGGCCGCGGGTGCTGTCATGTACCACGGGATTCACTATCTCTATCCCGACATCGAGATCAACAGCTTCGTCGCGCCCGCACAAGCCGATCCGGGCGAGAACGTGTCGGGCCAGATCAGCCTGCAGCTCGGCAATGACGGCGACACCGATGCCGCCGACTTCTACTGCGGCCTCTACCTCTCCGAGGACGCCACCATCACGAAGACCGATGAACCTCTCGTCGACGGCCGCGAGTGGGTCGCGAACGTTCCCATGGGCGGGTCCTACGACGTGCCCTGGGCGTCGACCCTGGCGATCCCGTCCGATTTGACCATGGGCTACTACTACATCGGCGTTCTCGTGGACGAGGACGACGACGTGTACGAGCTCGACGAGGGCAACAACTCCATGGCCTATCAGATCAAGATCGGCGATCCGCCCGTGCCGGACATCAAGATCGATGGCGACGACGGTCCCATACAGATCACGCCGTCGCAGGTGATCGACATGACGATCTCCCTGAACCCGGGTGCCCTGAACGGCGTGACCCAGGACTGGTGGATCGTGGCTTACAAGGATGGCGGCGGTGTTTACTCCTGGGTTTACAACCTGCCGTACCATTGGACCAGCGGATTGCAGAAGGCCCACAGGGGCCCGCTTTTCGCACTCACCGATTACAACCTCCGCCACGGAACGATTCCGGCGGGCGGATGGACGATCGAGTTCGCCGTGGACGATCCGAACTACTTCTACGAGAAGACCTACATCGACTCGATCGAGGTCGACGTCTTTTGATGTCACTGCCCTGATAATGGTCCGTCATGGACCTCCAGAAAATAAGAGAGGCCGGTCTTGGACCGGCCTCTCTTTCTATGGAGGAATCGACCGATCAGCGCCGCTCCGGTAACGGCCTGATGTCGAGATCGGAATCGAATCGTTCATGCCGTCGCCGGCCTATGAGGCCGGACCGACGAGGGCACGCGCTTTCTTCGTATCACCCTTCAGTCCGACATATCCGCAGTCGAGGCACATGAATCCCTTGACCGAAACGCTCGAGGTTTTCGGTATCGAAAATTTGATCCCGTCCGGTTTGAAGTAAGCTTTGCCGGTCGACTGGATCGATCCGGCCACGCATTGCGTACTCCCGCAGCAGCTGCACTTCGAAACCTCGTTCATGCTGTATCCTCCCTTAGGTTTGTTCGCTCTTACCCTGTCGGTTCAAAAATTAATTAAAATTGATATCGGAATTGTTTCCCCCGGACTTTACCAGAAACATGGCGACCTGTTTGACACCCGGCCGCGAATCGACCAGAATGGAAAAACACCCTTTCATGGTCTCATAATTTTTAGTGGGGAATCGTCTGGACTATGACAATCCGAAAGGGATCAGTAAGACTGTTTCAGGCCGTGACTTTCGTCGCCCTGGGATTCGGCATCCTCGTCCCGGCTCCGCTCGTAGCGCAGGACTACGGGCCCGCGGCCGGTGTCGATACGAACTCTGGATCGATCGCGCGGGCCGAATGGAGCGACGACGGACTTTTTCTGACCTTCGACAGCGGCGGAACGAGCTATCGCTTCGATCTGAAAAAAGAGACTCTCCACGAACAGGGAGAGAGCTCGCGCACCGCGGTGGGAAACCGAGCGCGCCGCACCGGCGGCGGCCGGCGCCGCACCGAGCTCAGAGCAGGTTCCATGCGGATTCCGCGTCCCGGCCGCGGGCGCCAGTACATGACCGAACCCTCTCCCGACGGCAAGTGGTACGCCCACTGCAAGGACTGGAACGTGGTGATCGAGAACGCATCCACCCAGGAAACGATCGCGGTCACCAGCGGCGGCCACAGGAAGTTCCGCTACGGCACGGCCAACTGGGTTTACGGTGAGGAACTGAACGTCCGTCACGGTATGTGGTGGTCGAGCGATTCGATGAGGCTCGTCTTCTACCAGTTCGACGAGCGTCCGGTGAAGGATTTCTACCTCACCCTCGGATTGACCGGATTCAACACCGAACTGGACGTGGAGGGCTACACGAAAGCGGGCGCGCCCAATCCGGTCGTGACGTTGAAGATCCACGACCTGGCAACGGGCGAGACGATTCCCGTCGATACGGGTGACGGGGACCAGTACCTCTTCGGCATGCGCCTCACGCCCGACGGATCGGAACTGCTCTTTCATCGCACCGACCGCCGCCAGAAGAAACTCGAGGTCATGGCGCTCGACACGAGGTCGGGCGCAACGAGGGTCGTGGTTGCCGAGACGCAGGAGACCTGGCAGGACAACTCTCCCACGATGCGCTTCCTCGAGGATGGGCAGAGATTCATCTGGGAGACGGAAAAGACCGGCTGGAGACAGTACGAGCTGCGCCACCTCGACGGCTCCCTGATCTGCACGCTCACCAGGGGCGACTTCCCCGCGTCGCGCATCATCGACGTCGACGAGAATGGGGGCTGGATGTTCTACTATGCCTACAGCGGTCCCCATCCGCTCTGCGCCCAGGTGCACAGGGTGCGCCTCGACGGCAGCGGCCAGAAGCGTCTGACCGGCCGGCCGTTTCATCACTCGCGATTCAATGCCTCGCCCGACGGCAAATGGTTCACCGTCCAGTTCGAGAACGTGGAGACGCCGCCGTCGACGGCGCTCTACACCATGGAAGGCGAGCTGATCTCGGTGCTCGCCGAGGGGCCCCGCATAGAAAAGAACCTGACCGAGCTCTTCTCCTTCAAGGCCGATGACGGGGTGACCGACATTTACGGCGTGCTTCACAAGCCGGAGGACTTCGACCCGCAAAGGAAATATCCTTTGATCGTGGCGGTCTACGGCGGCCCCGGATCACGCGCCGTGCGCAACACCTATCAGTCGGGCACGCGCGACACGCGGCGCGGTTACCTCCTGGCGCGGATCGACAACCGCGGCACCTCGGGCCGCGGCAAGGCGTTCAAGGGCGCCGTCTACGGAAAGCTGGGCGATGTCGACATCAGGGACCAGGCCGACGGCGTGCGCTACCTGCGGCAGAGGCCCTACGTGGATGGCGAACGCGTCGGCATATACGGCCATTCCTATGGAGGCTTCATGGCGGCGATCGGAATCCTCCGCCACCCCGACGCGTTCCGGGCCGCGGTGGTTCGCTCGGCGGTCACCGACTGGCGCCACTACGATTCGATCTACACCGAGCGGTACATGAACCTGCCCCAGGACAATCCCGAGGGATACACCATGGGCTCGTGCATGACCCACGTGGAGCGGTTCGAGGGCAAGATGCTCATCATGCACGGTCTGCTCGACAACAACGTTCACGCCACGAACGTGTGGCAGCTGATCCACGCTCTCGACAGGGCGGGAAAGAAATACGAGAGCCGCTTCTTCCCCACGGCCGGGCATGGCACGGGCGGAACGGACACGCAGTGGGAGTTCTTCGACAGGCACTTGAAGGGGGGATGATCGGATCCCTCCTCCCCGGCGGTCATTCGAATTCGGCCACGGCCCGGAGCAGCGCTTCGGTCGTTCCTTCTTCGCCCTCGCTGTGGCCCGCTTCCTCCACGATGATCAGCTTCGAATGCGGCAGACGCTCGTGGAGCCGGTAGGCGGCCAGGGGCGGGCAGACCATGTCGTAGCGGCCGTTGATGATCACCGTGGGGATCCCCTTCAGCTTGTGCGCGTTGTCGAGCAGCTCGTTGTCGCCGAGAAAAAAACCGTTCGACGCGTAGTGAGCGTCGATCCTGGCGCAGGGGAGCATGTCGGCCGCACCGTAGGACTCGTTGACCATCTCGTCGGTCGCATGAAGACGCCCGATCTTGATGGCGAACCGCGTCCATGCGCGCAGCACGGTAACCCGCGTCTTCTTGTCGTCCGACTGGAGGAACTCGAGCATGACGCCGGGCGTGAACTCCTCGCAGTCGGGCGGCAGCGCGTCCTCGAATTCGGCACGGGCCTCGGGGAAGAAGGAGCGGCTGGTCGTTCCGCGCCAGACATTGGCGATCTCCGGTTCGCTTCCCAGGAAGAGGCCGCGCAGAATCATGGCCGACACGCGTTCCGGATGGGTCTCGGCATAGGCGAGCCCGAGCGTGCTTCCCCAGGAGCCGCCAAAGATCATGAATCGGCCTTCCACTTTCAAGAAGTCGTAGACGTGCCCGCGCAGAACCTCGATGTCGGCAACCAGGTCCTGGGTCGTGTTCTCCCTGATCTCGCCGAGCGGCACACTCCGGCCCGCGCCGCGCTGGTCGTGAAGGACGATGAGGAACTTTTTCGGATCGAAGTACTGGACGAGGCGCGGATAGCATCCGAATCCGGGGCCGCCGTGGAGCACGAACGCGGGCTTGCCCTCGGGATTGCCGAAGAGCATGAAATGGATCGAGTGGCGGTCGCTGACCCTCAAATGGCCCGAATGAAACGGCTGGCCCACGGGAAAGAGTCCGCTCGGCCGTTCAGGATCCTCGCAGCGGCCCACCGGTGCGAGGAGGCAGAGGAAAAGAAAGCAGGCCGGACAGGAGAAGCGCGCCATCATAAATTTCCTTTCTCGCGTTGGGTGCCCCGAGCGATCGAGATATAATGAATCCCGATTGTCGCACATCGACGGATGAGAAGGAACAGCCTGCAGGGCGTATGCAAGGGCCGCTGCGGGTTTCCGGCCCGCCCAGCGTTTTGAAAGGTCGAAAGATGAATTCGAAGGAACGATTGCTCACGGCCCTCGAGGGCCGAAAGCCCGACCGCATGCCGGTCACCGTTCATCAGTGGCAGCACTACCATCTCCAGAAATACCTCGGGGGGATCACCGAACTGGAAGCGTGCGAGAAGTTCGGACTCGACGCCCAGGTTCAGTATTTCCAGACGATGGGCCAGTTCTGGGTCGTCGATGCCGACTTCACGAAGTACAGCACGCCGGAGTGGATCGACGAGGTGCGCGTCGTCAAGGATGATCCGGACGAACGGATCGCCCGGCACACGATCACCACTCCCGGGGGCGTCTTGACATACGAGACGACCGGTAACCGCAAGACCACGTGGATCAGCGAGTACCTGATCAAGCGGGACGAGGATATCGAGCTCGTGGGCAAGTACATGCCCGTGCCGACGCTCGATCCGGAACCGGTGAATGCCTTGTGGGACGAGATCGGGGGCCGGGGGATCCTGCGCGGATTCGTCTGGGGCGATCAGGCCGGGTGCTGGCAGCACGCCTGCTGTCTCATGGACGCGAAGGACCTGATCCTCAAATGTTTCGATCAGCCCGGTTGGGTGCACGAGTTTCTCGGGATGCTCCTCGAGAAGAAGCTCCGGTTCATCGAGACGATGAAGGGGGCGCGCTTCGACCTGGTCGAGACCGGCGGAGGGTCGTCGTCGTCGACGCTCATCTCGCCCAAGATTCACGGGGAGTTCTGCACGCCCTATGACCGCACCATGCACGACGCACTGCACGAGCTCGGCTTCAAGGTGACCTATCACACCTGCGGCGGCACGCGGGGGATCGAGGACCTGATCGTGGCCAACGGCTGCGACGCGTCCGAAACGCTCGCCCCGGTCAGCGTGGGCGGCAACCAGGAGCCGTGGGAATTCGCCGAGAAGATCGCCGGACGGATCGCGCTGATCGGCGGCGTGGACCAGTTCAACGTGGTCACGAGCGGCTCGAAGGAGCTGATCTTCGAGACGGTGCACAAGCTCTTCGAGACGGTGGGAGCTGACGGCGGCTACATCTGCTCCATGAGCGATCATTTCTTCGAAACCCCCGTGGAGAAGATCGAGTGGTATGCCCGGGCGGCGCGCGAGTGTGTTTATGAATAACGACGCACTCGATCGGCGCTCGGTCAGTCTTTGCCTTTCGAGTCTCCCTCTCTCTCCGGTACGTTCAGGCCGTCGAGTTCTTCCTTCATCAAGGCGATGTTGACCGCCTCTCGTTCGGCCCGGATCAGATTCGCGAAGTTCCTTCGTGCCTGATCCATCTCGTCCTCGAGAAGGGCCAGATAGCGAAGCTGCGATCCTGTCGGCCTGCCCCCGTGCTGGATCAGTGCCTTGTAGAGCCACGCCACTTTTTCAGCCAGTTTTTTCGTGAAGGACTGTTTGCCTTTTTGAACGATGCTCCCGTGGATTCCGGCCAGCCTCTTCTCGAAGTCGATCAGCATTGATTCACATTCTTTGCCGGCCGCCTCGGTGAGGGTCCTCTCGACTTGAACGATCAGATCGGCGAGGCTTCCCGACATGTAGCCGATCTCGTTTTGAAACTCGTAGAGTTTCATCACCGCACCGTGGCCGATTTCTCGGTCCTCGACGCTGTGCGCCGAGATCGGATCAGGGGCGACGACCAGATCTCCGGTGTACACGTTTGGGCCCTTGGTCAGTCTGACCCGGTACGTTCCCTCGGCCACCATGGGGCCGTGGGAGAACCTGTGGAGAACGCCCGGTGTCTTCATCACCTCGGGAGGCTTCAGTCTCAGGTCCCAGTAAACCCTGTTGATGCCTTTATTCTTGGTTGCGGGGAGCGTCTTGATCACTTTTCCGTTCCCGTCGATCACTTCGAGAGTGAGATCCCCGAAGACGTGCCGTTTCTTGAGTGTATAGGTGATGGCTGTGCCGATCTGGGGATTCCGTCCGTGGAATACCGTATCGCCGGGGAATTCCTGGTACTTGGCCGGGACTTCGAGTATGGCGGGCCTCGATGGGAGAATGTGAGCCTCTTGACCGAAGGTCTCGGGAGTGAGCGCCCTCAGCGGTGAGATATCGTCGATGATCCAGATTCCGAGGCCGTGAGTGGCGATGATCAGGTCGTGATCCCTGGGGTGAATGGCGATGTCTCTCACGGAAACGGGCGGCAAGGTCTCCTCGAGATGAATCCAGCTGCGTCCGCGATCCAAGGACAGATAGAGGCCGAGTTCGGTGCCGAGGAAAAGGAGATTCGGATCCAGGGGATCTTCACGAACGACGTGACAGTACCCGCCGATACAGTCTCGGGAAAGATTCTGCCACGTTTGCCCGAAATCGTCGGTTCTGTAAACATAAGCCTTCATGTCGCCGACCTGGTGCCCGTCGAAGGTCGCGTGAGCGACCTGTGCGCAATGGTGGCTCGATTCGATGGACGAACAGCCGATATGACCGGGCAGATCGTCAATGCCACTTCTTAGATTGTTCCATGATCGGCCGCTGTCGCGAGTGAGCTGGACGTTCCCGTCGTCGGTGCCGATCCAGATGAGATCGAGGTCGAGCGGCGATGGTGAAATCGAGGAGATCGTGCAGTGGTTTTCTGCGGAGGAGTTCTCCGGCGAGAGTCCGCCCGACTCTTCCTGTTTCAGTTTCGTGGGATCATTGGTGGTCAGATCGGGCGAGATCGTCTCCCATTCTTCCCCGCGGTCCGTCGATCTGAACAGACACTGTGCACCCGTAAAGATGACCTCGGGATCGGTGGCGCTCAGCGCGAAGGGGGCGTTCCAGTTGAAACGGTACGCTTCGCCCGGGCGGGTGGGAAGTGGCTGGATATCCTTGGTCTCGCCTGTGGTTTCGTTGAATCTGCCGAGGCCGCCGCCTTGCCAGCCGATGTAGATGATCTCTTCGTCGGCCGGGTGGCGCACGGCCATCATCCCGTCGTTGGTGCCGATGTTGCGCCACTCCTTGTTGGCGATTCCGGGCGCCTTGCTTCTTGACGGCCCGTACCACGCGCCATTGTCCTGCAGGCCTCCATAGATATTGTAGGGCCGTCGCATGTCGCATGAAACGTGATAGAACTGCGACAGAGGCAAAGTGGTCACGAATCGGAAGGTACGAGTTCTGTCATGGGAGATGTAGACCCCGCCGTCGGTACCGATGATGATGTGGTCGGGATCCCGGGAATTGATCCAGATCGCGTGAACGTCGGGGTGCACACGACCGCTGATCGCCGACCGTACCGTCTTCCCGCCATCGGTGCTCGCGAGAAGGCTGAATGCCGTGACGTAAACCCGTTTGTGAGATCTGGGATCGACGAGGAGGTTGGAAAAATAAAAGGGCCGGAAACCGACAGGGTCCGTGTTATTGACCTCGATCCAGTCCTGGCCCATCGTGTCGGAGCGGTAGAGGGCGGTTTTCTCCGACTCCACGAGGGCGTAGACCGTTCCCGATCTCGACGGCGCAACAGCCACGGCGATCCGTCCGAGGTCTCCCTCGGGGAAACCACGGTTGATCGACACCCACGTCTCTCCGCCGTCGGTCGACCTGTAAAGCCCGCTTCCCGGTCCGCCTGAGGAAAAGAACCACGGTTTCCGCCGGAACTGCCACATGGACGCGTAGAGCACATCCGGCTCGAGCGGATCGAGTTCCAGGTCGGCGCATCCCGTTTCTCTGTCCACATGAAGGACTCTCGTCCATGTCTCGCCCCCGTCAGTGGTCTTGTAGACCCCCCGTTCTGCGCTCGAATTCCAGAGGTGGCCCATGGCGGCCACATAGACCGTGTTCGAATCGCCGGGATCGACAACGATCTTGCTGATCCTCTCCGAATCATCGAGACCGGCCGGTTCCCAGGTCTCGCCGCCGTCGTCCGACCTGTAGAGGCCCGTCCCCACGGACACGCTGTTTCTCACGTTGCATTCGCCCGTGCCGACCCAGACAGTGTCGGGATTCGTCTGATCGATGGCAAGGTGGCCGATCGACTGGGCCTGCCGGGTGAAGACATGATTGAAGGTCATGCCGCCGTTGGTGGACTTCCAGACCCCGCCGTCGGCAGACCCGACAAAGATGATATCGGGATTTTCCAGGACCGCGTCGATGGCGGTGATCCTGCCGCTCATCGCGGCCGGGCCGATCATGCGCGCCGTGATGCCGTTGAACAGGGTGGAATCCAGCTCTGCAGAGCCGCATTCCGCCGCGGGGATCGCCATGGAGAGCAGCAGTGCGATAACGAAGACTTTCATTTTCCTTCTCTTTCCCCAGTCGACCCGGCCGAGTCGTCCGAGCCGGGCATGTCGAACAAGGAGTCTTTCATCTTCTTGTTCAACTCGATGGAAGAGAAAACGGTCTCGCAGGTGATCGTCCTGTTCGAGTCGGAGCCTTTGAAGATGAACTCGATCGAGAACGGGAACATCAGCCCATCCACGCTCTTGTAGCTGCCCAGATTACTCTCGTACTCGTCGACACCCTCTTTTGACTTGATGCGCGTCACTATCTTGAGTTCGATCCCGGACTCGGCATCGAGATAGAAGAGAACGGTCTTGTCCTTGCTCTCCGTCATCTTCAGCTTGTAGACCGGCACACCGTCGACTTCGTCCATGCCGACATATTCCAGGCAATGATCATTGCGTCTGAAATCGAGCAGGGAATCGAGGCAGATCGGCCTGGCAGTCTCGACGAACTCGTCTCTGTCCGCATCGGTCATCTCCTCCGGTTCGTTCGTTCCCGACTTTGGATTGATCCACCAGAGCACCTTGCCGTTGTAAGCCTGGACGATGGACTTTCCCATGATCTCCGCTTCGAGCCTTGTCTTGTCAGGGGCTTTCCGCCACAGGGTGAGTGGGCACTCGAGCTTCTTGAGAATCGTCATCGTCCCCGTGAACTTGATACTCTCGAGAGCGTCGAGCTTTTTCTTGCCTCCCCTGATCTCGTAGTTCTTCGATAGGATCTTTTCCAGGTCCTCTGCGAAGAGGAACGGCGCGCTGAAAATCAGTGATACGATGATCGTGATGATGATGAGCTTTTTCATGAGTCTATTCCTTCCTGCGGTTTTGCCTCCCGCAACGCGGGGACGCAATGAGGCCGCGATGCCGGCCGTTCACACGGTACGGACTCCGGGCCGGTACTGCCCCGAGCCTGATCGACTCGAGGGGCCAGAATTGTTCAACAGGTGCCTGAGGCGAGATCGATCTCTATGTCGTCGCGGGTGCCGCCGGGGCGGATCGTCCGACCATGAGCCGCTTGACCAAACGGGCGTGCAGGCGGCCCATGAAAAGGAAAAGGTGCAGCACACAAGCGAGCACGATAATGCCGAGCGGGATCGTGACCACGAAACCCCAGGGGCCGGGACCTGCGCTCCCGCTGCCGTAAACGAATCTGACGAGGTCGGAGTAATTGGGAAGAAGGGGCAGATAGAGAAGTTCGAACACAGCACCGATTCCGACGAAGACGATCGCCCCGTAGATCGCACCGGTCGGGATCATGAGCAGAAGATAGAGGATGGTCTTCCACGTGTATCCATCCTTGACCATCACCGTGAATTTCGTGAGCACGTTGCCGTCGCTTTTCACGAAGATCGGACGCCGCGGCATGCGCTCGCCGAGAAGTGTTTCGATGAGACGGAACTCGACGAGAGTGAGAGCGCGTAGGGAGGCGATGAAGAAGAGGCATATTGGGATACCGATGATGAACGCACAGGAGACGAAGGAGAGCGGCAGGCCGTAACCGACCCAGAAAACATGCACGACGGCGATCAAAAAGGAAATCAACATGTAGAGCAGGGATGCCCAGGCGCGCGGTTCGCGGATCACTCCGAAGAAAGCGTTGCGCGATCTGCGCTCCCGCTTGGCGAGCGCTCGTCCGAAGGCCTTGTCGACCTGCACCTCCATTTCGAGAAAAGACCGGGCCACCTCGTCGGGCGATCCGAACTTCTCCGCAGCCTTCTCGAACGCGGCTTCGCTGCTCGAACCGGGCGAGGCCGCGATGATCGCGTCGACTTCGCTGTGAAAGTACTCGCTCGCGTCATTGACAGCGTCCATGATGATGGCTGGATCGCTCCCTTTCAGCTCCTGGGTGAGCCGGTCGAGATAGGATTGGATAGAGTCGATTCGGTCAGTCATTTCGCCTGTCGTCTTTCTTTTCCAAACGAATTCTTTTCTCGAGAATGGCATCCACAGTGTCTCTGGTCCGACGCCAGACTTTCTTCCAGTCATCGAGAGACTGCCTCCCGTGCTCGGTGATGGAATAGTAGCGCCTCGGCGGGCCCGAGACCGACGGCTCCACCTTGCTCTGCAGCAGATTGTTCCGCTCCATGGAACGGAGAACAGGATAGAGCGTGCCCAGCTTGATGGCCGGTCCTTCGTGATGGGGGAGTCGCTCCAAGGACTTGACGATCTGGTAGCCGTACATCGCGTCCTCTGCCTGGTCGAGAATGGCGAGGATCATGAGAGACACGGTTCCGGCATTCAGCTCTTTGCGGAATTTCTTGGTCATCGGGTGTCCTTGTCCACAGCTGGGAGAACGCGGGATGCTATCTATTTCACTGTGTTGTAAAATGCAAGATATAGTAAACTTAACAATAGTCAATTCGAAATGACAGTTTTTTTGTTCCCAGTGCGGCAGAACAAGGTCAAGCCTCGTGTTTACACTATGTTACAATCAGTTACATCTTTTCTAGGGACAGCGACTCACGAGTTCCCATAATCGAGTAGGTCGATGGGAATCAGCGCGATTCCTGTTACCGAAAAACCAACAGGCCCTGAAAAGGAGGCGCATCATGTTGACCTTTCTCGCAGGACTCATTCTCGTTGCCGCGGCCCAGGATCAGGATCCGGTCGACGCACAGGAACCGACCCGTGATTTTGCCGCGCTGTTCCACGTACTGACCAAGGCCGAGAGTTACTCCTTCGAGGTGGTGGTCGAGACGGAGGGCGGCGGTTTCGGTCGGAGGGGCCGCGGCGGGCCGAGGGAGCCGTCCAGGACGATCGGCAAGTACGAGAAGGACAACCCCTTTTTCGTCAAGAGCGGTTCGGTCGAAGCCTTCCGTCTCGAAGAGATGATGGTCTACAGGGAGTCCGAGGGAGAATGGAAGTTTTTCGATCGCGAGGAACTGATGAACAGTTTCCGGAACCGCCGCAACAGGGGTGAGGGCGAGGGTCAAGGCACCAGGCGCGGCGGCGGGCCGAGCGAACAGGACATGATCGAGAGGTTCGACACCGACGGCGACGGCGTTCTCAGCGACGAGGAGCGGGCCGCCGCGCGCGAGGCGATCGAGAAGGAACGTGCCGCGGAGCGCGCCAAGCGGTCCGAAAGCGGCGCGGTCGAAGGGGGCGAGGGGGCGCGAAACGAACGGGGGCGCGGCCGGTCCGGCGGCATGCGGGCCCTGATGGGGCTCAACCGCGTGGACCTTCCCCACGAGACGGTCAAGAAAATCGCCGGCCAGTTGACGGACATCGCGCGCACCGAGGCTGAAGGCAAGGTATCGTACAAGGGAACATTGACAGCCGAGGGAGCCAGGGCGCTCGTGGCGGGAGGAATGACCTTCGGTTCGCGGGGCGGCTTCGGTGGAGAGGCGCCCGCCTTCGAATATTCGGGCGATGTGGCAGTCGTCGTCGCTGCCGGGGGGGCGGTCGAGAAGATCGTGATCACCACCCGGACATCGGGCGAATTCATGGACCGCGCCTTCGAAATGACGCGGAAGACCACGCTCCGGGTCAGCGATCTCGGGAAGGTCGAGGTCGAGGTCCCCGAGGAGGCGCTGTCCCTCTTCGTGATATAGGAGATCTATCGCATCCGGTTCGTACTCCGGGGCCGAACACTCCGGGGAATCGTGTCGCTCGGCTGGTTGGAGTTTTCCAAGATGAAGGCATGCGCTCGAAAATCCGAATTCGCGAGGGTGGCCCCGGTCGTCCTTTTCCTCCTCTTCGCCCTTGTCTGGCCGGTCCGGGCCGATGACGATCGAGCCGGGTCCGCCCGGGGCGACCGGGCGCTGGCCGACTGGCAGGCAAAACGTTTCGGCCTGTTCATCCACTGGGGCCCGGTGAGCGTCGAAGGGACCGAGATCGGCTGGTCGCGCGGCAAGAAAGTGCCCGCTCCGGAATACGACCTTCTTTGCGAGCGATTCGATCCTGTCCGTTTCGACGCGGCCGAATGGGTAACGATCGCGCGCGACGCGGGAATGAAGTACCTGGTCATCACCGCCAAGCACCACGACGGTTTCTGCATCTGGGATTCGGCCTACACCGACCACGACATCATGCGCACACCCTTCAAGAGGGATGTCCTCGAGGAGTTGAGCGCCGCGTGCCGCGAGGGGGGAGTGGAGTTCAGCGTCTACTACTCCATCTGCGACTGGCACCATCCCGACTATCCCCTCGACAGTCCCGGGGGCAGGGGCAAGAAGGCGGAGCACGACATGCCCCGCTACTTCGAGTACGTGAAGAACCAGACGAGGGAGATCATCTCCAGGTACGGTCCACTCGGTCTCGTCTGGTTCGACGGCGAGTGGGAAAAGCCCTGGACGCGCGAATACGGAAACGAACTCTACCGGTTCCTCAAGAAGATCCAGCCGACGCTCGTGATCAACAACCGCGTGAGCAAGGGGCGGCACGGCATGGCGGGTACGACCAAGCAGTCCCGGCTCAATGCGGGCGACTACGACACACCCGAACAGCGCATCGGCGGATTCAATCGCGAGCGGCCCTGGGAGACGTGCATGACGATCTGCACGCAGTGGGCGTGGAAGCCCGATGACGCGATGAAATCGCTCACCGAGTGCATTCGAACCCTGATCCAGGTCGTGGGCGGCGACGGCAACTTCCTCTTCAACGTGGGACCCATGCCGGACGGCCGGATCGAGCCGCGGCAAGTCGAACGGCTCCGCGAGATGGGCCGGTGGCTCGAGAAGTACGGCGACTGCGTCTACGGGACGCGCGGCGGGCCGTTCATGCCGGGAAGGTGGGGGGCGTCGACGTGCAAGGCGGACAGGATCAACGTCTTCGTCTTCGGCGCGCCCGGGCGAAAAGCGCTGCAACTCCCCGCGATCGACAGGAAGATCCTCGCCGCGAGGGCGCTCACCCCCGGCGAGGTCGGCGTGGACCAGACCGGCGACGGGATCTTCATCGAACTCCCGACGGCGGGGAAGGACGCGATCGCCGCGGTGATCCAGTTGACCGTCGACGGACCGGCATTCGACGTGGAGCCTGTGCCCGTATACCCTCGTGGAAAACCGATCGCCGTCGAGCGGGCGAGCGCCTCGAACGTCTTTCAGAAGAAAAAGGAATACGACCCGTCGCGGGCGGCCGACGGCGACGAGCAGACCCGATGGGCGACCGATTTCGGAACGGAGAGCGCCTGGCTCGAACTCGACCTCGGCAAACCGCGGCGCGTGAGTGCCGCGTGGATCAGCGAGGCCTATGGCAATCGCGTGCAGGAGTTCACCATCGACTATCTCGACGGCACCGAGTGGAAAACCCGCGCCAAGGGCACGATCCTCGGGAAAGATGTCGAGCTCGACTTCGAGCCGGTGCGCGCGCGGCGTTTCCGCTTGAACATCTCCCGTGCCACGGAGGGACCGACGATCTGGGAGTTCCGGCTCTTCGACCGTTGACAGGATCGTGACGCGGCGGCAGCATGGACATCGACCTCCGAGCGCCGGTGGAAGAGATCTTTCGCCAAGGTTATGAGCGATTGGCGGACTGCGATAATGAGACGTAGATACAGAAGCCTCGCCGCGTGCCTCTGGCTCGTCGCGGCCGGATTCCTGCTGAGCCACGTTGCGCCGTGCTCCGGCGCGCGCACCGCGGAAGAATTCGGCCTGATCCCTCAACCGGTCTCGGTCGAACGGGGAGAGGGCCGTTTTCAGATCGACAGTGAGACGGTGATCACAGCCCCGAAGACCGCGCGCGACGTGGCCGTTCTGCTCCGGCAATATCTGATCCGCGACGGGGGCGTCGATCTGCCGTTGATCATGACCCTCGACGGGCACACTCAGAAGAACACGATCTCCTTGCGCATCGTTCAGCCGGAGACGCAGGAGAAACCAACAGCCTACCGGCTGCGCGTGACGCCCGAGAGAATCGCGATCACCGCGTCGCGAGGCGAGGGGCTCTTTCACGGCTGCCAGACCTTGCGCCAGCTGCTCCATCGGCCCGGATACACCCGAAACCGGCCGGCGGGATTCGGGACTGTCCCCTGCGTGGCGATCGAGGACTTCGCCCGTTTCGCGTGGCGAGGCCTGATGCTCGACTGCTCGCGCACCTTCCAGTCGATCGATTACATCAGGAAAACGATCGATCGCATGGCGTTCTACAAGATGAACGTGCTCCATCTGCACCTGACCGACGACCAGGGTTGGCGGCTCGAGATCGAGAAGTACCCTGAACTGACGCGCAAGGGGGCTCGTTTCCCCGACCGGTGGAACGAACCGGCCTCTCATCAGGGATACTACACGCGGAAGGAGATGGGCGAGCTCGTTCGTTACGCGGCGGCGCGCAAGGTCACGATCGTCCCCGAGATCGAGATGCCCGGCCACTGCCTCGCCGCGCTCTCCTGTTTTCCCGATCTGTCGTGCACGGGCGGTCCCTTCGAGATCTTTCCCTTTTTCAAGGGGCCGGGGATCAACAAGGATATCTACTGCGCGGGCCGCGAGGAGACCTTTCGGTTTCTCGAGGACGTGCTCTTGGAGGTCTTCGAGCTTTTTCCTTCGCCCTACATCCACATCGGCGGAGACGAGGCGCCCAAGCATCGCTGGTCCGCGTGCGCACGCTGTCAGGAACGTATCAGAACCGAGGGACTCGCCGACGAACGGGGACTGCAGAGTTATTTCATCAAACGGATCGAGAGGTTCGTCAACGGTCGTGGGCGACGAATCATCGGATGGGACGAGATCCTCGAGGGGGGCCTGGCGCCAAACGCGGCCGTGATGAGCTGGCGCGGCACGGAGGGCGGCATCGCGGCGGCCCGGGCGGGCCACGATGTGGTCATGTCACCCACGAGCCACTGCTATTTCGACTACACCTACGGCAGGATCGACACGCGCCGGGCCTATCTCTTCGAACCGATTCCCGAGCAGCTCGGCAAGGAGAGCGAAAAGCACATTCTCGGCTTGCAGGCCAATTTCTGGTCCCACATCGATCGCGAGCCTGAAAGGGTCGACCACCAGCTCTTTCCGCGCCTCTTGTCGATCGCCGAACGGGGCTGGTCGCCGCGGGGGATGCGGGACTGGGACGGCTTCAACCGGCGTGTCATGGCGCACCGGTCTCTTCTCGACAGAATGGGTGTGCGCGCGAGGCCGATGCCGGTGGGAGCATGGACTCCAGAGGAGATGAGCGAGACATACGCGCCGCTCACATGGGACGTCTCCGCGGCGGTCAGCGGGCCTGGCCGGTACCGCGTTCTGTTCGAATACACCCGCGGCGCCCACCGGCTCGGCATCGAGAAGGTCGCGCTTCTCGCCGACGGCGCGATCGTCGCCCTCGACGAACACCGCGGCGTCACGGGAGCCAGACACGACGGGAACCGCTACCACGTCGAGCTCGAGCGCCATGCGGCCGGAGCGCGCTACGAGATCCGGGCGTGGGTGCGCAGCGAAGGGGGCGTCGACTCGGCCGGGCAGGTCTTCGTTTCAGCCGTGGACTGAGTGTCGCGCCTGTTACTTTCCCGCGCTTTTTCCGAAGTAGATTGTCTGAAACCTCCCGATCGCGTTCCGCAGATTGTTCACATGTTCGAGGTCGGTCGTCTGCTTGGCTTTCATCGACAGGATTACCATCCCGTGAAGCAGAGCGATCTTTTCCACGTACTTCGCGAACGCCTCTCCTTGCGCCGGGTCGACCGGTTTCACGCGTTGCGCCATGAAGTAGTGCGTCACGATATGGGTCAAATCATCCGCGTGATGTTCCTTGTTCTTGGTCCAGCGGACGATCTGGTTCCAGTCCGGGTGATCGCTCTTCGAGAGCCGCTCGATCTCCTTCATCGACTTCTCGATGGTGGTGCAGTGCTCCTCGAGCGTCTTGAACCGGGCGGGATCATCATAGATCCCGCACGGAATCTGGCAGTGGGCGTAGAGCTTGTATCCCCCGAGAGAAACCAGGGCCAGAAGAAGGGCCACGATCGAAATCTTGATCTTCATGGAGAAGGTCCTTTCATGAATTCACTTCTTGAGAGTTCGTCCAATCGAATCGTGTACTAATAGACGCACTTTGCCGGCGGGCAAGCTTTTCGCGAAGTCCGGTGAGATTCCTGTCGTCGTCCGGCGGGAGTCCTATTTGCCGCTGGAAGGATCGGTCTGTTCGATGATCGCTTTCTCGACGAGGCGTTCCCGCGTCAGGTCGGCGCCGTGCGACGCAAGGAGATCGAGAAAATTGACAAGGTGCTCGATGGTGAAGGGCCGCCTCCCGGAAGGGTCGCCGCCCCTCTGCCTGATTCCGATGGCGCACACGATGCCGGCGGAGCGGTCCCTCTTCCGAATATCCTCGAGACAGGCCGCGAGGTCGTCGAGGCTATCGAAACTCCCTGTCTCGTTGTTGCTTCTTTGCGTGACCCTGTATTCCGGTCCCGATCTGCCGCCGCCGAGGGTGACCTCGAACGGCTCGGATCGGGGCGCGGCAGCTCTCTCGGCACCCGGCCGAAGGCCCACGTCGGCAGGGAGAAAGACGGGCACGTATCCCTTCTGGCCGCTCTCCGTGTCCTGCACGGCCAGGTGGAAGCGATTGATGCACACCTCGCCCAGGGAGCCTGCCTGGAGCAGGGTGGCCATCGGGTCGATGTCGGAGTCGGGAGCGGCGTGGACCACCACGTCCACGTCGGCCAGCGGCAGGGCTCCCGGCGTCCGGTTCCGGCCGAAGAAAGTGGCCGCCCACCAGAGAGACCGGTAAACACCGTCGAAATCGTGGCACCTCTTCTTGCCGATCTTGAAGGAGCCGTCGCCGAGAAGGAGAACATCGACGCGCGTCTCGTCGGAGAGCGCGTGGAAGGAAGCCCTGTCCACGAGGGGGAGTGGGGGGATCCTTTCCCGCGGGGAGAAACGGAATTGCTCCCGGCGCTTTGCGGCCAGGTCATTGACCGGTACGCCCGCGGGCGGCGTGTATTCGAATTCCGACTCCTCGTAACCGGCATTCAGCCTGTAACCGGTGAACTCGACCGAGAGCTCCGGCTCGTTCCCCTCGTCGCGAAAGAACTCGACCCTGCGAGGGAAGAAGTCCTCGGCCCGGATCGTGATCCGGCACCGGGTCATCCTTTCGAGGATCTTTCTCTGCTCGGCCGACAGCCGCTGGCCGAGATCCTCGCGCCTGCGATCGGGCTCGAGTTCGCCCTCCAGGGCGATGAGGAGGTTTTCGGTTTCGGTGAGCTTCGAGCCGAAGGAGAGGTCGTAGTTTCGGGCGACGATGTCGAAGATACGGGGGGGATGATGCAGAATCGGTGACGACGCCGTCATGCCGATGAGGGTTTCGCGTTCGTAGTCGTAGTTCCCCCTGAAATATCTGATCACCTCGACAAGGGGAGGGTCCTCGGACGGGCGCATCTCGATCCAGACATATCGATCGCCCTTGACCATGACCAGGCGAAATCCCATCGTCTCCTCGACCATGGAGACCCGGGCCCGTCCGCCCACGAAAAGACAGTCGCCGGCGCCCACGGTCCGACCGCCCGGCAATTCGGTGGTCACCACGAAACCGCATCGGACGCTGTCGATCCGATTCCAGTTGCGCGCACACTGCTCGCTCATTTCGATTGCCGCGGTCTTGTCCTGGGCGGCCGCCATCGGCCCGCATGCCAGAGCGGCGGTCACGAATATCGCTAGCGGGTAAAACACGTCGTTCTCCTGACTTCGCGGGGAATGGTAACTCCGGACCTTCGATTGTAATAGACCGGCGGATGATTGCAAGTCGCGTTCGACTCGATGGACGTTCGAAAATGGTTGACAGCCCGGTACCGCGGCCAGCAGGATGCAGCGGGATCGTGCGGGCCGAAAGGCCGCCCATTTTTCGAGAATCTTTCAGCGTGAGGAACAACGCAATGGGAAACAAGAGAGACGTGAACAGGCGTTTCTTCATCAAGACCCTCGGATCGGCCGGCGCTGTCTATCTGACCGTGCCTTCGGCGATGGCCCGATCGGGCCGACCGGACGACCGGTCGGAAAACCGGTCGCCGGCCGCCGCGCCGCCCGGACGAAATGCGGCCGCCGGCCGGGCAGCGGCGCGGTCCCGACCGATCCGCTCCGAATACGAAACCATCGAGCACGAAACGGACCTCTGCGTGGTGGGCGGCGGAATGGCGGGGCTCTGTGCCGCCGTGGCCGCGGCGCGAAACGGGGCGCGGGTGGTGCTGATGCAGGACAGGCCCGTTCTCGGCGGGAATGCTTCGTCCGAGATCCGCATGCACATCTGCGGCGCCCATGGCGCGGAAAACAAGGAGACGGGGATCCTCGAAGAGATCTTCATGGAGAACTGCTACCGCAACCGGGGACTCAAGTATCCGATCTGGGATACCGTGCTCTACGAGAAAGCCCACTTTCAGAAGGGTTTGAAGCTCCTTCTCAACTGCTCGTGCAACCATGTCGCCGCAAAGGGCGCGCGGATCGAGAACATCCGCGGCTGGCAATTGACCTCTCAGAGATGGCATCACGTGAGGGCCCGCTTTTTTGCCGATTGTTCGGGCGATTCGATTCTGCGCGTCTGCGGCGCGGAGTTCCGCCGCGGCAGGGAGGCGCGGGAGGAATTCAACGAGTCCCACGCCCCGGGAGAGGCTGACGGGAAGACGATGGGCAACTCGATCCTCATCCAGCTGAGGGAGGTGGACGAACATGTCCCCTTCGTTCCGCCCGCGTGGGCGCACAAGTACGGCGACGGGGATCTACCGAATCGCAGCTTGCGGCCGGCGGGAAACTTCTGGTGGCTCGAGATCGGAGGAGAAGACGACACGATCGCCGACGCCGAGGAGATCCGCGACGAGCTCCTCAAGATCGCCTTCGGTGTGTGGGACTACATCAAGAATCATCCCGACGGCCGCGGAGCGGGGTGGGAGCTGGAGTGGATCGGCGCGCTGCCGGGCAAGAGGGAGAACATCCGCTACGTGGGGGATCACATCCTCACGCAGAACGACGTGGAGGCCGGCGGGAAGTTCGACGACATCGTGGGCTACGGCGGGTGGTCGATGGACGACCATCACCCGGCCGCCATCGAGCACAAGGGCGCACCCACCGTCTTCCACCCCGCGCCGTCGCCTTACGGCATTCCATACCGTGTCCTCTACTCCCGCAACATGGAGAATCTGTTCTTCGCGGGGCGCAACATCTCGGCAACTCACATGGCCATGAGCTCGACGCGCGTCATGGCGACCTGCTCGATCCTGGGCCAGGCCGCGGGCACGGCGGCGGCCCTGGCCGTGACCCATGATCTGAGCCCCCGCGGGGTGTACGAGAAGAGGATCGGCGATCTGCAGGAACGGTTGATGGACGACGACTGCTATCTTCCCGGAAAGCCCCGCCCGATCCCGCGTCTTTCGCGCGACGCCGACCTGAGCGCGTCCGAGGGCGATCCCGAACCGCTGAGGAACGGCGTGGATCGGAGCCTGGCCGGAGCCGACAATGGTTGGTGGGGAAAGCCGGGCGGATCGTGGGTGGAGTACCGATTTGCCGAGCCGCAATCCCTTTCGAGTGCGCGGTTCGTCTTCGACAGCCATCTGCCCTTCGACAAGCGCATGCCGAGCAGTTATCCGAAGAAATCGAAGACGGCTCCCTTTCCGAGACGGTTATGCCGCGACTTCGATCTGCTCGTTCCGGGAGAGGACGGGACGTGGAAGGTGGTCTTCGAGATGCGGGACAATCACCAGAGGCTCGTCAAGGTTCCTCTCCGTGTGAAGACCAAGGCGATCCGCTTCGCGCCGCTCCGGTCGTGGGGGTGGCACCTGGTCCACCTCTTTGCGTTCGATCTCGCCTGACCCGAACCGCGGCGCCTCGAAAGGGAAATTGCCAAAAAAGCCGGAATCGGGTAGAATTTACCACGATCTGGCGAAAGGGGCCTGATTCACACCGTGGCGTTTCACCCAGCGTCTCTGACGGCGAAAAGATCGGCGTGATGATCCAATCGAACGAGGATTCGTTGGCGCGATTCGATGGACACTCTTACTTGAAGGAGACGAGCCATGGCGGAGATCGTTAAAAGAATCGAATACTACTACGCAGAGGTGGAAGACCGGCCGGGCGAGGGCCGCAGGCTCCTCGAGTTTCTCAGCGCCCACGGGATCAACCTGATCGCCTTCACCGCTTTTCCTCTCGAGGGGCGGAAGGCGCAGCTCGACTTCGTTCCCGAGAACGCGGAGAAGTTCAAGACCGCTGCCGGCGAGGCGGGCATCCCGATCGTCGGGCCGAAGAAGGCATTCCTGATCCAGGGCGATGACAGGACCGGTGTGCTCGTGGAGTATCACCTGCGCCTGGCCGACGCGGGGGTCAACATCTTCGCTTCCAACGGGATCAACGATGGAAGCGGCAGGTTCGGCTTCATCCTGTGGGTCAAGCCGTCGGAATTCGAAAAAGCGGCGAGCGCGCTCGGTGTTTGACGCCGCTCCAGGCAGCGGCCGGTCGCGGGGGCGAGGAGAACACTGCCGCCTCTAGCGATTCCAGTACTCCTTTCGCACCTCGAGGAGATGGGGATGATCCTCGTCCCTGTCGCCCACTTTCGCTTTCAGGCGCAGGAGTTCTTTCTTGAGGTCCTGGACGATCTGCGCGTAGGCCGGATCGGCGTACACGTTCTTCAATTCGAGAGGATCCTTTTCCAGATCGTAGAGCTCCCATCCCGGTTTCGTTGGTGCCTGCTTCCCGGGAGCCCTGCGCTCCATCGGGACGCCGTGGAAAAAGATCAGCTTGTGCGTTCGCGTGCGCACCCCGTAGTGGGCGGGGCGGTTGCAGTGCTGCCAGTAGTGGTAGTACATCGATTCGGGCCAGTCGGGCGGTGTGCGGCCGGCCAGATTGGTTCTGAAACTCCGGCCCTGCATCGAGCCGGGCGCGGCCAGCCCGGCGTAGTCGAGGAATGTCTCGGCGAAATCGACATTGGTGATGATGTCGTCGTTGACGGAGCGCGGCTCGATCTCGGCCGGATAGCGCGCGATGAACGGCATGCGCAGCGATTCCTCGAACATCCACCGCTTGTCGATGTAGTCATGCTCTCCCAGGAAATACCCCTGATCGGACGTGTAGATCACGACCGTTGATTCGGCCAGGCCCTCGTCGTCCACGTAATCGAGAAGACGCCCCACGTTCTCGTCGATCCCGGCCACGCAGCGCAGATAGTCCTTGAGAAACTTCTGGTAGGCCGCGCGTTTTCGCTCCTCGCGATCCATGCCCTCCGTGTCGAGCGGTCCCGTGGGATAGTTTTTCTTCTCCATGCGCTTGGCCATGGTTTCCATGGTGAACCCGTATTCGCGCGATCCGTCCGACCGATGGCTCTTGTCCTCCCAGAGACTGGCCGGCTCCGGAATCGTCGCATCCTCGAAGAGATCGGCGTGGCGTTCTGCAAAGTGCCAGGGCGCGTGACAGTTCTTGAAGTGGGTCATCAAAAAGAACGGCTTCCGGCGGTCCCGTTCCGCGAGCCATTCGAGTGAGAGATCGGTGATCACATCGGTGGAGAATCCCTCGTGGACCGTGAAACCTTCCTTCCCCTTCTCCTTGAGCTGCGGATCGTGGTAGCGGCCCTGGCCGGGCAGGACGTTCCAGTAATCGAACCCCGCCGGAGTGCTCTTGAGGTGCCACTTGCCGATCATGGCCGTCTCGTATCCGGCTTTTTGAAGGAGCTTGGCCACGTTGTTCCGCTCCTGATCGAGACGGTCGTTCAGAGTATAGACGCCGTTCATGTGGCTGTACTGGCCGGTGAGGATCGTGGCACGGCTCGGCACGCAGATCGAGTTGGTGCAGAAGCAGTTTTGCAGCCTCACCCCGCCAGCGGCGAGGCGGTCGAGGTTCGGCGTCTGCACGATATCGGAGAGGAGCGACGGGTAACAGCCGAGCGCGTTGGCGCTGTGGTCGTCGGACATGATGAAGAGTATGTTGGGCTGTCTCCGTTCCTCGTCCCAGCCGGTCGATAGGCGGGGCAGCATGAGCGACGCTGCGCCGGCCCCGAGCGCTTTCATGAATCGTCTTCGAGTGTTTTTCATTTGAAAACGATTCTAATCACCGGTCTTGAAAAAGCACGAGCGTTCTTTTCGGATCGAGCAGCAAAATCCCGTTCTGGCCTTCTCCTGTCTGTTCCGCGCCGCCGAGGATCAGAGCCGCCACCTCGTCGGGTGTGAGCGATGGATCGAGGGCAAAGAGTTTGGCAGCCAGGTTGGTCACTTGCGGCGTGGCCATCGACGTTCCCGACAGGCGCAGGCGTTCTCCGCCGGGGACGAAACTATCTACCCGGAATCCATCGGCGTGGAGACGGACGTGCGATCCGTGGTTCGAAAAGGCGGTCGCCTTCCCATCGGCATCGACAGCGCCGACCACGATCAGGTTGGGAAGATCGTAGATCCCGGGGATCCAGCGGTAGGCGCTCCGATCGCCGGGCGCGTCTCCGGCCCCGTTCACGAAGAGGATGTCCGGCGCGCCGGCAAGGACTTCGTGAAGCCCTTCGTCGAGGATCGCGTAGATTTCGCGTGCGCGGGTGGCCAGTTCGCCCGGTGACCGGCCGGCGTTGTGGGCGCGCAGATTGTCCTCGATCTCGTGAACATCCCAGCCCCAGCTCATGTTGGCCACGCGCACTCCGTGGGAACGGAAATAGGCCACCGAGTCGGCGCACATGGTCACGAAAGCACGCGCCCACTCCACGGTCTTCTGTTTCGAATCATCGAAGCCGACACGCACGGTGAGGATCTGCGCAAAGGGATTGCCCGAGACGGCGATACCGGCCACATGAGTTCCGTGGCAATAGAAATCGAAGAGACCGATCTTTTTGCCCAGTTCGCCCCTGGTTTCCTGATCGAGGGTTGCGGCAAGTTCTTGAATCTTGTCCGCCGCTGCCGAGTTCAATCCCGCCTGGCGGTCCTCGACGCCTTGGAGGAGTGCGCGCAGCTCTCGATCGGTGGGGGAGTCGAAGCCGAGCGGCATCAGCAGACCGGTCGTTGCCTCCAGATCCGTTCCGAAGGCGATGCCGTGAAGATCGTCGACAAAACCATTCCCGTCGGTGTCGGCTCCGTCGGCGCACTCGGCCTGGTTGCGAAAGAGGCGGTCGGGAAAAACGCTCGTGTCGACCCCGGTGTCCCAGATAGCGACAGCGACCGGGCAACCTCTGTCCTTCGGCGACAGCGAAAAGCGTCGTTTGTCCAGTTTCCGCTGCCCCTCGCTCTCGGACTGTTCCAGAAAGTCGCCGTAGAGTTCGAGAGTGATATCCTTGAAAGGAACGATGATGGTCAGCGCGTTGCAGAACGACAGCAGCTCGTGGGCGTCGGCCGATGTGAGGGACCAGGTCCCACGGTCCGTGCGTTCCCCTTTGATCGAAGAGAACATCATGTTGATCAACGATTCCGAGGCGGCCCCGATCTTGGCCCGCCTGCGGGCCAGCTCATGGCGGACCAGCTTCTTCGGGAGAGTTGCCAGGGAGTTCTTCAGAGACCTGGCGTAGTGGTGCCGCACGCTGTCGAGGGATTTGTCCGCGCCGGCTGCCTGTCGCGCCCGGATCCAGGCTTCGGCATGAAGAAGCGCAATGTGTTCGAGCGCCTCGTTGGGTGACAACCGTCGCATCATGTCGACGCAGTGGAGCGCATCGTTCCAGCGTTCGAGAGCCAGGTCGCCATGCAAACGGCGGGAGTAGAATTTCCTCTTCAGAGCCCCGTTTCCGAAGCGATAGTCCTTGAGGTCGGCGGTGGCTTCTTCGAGAAGTGACCCGGCGAGCCGGCGCATCAGGGCTGGAGACTGGGCCAAATCGCCCGGCGCACACTCGATTTCATAGGTGCGCTCCGGCAGTTCGCCAATACCGGTGAGCAGAGGTTTCTGCTCATTTTGAGCGACGACAGGGTTCTGAAACGAGCCGATCAGAAGGGCGAGAGCGGCGAGGCAGAATATTCGGGAAGGTCTGATCTTCATGGGAGCCTCTCCTTGAGTGCCAGCGTATTCTCGGAGTCCTGAGGTGTGAGAAGGGTGTCTTTCGCGATATGCGTCTGGAGGTCAAACGCCGCGACCACGAGTCACGGGAAAAGATATTTGAAAAAATACAAGATTTCAAGTATTATACGGACAGTATGCCGTTTTTTTTGCAGGAAAGACAGAATGCCGCGACCGCGACGCCACAAGATCACCGATCCGGACCAGCTCCTGGCGATCAGTTCCCCGATCAGGGCCAAGATCGTTACGATCCTCGAGAACCGGAATGAGTATTCCGTTCGCGAAATCGCCGAGGAGCTCGGCATGCGGGTAGAATCGATCTACTATCATGTGCACCAGCTCGTGAATGCCGGTCTACTCGTCCGCACGAGGCAGCGCCCGGCGACGACCCGATCGGAAGCGGCCTATCGGCTACTCGCCCGCCAGATATGCGTCGACTGGAAAAACACGGCGCCCCCATACCGCTCCGCCCTCAAAAAGGCGGTGCGCGTGGCTCATCGCCTGTCCGAGCGGGTGATGGAGGAGGCTCTCGACAATCGGGACTGCTCTTTCGGGGGGATGAAGGCCGGCGCGCGCGTTCAGCAGGAAAGCGTTCGGCTCTCGAGGGCGAAGTTCCGCGAGCTGCTCGGCAAGCTGCAGGAGATCGAGCGGTTCATCATGGAAAACAACGATCCCAATGAGGCGACGACCTATCTGCTCACCGCTGCCGCGGCGCCCCTCGCCCGTCGGTCTCCCGTCAAATAACTAGGGGAGAGTCCAGGGCGATCGCGGTTCCCTGTGGAGCCTCTTCGACGCGGCCTCGTCTCGGACGACCTCTTCCTTCGACGGATCCCAGACGATCTTCCGCTCCAGGCGGATTGCGAGATCGCTCATGTGAGAGACGATGTATGACTGGAAGGCCGATTCGAAGGGGCTGATCGTCTCCTTCCGGCTCTTGGCGCAATCGAGGAAGTTTCTGAAATGGTTGTCGCTCTCGTAGAGCCGGACCTCTCCCGCGCCGCTGTCGCCGCTGAGAATCAGGGGATCGCTCGCATGGATTCCCTTGCGATCGACGCTCACCCAGCCCTCGGATCCGAAAAAGGTCGTTCCATGATCGTTGAACGGGCGGTATGCGCTCACTCTCTGCTTGGCCGTGTTGGTGTTGGCGAAGTGCAGTTTCACACCATCCGCAAAGCGGCATTGAACGTCCCAGTCGCTGATCGTGTTGTAGAGCCCCTTGTTGGGGATCTTGCCTGAACCCTCATACTCAACCGGAGCCAGGTGGCGCGGACCGGCTCCCCAGAGTGCGATGTCGAGTGGATGAACACCCCAGCCGGCGATGAAACCGAGAGAGTTGTCGTAGACGTGGTTGGTCCCCTCGTGGGTACATCTGTCTTTCGTGTAGGGCGACATCGGAGCCGGCCCGATCCACATTTCATAGTCGAGATCGTCGGGAACGGGGATCGGCTCGGTCGAACCGCCGTCCTTGTAGAGGCTCTCGTACCAGCCCGGCGCGATCATACCCGGCGCCCAGACGTCGATCCGTTCGAGCGCGCCGATCCGCCCGCTCCGCGCCAGAGTGCAGGCGGTGCGGAAGCGTTCGTTCGACCGCTGCTGCGTACCGAACTGGAATACCGCCCCGCTCCGTGCCAGCTCCTTTCTGAGTGCCTGTGCCCACGTCACGGCGATACTCAGGGGCTTCTCCACGTAGACGTCCTTGCCGGCGCGCACGGCGGCAAGGGCTATCGGTATGTGCCAGTGGTCGGGCGTGGCGATCACGACCGCATCGATGTCGTCCCGGGCGAGGACTTCGCGGAAGTCGGCCGTGTCGAGACAGCCCTTGAAGGATCCCTTGGCCGACTGCTTTTCGTAATGAGCGTCGATCGCGCCCGCCGTCGATTTCCGCCGGCTCGTGAAGGTGTCGCACACGGCCGCGCACTGCACAGCGGGAAAGTTCCAGAAGGCCTTCACTAGATCGTTGCCGCGCCAGCCCGCGCCGATGAATCCGAGCGCCACGCGCTCCGAAGGGGCGGGGCGCCCCGACGCGCCGAGCGCGGCACGGGTCATGATCGTCGGCGCGGCGAGAGCCGTCGATGCGCCGAGCGCGGTTTTTTTGACGAAATCACGGCGGGAGATTCTGGTGCGGCTCATGGTGTTCTCCAAAAAGGTTACCTTATTTTGCCACCCGGCGAGGGTCGTCGGCAAGGTGCTCGCGGAAATAGGACGCCATGAGCTGGGCGAAGTACGGTCCGTCGGTCCCCCTGAAATAGTGATCGCCCTGGGGAAAAACAGCCAGGTCGTGCTGCTTGCCTGCGTCGATGAGCGCCCGCGCCATGCGCATCGTCGTGGAGAAGGGCGCGTTGACGTCGGCCGTGCCGTGAAGGAGGAGGAGCTTGCCCTTCAGGTTCCGGGCGAGCGGCGGGTTGGAGCCGGCCGCGTAACCTTCGGGGTTGTTCTTGGGCAATCCCATGTAGGGTTCGTTGATCGCCGGAGACTCGGTCAGGTCCCCCGGCGCGCCGGCGATCCCGACGTGAAAGACGTCGGGCGCGGTCAGCATGGCACGTAGTGCGAAATACCCGCCCCACGAGGCACCGAAGATACCGACCCGGTCGAGATCGATATAGGGCCGCTCGGCGGCGATCTGGCGCAGTGCGGCCACATGGTCGGGGATCTCTATCTGGCCGATCCGGCCGTACGAGGCGTCCTGGAATCTTTTGCCCCGCTCCGTGGTGCCGCGGCAATCGACGATGAAAGTGATGAATCCAAGCTGGGCAAACGCCCGCGCCCGCGACACGAGCGGATAGGGAGTGACAAACGTGTTGGGAACCACCGTGATGAAAGGGCCGGCGTAAATGAAATCGATCACGGGGTATTTTTTCTGGGGATCAAAATCTCGCGGCTTGAAGAGGACGCCGTAAAGATCGGTCTCACCGTCATCGGCCTTGACGACGAATTCCTCGGGCGCCGTCCAGCCGATCGTTTCGAGCGCCGAAGCGTCCGCCCTCGCGATGGTGAGCCTGAGCGCGCCGTCCCTGTCGCGCAGCTCGGTCACCGGAGGGCGCTGGGTGCTCGAATGGGTGTCCACGAAGAACTGCATCGACGGCGACATCTGGATCTCGTGGTCGCCGGCTCCTTCGGTCAGCCTCATGAATCCGGAGCCGTCCAGATCCGCACGGTAGAGGTGCGTGTCGTAGAGCCGCTCCTCGCCGTTCGCCAGGACGAAGACCTGCTCCGTCTCCGCGTCGACGGCCACCACCCGCGAAACGGGGAATGAACCGCTCGTGACCCGACCAAGCAGTTTGCCGTCCAGGTTGTAGTGGTAGACGTGACGCCAGCCGTCCCGTTCGGAGAGCCAGAGAAACCGGTCGGTCCCCTCGAGAGGCGTGAAGAGGTCGCGCCATCCGCCGGTGATGAAATCGAGCCCTCCCACGAAAGTCTCCTGTTTCTCGGTCACGATGATCCGGCTCTCGCCCGACTCCCGGTCGGCCGCCATGAGCGAGAGGCGCTTCGCGTCGCGCGTCATCCGAAGAAAGAGAAGCTCGCTCCCGTCCTCGCTCCATCCGACGAGAAAAATATAGATGTCTTCCCAGGCACCGATTTCGACGGTTGTTTTTTCTCCCGTCTTCCTGTGGAAGAGAGCGAGTTCGAAGCGCCCGAAAGTGTCGCCCGTCTTGCCATAGACCACCTCGCGCACGCTTTCCAGAGCGTTGGAGTAGTCGATTATCGGCAGGTGGTGTACGTTGCGCACATCGAGGCACGGCGTGGCGAAGTACTGTCCATCAGGCGACCAGCCCTCGGGAGCGATCTGCCAGATCAGGTCGTCTTCGCCGCCGCTGGTGAGGGCGCGTCCCTCGGAAGAGCCCTTTTCGAAGAGTTTGAGATCATTGTTCTCGACCTTTATGGAGTGATCGAAACCTGGTGAATAGACGCGGCCGTTCTTCGAGCGCGGTTTTTCGGACGACCAGTTTTTTTTCTGTTCATGGGAAAGACGGCCGATCTCGTTCTTCTGGGGATCGACAAAGTGAGCGCCCAGTGAGTCTCTGAACCAGAACGACGTTCCGTCGTCGAACCATTCCGCCTTGATGCGGGCATCCTTGACGGAGGAGGGCGCCCTCAGGAACTGCATCACCGCGGTCCGTTCCTGGTCAGTGAAATCCTGACCGTCGGCCGAAGCGGGCAGCATGAGGCAGGACGACAGAGTCGCGAGCGTCATCAAAAGAGTTCGGCGGCTGGAGATCTTCATCATCGACTCCTTTCCGGGACGCGACAGGGGGGATGGTCCGCATCGAAGGACAAACGGCGGCGTGGCGCCGAGGTTGTGTCTTTTATACTCGATTGGCTTCCACTGTCCACCGGGCGCGCAGAATTTTGCCCCCGCGAGAACGCGATGGAATCCTTGCTATTTGCTCTCTCGAAGTATAGAATTAGACACATAAGAAAGGTCTCCAGATCTCTGGAAACCGCTTTTTCGGGAAGGTGCTGTCATGAAATTCTCCCCGTCTCTTTTTCTTGCTCTAATTGTCGCATTCCTGCTCCACGGCGCCGACAGCTCCGCACAGGAACTCGAAAGGGGCTCGCGAAGTCCGGACGGCCGGAGCGTCATTCCGGCAGCGGGATCGAAAGCGACCGTTCAGTTGTACGGAACGGCCGCTCAGAGCCCGTCCGAGATCCGGCCTGGAGGGAGCCATCGCTATCTGAGCCGGTTCTCCGACGGCGGCAGCGGCCGGCTCGCGGCCGCAGTGGACGGTGTCGGAACGGCGCCGACCGTTCTCGTTCTCGATATCGACGACACTCTCGGAAAGAACCTGACCGTGCCCGAGACGATCGATCTCGTTCACCTCGGCGCGGCGCTGATCGATCTGGCCGGACATGCGCTCGACATCGAGGGCGGCCTCTTTGCCGGGCGCGATCAGGTTTTCGCGGGAGCGGGGGAGGTCGTCTTTTCGCCGAACACGATGGAGCGGATCCTTCCGCAGTGGTGGGGGGGTAACACCTCCCAGAGCGTCCAGGCCGCGATGACGGCTGCTGTCGGTTGCGGGGCGGAACTCTACCTCCCCGGGGGGGACTACATTTTCACCGATACGGTGTCCCACGATTTTGCCCACACCGCCCTCGATATCCACAGTTTCACGATTCGGGGCGCCGGCCCGGGCCACACGGTCATCTACAACCAGACCAACGGCGAGCCAGCCATCCGGATCGGCACGGTGAATACGCCCGCCGACTGGGCCTGGTTCGTCACCATCGGCGGCCTCGAGATCACCACATCGGGCGCCGGCGGAAACGGCATCGAGGTCAAGGATGTCTGGAACGGCCGGATCCACGACTGCTACATTCACGATCTGCACGGCGACGGGATCTTCATGGAAGCGGGCGAGCTGGTCGACGTCTGCCTCTGCAAGACCTGGCAGATCGATCGCTCCGTTATCTTTTCGAACAAGGGATACGGCATCAATCTCGAGGGAACCGATTACGAGGAGGTCTCCTTCAACATCGTCATGGAGTATCTCGACGTGGAGTGCAACGAGCTGGGAGGGATCTTCGCGGCCACGGAGCGGGCCCAGATCACCAACTCGATTTTCGCCTACAACGGAACAGACGCGACCTCTCACGGCGGGGTCCATGTGACCGGCGTGGTGGGCCAGTGGGTGCACAACAACATCGTTGCCGGGAACGGGTTCGAGGCCAATTTCCCTTACGACCTCTACGTCGACAGCGCGCTCGAGACCTCGATCGTGGAAAACAGTTTCGCGCGCGTCGAGTTTTACGGGCGCGTCCAACCGGACAACTTCATCGTTCTCGGCAATCCGGACGGTCTGATCAACACGGGCGCCGCCAACGTGGAGGTCAAGCTCAATAAGTTCGGTTCGGGTTACCCATCCTCGCCGTTCACCGCGATCGTGGGTTCGTCCCAGCTCACCAATGTGGAGCTCGACAACAACATTTTCCACATCGAGTCGAACGACAGGCGGTACGCCTTCGATCCGGCCACCAAGGTGACGTACACGCAATACGGCGACCCGACCCTCGCGAATCAGAGTCTCAAGTTCGCCGATCCCGCAACCGGAACGGCCGACACCTATATCGAGCGCGGCGGTCCCGGTGTGGTCAAGGTGACGGGCGGTGTGGCACAAGCGATTCAGATCGTGCAATCGGTCGGAAGCACGGTCGGCATCGACTGCGCCCAGGGGTTGAGCGCGCTCCACACGCTGGCCGAAAACACGACGGTTATAGCCCCTGTCAATCCGGTGCCGGGCGCGATCCTCAACCTGATCGTGTTTCAGGGCTATGGCAACTACACGATCGACTTCGATCCGATCTTCAAGAAGGCCGAGCCCTTCACCGTGTCGAGTTTGCACTACTCGTCGATACGGTTCCTCTACACCGGTCTCTACTGGATCCAGCTCGGCGGGGCGGCGATCGACGCGCCGCTATGATTGCATGAACGTTCGTGATTCCTAAAAGGTGATGTCGAGCGTTGTGGTCTGCCCGGATGTGACTGTGACAGTGAACTCCTGGGTCGTCCAACCGAAGGTGGAGGCGGTCACGGTGTACGTCCCCTCGGCGAGCTCCACCGAGTACCGGCCGTCATTGGCGACCGAAATTGACTCGACCTCGATCTCCTCGTCGGCTCTTTCGGTACGAAAGACAATGTCCTTCCTGAAGCTCAGGGCCGCGTGCTGTTCCCAGTTACCGCCGAGGATCGACACCTCTCCCGAGAGCGTACCTGTGTCGGTAAATGGGAGAGTGAAATCCTCGTGGGCAATCGTATCGGGAGAAAGGTCGACTTTTCGGGCCTTGGCCATCATTCCTTCCGCCGTCGACACGAGATTATACGATCCCGGCGGAACGATGATCGCGTAGTCGCCGGAACCGTTTGTCAGCGAAAAGGCAATGACACTGACCTCGTCCCTCGGATCGGAGGCGTTCCGATCGTAGACCTGCAGACTGATAGCCGCTTTTTCGATCGCGCCGCCGCTCAGATCGTCCACCCGTCCCTTGATGAAAGCGGCGTCACTCTCGGTCAAGACCCTGATCACCGGCTTGAGAATCCACTTTCCACTGTTTCCGGCCTTGACGACCGACCGGGAAGCGTCGAAATCGAGAAGGAGATCGGTCGTTTCGTTTTCGTTGATCACGAATCCGTGGATCACCTTGATACCGCTCGAGAAAGCGCTCGGAACCTTGAGCTCGTGGCAGTCGTTGGCCTTGTCGATGATGTAATTCGCGTGGGGGTGGATTTCACTGAGGATGTTGACTCCATTGTCGGGCGTCTTGCTGAGAATGAGCCGCAGCTGGTTGTAGTGCCCCTCGTCGAGATCGACGATGCCGAGATGCTGTCTGAGCCCGCCGACCAGCTCGAGCAGGTTGCACGTCGTGTGCGGTGAGGACACATGGTGCCAGCCGCCCCCCTTCTTGTGGACGTGCACGCTCCCAACGGTCACGTAGACCGCGCTGTAGTCATCGGTGGGCGCATCGGACATGGTCACCGTCATCGAACCGCTGTTGTTGTTTTCCACGGTGATCTGATGTTTGTCCGAATCGCCGTCCCCGCAGGAGAGGAGGATCGGAATCGATCCGACGACGAGGAGAAAGGCAACGATGTTGGTTCGCATTCTTCGAGCCCCGCTAAACGACCTTGTTCTCATTGCTCGTCTCTCATTGTACCACGGCGTTCATCGGTATCGAAAATAATAGCTCAAGTTGATGCAAGGTCGACCGGGACAGACTGATGACGCCGAAGGGGAGCGAAAAAACAGTTTCCGCTCCCCTTCGGCGATGATGAGAAGTCAGTCTCGATCAGGTCACTCGACGTCGAGAACCATCAGATTCGTCAGCAGCGTGTACGGCCCGCCCCAGGGGCCGACGAGCGCCTGGAACGGTTTCTGTTCGCCCGCTGCCCACGATGACGGCACGGTGGCCGGAAAGGCGAGCACACCCTGCGCGGGCACGGTGCCGATAGTCCACTGCGCGGCGATCGGCCAGAAGTGGAGGGCACCGTGGGCGGTCTGCATCGGCGAGGGGAGCAGATCGGAACCGAGCGCCAGGATCACCGGCGCGGTCGGGTAACCGATTACCTTGATCTCGATGCTGCCGCCGGGGACGACCTGGCCGGAACTGTAGAGATGGTAGTAGAATTCATCGCCGCCGATGTCGACTGTTCCCGTCGCCACACGCGGATCACCCTCGCAATCCTCGGTCTGGATGCCGGGCGCCGCGTTCGAGCCGGCGTCTCTGCACGGCGAAGTATAGGCCAGGTGGTAGTCGTCATCGATCTCGTCGGCGAAGAGCGGATCGGAGGAGATGTTACCCGTGCCCGTCGGCCAGCCGCCCTCGACGCAGCAGTAGTTGACGTCCGGCGAGGCGTTGACCACGTGAATCTCGGGATCGCTGTTCAGGGCGACATTGTGCCAGAAGATCGTGTTCGTGATGGCGATCGCCCTATCCTGGCAGTGGATGCCGCCGCCGCAAAGCGCTTCGTTTCCGTAGACCGTGTTGTTCGTCACCGTCGGGTCGGCATTGCCCTCGCAGTGGATGCCACCGCCATCCCATCCGGCCCTGTTCCTGTAGATCATATTGTCCGCGATCAGCGGTGCCGAGAGATTGTTTACGTTGATTCCGCCTCCTTGATGGGCGGAATCGTTGGAGTCGACCACGTTCCGGGCGAAGACGGAGATCGAGCCGTTGAAATGGATGGCGCCGCCGGCGTCCGCGTTGTTGTCGACGAAGAGATTTTTCTCGATCACCGAGTCGTCGTGACCGCAGCAGATCGCCCCGCCGAAGCCCCCGGAGTTCTGGGAGAATCGGTTGCCGTCGATCGCCAGACTCGAGGCATAGGCGGCCGCGATGCCGCCCCCCTCGTAGGATGCGCTGTTTTGGGTGATGACGTTGTTCGTGATCACCGAGAGCGAGGAGTAACAGTAGATTCCACCGCCCGAACCCCACGTGGAGAGCGCGGCATTGTTCTCGATGATGTTGTTCCTGATCGCTGGCGACGAGTTCACGATGCGCAGCCCGCCGCCATCGGACGAGGCCGCACCGTTCGTGATCGTGAACCCGTCGAGCGCGGCCGTGGCCGGCTCGCCGCCGATGCAGAGCACAACACTTTCGGCCTGGTTCCCGTCGATCGTGGTGACCAGCGGCCCGCTCTCGCTTCTGACCACGATGTTCTTACCGGTGAAGTCGATGTTCTCCACGTAGGTACCCGGCCTGACAACAATCGTATCCCCGTTGAACGACGCGCCGATCGCGTCCTGGATCGATGTGAAATCGTCTGGAACGTGGATCGTCGCGCAGAAGGCGCTCCCGGCGACACCGAAGAAAAGGACCGCGAAAAGAATCGAACCGATCGCCGTGAATAGACTGTCCCTGTGTTTCATGATAAACCTCCTCTTTCAATAGCCGGAAAAAATCGTCCTGGATCCTGCGAAACTCCGGGCGGGCCTCGACTAGATTTCCTGATCCCTGCTGTTTCGTTGATGGTTGGTCGGCTCGAAAATTGGCTTTCCGCACCATTAGGTGCAAGCGTGTTTGCCGCCGGATCGTCTCGACATGGTTCTTGTTTTTTCGATAATTTTTGCGAGAGTCGTACCTGTTCGGATTCGATCCTCCCGTCGCACCGGATCGACGTGGCCGGAAAAGAAAGGAGTGCAACAGATGTACGTCCCAACCACACCGCCGCCCCCTTCCCGCCGAGCGCGCGAGCTGGGCGAGAGAATGGCTGAACTGATCCGGATCTTCCGGGAGAACGATCCCGATTTGAACCTGCTCGACGTACGCCAGGCGATGAAGGTCGCCGAGGCTGACGTGCGGTCCGAGATCGGCGGAGCCGCCGTTTCCACATCCCTCATGGTGGCGCTCCTCATCGGACTCGCTGTTGCCGGCCTGCTCTTCGCGCTCGTCCTCTACCGCACGGGAATGAATTCGAGCATACTCCTGTGCGCGGCCATCGCGGGTATTGCCGCGATCGTCATCGTTGTCGCCGTCATCGCCTCGCGGCGGTGAAACGGAATCCGAACGACAGCATGAATCTGCCATCACTCCCACCACGGCCTGCGTAAGCTTTTGTGAAGACGGGCGCGGCAATTTGTCTTTTTGATGAGAATTCGTCGGCCCCATTCGGCCCGCCTCCGTCTAAACGGGCAAAAATGTCGACACCAACGAACAGTTCGGACAAGGATCTGATCGACCGGTATCTCGAGGGAGACCTCGATGCCTTCGCGCGGCTCGTCGGGCGCTGGGAACGCCGCGTGGTCAATCTCGCCCATCGCCTCACGGGCGATATCGAGGAGGCGCGTGACATCGGGCAGCTCACCTTCGTGAAGGTCTTCCGAGGGCTCCGGAGCTTCAACGGAGAATCCCGGTTCTCCACCTGGCTCTACACGATCGCGCTGAACGCGAGCCGGGACCGGATGCGCCGTCGTGCGGCGCGGTCCGGATTGACGGCCGCCTGGGCCGAGTCGATCGATCTCCATACGCCCAAACGCGCCTCGGAACGCCGCGAGACCGCATCGATCGTGTCCCGCGCCGTGGCCTCCCTACCCGAGGCGGAGCGCGAGGTCGTGGTTCTGCGACACTACCAGGACCGGACCTTCGCCGAGATCGCGTCGATCGTCGGAGCGCCCGTCTCCACGGTGAAATCGAGGATGGAACGGGCGATCAGGAAACTGCGGCCCCGTTTGAAAGGGCTCGAAAACTGACATCAAGGAGTTGTCCCATGGATTGCGGCAAGGTACGGAAAGAGATCCTCTCCTTCATATACGGCGAGCTCGACAGGCGGGACGCGGGCCTCGTCAAGGACCACATCGATGCCTGTGCCGAATGTTTCGAGGAGTGGTCGGCGCAGAAAGCCGTCGTGGCAGCGCTCGACGGGTGGCCCGATGTGGACCATCGAATCGATGCCGCGTCGATCATCTCTCGAGCCCGGGCCGAGCCGCGGCCGCGGCGTGCGGGTCTGTCGAGGCGGGCGCTCGCCGCGCTCGCCGCGGGCATCTTCATCGCGGTGACACTCCTTTTCGTGGGAGTCGAGGTGCAAAAGATCGACGGCGGCGTGCGTCTGACCTTCGGCCGTCCCACGGAGCGGCTCCAGGGGGCCGATCCGCTTCTCGAACAGGAGATCCGCACCATGGTCAGGCGCGAGCTGGTCGGCGGAGTGGGGGAACTCATCGAGACCTTGGCGCACCGATTCGGCGAAGCCGCGCTGAGGCAGGAGCAGAGACAGGTCATGTTTGCTCGATCCGCCCAGCGGCAGCGCGAGGACGATCTGCGCCGGACACGCGGCATGATCCAGCGCGTGGCGCTCGAATCGGCCGCTGAAACCGAGCGGACGCGGCACGCGGTGGAGGGGCTCGTTGGCCTCGTTCGCTACGCGGATATCAAGATTCCAGAGATCGAGGAGATCCGGAACTGAAACAGGGAAAACCCTTCGGTAAGGAGAAAGAAAATGATACGGAATGCAGCTCTCCAAGCACTCTTTGTGACCGTCGTGATTCTCGGACCAGCGGCCGACTGGGCTCCGGCGCAGGGGATCGGCTCCGGCCCGATCGACGCGGAGCAGTATCAGGCGTTCGTCGACGACATCGAGATCATGAAGCGGGTGATCGGCAAGACTCTGCAGGGACACTTCAAGGGGCAGATGAAAGAGCAGTTCTTCAGATACCATCATCAGAAATCAGAACCGGAGCAGCAGGGCGACAACGACGACGCGGTCACCATCTCCGTTGAGAGCGGGATCACAGGTATCGGATCGGGATTCTTCCGGACGTACGGAACCGCCACGGGGGAGGATTTCGACGGGCAGGCTTTTTACGTGCCGGGATCGGGAGCGGTCTTCCGCTTCGAGGTCGCTGTGGCAGCCCTCGAGTCTTCCGACGAGCAGGGCAAAGACGAGACTTCCGACGATCTCTGGAAGGAGACGGAGCTCGAATACCTCCGGCGCGAACATGCCCTCGCCTACACCCTGTTGATAAGCGAGAAGCAGAAGGACAAGAACTGGATTCCCGATCCGGAGGCGCTCGAAAAGGTGATCGATCTGCTCATCGAGACGATCGGCAGCCACGGCCACAACATCGCCGGTCTTGCCAAGAACGACACGATCACCCTCATTCTCGGGGTGAAAGCGCGGATACCGCAGGATCAGGTCCTTCTTCCGCCCGGCGATGCGGCCGCCATCGCGCTCTACTACTCCGGAGCGGCCCATCGCATGACGGTCAAGCTCGAAGAGGTGTATATCCAGATCCCGGTGACCTACATCGCGCTCTTCCAGGAGACGCAGGACCGGGCCGCCTTGAAGAAGGCGGTGACCGTTCTGCGTTATCCGACCAAGGGCGAGGAAAAGAAGGGGAGCGAGCGCTGAGCGTGCGCTGAGCGAGCGCTGAGCGCTAAACGTGCGCTGAGCCTATTCCACCTCGAGCACGACCAAGTTGGAAAGAAGGTTGTATGGGCCGCCCCAGACACCGACCAGAACCTGGAAGGGATATTCTTCCCCGGCGTTCCATGCAGCCGGCACTTTGAGGGTGCGGGTCAGGATGCCCGACGGCGAAGGCATGGGGCCGATCGAGTGGGTATTCACCACTGGCCAGAAATGGAGGTCGCCGTGCTGCGTGGAGATCGGCGGATCGATCACGTTGCCGCCGCTCGCCAGGGTGACCGGCTTGCCCGGTTTTCCCACGACGAAGAGGTTGATTTTGCCTCCCGGAACCACGTCGCCCGTGACGTAGAGATGGACATAGAACTCGTCCGCACCGAGGTCGACGGCGTTGTGCGCGACACGCGGATCGCCTTCCATGTCGGCCGTGCCCAGACCGAGCGCGGCGCTGTCGCCCGCGTCGCGGCAGGGAGAGTCCCATCCCAGGTGGAAGTCGCCCGTCGCCGCATCGACGAAGAAAGGTTCCACGACGATGTTGCCCGTTCCGGGCCACCCGCCCTCGATGTCGCAGTAGGTGACGGACGGATTGAGGGAGCCGGGCGCCACGTGAATCTGTTCGTCCTGCGCGGCGCTGTTGTCCCAAACGATATTGTTTGTCACGGCAGGAACGCCGCCCGGGGAGTCGCTGCACCAGATCCCGCCGCCGCTGTTCACGGCCGTGTTGCCGAAGATGGTGTTGTTCAGGATGGTG
The DNA here is from genome assembly GCA_964620445.1 of uncultured Phycisphaerales bacterium. Lineage (GTDB taxonomy): Bacteria > Planctomycetota > B15-G4 > B15-G4 > CAYZWU01 > CAZUHB01. The sequence goes on from CAZUHB010000010.1 coordinate 55,421, forward strand.
GGGGAGCCGGTGCACCAGAGCCCACCTCCGTCGGCTGCACCGTTGGAGTAAAGAACGTTGCTCGAGATCAGCGCCGATGATTCGAAGGAGGCGATCCCGCCACCCGTACCCGCCCCGCCGTTCGAGGAGTTGCGGCGGATCACGTTGCCGTCGATCGTGGGAGATGCACCGGCGAGGTAGATCGCGCCTCCCGATTCGACGGACCGGTTCTTGAAAAGGGTGTTTTGCGAGATGATCAACGCGGCGGGAGAATCCTCGCATCCGATCCCGCCTCCGATATCGGCCAGGTTGTCGTGAATTCTGTTGGAGTGAACGAGCGGCGTGGCGTCGCCGCCGCAAAAAATTCCACCACCCGCGGTGTAGGCCTCGTTGTAGGCGATCTTGTTGTCGTCGATCTGGGGCGCGGAAGTTCCCGTGCAGAAGATTCCGCCGCCCTTGCTCTCCCCCGGGGGACCGTTATGAAGGGCTCTGTTTTGCAGGATACTGTTCCCGCTCACCACGGCGGACGAATCATAAAAAACGATCCCGCCACCGTAGCAGCTCGGTCCGTGGGCAAGGTTATCGAAAATCGTGTTGTCGATTATGGTGGGGTCCGAACCGTTCTCGCAAAAGACGCCGGCGCCGGAGCCGCTCGCGTTCTCGGTGATCGTGTTGCCGTAGATCAGCGGCGAAGAGTTGTCGCAATAGATCGCGCCGCCCGATCCGCCCGTGTTTCCGGTGAACGTGTTGTTCGCGACCCGAGGGGAGGAGTTCTGGCAAAAGACGCCGCCTCCGAGGAAATCGCTGTGGCACTGGGTGACGACATTGTTGATGATCGTGGGGGAGGCGTTCACGCAGCGGATCCCGCCTCCGTTGTCGCCGAATCCGTTCATGATGACGAATCCATCGATGATCGAGCCGGGCCCCTCGCCGTTCTCGAAAGCGACGACCTCCTTGTTCACCGACGGGCCGCCCCCGTGAATCTGGGTGAGCGCCGGTCCCTGCTCGCTGTGCACGTTGACCGCCTTGCCCAGGAAGTCGATGTTTTCCACGTACATTCCTTGACGGACGATGATCTCGTCACCGTTTACGGCCGCACTGATCGCGTCCTGGATCGTCGCGTAGTCGTCGGGGACGTAGATCGTCGCGGGGAATCCGGTCGAAAGGAGAGCGACGAACGCAAACAGGCATATCGATGGCCTCATGAAGCACCTCTTCGAGTTTGTTTGAACAGAATCCTCCAATGCAAGATTATATATATTTCGATTTTCTTTTGAAACAGAAAGTCCGGGGATCGGCCGAATCCCGGCCGATCGGGACGGTTCCTCGCGAATCAATTTTCTGATCGAGTCGAAACAAAAAGAACGAAATTCGGCTATCAGTTGGATATTCTTTCTGGCGGTTTTCCAAAGCCACCGAGGAGTGGCTGCCAGATGCGACGAACAGAATCGAACTTGAGAGTACAGAACCGATCAAGAACAGACCCTTATCTCCACGGCGTGGAGTCCTTCTGATAGTCCCGCTTTTCCTCGTGCTCACGGCCCCCCGGCTTTCGGCCGTGGCCGAGATCGATCCCCCTCCGGCGAAAAACGTCATTCTCATGATCGTCGATGGCGCAGGTTTCAACACCTTCCACGCCTGCAGCTTCTACGAGCACGGACAGCTCGGGAAGCAGGTCTACGATCGTTTTCCGGTCCGGCTCGCGTGCACCACCTTTGCGCTCGACAAGAGGGGTCGTTCCCAGGGGTACGATCCCGAGAAGATGTGGGAAGAGGTGACCTCGAGCGGGGGCGATCCCCGGGGCGGCGCGTACACCGATTCGGCAGCCGCGGCCACGGCGATCAATTCCGGTGCCAAGACCATGGTGGGCCGCGTCAACCTGGACGGCAACGACCGCCGGACCACGACCTTCGCCGAGTTCGCCCATCGCGCCGGCAAAAGCACCGGAACCGTGTCGACCGTCCAGTTCGCCCATGCCACCCCGGCCTGCGTCTGGTCACACGACAGATCGCGCTACAACTACGAGGCGATCGCGCGCGACATGGTCTACGCGAGCGGCCTCGACGTCATCATGGGTGCGGGGCACCCGGGGTACGACAACAACGCAAAGAGGGTTCCGCCCGGCACGCTCTCCCACGCCTATGTGGGAGGCGTCGAAACGTGGAAGGAACTGACCGGCTCGACCACCGGCCAGGGATGGACCCTGATCCAGAAGAAGGCCGAATTCGATGCGCTCGCCAGCGGCCGCGGCCTCCCCGCGCGTGTGATCGGGATCCCCCAGGTGCACGAGACGCTCCAGTACGAGCGGGACGGAAACGGAATGGGCGCGCTCAATACGGGCGTGCCGTCCCTCGAAACAATGGCGCGCGCCGCGCTGAATCTGCTCGCCCGCGATCCGGATGGTTTCTACCTTCAGATCGAGGGCGGCGCCGTGGACTGGGCCAACCACGACGCCGATCTCGGGCGGATGATCGAGGAGCAGATCGATTTCAACCGAGCCGTGGCCGCCGTGGTGGACTGGATCGAGACGAGAAGCAACTGGGCCGAGACACTCCTCATCGTGACCTCCGATCATGAGTGTGGGATGGTCTGGGGAAGCGGAAGCTATATCGACATCAATGACGATGGCGATTTCGACCGGGGAATCGATTCCTTCATCACCCGAAAGCCGGTCGCGAACAGGGGCGCCGGTTTCCTCCCCGGTGTGCAGTATGGATCGAAGGGACACACGAACGCTCTCGTGCCGCTCTTTGCCAAGGGGTGCGGCGCAAGTCGACTGGAGCGGCTCGTGGAACTGTGTGATCCCAGAGCCGGCGCTTTCTGGGGATTCAGCGGCGACTACGTGGACAACACCGATCTCTTTCAGGTGATGGCGCGCGGCGTCGATTGTTCGGCCCTCGTCCGCATTCGGCGATTCTTGCCCGCGAACGATCTCCTCTTGCGCGGCCTCCAATAATATGTAAAATTTGATCAATGCCTCTAAGCCGTTGGCTATTCGAGGAGGTCGAGATGTTCCGATCGTTTTTCAAGATCCCTTTCCTGATGCTCGCCCTGACCGCGCTCGTCGCTTTACCTGCCGCACCCGGTGCGGACTTCTCCGGTGTGCCGGGCGGCGATGGGCCACGATCGCCGGAACAGGCCGGACGGACGAACTGCCGCCTCTCGGGTTACGGCGAGGACGTCATCGTCTACACGGCCCACCAGAGCTGGCTCTCGCGGATCTACATCCTCGACATGAACGGGGCGGTGATCAAGTATTTCGAGTACTCCTTCTACTACTTCGCCGATCTCGAGGTGGTCGACAACGAGGTCTACGTGGCCGAGGCGTTCGCGCCGCGCGTGTACAAGGTCGATCTCCAGACCGGCGATCTCGACCTGATCATCGACGACTGGAGCCTCTACTACTTTTACGACCTGGCCTTCGACGGAACCCACTTCTACCTCACCGAGTGGTCGCTCAACCGGTACGACATCAACGGCAACTGGCAGGGCTCGACGAGCTTCGACGATGTCTTCGGCGGTGCGTGGGACGGTTCCTTCTACTGGACGCTCACCGATGAAGCCGAGATCAAGTGCTGGGACATCACCCTCTGGCCGAACCTCTTCGAGATCACGACGAACAACTTCGCTCCGCCGAGCGCCGACTGCCGCGGTCTCTGGTTCGACGGCGAATACTTCTGGACCGCCGAGAGCGTCGACGGTGCGCTCGGCAAGATCTACCGATTCGATCACAACGGGTTCGTCATCGAGCAGTGGACGGAACCGGCCTTCGCCGGATGGTCCGCCTGCGTGATCAAGGACGACAGCCTTCACGTCGACAACGGCGACGGCACGTTCATCTCGGTGGGCGACTGGCACGCGACGACCCACGCTGATGCCCACGACAGCGATCTTCTCTACACCGGCCCGGGATCGGGGGGGCGCAAGGCGGCGTGGCGCGTCGATTCGATCGTGGCGCCCGGGGAATCGTACGATCTCTTCGTCTGGAAATTCGATCACGGCTGGTCGTCGGTCATGGCCACCGATGCCCGCTACAAGGTCTATCACAAGAATGGAATTTCCGACTCGATCCCCGTCGACCTGTCCACACCGGGCGACGAGTGGATCTTTCTGGGGAATTTCCAGTTCGACAACAGCAGTCCCCAGGGAGTCCTTCTCACCAACTGGGCCGACGGATTCGTGATCGCAGATGCGATAAGGCTGGTTCCCACGGGAACGGAGTGATATCATCGCTCCCCTCTGAAGACGGTCTTTCCGGCGGTTCCATCGGGCACCTTCCATCAGAATCGAGATCCGCTCGGTACCCGACCGCCTCGAGGATTGGGATCATCCCGCGCACGGGTTATACTGCGAGGGTGACGAGTCCGCACCGATCGATTATCAAAGGGAGGGAACGATGAAAGGACAGATTCCCGTACTCATGGTCGAGGCCGAAGGTCTGGCCGAAGCTTGGGAGCAGTCCCTGATAAAGCTCCACCACGAAGGGTGCGAGATCGAGACCGAGTATGACAAGCCGGGCGATCCGCCGAGCAAGGACTGCTCCATGACCATCGTGATCCGCGATCCGCTGGCCGAACCGATGATTCATCGCGATCTGCCGGGCGGTCTGGAGGACCTGCAGGAATACTGCATGGAGGTTCTCGACGGGATCAAGGACCACTGCGTGCGCGACATCGAGGCTGATCCTGACGATACGCGCTGGGAGTACACCTACCATCAGCGCCTTTTCACCTACGCCGTGCCCTCCCTCGAGGGTGAGTTCGACCAGATCGATCTCGTCGCTCAAAAACTGGCCGCAACGCCGCACACCCGGCGCGCCCAGGCGATCACATGGAAGGTGTGGGAAGACAACGACTGCTACGACCCCGCCTGCCTCCAGAGTATCTGGTGCAGGCTGCTGAAGGCGGACGGCGACGACTGGTTGTTGAACACAAACATCCGGTTCCGCTCCAACGACGCCTACAAGGCGGCGCTCATGAACATGTTCGCCTTCATCCAGCTCCAGAAGAAGATCGCCGCCCGGATCGGCGAACTCTCGGGCCGGACGGTCAGGCTGGGGCGGTACGTTCACCAGGCGGACAGCTACCACCTCTACGGTTCCTACTTCGGGGAGTTCGAGGACCGTTTTCTCAAGGGGCTGGCCAAGAGGAGCTTCGAGGAGCGCACCTTCCGTTACGAGGATATGAAACCGATCATGGACGAGGCTATCCCCGGGATCCTGGAGAAGGCCGACAAGTTGAGCAGGGATCGATAGATGAAAATGACACAGTGCAGACCACGCCGAACGCATCTCCTTCTCCTGCTCTTCGTTCTCGTCGCGACCGGGATCGTTTCATCGGTCGAGGCCGCTTCTCAGAACCGGCTCGAGAGCATTCAAGAGGGCCTGAAAGCCAAGCTGGAAGGCTACCGCGCGGCACACGGTTTTTCCGGAGCGTCGGTCGGCTTCGTGCTCGCCGACGGGTCTCGGGGTGCCGTCTCCGTCGGCTTCGCCGACGTGGAGGCGAAGAAACCGCTCGCCGTGAACGACCGGCTTCTTGCGGGCAGCATCGGCAAGACCCACGTGGCTGCCGTGGCCCTCCAGCTCGCGGGCGAGAAGAAGATCGACCTCGACGGAAAGATCGGCCGCTGGCTCGGCGAGGAGGAGTGGTTCGCGCGGCTGCCCAACGCCGGGGAGATCACGGTCCGGATGTTGATGAATCACACGAGCGGCATCCCCGAGCACGTGCTCCTTCCCGAGTTCGGCCGGGCTGTCGCGGCCGATCCCGACCGGGTCTGGCAGCCGGCCGAGCTCGTCCGTTACATCCTCGGCAAGGAACCGCTCTTCGCCGCGGGGAAAGGATGGTCCTACGCCGACACCAACTACATCGTGCTCGGCATGATCATCGAGAAGGTCACGGGAAACAGATACTACGACGAGTTGTCGCGGCGGATTCTGGTCCCTCTCGGACTGAAAGACACGGTCCCCTCCGACAGCCGCACGATTCCGGGGCTCGCGAACGGGTACGCTTCGGAGCACTCGCCCCTCGGCATGCCGGGCAGGACGATCCGCGAAGGTTCGTTCGTGGTCAATCCGCAGATGGAATGGACAGGCGGCGGCCTGGCCACGACACCCCTCGACCTGGCCCGCTGGGCGCGCGCCCTCTGCCAGGCGAAGGCCTTCCCCGGGGAATTGATGAAGCAATTTCTCAAGGGAGTCCCCGCGCGCACAAAAACAGGAGATCGCTACGGGCTGGGCGTGCAATTCCGCAAGAGCCCGCTCGGTGTCTGCCTCGGCCATGGCGGCTGGTTTCCGGGGTATCTCTCCCTCATGGCCTACTACAGGGAGCACGACCTTGCCGTGGCGATCCAGTTCAACACCTCGCGCAACGCGGCGGTCCGCGCCCATATGGATGCCTGGCTCGACGAGCTGGCAGCGAGCGTGATCGATCGCGCCGGCGGGATCATGGGCGAGTACTCGGGCCTCTGCAACCTGGCTGACGGCACGGTCGCCCTGGCCGACGCCAAGGTGATCGCCGAGGGTGGGGGGTTCTACCGTGCCGTTCTCACGGCCCACACCGAACCGCCCGCGACGATCGAGCTCGTGAGCGATCCCGATGCGGAGGGGGTGACGCTCGTCGACCCGTCGGGCGCGAAGGGATGGCTGGGCACGTTCACGGGGGGGCGGTTTCGCGTTCTGCCCGCCGACCGCGGCATCGGCTCGTTCATGCTCCTGCCCACCACGCGGCGCTCGCCCACCGAGGGGCTCTGTCCCCCCGAGGGCGCCGTCGTGCTCCTTCCCTTTCAGGCCGGAAAACCGAGCTCTCTCGATGAATGGACCAACCAGAACTGGAAGCTCCTTCCCGACGGCAGCGTGATGGTGACGCGCGGGCACAACCAGACGGTGCATCCCCATGGGAGCGGGCTCTTTCACATCGAGTTCAAGACGCCCTATCAACCGAGGGCGCGCGGCCAGGGAAGGGGGAACAGCGGCGTGTATTTCGGGAGCCGCTACGAGGTGCAGATTCTCGACTCCTTCGGTCTCGAACCGGGGATGGGCGATTGCGGATCGATTTACGGCGTGGCTGTCACCGGGCGGAACGTGTGCCTGCCTCCCGGGGTGTGGCAGACCTACGACGTGATCTTCCGCGCGCCGCGCCCGAAGGCGGACGGCTCCTTCGAACCGGCGCGCATGACGGTGTTTCACAACGGCGTGCCGATCCACGAAAACCAGGCTGTTCGGGGACCCACCACCGCGGCGCCCGAGAAACAGAACGCCTGCAGCGGCCCGCTCTATCTCCAGGACCACGGCAATCCCGTTTGCTACCGCAACATCTGGTATCTCGAACTGCCGGAGTGATAGCGTGCCGATCAGCGATGAAGGACCGACGCCGAAGAAAGCGCTCAGCCTCTTCGACTCGACATGCCTCATCGTGGGGATCATCATCGGCGTGGGAATCTACCAGACCGCTCCCGCCGTGGCCAGCGGCGTTGTCTGCTGGTGGGGGGTTCTGACCATCTGGGCCGTGGGCGGCGCGCTCTCCCTTTGCGGCGCCATCGGCTACGCGGAACTGGCCACCGCCTACCCGCGCGCGGGGGGCGACTATGTCTACCTGAATCGCGCTTACGGCCGGTGGGCGGGATTCCTCTTCGGCTGGATCCAGCTCACCGTTGTGCGGCCCGGCGACATCGTGGTCATGGCCTTCGCCTTTGCCAGCTATGCGTGCGTTCTGTGCGATCCCCTGGCGGGTACGGCCTTCGACGGCACCCAGCAGGTCTATGCCATGCTGGCCGTGGCGGTTCTGACGGTGGTCAACATTCTCGGCGTTCGGGAGGGGAAGTGGACGCAGAATCTCCTCACCACGGCAAAAGTGCTCGGCTTGCTCGCCATCGTGGGAGTGGCGCTCGCCGTACCCGGCGGGAGCGCGCGGACAGGCGCGACGATCGATCCGATGCCGCTGACCGTTGCGATGATCCTGGTCCTGTTCACCTTCGGCGGGTGGAACGAGATGGCCTACGTGGCTGCCGAGGTCAGGGACGGAAGGCGCAATATCGTGCGCGCCCTCGTGCTCGGTACGTTGGCGGTGACCGCGCTCTACCTTCTGGCCAATGGCGCCTTTCTCGTCGCCCTCGGATACGCGGGGCTGGCCACGTCCGAGAGGGTTGCAACCGAGACGGTCTCCACCCTCTTTCCCGAAATCGGCGGAAGGCTGATCGCCGCTGTCATCTGCATTTCGGCACTGGGTGCCGTCAATGGCTTGATTTTCACCGGCGCTCGGATCACGTATGCCGTGGGGGCCGAGCACCGCATCTTCCGCACGCTGGGCCGGTGGAATCCACGGACGGGAACCCCTGTCTGGGCGCTGGCGGTGCAGGGATTGATCGCCCTGGTGCTGATCGTGATCCTGGGAGATTTTCTCGACGCGATCCTCTACACGGCACCGGCCGTCTACTCCTTTTACCTGGCGACCAGCCTGGCGGTGATCGTGTTGCGCCGCCGGGAACCCGCTGTGGCGCGCCCCTACAGGGTGACGGGATATCCCTTCACGACGCTCCTCTTCTGCGCCGTGTGTGTTTTTCTGATCTACAGCGCCGTCGACTACTCCTTGGAGAATCGGATCGTCATGGTATATATCTTGAGTGTCGTGATTCCGATCGGGCTGCCTCTCTACTGGATTTCCAGGAGGATATCGGCACGGGAGGATTGATTCACGATCTCGACGGTAATCAGTGTTTCGTGGAGAATGTGATGCAAAGTGAACTGCGCGCGAAGATATCGTCCAGGAAGGCGATCGTCGGCATCGTGGGGCTCGGTTACGTGGGACTGCCGCTCGTTCGCGAATTCTGCCGCGCCGGTTTCGGATGTGTCGGCTTTGACGTGGATCCGGCGAAGGTTCAGGCGCTCAACGCGGGCAGGAGCTATATCAAGCATATTCCGGCGAAACTGATCGGCGATCTGGTCGACTCCGGTAGATTTCATGCGACGAGCGACATGAACCGCCTGAGCGAACCCGATGCGATCATCATTTGCGTTCCCACACCGTTGACGAAGTCTCGCGATCCCGACATGAAGTACGTCATCGGTACCACGGAGGCGATCGCCGGGCGTCTCCGCCGCGGGCAGCTCGTCGTGCTGGAAAGCACCACCTATCCGGGAACGACTGACGAGGTCGTCAAACCGATTCTCGAAGCAGGCGGCCTCGAATCGGGAAAGGACTTCTTTCTCGCCTTCTCGCCGGAGCGGGAGGATCCGGGCAGGGAGGATTTCACGACCGCGTCGATACCGAAGATCGTGGGCGCCGGCGACAAGAAGAGCCGCGCACTCGCCTGCTCCCTCTATGAAGGCGCAATCGAAACAGTCGTACCCGTTTCGAGCTGCGCCGTGGCCGAATCGACAAAACTGCTGGAGAACATCTACCGTTCGGTCAATATCGCCATGGTCAACGAGCTCAAGATGCTTTTCGACAGGATGGGCATCGATGTGTGGGAGGTGATCCGCGCGGCCAGCACCAAACCCTTCGGCTTCCAGGCCTTCTATCCCGGACCGGGACTTGGCGGCCACTGCATCCCGATCGATCCGTTTTACCTCACCTGGAGGGCAAGGCATTTTGAAATGAGCACGCGCTTTATCGAACTGGCCGGTGAGATCAACACGAACATGCCCCGCTACGTCATCTTGCGCACGATGGAGGCGCTCAACGCGCGCGGCAAGACGATCAAGGGCGCGAAAATTCTCGTTCTGGGATTGGCTTACAAGAAGGATGTGGACGATCTTCGCGAATCACCGTCGATCATCATAATAGAGTTGCTTCGCGATCTTGGAGCCAAGGTAGACTACAACGATCCCCATATCGCCCGGACACACAAGCAGCGCGCACACGACCTACGCATGAAGTCCAGGCCGATCACCGCCAAGTCCCTCCCCCGGTACGATGCCGTGATCATCTGCACGGACCACAGCGCCTATGACTACGCATGGATCGTGAAGCACTCCAATCTCGTCATGGACACGCGCAACGCCACGGCTCACGTCAAGACGGGGCGAAAGAAAATCGTCAAGGCTTGACGGCCGCGCCTCTTTGTTTTCCCGGGATTACCGGCTGCGGCCTCAATCCTTCGACATCAGGCCGATCGCCTTTTCGCCCATCATCCGGAGCGCCCACTTGGCCGAGGCGTGCCCATGCCTGGCCGCCTTGAGAAAGCACTCCGCGGCTTTCGTGTAGTCTTTTTCGACCCCGCGGCCCTTTTGAAACATGATGCCCAGGTTTTTTTGCGCCTTGACGCTTCCACGGTCGGCAGCTCTCGCGAACCACTTCACCGCCCTGGCATCGTCGCGTTCGACTCCCCGGCCTTCGGCGAAAACGAGGCCGAGATTGTTCATCGCCTTGGCATGTCCCTTCCGCGCCGCCCGGAGGAACCATCGCAGGCCTTTCTCACCGTTTCTGGCAATCCCGATACCATTCGAGTAGACCACACCCAGGTTGTACTGGGCGTCCACATCTCCGCCCTCGGCCGCTTCGACCAATTTTTTGAGCTTTGTCATGATTTCGCCACGCCTCCCGCGAGCAGCCATGACTGTTCCATGGGCTAATATATATATCGGTAAAATGTCTCCACCTGATCGTGAAAAAGTGGCTGGTTGTAACCCACGTTCATTAATAGAATAAGGTTTATACTTCTGTGGGTGGGGGGATTGGCGAAGACCGGATCGTACCTTTTTGTGCAGCCAGCGGTTCACCTTGCCGCGTCGGACGCCATCGGGCATAATGAGTTCCACAATCTGATCAAGTGTCGAATCGCCGCTCCATTCGACGAGGACGCGCAATGCTGGCAGCGCGCCGGGCGCGCACGGGAGCGGTTCCAGAGCGGGAGAAAAACATGTCGAGACGATCGATTCTACTGTGCGGCTTGTGCGCGATGAGCCTGTTGTTTTGCTCTCTTTCGAGCGCAGCGCAGATGAAGGACGAGCCGGCCCCGCCGGTCTCCACGGAAGAGGTCAAAAAGATCGAATCAGCCGCACCCCAGAAGGCGCGCGTCGCCCCGAAGGAGGCGCGTCGACTTCTTGTTTTCTCGCGCTCCTGGGGATACAAGCACACGGCCATTCCCTACGGGAGCACGGCGGTCATGATGCTGGCCGGCAAGACGGGCGCTTTCGAGGCGGTCGTGACCTACGACGCGGCACTTTTCGAAAAGGCGAGCCTCGATCGATTCGACGCTGTCCTTTTCAACAACACGAACAACGAGATCTTCCTCCCCGAAAACTACGACGCGCTTTCCGAAAAGGAGAAGCGCGGCGCAGACGAAATCGACGCCCGCCTCAAGCGGAATCTCGTCGAATTCCTCCGCGAGGGCGGCGGTCTCGCCGTGATCCATGCCGGTGTGGCGAGCTTTCGCAAATGGCCCGAATTCGGCGAAATCATCGGCGCCCGTTTCGACAACCACCCCTGGAATTCGGGCTCGAAAGTGACGATCAAGGTCGACGATCCCGCACATCCCCTATCCCAGGCTTTCGGGTCGTGCCCGCACCTGGAGATCTCCGACGAGATCTACCAGCTCAAGGAGAACTACTCGCGCGACAAGGTCCGCGTTCTCATCAGCCTCGACATGGACAAGACAACGGTCACGCCGGCCCAGAAGAAGGCCATTCACCGCACCGACAACGACTTTCCCCTGAGCTACGTGAAGAGCTACGGAAAGGGGCGCGTCTTCTACTGCGCCCTCGGCCACCAGCACGACATCTTCTGGAATCCCGTCATCTTGCAGCACTTTCTCGACGGGATTCAGTTCGTCCTTGGAGATCTCGAGGGCGATGTCACACCGAGCAACCTCGTTTCCGGAGAGAGTCATGAAGAGAAATGAGCTCACCCGTCGCGAATTCGTCAGGCGTTCGGCTCTCGGTGCCGCCGCTTTTTCCGCCGCGCCTCACCTGATCGCGTCGACCGCTCTCGGGTCCGGACCGATCCCGGCCGCATCTGAACGGATCACACTCGGCTACATCGGAACCGGCGGCCGTGGCAGGGCGCTCATCAACTCCTTCCTCCAGGTACGGGGATCTCAATCCGTTGCGGTCTGCGACGCATTCAGGTCGCGGCGCAGTGCGGCCGCCAAGGCGATCGATGATTTCTATTCCGGATCTGTCAAGAAGGGGGATTACAAGGGTTGCGCCGTTCACGGGGACTTTCGCGAACTGCTTGCCGACGAATCGATCGACGCGGTCGTCATTGCCACGCCCGACCACTGGCACGTTCCGATCGCCATGGCCGCGGTCCGCGCGGGCAAGCACGTCTACGTGGAAAAACCGCTCGGTCTCGCCGTTGCATGGAACCAGGCACTCCGCGCGCTCGTCGATCGCTACGGCGCTGTCTTCCAGTACGGAACCCAGCAGCGATCGAGCCGCAATTTCCGCTTCGCCTGCGAGCTGGCGCGCAACGAGAAGATCGGCGAGCTGGAGCGCATCGAGGCCTGGTGTCCGGGCATGGCCGCACCCGGCTGGTACGAGCAAACATCGCGCGGCTGGGGATCGACCGAACCGATTCCCGTGCCCGACGATCTCGACTATGACATGTGGCTCGGCCCCGCACCAAAGAGCCCCTACACCAAGGATCGGTGCACCGAATGGGGCGCTTACCACGTCTATGACAATGCGCTCGGCTTCATCGCCGGGTGGGGCGCCCACCCCCTCGACATTGCCCAGTGGGGAAACAACACCGATGACACGGCCCCGATCGAGTACGAGGGAACGGGCAAGATCCCCGGCGAGGGGCTCTTCGACACGATCAGCGATTGGGACATCCGGTGCCGCTACGCCAACGGCGTGAAAATGCGATTCATGAACACGAGGACCGCCATCGACGTGGTCAAGGCCTACCGTCCCCTCCACGACCACGGCACGACCTTCTTCGGGGCCGAAGGGTGGGTGAGCGTCGACCGGGGAGGCATCTTCGCCAGCGATCCGGAGCTCCTCGACATCAAGATCAAGCCGGACGAGATCCACCTCTACGAGAGCCGCAATCACTGGGCGAACTTTGTCGATTCCGTCAGGAAGAGCACGCCAACGGTGAATCCCGCGGCCGCGGCGGTCCAGTCGGACATTATTTCCCATCTGAGCGACATCTGTATCAGGGTGGGGCGGGGGATCGTCTGGGATCCCGAGAAGGAGGTGATCGTCGGAGACGAGACAGCGTCGCGCATGCTGAATCGGCCATTGCGCAGTCCGTGGAGGCTCTGACGGGATCGATGCCTATGAATCGCGCGCGATCACGCGGCGGCTCACCTCGAGCGCTGCCGCCGCCCATGGTGTGGCCACGAGCGGATCGTCTTCCTTCGCATCGGTGTAGACGTTGATCCACGAGCCGTCCGGCTCCTGGCGTTTCAACAGTTCTTCCGCCATGAGTTCGGCCCATCGTAACGTCCGGTCTCCCTTTCGCACCCCGGTCAGACCGAGCCGCGCGAAAGCGTGCGACAGCGACCAGAGGTAATAGTAGTAGGTGGCTCCCCTCAGGATTTCGCGTTCCCCATCGAATCGTCCGGGATGGGACGTGACCGAAAAGTTCCCTTCGAGCCACTCTCTTGCCGCGTCGACCCTGGGATGGCCGGGACGCAGACCGCACTGCAGCAGGGCGCGCAGCCCATCGGCCGTCATGCTGCCGTACGACGAGAAGCGCGTTCTTCCGAACCGATCCACCCCTGCCACGCCAGCCTTGTTCTGAAGCGGATCATCGGGAATGAAGTAGAAACCGCCGTCGTCGAACACCGTCAGCCCCTTCCCGTCGTCGGAGTAGTTCTGGCACCGCTTCACGAAAGTGAGCGCTCCCTTCCACGACGGATCGTCGAGCGGCACCCGGGCGGATCGCAGCGCGGCGATTCCGAAAAGAGTGGCCGATAGATTCGACTCGACAAAGGCGCCGCGCGGTGCTCCAGGCTCGGGCTTGCGCGGAAGGCCGAGCGAAAAGCCCCACCCACCGTATTCGGGATCGCTTCGTGACCATCCCAGCTCCTCGGTGAGCTGCCGACTCCGTGCGGCGGCAAGCCAGATTTTCTGGGCTCGCAAGCCGATCTCGGTCTTCTCGTCGAGCACGACGACACGGCTTGCCATGGTGGCTGTGTAGAGTGGAAAGTTGAATCCCCGCGGCCCGGTGCGGATCAACCCGTCGTCGTCGATCATCTCGATCAGAAAGGCGACTCCCCGGCGGAACGCGTCCCTTCCCTCGGCGCCGCCCTGCTCGAGAAAGTAGAGGGTGCTCATCACGTACGGAGTGAGCACGGGCACTTCGCGAAAACAGCCGTACGTGTCCGACCGCCACGCCCCGTCAGCAGACTGGGCCGCCACGAGGAAGTGGGCAGCCTTGAGGAGCCCCGCATCGATCCGGTCGGCCAGTACAGTCTCCGACGAGAAGGCCGCGCCTGTCATCAGGCCCGCGAGCTGCAAGTAGATCACGATCTGGATCACTCTCTTGATCATATCAGTCATCCTTCGGCCCGTGCGATAAGCCGCAATCGACCGCGAAGCGATCGATTGTCGGCCTCATCGCACTCTCACTTGAGCCGCTCGAGTCCATTCAAATTGTCCACGATCGGCACGGGCGCCCTGTCGGTCATGAGTACGAGAAGAGCAGCCGCGGTGCAGAAGGTCCGCCCCGTGATGCAGTGGTGGCCGGTCCAGGAGCCGTCCTTGTTCTGGATCCGGTTGAGGTTGTTCGTGATTTCCCTGTCCCACTCGGCCCAGTCGTCTCCGCCCTTGACCACCAGGCTCTCGCCGATGTTCATGTAACTGAGGAATTCCTCTCCTCCGTTCGATCCGAAGCCGGCGATAAATTGTTCATTGTCGAGCTTGTCGATCACAGCTCCCTGGGCGCTGGCCAGAACCTCTTTATTCGTGTCGAATCGACGCAAGGTATCGGCGATTTTCGTGCGCTCCTCGTCCGTTTCCGCCTCGGCGAGTTTCTTTTTCAACTCGGCCCGCAATTTCCTGTTCGTGTTCTCCGAGTCCTGCATCGCGCTGAGACTGGCAGCGCTGGCATAGAGCGCCACTCCGGCCGAGCCGGGAGCGGCGAAGGTGCCTGCCTTGGAATCGAATTTTCCCTGCGCCTGCTTCTCGAGCTTTTCGCGCACTTCCTCGTTCACGGCCTGGCCCGACTGGGCGATACGGTTGACTCCCTTGCTCGCCATGGAGATGGAGAGCGCGTTGGCCCACCCTGTCCCGCCGAAGGTGCCGTCCGCTTTCTGGTTTCGCTCGATCTTGTTCATGATCTTGTCGATCGCCGCGCAGACTTTCTTTTCGTCCTCTTCGCCCGGCAATTTGCCCTTCACCTCGGCGAGAAGGAGGGACGCCATGAACGTGTCGATGAAGGTCCCCAGCTTCGACTGCAGGCGGGTGCCGCGGATGTCGGTCACGAAGAGCGATTCCTCGTCGGACGCGAGAATCTCGGCGACAACGAACCGCACCGCGGACAGAATGTTGTGACCGTGGTCGCCCGAGGTCGGAGTCGATCCGGAGCGCAGGAGAGCCAGGGCTGCCGCGCAAGTGTCGGCAACACTCGCCTTGTCGGTGAGGTGCTCGAGGTGATTGCCCATTTGGCGAGACTCTTCTCCCTGGCCCCAGCCGCCGTTCTCGAGTTGGTGCTCGGCGAGCCACGCCAGTCCTTTGATCACGTTTTCACTCAGCGGTTTCGGCTCCACGGCGGGCGCCCAGTTCACGGAGTCCTTCCCGCCCTTGTCCTTTTGCGGCCCCTCCTCGTCGATCGCGGAGAGGAGGTGACCGCCGAGGAATAAAAAGCAGATCGCCGCGGCCAGAAATCCGGTTGCGGCGATCGTTCCGAGCGGGGAATTTCTTGTTTCTTTCATTATTGGTCCTCCCTGAAAAATAGAGTTGTCCCCCTTTGATTGGGGAGCGTGGCCCGTGTTCCTGACAAAGATCTCTCGCATCACAAAAATTAAACGACGCGCAGCGGGGAGCGGATGTAAGGAGGACGTAAAGATCCTGGAGCGCGGCCGGATGTGCTACCTCCGGGTAGCGTTTTTTGAAGGGGAGCTCGTCCGGAATCGAGGCGCAATCTTTCGCCGGCCGGCGGTCAGTGCGCGTTCAGGTCCGATTTGCGACGATTGACCGTATCGGCATAATATTTGCGAAGTTAGGGGCGTTCAGTTCCGGAAAAGTTGGATCGAAAGCAAGCAGAGCCCATCGTGTTCAAAATCCTCTACCATGAAATCGAATCGTTCCTGCCAGGAGGTGGATCATGTCCGCGTTCAACCGGCCATTGACGCTTGGCGTACGAGTTTTGTCCTCCGCAGTTCTTTTGATCTGGCTTGCGGCCTGCGGTGGCGGCAGCGGGGACGGCGATTCGAAAGCAGGGCAGCAACAAGGGGCCTTGCTGCCTCCGTCCGGTCTGTCAGCCCACCCTGTCGCCCATTCACGGATCGACCTCGAGTGGACGGACAACTCAGTGCTCGAGTCCGGATTCGAAATCGAGCGGAGTCTGGACGGTGTTGCATTCGCGAAGGTCGGCGCTGCGGGCCCGAACGCGACCGCCTTCAGTGACACCGGCCTTCTGGCGGACCGGATCTACCATTACCGTGTCAGGGCGGTCAACACGTCGGGGAACTCCGGCTACAGCAACGTGGACGCCGCGAGGACACTCCTCGTTCCATGGGCCCGTTCCTACGGGGGAAGCAGCCATGACATTGCCAACTCCATCTCCGCCACTTCCGACGGAGGATACCTTCTGACCGGAACCTCGGAATCCTTTGGCGGGGGCATGGGATTCAAGGATATCTGGGTCGTGAAAATTGACCGCGAAGGCGCTGTCGTGTGGCAGCGGGTCTATTATGGAACAGCCGACGGCAGGGGGCTCTCCTCGGTTCAGACCGGCGACGGGGGGTATATGGTCGCCGGATCGACAAAATCTTTTGGTGCCGGCGCGGAGGACATTCTCCTCATGAAGCTCGATCCCCTCGGGAACATCGAGTGGCAGATGGCCTACGGCGGAGCGGACTCTGACGTGCCGAGCGGGGTGATCGAAGCGAGCGACGGGGGCTTTGCGGTCGCGGGAAGATCAGCGTCCTTCTCCTCGAGCGACGATTGCTGGGTCTTGAAGGTCGATCAGACAGGCGCTATCGAATGGCAGTTCGCCTACGGCAGAGACGGGACCGACGCGGCCGCGAGCATTATCCAGACCGATGACAGTGGATTCGTCGTGGCAGGGGAGTCGGATTCGTTCGGTGCATCCGTGGACTGCTGGATCTTCAAGATCGATCGGGACGGCGAATTCGAATGGCAGCTGTCTTACGGGGGGGCGGAGTCCGACCGCGCCCGTTCGATCGCCAGAACGGGCAACAACGGCCTGATCGTCACCGGTACTTCGGGATCCTTCTTTCCGAAAGGATTCTGGACGTTGAAGCTGAGATCGGACGGCGCGATTCAGTGGCAGAAGAGCTACGGAGACGGAAGCGGCGGCATACCGCCGGCATCGAGCGCGTCGCACAGCGTCGTTTCATCGGACGAGGGGGGATATCTCGTGGCCGGGGAAGTGACCCACGGGCACGGGAGGCGGGATTTTCACGTGATCAAGGTCGACGTGAGCGGTGTGATCGAGTGGCAGAAGATCTATGACTGTGTTTCGTATGATCGAGCGCTTTGCGCGGCCGGGGCCGGAGATGGAGGCTTCATCGTTGCCGGAACGCGTACCCATCAGGGTGTCGATGATGATTTCTGGATCGTGAAGACGAACAACGATGGAACGATCGATTTCAACGCGGGCAGCGGCGCCTCGTCATGGAACACGAGCGTCACGACTGCAGACACGGCAGCGTCGCCGCAAGTTACCGGGGGTGTGAAGACGCAAACGGTTGTCACCCCGACGGTGGCAAACCTGTCCGTCGCGCCCACCCAGTGCACGGTCGAGCAGCAGGCTCCCTAGTCACCCCTCGCAAGACCTCTCATTTTGCCCGGACAATTCATTGTCGTTTCCACGCCATGATGTACCATGGATGGCCTGGAGGGCGAGCAAACGCCCTCTGCAATGGCCAGACGCG
Organism: uncultured Phycisphaerales bacterium; assembly: GCA_964620445.1. Taxonomy (GTDB): domain Bacteria; phylum Planctomycetota; class B15-G4; order B15-G4; family CAYZWU01; genus CAZUHB01. Next base: position 73,406 of record CAZUHB010000010.1, read on the forward strand.
GGAGACACCTCATGAAAGGATCGGCAGAGAAACGGCCGCGGCCTGTTCAGACGTTCAGCCGCCGCAAGTTTTTGGGGAGTGCTGCCGCGGGCGCGGCTCTTTTCTCGATCGTGCCCCGCCACGTCCTCGGCGGGGCCGGATACAGCCCGCCGAGCGAGACGCTCAATATCGCCTGCATCGGCGTGGGCGGCAAAGGCCGCTCCGACGTGAAGGGCGTGGCCAGCGAGAACATCGTGGCTCTCTGCGATGTTCACGAGGGGCACGCGTCGGGGACGTTCAAGCGCTATCCCGACGCGAAAAAGTACAACGACTTCCGCAAGATGCTCGACGAAATGAAAGAGATCGACGCGGTGACCGTATCCACACCCGATCACACACACGCCGTGGCTGCCATGATGGCGATCAAGATGGGCAAGCACGTGTATTGCCAGAAGCCGCTCACCCGCACGGTGCGCGAGGCGCGCGCCCTGGCAGAAGCAGCGCGCGAACACGAGGTGGCGACCCAGATGGGCAACCAGGGACACGCCTCTGAGGAGACGCGCCGCATCTGCGAGTTCATCTGGAGCGGTGCCATCGGAGAGGTGCGCGAGGTGCATGTGTGGACCGACAGGCCGTCGCGCGGACTGTTCAACGAGTACTGGCCCCAGGGAGTGGAGCGCCCCGACGACACGCCCGCCGTACCCGATGACCTGAAATGGGACCTCTGGCTCGGCCCGGCTCCGCAGCGACCCTATCATCCCGCCTACGTGCCTTTCCGCTGGCGCGGTTGGTGGGACTTCGGCACGGGCGCGCTCGGCGATATCGGCTGCCACACGCTCGATCCGGTATTCCGCGCCCTCGAGCTCGAAGCGCCGCTCACGGTTCAGGCCACCTCGACACGGGTCAACAAGGAAACCTATCCTCTCGCTTCGTTGGTGGCTTACAGGTTCGGCGCGCGGAAGTCTTCGCGTGCACCGGGCGAGATGCCGCCCGTGGAGGTGACCTGGTACGACGGCGGCCTGAAACCGCCCCGGCCGGCCGAGCTCGACCCGGGCATCGAACTCGGATCGGGCGGCACCCTCTACGTGGGCGACAAGGGCAAGATGCTCGGCCTCATGATCATCCCCGAATCGCGACGCCTCGAGTTCGAGGCGCCGCCGCGCACCATCCCGCGATCGATCGGTCATTACAGGGAGTGGATCGAGGCGTGCAAGGGGGGCGAGCCGGCGGGATCCAACTTCGACATTTCGGGCCCGCTGACCGAGGCCGTGCTCCTGGGCAACGTCGCACTGCGCACGGAACTCAGGGAGCAGCTCACGAAGCAGGTGCTCGAATGGGATCCGCAAAAACTGGAGATCACCAATCTGCCCGAGGCGAACCGATTTATTCATCGCGGATACAGGGAAGGCTGGACACTCTGATCGAGGAGAGGAGGAAGCTGATGAATGGTGTCACACGTCGTGAATTTCTGGAACGCTCGGCCGCGACGATGGCCGCGTTCCCGATCGCCGGCAGCGCAGCCTGGCCACGGCCGGGTGCGAATGACAAGATCCGCGTCGGTTTGATCGGCAGTGGCGGAATGGGACGCGGCGACCTGGCGACCTTCCTCCTCAATCCCGAGGTCGACTGCCCGGTGGTTTGCGACGTGGACGACGCCCAAATCGCGCGCGCCATCCAGCTCGTCGAGGAGAAACGGGGCCGCAAGCCGGACGGGGTGAAGGATTTCCGCCGCGTCATCGACCGCAAGGATGTGGATGTCGTTCTCGTGGGCACTCCCGACCACTGGCACGCCCTGCCCACCGTGTTCGCCTGCCAGGCGGGCAAGGACGTCTACGTCGAGAAGCCGCTCGGACGCACCATCGACGAGGGCCGCGCCATGCTCGACGGGGCGCGCAAGAACGAGCGCATCGTCCAGATGGGGACGCAGTGGCGCAGCGGCGAACACTACGCGGCAGCCGTCGAATTCGTGCGGTCGGGCCGGCTGGGCAAGGTGCGCATGGCGCGCGTCTGGGCCTATCTCGACTGGGTCGGCGGCATCGGCCGTCCGCCCGACGGCGATCCGCCGCCCGGCGTTGACTACGACCTCTGGCTCGGTCCGTCGCCGAGAAGGCCTTTCAACAAGAATCGGTTCCATTTCAACTTCCGCTGGTTCTGGGACTACGCGGGCGGTCTCATGACCGACTGGGGTGTGCACTTGCTCAACATCGTTCTCTGGGCGATGGGGCCCGTGGGGCCGCTCCGGGTCAGTTCCACGGGCGGTAAGTTCGTGGTCGACGACAACACGGAGACACCCGACACCCAGATCGCCGTGTACGAGTTTCCCGACTACACGCTCGTTTTCGAGCAGCAGCTTCTCGGCGGGCTCGGTCCCGGCGGGCGTCCGCACGGCATTCTGTTCAACGGATCGAAGGGAACGCTGATCGTCGACGGCAACGGCTGGGAAGTCATTCCCGAGCCGAAGAACAAGGATCTCGAGCCGGTCAAGCACCCTGCCGGACCGGACGCGCGCCCTGCCCATGTGCGCAACTTTCTCGACTGCGTGCGCACGCGCGAGCAGCCGGTGGAGAATCTCGAGATCGGCCACTTCGTCTCGACCGTGGCCCATCTCGGAAATCTCGCCTACCAGACCAGGAGCGAGATCCACTGGGATGCGGAAAAGGAGATCGTCGTGGGCAACCCGGCGGCGGACGCTCTCGTGGGACTTCCCTACAGAAAACCCTGGTTGCTTCCCTATAGCCGCCGCCGGTAGAAGAGGAGAGACCGGAGAAGAATTTCACCTGTCCCAGTTGTGTAAAGGAGGGATCGATGATCGAGATTGTTCACAGTTACGATTTTCGACCGGGCATCGACGAGCAGGCCTACGCGGCCCTTGCCAAGAAGGCCACGGCCATGATGGTCGCCGCCCCGGGCTTTGTCGAGTTCCGCGCCCATCGCAACATGATCGGATCACCCCACGTGAAACGCACCTCCCTGTGGGAGAATCTCTACGACTGGGCCGCGCTCGCCCAGAGACCCGAATTCCAGGCGCTCACCGCTGAATTCCGCACCTACGTCACCAACCTCAATGTCGAGATCTGGGGACCGTCGCCCTACGTGCCGCACCCGATCCGTCCGAAGTGATTCAGCCTCCCTTGACCAAGTAGGCGGCCACCCTGTTGCCGAGGAAGGTGGGCATGATCAGGAGGTCCATCTCGTCGATGAACTCGAAGTCGGCGCTGTTCTGTCCGTCCGCGAGGGTGTCCATGATCTCCACGACCTGCCCGGTGGGGGAGATCTGGTAGGTCTGGCCTTCCCAGTGCGACACGAGGGTGCTGCCGTCGCGCCTCTCCCTGATCCCGTCCACGATTCCCGCCCCGAGAGAGGCGACGTGGCTGATCGCCTTGGTTTCGAGGTCGATCGATTTCAGGGAGCTGTCCTCGCTGTTTCCCACGAGCAGCGTGTTGCCCAGAACGCGGAGGCCGTTCACCCGGCCGAGCCGGTCCGTATCGAGCCAGACGCTCACCACGCCCTTCTCGAGGGCATAGATCACTGCGGTCTTTTTCGGATCGGGCGGAAAGGAGTCGGACATGTAGATCGTCCCCGCCGCGTCGGCAGCCACATCGTTGAGAAATGTCGATCCGCGCACGGCGTGTTTCTTCGCGATTTCGCCGGCGACGAGATCGATCTCCACGAGGTTGTGGCGTTCCACCACGAAGAGGCTGTTGTCATGGATCGCCATACCGCAGGGCGCGCGCAGGCCGGTGATCCAGTGCAGTTCGTCCACCTCCCCGTTCAGCTGCACTCTTGAAATGAATCCCGACGGTTCCCGCTTGCTCTCCCACGCCACGTCCAGGTTGGTCACGTAGAGGATGTCCCTCTCCTCGTCGTAGAGCACCGACTCGGGAGTGAGAAAGAGGGGATCCGTTTCCCAGACCTTCTGGACGCGGCCGTGGTCTTCGGCCGCGGGAGGCAGGTAACGATCGGCGCGCGCGGTCAGCCCCCAGCCGCCGAAAGTCTCGGAGAGGATGAACAGAATCTCGTTCCTCCCGCGGGGCGCGTCGAGCACGATCGTGTCATGAAGGCCCACGACGCCCACGAAGGACGGCTCACGGCTGCGGTAGGTGTAGTCGCCGAAAAAAACGAGCTTTCCATTGTGGAAGATGGCGACCTTGTCGCTGTACCCGAAGGAGAGCTCGATCCTCCCTTTCCTGTCCGCCCCGAAGACCGTCCTGGTAAGAACGCAATCGCCCGCGCTGTTGGTGCGCCGAGCGTGGCGCGAGATATCGAGAAGGCCCGAGGAATCGGCTTCCACCGCCCGCCACCCGGCCGAGAAGATGAGGCCGAAGGGCGGGTACGATGCCATGTCGATCCGGTTCGCGGGGAAGGCGCGGGAGATCTCCCATTCACCGACGCTCCAGGGATGCGGTTTGACCTCGGGCGGCGGCTCGAAGGTGAGCGTGTCGTCGATCCGGTACCGAAAGTTGGAAAAGCACGCACTGCGATCCTTGGGTCCGTAGAGGCCGATCTGCCCCCTGCTCTTTGCGTGTTTCAGATCGTGGATCTTCAGAATCGGTTCTGCGCCGTTGTTCAGGAAGAGTCGGGCCTGGCTGCCGTGGACCTCGAGCCGGAGATGGTTCCATTCCTCCTCGTTGAAGGCGGCACCCGAAGTGAAGCCGTCGCCGCTGTAGAGCTGCCACGTCTCGGAGCCGTTGATCTGCGGCATGTATTGCACCGCGTCGGGATAGAGGCCGGCCCTGTGGGGCCGGATGTAGACCCGCTCCATGTTCTCATTCGACTGCATGCGGAAGATGAGACCCGGGTAGGACCGGCTCCCGTCGACAGCGACATCGACCTCGATGACGCCATTCTCGAACTCCACGTCCTTGACGATCGCTGCGCCGATCAGGCTGTCGCGGCCAAGATGGGTGATCGTCTCGGCACCATCCAGCACCCAGCGGTCCGGGGAGAAGGGGATCGTCTCGTTCTGGGCGGACGAGACCGAGGTCAGGGCGAGGAAGCTCGCAATCAGACAGAGGAGGATGGTGGGAGTATTCAAACCGATGATCCTTTCCATTATTGTTGAGAGAGGGCGCCCGGCCGTGGACAATGCAAACAATGGCCTAGGTAATCCGAAATCGGTGAGAATATCACCTAAATATTTCACGGACTTTATTTGGATCGAACCATGAGACACCCGAGACTCTCGCATTTGCTGATTATGGTCATGGTCACCCCATTGCTCGGTGCCGCAACCGGCGCCGGCAGTTGTGCCATACCCGGCGGGTACGCCGGTGACGGGGGCGATATCGTCATCGCCGATTTCGAGGGCACCGACTACGGCGGCTGGACCGTCAGGGGCACCGCTTTTGGACCGGGCCCTGCCAGGGGCACCCTTCCCGATCAGATGGAGGTTACGGGCTTTCAGGGCGCCGGACTGGTCAACACCTTCCACGAGGGGGACGGGAGTACCGGCACGCTCACCTCTCCGCCTTTCGTGATCGAGCGCGCGTTCATCAACTTTCTCGTCGGCGGGGGCTGCCACCCGGGCGAGACGTGCATGAACCTGGAGGTCGACGGCGAGATCGTTCGCACGGTCACCGGTCCGAACCGGAATTCGGGCGGTACGGAGCGGCTCTTGAACTGCACATGGGATGTGTCCGCGCTCGAGGGCCGGACCGCGATGATCGCGATCGTGGACCGGGCGACCGGCGGCTGGGGGCACATCAACATCGACCAGATCGTGCAGAGCGAGAGGAGCAAGGGACTCCTGGTCACGACCGGTTTCCCTTTCCCGACGGAACAGAAGCTCTACGAGGGGATCTACCGGCCTCAGTTTCACTTCACCGCGAAGAAGAACTGGCTCAACGATCCGAACGGGCTCGTCTTCTACAAGGGCGAGTACCACATGTTCTTTCAGCACAATCCCGAGGGGATCAACTGGGGCAACATGACCTGGGGCCACGCGATCAGCCGCGACATGGTTCACTGGACCGAGCTGGAACCCAAGCTCTGGCCCGACGCGCTCGGCACGATCTTTTCCGGTTCGGCCGTCGTCGACCGGAAGAACAGCGCCGGTTTTCAGAACGGTCCGGAAAAAACACTCATCGCCTTTTACACGTCGGCCGGCAAGCCCTTCTGCCAGAGCATCGCCTTCAGCAACGATCGGGGAAGGACCTGGACCAAGTACGACAATAATCCCGTCATCGGTCACCTGTCGGGAAACAACCGCGATCCCAAGGTGATCTGGCACGGGCCCACGCAGAAATGGATCATGGCTCTCTATCTCGACAAGGACCTGTTCGCGCTCTTCGCGTCAGCCGATTTGAAGGAATGGACCAAACTCCACGACGTGAAGGTCGCCGGCTCCTCCGAATGTCCCGACTTTTTCGACCTTCCCGTCGACGGGGATGGAACGGCCCGCAAGTGGGTCTTCTGGGCCGCGAACGGCAACTACCTGATCGGCGCGTTCGATGGAAAGAGGTTCACTTCCGAGAGCGGCCCGCACAGGTCGGAGTGGGGGCGCAACTGTTACGCGGCCCAGACGTGGAGCGATGTCCCGGAGAGCGACGGGCGGAGGCTACAGATCGCGTGGATGGCGCGCGGGGCCTATCCCGGGATGCCCTTCAATCAGCAGATGTGCTTTCCGCGAACCTTGACGCTGCGCACCACGCCCGATGGGATACGCCTCTTTCGCGAACCGGTCTCCGAAATCGAAAGCCTCCACGGGACGGTCCATACCTGGGCGGACGTCATACTCGAACCGAAGGAGAATCTGCTCCAGGGCCTCGCGGGTGACCTCCTTCACATCCGTGCCGAGGTCGAGTTGCGCACCGGGGCGGGATTCTGTTTCGAGGTCAACGGCCAGAAGATCGAGTATTCGGGAGAATCGCGGACAGTGAGCTGCCTCGGCTGCGACGCGCCCCTGGCTCCGCGCGACGGGCGGATCATTCTGGAAATCCTGGCCGACCGCACATCGCTCGAGGTCTTCGGCAACAATGGGAGGGTATCGCTTTCCTCCTGTTTCCTGCCCGATGTCACTGATCGGGCTCCGGTCTTTCGCGCGGTAGGGGCGCCTCTCGAGATCGTCTCCCTCGAGGTTCACGAACTCCGTTCGATCTGGAAGGACGGCGGCTGAGCGAATCCAATCCTGCGCGGTTCAAATCAGTAGGAGTCGACCTCGATACTGTCGCTGTGTGTGCCCTGGTAGGTGTCGTCCTCCTCGTCCACGGCAAAGGTGATCGTCCACAACCCCACGGGAATCGTCGTCTGGGCGATGATGTAGTCGTTGACCTGAGTCAGAGGGCCCACATAGGCGCGGACCTGATAGGGCCGCCAGATCCCGGGGAAGGTCCACCAGAACGTGTTTGTGCGGGTGGCGTGAATCCACCAGTCATGGCCCACACCCGCCTGGTCGCCCGGATCGAGAGACACCGTCAAGCTGATCGTCTGCGTCGACGGGATGCTCAGCGGGCCGTCGTCGCCATCGACCTTGATGTCGGGAACCACCGGCGCGCCCCCGTCGATCTTCATCGACAGGTTGGGATTTCCCCAGAGTGATCCCCACTCGAAGGTTTCGAAGTACTGGTAGGGCCACAATCCGTCCTCGTACATCTTGCGCAGAGCGGCCTGATGAGCGCCACCCTGCGTGTAGTCACACGAGGTGACCATGGTGGAAAAGTAGTAGTCGAAGGACTGGCTCAGGCCGTCGCTCGGTTCGTTCCATCCCGGCGCCCCGTAGCTGATCTTGTTCGAGCCGACGAAACCGACCGCGCCCTGCTTGAGCATCTCGCGGCCGATGTTGGTCGATGGATCGGTGTCCGAGTTGCTGCACGAGCAGGCGAAAATGATGGCCGGGTAGTCGTCGTTGAGGTCGGGGCAGTCGTAGTGGCGGATGAACGCCGGGCTTCCCATGCCGTATATGTGGGCCGAGTACCACGAGCCGTGGCCGCCCCAGTTCACGAAAGCGAACTTGCCTGCCGGCCAGACAGACATCACGTTGGCGTGCTCGAGCGGATAGTCGCAAGGGTAGTTCGACCAGTAGTCGTTGTTTTGTTCGTACATCCTTGTCATGGTCCAGTCAGCCATCCAGGGATGGAGCACGGGATCGGTCTTCAATTCCATGAGCACGGCGTCGTCCGTGGTCGGCATGATGAAGGCGCCGAGAAGTAGAGCGTTCCGCTTGAACGAGGGATCGTTGTTGTTCTCGTAGGCGACCGATTTCTCGCAGATGTGCTGCACGGTGGGCCTGTCGTTCCACGGGATGCGCCCCACGATGACCTCGTTGTAGTAGTCGATCGGATCGATGTTCTCGTCTTCACCCCATTTCTGGTTGCGGTTGGCGTCCCACGAATGGCGGTCCTCGAGCGAGAGTTCGGCATAATAGAAATCGGTCTGCGGCTTGCCGTTGCCGCCGTATTCCTTCCAGCAGCGCCGCATGGGAACGAGGTCTTCGTCACCGGCGATCAGCACATCCTCGATGCCCCACTCCTCGGATGGGTACTTTTCGCGGAGAAAGTTTCGTATCTTCTGGCCATCGTCGACGCCCTGGTAGTTCGCGTAGATCCAGGTCGTGGTCACCACGTTGACCGTGCGACCCTTGGCCAACTCGGCATTCTTGATCGGATTTACGGCCGACAGGAGAGTCTCGGACGTGATGATCACGAAATCGTAGAGCCCCCTGCCCGGAGCGCGTCTCCCGGGGCCGGTGCTCTCCTCGGATCGCGTGTACCAGGCCTGGGCCTGGTCGTAATTGGCGATAATGTCCCTTGCGATCTTTTCCGTACGGACCAGATCGTCCCTTCTCCTTTCTTTCCCTTTCCGGGGCAAAGAGTATTCCACGACAACAGTGATCTCGGGCCGGTAAAGGAGAGTTTCTTCCCGCGGATCCCATGAGAAAGGCATGATCCGTACATCGATGAGATCGTACTTTCTATAATGGGCGGGTCGCACGAATTCGCCTGCCGCGGCGGGATAGAACCCGTTCCGGGCGAAGGAGGTATTGAAATTCGAATCGTAGTCCTGCTGCGCCCACAACGGGGCGGCTCGATCCCCGTCTCCGGGGATGAGGGGGAGTGGATTCGGCTCGATCCGATACCGGCCGGAAAGGCGAATCTCCCTTCCCTCGAAACGGACCTGGTGAAGGGTCGCTCCGGGAGGAACGGCGATCGCCACGATCCGTGCCGGCAGCCTGGGAAAGCCAGGGCCGGGCAAACGGCCGAAGCCGTCCATCCTGATTGCGTGGTGATCGCCGGTTGCCACGATCTCGTAGGGGCCGGCAGCGATGGTGACGCGCACCGATTCGGTCTGCTCGGGATCCGCCGATGCGCCGGCCGGCCACAAGGCCGCGAGTGATGTATACAGGAAAACGCTCAGAATGAAGAGTGATCGGACTCCAGATCTTTTCATGAGTTTGCTCCTGCGTCGGCAGCGGACAGGAAAGAACGGTTCGCAATCAACTATCGAAAGTATAAACGTCTCCCGAGAGCGATCAAGCAGAGTCCTGACGTTCGAGAACGGTCCGGCATCGCCGATCGCCCATCAGTCGATTCGCTTGATTTGAATATTATAAGCCACGCCGATCGTCGTGTACAGCAATATTGATACATCGGTCAGCGCCTGTCGCGGCCGACAAAAAATTGATTTCTCTTTTTTTCCCCGTATGATAAAAGCAAATCTGTGTCCGCCGCCCACCAAGACCTTGTGAGTCGCGGACCGGTTACTCTGGTTACTCTGGGACCACACCCTTCTCAGCAAGACCGTTCTACTTTGGACAGGGTTGCAGCTTGGCAGCTCTCTTGTTTCGTGTATTAAGTCCTTTTCAGACTCCCCCGCGCAGTTTTGTTGGCGGCACTGGTGTGCCCGGATTGGAGCGGATTACGATGAACCTCGACTCAGACCTTTTCTTTCCAAAAACTCGTGTTCTCCCGCGCGGCTGTCGAGCCGCACTCGCGGGGATCGCTTTCTGTTTTGCGGTGGTGGCTTGCGCCTCGAGCCTTTCGGCTCAGGAGGAGGAGACCGAGCCGATCGCTTTGACCCCGGCATACCTGCTCCCCGCGAAGACCTATTTCCTCGCGAGCTGTTCGGGAGTGGACCAGCTGACGGAACGGGCCGATTCGCTCGATCTGGTCAGACTCTTCAAGGACGCCGAGGTCCAGGCCTTCGCCGCCGATACCCTCGAAATGCTCCCCGATCTCCTAGGCGGGGAAGGATCGATACCGCTTCCGCTAGACAAGATCTGGACGCTCTGCGATGGGGAAGTGACTCTTGCATGTAGCGATACTCTCCCGCTTTTCATGGGGGACCGGCCTCCGTCGATCGCACTCTTCGTCCACATGACCGACGGGAGCGATGCTTTCGGCGCGGAACTGGACCGTCTGATCGACCTCGTCGCCTGGGCGAAGAATCTCCAGTTGACCGAGGAAGAACATCGCGGCGTCGCCATCCGTTCGCTCCGCCCTTCGGGGGGCGGACTGACGCTCCACTTTGCCATGTTGGAGAATTACTTCGTCCTCTCCTGCAGCGATGCCTTCATCCAGGGGATGATCGATCGTTTCGTCGACGCCGCGCCTGGTCTGGCCCGTAACCCTCTCTTCGAGCGCTGCCGCGGTCGCTGCGGCGGTGCGGAGACAGATCTCTTCGCTTTTGTGAATGTCGGTCGATTCAAGGGCCTCGTCCAGCCTTTCGTTCCCTACGATCTCGACGAATGGCTCGGTCTCCTGGGATTGGAGCAGATGGAAGCTGTCTGCCTGTCGTCCGTTGTCGCGGGCGGTGGATCGCGCGATGTCCTGTTTCTCGACTGCAAAGGGGAAAAGAAGGGCCTTCTCAAGGCGCTCGCGCCCCAGCCACTCTCGGAGAGGGCCCTGCTCCAGGCGCCGCCCGAAACGCTCTTCTTTCTCGCCGCCGCCATCGATGCCGGCATGCTTCTCGAGGAAATTGATCGTTTCTTTCAAACGGCGCTGCCGGCGCTTCACAGGTTCGTTCGTATCGACTTGAACGGTTTCAAGGCAGCGACCGGCCTCGATCTGAAAGAGGACATTCTGGCCGTGGTCGGCAACGAGGTCTCCTGCTTCGTCACCTCGCCACGGGGCGGCTTTGCCATGATTCCCAACGTCTACCTGACCCTTTCCGTCGAAGACGAAACCGCCTTTCGGGAGATCGAGCAGAAGTTGTTCGCCATGCTTCCCGATTTCATTCAGGTCACGGAATCGACTTTTGACGAACGGATCATCCACCACCTGAACATACCGAGATCGATGATGTCACCCGCGTTTTGCGTTGACGACGGGCAGTTGATCATGGCCAGTTCGCCGATGGCGATGAAGAACTACATTCGATGGCTCGGGCAGGAGGAACCGGGGATGTGCCAGACCCCTGAATTCGGGCTCGGCGTGGCCGGCACACCTGAATCGGCGTCGATGCTCTTCTTCATCAACACGCGCAAGAGCGTGGAAATCGGCTATGGCGCGGGCGCGGCCTTCCTGCCCAACCTGCTCTCCGGCCTGGACATTCCTCTCGATGCCGGATTGCTTCCCATGGGCGAAACGTTGACACAGTATTTTACGAGCGCCTCCGCCTACCTCGTGTCCGATGAAACGGGATTCTTCCTTTCTGGACGAAATCCTCTCGGAGTCGGCGCGCTGGCGGCCGTGGCCGTCTCCGCCTTCGATTACCTCTTGAAGAACGATCTCACCCATGGATTCGCGGCCACCGCCACCTCCGTGGCGGGACCGGGTTCGGTTGCACCCCAGCAGCAGGATCGAGATCTCGGCGCGGCGTACACGCAGATGCAGAGCGGTTCCTGGTCAGTGGCCGAGGTCCGGCTTTCGGCCTGGCTCGACGGGCATCCCGACATGGGATTTACCACGACGTGGGCGCTCAAGCATCGGGCCGACTGCTATTTCCAGCTCCAGAGATATACCGATGCGATCTCCGGTTACGAGGCGGTTGCCAGCCGTGACGCCAACGCGCGCGGTCTTGCCTATTGCGATATCGCCCGCGCTTACACTCTCATGAACGAACCCGACAAGGCGATCTCCTATCTGGAGAAGGCCATCACCGCCGGGTGCCTCGATTTCGAGACCGATCCGACCCTGGCCCAGCTCGAGGATGAAGCGCGGCTCGATGTTTTCGTCGGCATGGTGATGACCTCTTCCGATCTGATGATGGAAGGACGTTACTCCGAGGCGGAGCAAGTGTTCACGCACTGGCTTCTCAACAACCAGTACCATCCGCTCGAGGCATGGGCATTGAAGCACAGGGGCACCTGTCACCTGAAGCTCGGAAACCACACGGCGGCGATTGCCGATTTCGAGAAGGCTGCCAAGAAGGAGGAGAGCTACTCTCCCCAGCTCTACTATTCGATCGCCTGTCTCTATTCGTCGGTCCTGAACGAGTCAAACGAGGCGGTTCAGTATCTGAAGAAGGCGATCGACGCCGGGTTCGATGATTTCGAACTCATGGGCTATGATGTCGATCTCGACAACGTACGCAACGATCCGAGATACGAGGCCCTGAGCTGGGGTTGGTAGGAAATTTCATCGCTGGCTCAAGCGTGCTCAAAAAAATATTAAAAAGGACGAGTCCTTTTCCATCTTGCCGGAAATTTTCTTTTAGGGGCGAAAGCGTCCCTGACTCGAAGAGAAGCAACGGTACTGATAGGGAAGAGCTTGTCCTTTTTTCAAAATTCTAGAATAATCCCTATACTCACCCATAATTCTCGAATTGTGATTGACGTCGGCAAGCTCTTCCCTTCTTTTTCTCCCCGCCGAAACATTCCTAATTCGAATGATATAAGCAAGTAACAAAGTTTCTGCGATATCGAGCCGAAACCGTTTCGGTCGACCCCTGGAATTTGACGATAAAAACCGAGAGGTGCAATTTTTGTCGTGAGAATGGGGCTCGAACGTAATGGTTGCCAACACCGATCCGCTGAAATGTCCAGAGCTGCGATATTGTCGTTTGTCATCGACGTACCTTGGTCTGTACAAGACGTTACAGCTGAACCAGCACTGGAACCTGGGCCGGCTTTTCATCAAGTACGTCATGAACCGCGAAGGGGGCGTGAGTTACTCCGGTACGATCCGGCAGATCATGCGAAGGTTCCATTCCGTCACGATCGGAACACATTCGAAGGGCGGTTGTTTCACGCCGGGAGCGATCGCGTCGAACACGAGGATCGGCCGTTATGTGGGGGTTGCCCAGGGGGTCCGAACGTTCACGCAAAACCATCCGATCGATCGCCTGTCGACGCACAGCGCCTTTTACAATCCCAAATTCGGCCAGGTCAAGGAGAACAAACTCCCGGAGCGGCAACATCTGGTCATCGAGAGCGATGTCTGGATCGGCCGGGACGTGATCATCACAACCGGCTGCAGGCGCGTTGGAATCGGTGCGATCATCGGCGCCGGCGCGATCGTGACCAAGGACGTTCCCGATTTCGCGATCGTGGGGGGGAATCCGGCCAAGCTGATCCGGTTACGGTTCGACGAGGATCTTTGCGAACGGGTGAGGCAGAGCCGCTGGTGGGAAAAACCGCTCCACGAACTGGCCCAATCCCTGGATTTCATGACCCAGCCACTGAGCGCCGTGGCTGCCGAACACCCTCTCCTGCCAGCTCTGAAACCAAAAAAATGCTACGCGTCCGTATGAGGCGCCGCGGTCCTGATCTCTCCGGTCCCGCCTATTCCGGTTGGAGAACGATCTCCCTTTTCACCGGCCGCCCCGGCAGCAGTTTTACAGTGATCGCTTTTTCGAAGTAGCCTCTCGCATCCACGGTAATCGTCACCGTTCCGGTGGGGAGCTTGTCGTAACGGCGCCTGCCCTCGATCGTATTGCGTGAATAGATCCTGGTACCGTCGCAGGTCACTTCTATCCTTTCGATCGGAGCAAGCGATTCGTCGAGAACCTCGAGATCGATGAGGCCGCATGGTTTCAGCTGAATGTCTCCCATGTAGAGATCCTGGTCCTCGGCGACGCGGAATGCACCCGATTTGAAATAGTCGTAGCCCTCGGCATTGACAATGAGCTCGTGATCTCCCTCGCGCGAACAGGCGAGACGGAAGCGATTGCCCCCGTCGTTGCCCGAGAATCTGCTCACGATCTTGTCGCGCCCCACATCGTGCAGAAAAACCTCCCAGCATCGGGGATGGTTGTTCGTGAAGGGGATACCGTTCAACTCGTCGTAGAGCGAGCCACTGACGACACTGGCCGGAAGTGCCAGATCCAGGCGGAGAGGAGTTTCCGCGTCGGGCGGGATCCAGAGCTCGGGGAAATAGGCCCGGCCGCCCATGGCGAGCTCGGCAGAGACCTGCCAGCGGCCCGGTTTGAGGCCGCTCAGGGTGTACCGGCCCGTCTTGTCCGTTGTCGCGTGGAGGTACCGGTTCTCCTCCGGGAGCATGGGCACGCTGACCGCGTTGTACCGGATCAGGACGCCCTCCTTCGGAGACCCGTCCCGTTGAGTCACGGTTCCGGCGGTGGAGATGAAATTTTCGCGGAGAACGATGGCGTCGCGGCGGATCGTGATCTCCGTTGTCTGGTCGGGCAGAACGTCGAACCTGTTCTGGATGTATCCCAACCTCTCGAAGGAGAGGGCCGCGGTCCACTCGCCCTGATCGAGGGTGAAGGTGTTCTTCTTGGAGATCGTCTTGGCCACGGAATACTTGCCCATGTACGTTTGCTGACCGGAAGAATCCTCCGAGAGGGAGAGCGTAAAAGTCGCGTCCTCATCGTTCTCGAAACCTTCCATCGAGATTTTCAGGAAGCCGGCCGGAGCGACAGGAATGACCAGGCCGTTCAATCTCCGCCCCTTGTCCACCTTGATCCCCTTGATGCGGTCCGATACGGCGTTGTCCACCTGGGCCCGGAGATAATAGCTGCCCGGGAGAACTCCCTTTATCTCGAAACGACCTTCACCGTCGATGTCGGCCTCGAGACTGTAGCAGATCTCCGTCAGCCTCGAATGGGCGCGCACGGTGCCCCTCTTTCCGATGAACGGCTTACCCGTTGCCTCGTTGACGACAACCCCCGACAGGGTGGATACGAGGCTGAGATTGATGTCTCTCTCGACGAGACCGGATGTTTCGAAGGGAACGTTGCCCCAATCGACCTGGTCGGGGATCTCGAGGGTGACGCGGTAGCGCCCCCTGTGGAGTTTGTCCACCTCGAAACGCCCCTGATCGTCGCAGCGGATGTCGCGGGTGAGGCGGTACCAGTCCGCTTCCGTTCGATTGTACATGGCGTGCGGTTCCCGCCGATTGAACATGGCGTGGCGCAGGAGCAGCCTGCCTCCGCCCAGGGGTTCGCCGTCGTAACCGTACAGCGTTCCGCGCCACGTCACATGCTCCGGTTTCGGGCCGAAATCGACTTCCACGTCCCTGTCGACGATGTAGACCACTTTGTGCTCTTCGGAGAAATCGACGTCGTTTCTGAGTTCGATCGGTGGATCGCCCGCCTTGAGAACAACCCTACCGGGGAGCACCGGTTCGGTCGTGTAGCGGCCGTCAGGACCGGACATCGTGGGGCGCGCCAGCGGAATCCTGTCCCCGTACATGCGGATCAGGACATTCTCGGCGGGATTCCGCGCGTCGTCGAGAACAAGGCCGGTGATTCGAAATCCCTTTTTCAGGCGGATCTCGATCGCTGCCGCACCGCCCGGGATCGTGCTCGCATACCCTTCGGCATAGTCAGGATGAACGGCCGCCACCTTCTTGTCGATCTTGCGCAATCCTCTGAGGTTGAAGGCGCCGCTCTCGTCGGTTCTGTCATAGATGCAGACCTCGCTGTAATCGAGGTAGTAGAGGCTCGGAAGGTTCGTCTCCCGAGGATAGAGGGCAGGCCCCACGATAGCACCCGCGACAGGCTCTCCCGTGACATCGTCCACCACCCGCCCCGAAACGCCCAGACCGGGATCGAGTTCGATCTCGAGATCGGACCGGGTTTTCTCCTCCGAGATCTCGAGTCCATAGATACGCTGCCTCGTGTAACAGGATGCCCAGATCGAAAGGTGATACTCGCCGCTCGCATCGATCGGAAAGCGGAACCGACCCTCGCGGTCCCGCACGGTCTCGTGAATCGGCTGGGTCCATCCCTCCCCTTCGACAAAGGTGGTCAGTTGGAAGTCATAGGCTTCGACCGGTTGGCCTGTCGAACTGTCGGTCACTGTTCCCGAAATGAAAAGCCCTGTCGGCTCCAGAGCGATCCGATCGCGCATATCGTGGTTCGCGTCGGCAATGGGTCCGTGTGTGGGCGGAGCGCTTCCATCGGCGGCGTGCCCCTCGGCCACGAGACGCTCGGAAGCGGCGGCCGGCACCGATTCGGAACGATCCGAATGCGGCGTGCGGCCGGGAAGAACCTTGAAGAGGATGACGCTCGTTCCAACAAGGAGCACAGTGGCCGCGAGGGCAATTTTCAACTTCGCCGAAAAAAGAAGTGAGCCGGGGATTTCGGCCGAAGCAGCGGCGGACGCGGCCGATGTCGAGCCTGCGGCAGCGCCAGCGGCGGCGGCGGCGGATGCAGCCAGATGCAGGCCTGCCAGCGGAGCCAGCGCCAGACACCACGTTTTTCGATCGCCGCCGTAGCGGTGATCGAGTTTTGTTCTCAGCTGATCGAGACCGCGCTGAATGCGGGTTTTCACCGTCTCATGGGGAACGGCGAGGCGGGCGGCGACGTCGCGTGCCGGGAGGTTTTCATAGAAACGTAGAATGATCGTCGAAAGGTAAGGTTCGTCGAGATGGAGAACCGCCTCGGTCAGATGGCGCAGAGCTTCCTTGCGCATGGCGATCTCTTCGGGCGAGGTCACCGTTGGCGTCGACTCGACAGCGTTCTCATGTTTTGTCCTCCGTTGCTCTCCGCGGTGCATGGTCACGATCATGTTCCGCAGTACGCGGGAGAACCAGGCTTTGATCGATCGATCCGATGCCGGCGGGTGCTCGAGGGCCGCGAGCCACGTGTTCTGTTCCACATCGGCGGCCTGATGCTCATCGCGTACGAGTCTGCGAGCGAGGGATCGGATGAAGTCGGCGTGGGTCAGAAGCTCTTCGCGCTCCATGCTGGTCGGTCACCTAACAGTTTTCGCGGATATCTTGATGTGATCGTAACATACATATATATAAAACGCCTCACAAACGGGGACGGGCTCAGGATTTTCGGCGATTCGGATCGGATTCTATCCAAAAAAAAACGGGTTCTTGAAGAACCCGTTTTCGAAAGACCCTTGGTCAAGCCCATTTGCTATTTAAACTAGGCACCCTTTCATAGTTTAAACAACGTGTCCCAAAGGTCTTTCAAGACTGTTCTGATCGGTGAATCCCGAACAGGTTTTCTTTTGAAAGATCTCACCATCAAATGCTTTTTGACTACATAACGCCTGCCGCGTCGTCGCGGGCTCAGCAGATCGGGAAAAAAACAAAAAAACTTTCCCGTGGTCCTCTGCCGGCTTGATGCTGTATATGTCAGCTTTGTTGCCTTTTCGGGGCGAGCCCTTGGACGGATCGCGGACCGATAGGTGTTACAGTTGAGGGAGAAAGGACATGTGTCTCTTGACTCACCGGCTTTCGTATGTGTCGTTCTTGTCGATTCTCACCTGCGCCCTCTTTCTTGGCTGCTTTGACAGTGGAAATGACGAGGCGCAGTCCGAGCGTGATTCCCTGTCAACGGGAGTCCTTTCGGTATTCGTGGTCAACTATCCTCTGCAATTTTTTGCAGAGCAGATCGGGGGGGATGCGGTCGATGTCGTTTTTCCTGCGCCTGCCGACGAGGACCCGGCCCACTGGGTGCCTGATCCGGAATCGATCTCCGCTTACCAGCAAGCCGATCTCATATTGTTGAATGGAGCGACCTATGCCAAGTGGCTCGACAAGGCATCTCTCCCCCTGTCGAAACTGGTGGACACGTCCGCGGATTTTCAGGATCGATTCATCGCGATCGATCACGCGGTCACCCACAGCCATGGCCCGGAAGGGGAGCACGAGCACGGGGGATGGGCGTTCACCACCTGGCTCGATCCACTCAATGCCATATCCCACGCGCGAGCGGTGATGGAAGCGTTCGTCGCGGCGCGCCCCGGTCAGGAGGCCGTCTTCCGCACCGCATTCGAGAAACTGGAAACGGACCTTACCCTTCTCGACAGGTCTATCAGCGCCATCGTCTCCGGTCGGGAATCGCTGCCGATCGTGATGTCCCATCCCGTTTACCAGTATTTTACCCGGCGATACAACCTCAACGCACGGAGCGTTCACTGGGAGCCCGACGCCGTACCCGATCGCTCGATGTGGCAGGAGTTTTCCGAACTGCTCGCCGACCACCCGGCCCGGTGGATGATCTGGGAAGGAAGTCCCTTGCCCGAGGTGGCATCGAAGCTGGCCGAAACGGGTGTAAAGAGCGTCGTGTTCGATCCCTGCGGCAATGTGCCCGACGAAGGTGACTTCATCGGCGTGATGCAACGGAACGTGGAAAACCTCGCCAAGGTTTTCGAAGGGGAATAGCTCTCGCAATCCGGCCGCTTCGGCCCACGAAGCTCGAGCCAGGCCCCGGGAAGAAACGATAAAAATCGCCCGGCGCTCAATCCGACCGATCGGAGAGAGCACCGGGCGATTCCATATCAATCGCGGAACGGAAAACCTGCCCTGTCTCTAGGGCAGAACCTCGACCGAAATCGCGTTGGATGCGAAATCGACAGGATTCGTCACGGCAAAAGCGAAGGTCAGCGTCTGACCCACGTGGGGCGCCAGACCCGGGGCGGCAGCGAGATCGAGCTCGACCACGGCCTTGCCCTGTCCATCCAAGGTCGACCAGAAGTCCTGGAAGACAGGCATGGAAAGATTGTTGTAAATGTACTCGGACACCCAGTCCCAGTTGAGCGGGATGTGCACACCGTTGACCGTCATGCCGGGCGAGGAGCCTTCGAGGCTCGCCAGCATGAGATAGTCGCGACCGGCATAGGTCATTCCTGCATCGAGCTGGAAGTCGATGCTGCATCCGCTGGCTGACGACAGCTCGTAGGCGTCGGCCCAGAGTTCGGGGTAGTGGTTGAGCCGCTGGACGCGGAAGTCGTCGAGACCGGCTTCGACAATGTCGTCGTTCGGCTGGTCCTTGGCGCTGAAACGCACCTTCACCTGGGAGGTGGGTGTGACGTAGTCGCCCACGGTGAAGGCCATCAGAGTCCAGCTGCTGATCGAACCGGTCGAGGAGTAGACGTTGGTCCACGTGGTGCCGTCGTCGTTGGACACATCGATCTCGTAGGCGTCGTTCCCGTCGCGCGAGTAGTACCAGTTGTAGGCCGCGATCTGGGCGTCGCCCGAGGAGAGGTCGATGGTGGGGGAGATCAGGCGCGTGGGGCCGCCGTCGATGTCGTAGTCGGCGTAGTAACCGTTGGCCGGGCCGTTCTCGGTCACGAAGCAATAGGTGCCGGTGCCGGCGGGATTATCCACCGCGGGCGCGACCTGGCCGCCCGAGGTCGTGTTGGGCACGCACCGTTCCCACGTTCCGGTCGTGACGTTCTGGTCGACCACGGTCCAGCCGGTGTCGTCCTCGAAGTCATCGTGCAACATCTCCTCCACGAAGTAGACGTCGAAGGTGTATGTCGACGCCGGCGCGTTCCACGGGGAGTAGACCGTCGTGCCGAGGTCGCCCTGGGCGCTGAAGTAGAATTCAGGTTCGCAACCGGGGATGGTGTTGGGAAGGTTCGCCTCGAACAGATCGTTGCCGAGATCGGTGAGCGCCACCTGTGTGTAGGCGCTGGCCGAATCGAAGCGATAGTACATGTATCCCGTGCCGGGAACGTAGTTTTCCTTGCCCGCCTCGATCTTGATCGAGAAGGTGTAGGCCAGGCCGGGCGGCTCGGGGCTGCCGGGCAGTTCCTCGGGGAACGTCATGTAGAGCTCGGGTTCTGCAGGCGGTTTGATCGTCTGCGCCGGGTCGCCGAAAAGGAGGCAGCACTCGATGACGCCCCTCCACGTATCGTAAGTCGGATCCTCGTCGATGAGCGGCGCCATCAGGTCGCGCGCATAGGCCATCGCCTTGCCCTGCTGCCAGTTGGCGATGCTTCCGGAGTTGTTCGTCACGTCGAAAAGATAGTCCCAGAAGCTCTTCTGCTGCAGGGCGCTGCTCGATCCCGTGTTGTCGAAGTTACCCCACCCGTAGCCGGTGTTGTACACGCAGCCGAAAGCGAGTTCCGTATCGGAGTGGAAGAGCATCGAGTGCAGAACGCCGTCGTCGGCCGCGTCCATGTCGCCGCAGTGGCATCCATAGTCGTGGACGAAGAAGGGCAGGGTGTTGTGGTAGCTGCTCTCCCAGGAGGTGTAGTAGACGTCCATGGACATGTACTCGTTGGCGTGTGCAATGCCGGCGATCAGGGTGCATTTGTCGGCGTTGATCGCGGCCTGGAGTCCGCTCGCACCCGTGCCGATCCAACCCGTGTTGGGCGGCTCCTCGGTGTAAGCCTCGTCCATCGCGAAGGCCGCGCCGGCGTTTTCCTGATTCCACGTGTCGAAGCCGTACTGGAATCCGAGCCAGGACGGATAGGGCGGATCATTGTTGTAGGGATCCGGGCCGAGCCAGTGGTCGACGCCGTAACGCGCACTGTAGTCGACGAAATCGTCTCCCTGGCAGTTCCAGCCGGTGTCGCCCCCGTAGAAGGCGGCGTTATCGAGATAGGTGCGATCCTGGTTGTCGGTGTAGGCAAAGCTCTTCGTCATCCAGTTGGCCACGTCGAGCGGCACGTCGCAGGTGAGACGGCCGATGAACATTTCGGCGTAGAGGTCGAAGCCGGTATCACCCCGCTCGCCCCACTGGCTGTCATGATCGGCATTGAAGTTGTTGTCCAGGTGGTTCCAGTAGATGTCGGAATCGACATTACCCTCGTAGGAATAGTAGAGCTGCCTGGCGGGGAGCCACTCCGCATCGCCGCCGATCAGGATGTAGCTCGTGCCCCAGTCCTGGTAGGCGTCCTTGCAGAACTCCCTCACGCGCGCGGGCTGATCGTTGAAGAGGGGATCGGAATCCTCGTAGTCGGGCATGGCCATGATCGCCTGTTCGGTGACCACGATACCGGCCAGTCCCATGTCGGCAAGGTGCTTGTTGATGAGGCTCTCCCAGTTGTAGGGGAGCGACGGTGAGGTGGCCCAGTAGTCGAGGCCGTTCGTCTCGGTGGTGATGATGACGAAGTCATAGTCGTCGGCCGGATCGCAGATGCCGCCGGGATAGTCGCGGCCGCGTGTCTTGAGCGCTTCGTAGCTCGCCATCATTTCCGGATTGCGTACGAGATTCTGGACCCATTCTGCATCGTCCTTGTTGCCAGGGCGCAGGAAGGGATTGTGGTCGGCGCTCTCCGTCAGTTCGAGGGTGACGGTCACGTCGGAGAAGCAGGAGATCCTGCCCTCGGCGGGGACGTACTTGACCAGGTTGAGACCGAGCGAAAAGATGGTGTAGCCCCTGCAATAGCCGACCTTCTCACCCCTGTGGTGGGCGGTCGGAAAGGCTTCGGTCAGGGCGTAGGTCTCCTCGTTGACCGTCAAGCCCGCGGGGCGCTCGCTTCCGATCGGAACAGGATTCTGGTAGGGGAATATGGGGTCCGCGATCAGGTCGATACCCTCACAGGCATAGTCCTGCAAGAATCCGGTGACCGACACTCGGGCGACCTCTTTCCCGGGGGGAAGGAGGATCTTCACGAAGTGGATAGGCAGGGCCGGATCGCCTGCCCGCTGGGCGGTGGTGAGGGCATCGTAAGGAAGCGATCGACGTGTAGGTCGATCCCTCGATTTCGATCCTTTTCAGCAAGGGCGCTTTGAAAGAGAAATCAAGAGACAGTGAGTCCGGGGATGGCACCGGCGTCTGGGCCGCCAGTGGCGGTGCCGCCACAAGACCGATCGCGGCGAAAAGGAGCAGGCCCACGAAGACCTGTCCCGTCCACCAACCCTTTCCGATAATTGGTTTTCTCATTTTTTGTCCTCCACTTAGCCTCAATTGAACCAGAACACATTGCGATAGCTTGTCTGAAACGATCCCGGCGCAAACGGACCGCGATCCTGGAATCTCATAGTCATGCTTCAATGGAATTCAGGCATTTCGCGACTGTCGATCAGCGTGTACCATCGACTGCTGACAGTCCTATTTTTTTTCTGGATACACACGTACAACGGGTGCATGTAAAAGCGGGCTTGTCAAGAAATTATACATACAGGGATTTTTATTTCAATAGAAACCACGGATTAAAAGGAACGGCGTAGACGGCTCGATGGCGAAGATAGTCGGGATTAACCGTTGTAGGGGAATAATCGAACGGTTAGCATCAATGATGCGTTGTATTCCGACCATCCGGCAGCGTCCGGATGGGAGTCCCTGATAGCCCTCGGGGACTGCGGTCATTCGCGATCCCGATCCCGCCCGCGACCTCTTAGTACCGAACGCACCTGGAGAAAAAGGAACATTCATGGTCCGCAAGCTGATACTCGACATGGTTCTACTCCTTTCGATTTCACTGTGGGCGGCTCCCGGTCGCGGAGCGGACGAGCCCACGGTGCTCGACGATCCCGCCCTCGAGATCGCCCTCTCATCGTTTGCGGCAAATGAGTACTCCAGCGAACTCGGCTGGTTCGCCGCCGATGAGCGGGAGGGGCGTGAACCAGGAACGAGGGGAAGCATCGAGGCCGGCGATTGGGCCGCTGCAGAATTTCAGCGGCTCGGTCTCATCGCGCTGGGCGACGAGGTCGACGGCGAGCGGTCCTATTTTCAATCCTTCGAAAAGGGCGGCAAGACCGGTCTTCTCCCGGGATTCCGCTTCCGTGCCGCGGGCAGGGAATTCGTCCTCGATCGGGACTGGTCCCTCGTGGGCGGATGCGAAGCGTTCGAACTCGAGGGCGTGGAAGTCGTCTTCGCGGGGTACGGCATCACGGCGCCCGAGTACGGATACGATGACTACGCCGGAATCGACGCGAAGGGGAAGGCCGTGCTGATCCTCCGGTACGAGCCGCAAGAGAAAATGGCGGACTCGCCATGGAATGGGGCGAAGAACACGAAGTACTCCTACTTCCAGAGCAAGCTCGACAACGCCCGCGAACATGGCGCCCTGGCCGTTCTCTTCGTGAACGGCCCCCTGCACCGCGATCCTGACCGTGATCCGCTGAGCGGACTCTCGTCGCGGTTCGGACGGAAGGGGACGATTCCCTTGGTCCACGTGCGTCGGAGCGTGGCCGACCACCTTCTGGGCCGGAAGGCGCTCAGCCTCGAGGAGGTGCAGGAGAGGATCGACAGGGAAGCCCAACCCGCGTCCACGAGCCTCGGAGGCGCGACGATCGATCTCGTGGGAAGCGTGGGAATCGTCGCCAGGGCGCGCAACGTGGCCGGTCTTCTCGAAGGCGCCGACCTCCGGCTCAAGGACGAGGTCGTGGTGATCGGCGCACACTACGATCACCTCGGGTTCGGCGCCTACGGCATGCGGGATCCAAAAAGGAAGGGCGAGGTGCACAACGGGGCGGACGACAACGGTTCCGGATCTGTGGGCGTCATCGAACTGGCCGAGGCATTCGCCGAGAGCGGCATCCGACCGCGGCGCTCGATCCTCTTCGTGCTCTTCGACGCCGAGGAGAAGGGGCTGCGCGGTTCGAGGCATTACACGCAGAATCCTCTCGTGCCGCTCGAGAAGACGGTGGGCATGATCAACCTCGACATGATCGCCCACGTGACGGAAGAGAAATGTTCGATCATGAGCACGGGGTCGGCCAAGGAGTGGGCCGGGATCCTCCAGACCGCCGAACGCGGCTCGCCGCTCAAGTGGAACCACAGGGAAGGAGGAGGCGGGGGGGGCTCGGACCATGCCCCGTTCTTGAGCAAGAAGATACCGGTGCTTTTTTTCTTTACCGGAATCCACAAGGCCTACCACACGCCTGATGACGATCTCGAGAGGTGCAATATAAACGGAGCGGTCGAGGTGCTGCGCGTGGTGTTCAAAACCCTGTTGATCCTCGCCGATTGCGACGACCGTCTCACCTTCGTCGAAACGACCAAGAAAAGCCGCCGCGGTCAGGCGCGGGTCACGCTCGGCGTGTGGGGCGAAGCGCGGGGCGACGGCAAGGAAGGTTTCGTGATCTCCAGGGTGGCTGCCGGGAGCGGCGCCGAGAAGGCCGGTTTGTGCAAGGGCGACGTGATCCTCGCGATCGGTCAGACAGCGATCACCGGGTTGGGCAATCTCGGCGCAACGATCAGGAAACACAAGCGCGGCGACGTGGTGTCCGTACGCTTCTTGAGAGACGACGAGGAGAGCGAGGTGCAAGTCGTTCTCGGAGGCTGAACGAGGTTTACCGTCGCACCGGAGCCGGCGCGGCGGTCGAGGAGGAGCTTGTCTGTGATGGCGCGAAAACCACGTTTCATCGTCGAAGGAATCCGACACGCCACGATCAACGGACACCGCCTTCATCTGCGGCTCACCGATCCGTCGGAGGAGAACTTTCTCTGGGTCAATGGCCGGTCTCCGCCGCTCGTGCTCGACCAGGTGGCCGCCGAATTCGTCGCCTTCCTGATCGATGCCATGTGGGATCATCAGCAATCGGGAGACGATGAAAGCGACGCGGTTCGAGGGCAGGTCGTGGAGCGCATGTTCCGGCGCTATCGCAGCCGCTGGCCGCTCGGGGCGCAGCGCGTGACGCGCGAGAAGATCGGCGCCGACCTCGACCGTATCTTCGGGACGATCCTTGCATTTGCGAACGGAGAGTGTCCGATCGAGGCGGGTCTGGAGACGGAGCCGATCGTACACGACGAATGGGCCGCGCCGGCGCGGATCGATCTGGCTCTCACCTATCGCTGCAACCTCGATTGCGCGCATTGCTACACGGGCGGCCCTCGCAACATGCAGGAACTCTGCACCGACGAATGGCTGCGCGTCTACGAGATCCTCTGGAGGAAGGGGATACCGCAGGTTGTGTTCACCGGCGGGGAACCCACACTGCGCGACGATCTGGTGACGCTCGTTTCAGAGGCGGAGGAGTTCGTCACCGGTCTCGTGACCAATGGTGTGCGCCTCGCCGAATTGGCCGAGCCGCTCCGGGATGCGAGCCTCGACTACATTCAGGTCACGCTCGAATCCGAGGACGGACAGGTCCACAACGAGATGGTCGGCGACAGGGAGGGGGACGCTTTCGAGCGCACAATTTCGGGTATCGAGACCGCGCTCGGACTGGGCATGGAAGTCGTGACGAACACGACCCTGACCAGCCGCAATGCGCCCCGATTCAGCGATCTGCTCCGCTTCGGCCGCGGCCTCGGCCTGAAGAACATGGCCTGCAACACCGTGATCTGCAGCGGTCGGGGAAAAGCCGTTCGGACGGAGGATCCACTCGGCCTTTCCGGTGTGAAGGAGATCCTTTCCGAGGCCTCGGCCACGGCTCGCAAAATCGGTATCGACCTTCAGTGGTACACTCCGACCTGCTACCTCGACCTGAATCCGGTCGATCTCGGTTTCGGGCCGAAGAGCTGTTCGGCAGCGGCGCACAACATGACCGTTCAACCGGACGGCACGGTTCTTCCTTGCCAGAGCTGGCCCGAGAGTGTCGGGCAGATCCTGGAGGTCTCCTTCGACAGGATCTGGAGTCATCCGCTCTGCGCCGCTCTCCGCGGCCATGACAGGGCGAAGAAAAATCCGCAATGCGCGCAATGCGCCGAACTCGCTCTCTGCGGCGGCGGCTGTCCGCTCGACGATTTCCAGACAGGGCAGGGAGGCATACCATGAGAATCAGTGCAGCACTTTGCATCGTGACCGGCCTGGCGATCGCAGCATTTCTCGGATTGGCGCCGGGAGACACGGGCACCTACGAGATCCTCGAGTACGGCATTACCCTCACTCCCGACGAAACGGGACGGACCGAGATCTCCTATCATCAGAAGTGGAAGGTCACCGGCGGCGAGATTCCCTGGATAACGGTGGGAACGGCCAATTCGAATTTCTCGATCGTCAAGGGTGCGCTCAGCCGCAACGCGACGCGCATCCGGAAATCCGGCGGAGGGGGCTGGTCCGGTGTGAGGATCACGCTCGACCGGGCCTACGTCGCGGGCGAGGTTTTCGAGGTGGGATTTGCCATCGAGCAGAGGGGACTCTTTCACAGGCATGAGCGCGGTTACCGGCTCCATTTCGTGCCGGGGTGGTACGACCGCGCTTCGATTGGCGCCCTGCGCGTGACCCTTGCCTTCTTCACCGACCTCGAGGGCGCGAGCGCTGATCCGGAACCCGACATCGGCGAGGCGCGAACCTTGGTCTGGGAGAGGAGCGATCTGGCCCGGGGGACCAAGGTTCCGATCGGGATCGTTTTTCCGAGCCGGCTCTTTCCCGGACCGCTGCAGCTGGAACAGCCCGTTGCGAATCCCATGGGTGGACGTTTCGGGAAGAAGTCGCGCAATGCCGATATCGCCGTGTTCGTCGTGCTCATCGCGGTGATTCCCGTCATAGTGATCATCGTGTTCGCCGCCAGATCGGCCAAGCGCACCCAGCGGTACGGCGGGGGAGGGCGGGTCGGAGTGGGCGGGAGCCCGGCGGCCTTCACACGCGGCTGCGTGATCTCCTGCGCCTGTGCGTGCGTGGCCTGTGCCTGCGCCTGCGCTTGCGCGGGCGGCGGTGCGGCAGGTTGCGACCGCAAGTCGACGGCGTCTTGCCCTCTCTGCGCGGCATGCAATAACGTAAAGTGTCCGCTCCATCGCGGTCACTCGGTTTCTCCGCCCCCGGTGATTCGAGGTTCGGACAGATGAGCGATACGAGCCGCCGTGAGGTCGAAGACCTCTTTCAGCAGGCAGCGGATCTTCCAGCCGAAGAGCGTCCCGGGTTTCTGCGCGAACGCTGCGGTGCGAACGAGGCGTTGCGCGCCGAGGTCGACGCACTGCTCTCCTGTCACGACGAAGGGCGGATCGAGTCGCTCAGGGCCGTGGAGAGCGAAGACGGCCCTGGAATCGATCTGGTCGGTGAGACGGTCGGACCGTACACGATCGTGGAGCTCATCGGCGAGGGTGGATTCGGCGCGGTCTACAGGGCCGAGCAGGAGGAGCCGATCCGGCGCACGGTGGCGTTGAAGGTGATCAAGCTCGGCATGGACACGAAGCAGATCCTCGCGCGATTCGACGCCGAGCGGCAGGCGCTCGCCATGATGGATCACCCGAACATCGCCAGGGTCTTCGACGCGGGCGCGACCGACAAGGGACGTCCCTACTTCGCGATGGAACTCGTCAGAGGGGCACCCATCACCGAGTACTGCGACAAGAAGAGCCTCACCCCGGCGGAACGGATCGCGCTCTTTTCCAGGGTCTGCCACGCGGTGCAGCACGCCCATCAGAAGGGGATCATCCACCGGGATATCAAACCGTCGAACGTTCTCGTCACCATTCACGACGGCGAGCCCGTGCCGAAGGTGATCGATTTCGGGATTGCCAAGGCCACGAAGGAACGGCTCACGGAAAAAACACTCTCCACCGGCGAGTACCAGTTTCTCGGCACGCCCGAGTACATGAGCCCCGAGCAGGCCGACGTGGGCCGGATCGATATCGACACGAGGAGCGATATCTATTCCCTCGGAGTGCTGCTCTACGTCTTGCTCACCGGGGGATCGCCCTTCGGAAGAGCCACCTTGCGCCGCGTCGCTTACTGGGAGGTGCAGCGCATCATCCGCGAGGAGGATCCGCCCACACCCTCGCAGCGACTCAGCCGCCTCGGCAGGGAGCTGAGAGATGTGGCCAGGTTCCGTCGGGTGTCACCCTCCGTTCTGCGCCGGCTCGTAAAGGGGGATCTCGACTGGATCGTGATGAAGGCGCTCGAAAAGGACCGCGACCGGCGGTATCAGACCGCGTCCAGCCTTGCGGCCGATCTGCGGCGCCACCTGAAAAACGAACCGGTGCAGGCCGGCCCGCCGGGCGCCGCGTACAGGCTGCGCAAGTTCGTCGCACGGTACAAGGTTCCGGTCATGGTGGGGGGGCTCGTGGCGGCCGCGCTGGTCATCGGATTGTCGTTCGCCCTTTTTGGGCTGTTCCAGGCGACCAAGGCGCGCGACGAGCTCAGGATCGAGCGGGACGCGGCGGAGCGGGCGCGCATCGACGCGGAAAGGGCGCGCGCCGGTGAAGAGGCGGAGCGCTGCCGCGCCGAGGAGAACGAGAGGAAAGCCCGCACCGAGGCGGACCGGTGCGCGGCAGTGAGCGCCTTCCTGCAGGAGATGCTCGCATCCGTCGATCCGGAAAACGCTCTCGGCCGCGAACCCACGATGCGCTTCGTGCTCGACGAGGCGGCGGCCCGGATCGAGGAGGGCTCCCTGCAAGACGAGGCCGGGGCCGAGGCCGCGGTGCGCATGACGATCGGCAAAACATACAAGGCTCTGGGGCTCTTTTGCAATGCGGCCGTTCACCTGCGGAAAGCCGAGGCGATCTGGCATGAGTTGCTCGGCGAAGAAGCCCCTGAAACGCTGCGCGCCCGGAGCGCCCTGGCCGACCTCTATTGCCGCGAGGGGAAGTATGCACTGGCGGAAACGATTCTCCGGCAGACCCTCGAGGCCGAATCGCGCCTCCTCGGCGAGGCGCACCCGGACACGCTGGTGACCATGAACAGGCTCGGCGTTTCGCTCTGGAGGCAGGAGAAGAACGCGGAAGCGGAAGCATTTCATCGCCGCGCCCTCGATTATCAGCGCCGGATTCTGGGAGACGAACACCTGTCGACACTGCGAACACTGACCAACCTGGGAACGAGCCTCCTCGGTCAGAGACGGCTCGACGAGGCGGAAGAGATACTGAGCCGCACCCTCGAGATCAACAGTCGTGTTCTGGGCGACATCCATCCCGACACGCAGAAGACGATGAACAACCTCGCCCTCGTTTACGAGCGCAAAGGCGATCTTGGCCGGGCGGAGAAGCTGTTCCGCCAGGCCCTGGACATGGACCGCCGCGTTCTGGGCACCGATCATCCGAGCACGCAGATTCCGCTCTACAACGTGATCCGCGTTCTGTCGATGCAGGGGAGGAGCGAAGAGGCGCGGTCCTTCGTCAAGGAGCAGATCGCCGTTCGCCGGCGCGCCGCGACCGCCGAGGATGCTCATCCTGCCGCGCTCAACGATTACGCCTGGATCTTGATGACCTGCGAGTTCGACGATCTCCGCGATGCGGCCGCGGCTCTTCCCATCGCGAAGAGAGCTGTCCTCGCGGAGGGCGGACAGGATCCCAACATCTGGGATACTCTCGGTCTGGCCTACGAGCTGAACCACGATCTGCCCAGGGCGATCGAGTCGCAGCGCCGGGCGATGGAACTGCTCCCCGTGGAAGGATCCTCGCTCCGCCTCGAGATCGAGGCGCGCTTCATCGGACTGCTCTGGAAAGAGAACGGTTTCGAAGGGATCGAGGATCTCGTCCTGTCGGCGATGAACGAAAAACTCGCCGCGGTCTGGTCGGAGGAGGGACGGTTCTCGAAGGAGGAATTCACTCCCGGATCTCTGATGGTCGCGCTTGGCGGGACTCTGAAGGAGAGGACCCGTTATGCCGAGGCCGATCTCCTTCTCGAAGAGTGCTTGACGGTGAGGAGGAAGATTCTGCCAGACGAGCACTGGCTGATCGGCGAGACGATGAGCCATCTGGGCGAGGTTCTGGCATGCCGGAGGCGTTTCGAAGAAGCCGAGCGGCTGCTCCTCGCCGGGGCGGCCCTGGTCGAGCAGGGCGTGGACACCCCGCTCGAG
Organism: uncultured Phycisphaerales bacterium; assembly: GCA_964620445.1. Classification (GTDB taxonomy): domain Bacteria; phylum Planctomycetota; class B15-G4; order B15-G4; family CAYZWU01; genus CAZUHB01. The sequence goes on from CAZUHB010000010.1 coordinate 103,039, forward strand.
CGCAAGCATCTCGTCAGGGAGCGGTTGATCGCGTTCTACGAGAAGTGGCGGAAACCGGCCGAGGCGGACAGATGGAGGACAAAGGGGCGAAGAAGGAGCAACCAGTGACGGGAAAGAAGGATCCTATCATCACGCGCAAGGATTTTCTCAAGCGATCCTCGGCCGGTCTGCTGGCGGCGGGGTTCTTGACAGATATCACTCTGGCCGGCCAGGACCGGGCCGGGCCGTCGCGATCGTCCGAACCGGTCGTGGCTGATGATGTAAGGCCTCTCTGTTCGCTCGGAAAGACGGGCATCGAGGTGACACCTGTCGGCTTCGGGGCGGCTCGCACCATGGAACCGGTTCTTCTCAAGAGCGCTCTCGACAAGGGGATCAATTTCCTCGACACGGGGCGATCCTATTTCAACGGGCAGAACGAGGTCATGGTGGGCAAGGTGGTGCGCGGCCTGCGCGACAGGGTGGTGATCCAGTCGAAGATCAGCCTTCGTCTCGGGCGGGCCGGAAGCGACCTCGACGCGCCCGCGACGGCGGACCGGATCGAGAGGATGATGCAGTCGTCGCTCGAGAAGAGTCTCGTCGCTCTGAAGACCGATTACGTGGACATCATGCTCCTTCATGGAGCCAGCTCGGTCGATCTCATCAGCCATCGCGCCGTGACCGGGTTTTTCGAAAGAGCCCGGAAGGCGGGGCATATCAGGGCGTGCGGTTTCTCGTCGCACACGAACCAGGTCGAGCTCCTGCGGTGGCTGAACAAGAATCCGGTCTACCACGTGGTCATGGTTCCCTACAATCACAAGGGATCCTTCGTGCATTCGAGAAGCGGCCACTACAGCGAGTGGGATCAGCCCGCGCTGGAGGTGGAGCTGAAGAGGGCGCACTCGAAAGGGATCGGGATCGTGGCCATGAAAACCTGTTCGGCGGGACCTTACGCGTTTCGCGAGGAGGGTGCCGCGGGAGAGGAGGCGGAAGAGGACGGGGCCGAGCCGCTCGAGCCCCGGGATCGCCCCAAACCGACTTTCGGCGCTGCACTCGGATGGGTTCTCGCTCACGAACATGTTCATTCGACCGCGGTGGCGATGGGTAACCTGGACGAGATCGATGAGAACGTGCAAGCCATGCAATAATCCCGAACAGGGAACGAAGGCTCTCCTCGGCGCGGTTTCGCGGATCCTTCTTCTTGCGCTCCTTCTCTTGCCCGCTTGCGTTCTCACGGCCGGGGGATCGTCCGGTTCGATCGAGAAGGAGCTTTCGGCCCTGTTCGAGACCGGAGGTTTCAGAGTCGACGAGGGGCCGTGCGGTTACGATGCCGCCAATCTCTACGACCGGATCAATGGCGCCGCACCCGCCTATCTCGCCGCCGGATTCGAGTCTCTCACAGCCTTCGGGCTCTTCGACCAGGCAACGGGGACGGAGATTGCGACCGAGATTTTCGACATGGGCCGGGTCCGGAACGCCTTCGGGATCTACTCGCTCGAGAGAGACCGGTCCGGTGCGGGCAAGGAGTTCGGAGGAGGCAGCTTCCGCGTCGATGGCGCGCTCTTCTTCTGGCAGGACAGGTACTACATCAAGCTGTCCGCCTACGACATCGGTCCGCGCGTGGACGACTCGCTCTCATGTCTGGCGCAGCTCCTTTCCGGCAGGATTCCACGATCCGGCGGTCCGCCTGAGGAGTTCGAGTTTTTTCCCGGATCGGATCGGCTGCCCGGTTCGGAGCGTTACATCGCCCGAGACTGGCTCGGTCAGGATTGTTTGTCCGGTGTTTACACCGTCGACTATGCCTCGGTTCGGACCGAATACACCGTGGCCCTGATCGTTTGTGCGAACGAAAAGGAAGCGGTTCTCGATTTCGAAGAACTCAGGTCCTTCGCGGCGGCCGGGAAAAATGATGTGACCGACCTGCCGGAAGCGGACCCGGCCGACGCATTTTTCGGAATGGTGAGCTATCACGGTCCCCTCGTCGCCGCACGCCGCAATGCGTACATTTTCGTGGTCCTCGGTCTCGAGGCCCCGGACGCCCTGGCAACTCTCGCCCCCATGATCGCGCAATTCGATCTCCATTGAGCACGGCCCGAACGATCCGTTGACGCGTCCGGAGATAAACGTGATTTTGCCACATTTACGTTGCAATAGAACTCTGTTAATTGTCGAATAAGTATTGTTCGGGCAGTTGGTTACATTTTCTGTGAGGTCGTGGTAATCGAGAGTTCGGGATTGGCCGCCTTTTTCAAGGGAGGTGCACCGTGCGATGTTCACGGATCAGCATGATTCCTCTGGTGATAATTCTGACGATCGGCGCCGCCCATGGGCAGGATTCGAAAAACAACGACAAGCAAGACCTCCTCGATCTGTCGCTCGAGGAGCTGATGGACACCACCGTCGACACGGTTGTGGGCGCCTCCAAGTACGAGCAGAAAACCACGGAAGCCCCGTCGTCGATCACGATCATCACTGCCGATGAAATCCGCAAGTTCGGCTATCGCACGCTGGCCGACATGATGAGGAGCGTGAGGGGATTCTACGTCACCTACGATTACAATTACAATTACATAGGAGTTCGGGGCTTCGCGCGCCCCGGTGATGTCAATACGCGCATCCTCATGCTCGTCGACGGAGTGCGCGTGAACGAGAACATATTCGGTGCGGCCTATTTTGGGGGGGAAGCGGTCATCGACATCGAGCTGATCGAACGGGTGGAGATCATTCGCGGGCCCGGATCGTCGCTCTACGGCAGCAACGCTTTTTTTGCGGTGATAAACGTGATCACCCGCGAAGGAAGCGAGATAGACGGCGTCGAGATCGAGGCCCAGGCCGCGAGTCACCGGACAGCCAAGGGGCGGGTGACATACGGAAAGGAATTCGACGACGGACTCGAGGTCGTCATCTCCCTCTCGGAACAGTCCAGCAAGGGACAGAATCTCTACTTCGAGGAATTCGACAGCCCTGCCACGAACAACGGCATCGCCAGGCACGGCGACAGGCAGAAGACACAGAATTTCTTCGCGAAGCTCTCTCACGGATCGTTCATGCTGGAAACCGGTCTAGGCGTCATGGACAAGCGATATCCGACAGCGCCCTGGGGGACCGAATTCAACGACACGCGTAACCAGACCTTCGATCGGTCCGGCTTCGTCAATCTCACATTCGAGCACGACTTCGACGACGCAACCGACATGACGGCCAGAGTCTTCTACGGCCGCTATCAGTACGAGGGGGACTACGTCTACGACTATTCGATCACGCCCGTTCCGCGGATCATCGTGAACAGGGATGAATCGTTCGGTACCTGGCTGGGGACTGACCTGAAAGTCTCGAAAAAACTGGGGGAGAAACACAGGCTGATCTGCGGGGCCGAGTATATCGACGACCGTCGGCAAGACCAGAGCAACAAGGATCTGGATGGTATCTATCTGATCGACCGGAGGAAATCTCACCGAGCAGGTCTGTTCATCCAGGATGAAATCAAGGTTTTCGAGAACCTGATCGTCAACGCCGGCGTGCGTCATGACGACTACTCTTCAATCGGCGGAAGCACCAATCCAAGGCTGGCGCTGATTTACAGGCCTTTCGAGGAAACGGCGATCAAGCTGCTCTACGGGCAGGCCTTCCGGGCGCCCTCGGCCTTTGAGCGCTACTACAACGATGGCGGCGAGACTCAAAAGTCCAATCCCGATCTCGATCCGGAAACGATCAGGACCTACGAGATCGCGCTGGAACAGTATCTCGGCTACGGCCTGTGGGGGATCGTTTCCGGTTTCAGATACGACATCGACGACCTGATCAATATCGAAAACGATCCGGCCGACGGCCTGGACTTGTATCGCAACGTGGACAAGGTCAGGGCGAACGGCCTCGAGTTCGAACTCGACGGGCGGTCCGACAATGGCTGGCGCGGCAGGGCGAGCTTCTCCTTTGTCGATACGGTGGACGAACAGACCCACAGCAGGCTGTCCAACTCGCCAAAGCACCTGGGGCAGCTCAATCTGATCGCTCCTCTCTGGGAGACGACCTTCTTCGCGGGGTTCGAGACGCTTTACAAGGGGAGCGCGCGCACGCTGGGGGGGCAACACGCAAAAGCCCATTACGTGACCAATCTCACGCTTTACAGCATCGATCTGCTGGACGGGCTCGAGTTGTCAGCCAGTGTCTACAACCTCTTCGACAAGGAGTACAGCAATCCCGCGTCGATCGAGCACGATCAGGACGTCCTCTACATGGATGGAACGAGCTACGGGATCCAGGTCGCCTACAGGTTCTAGCACCACAGCCGAGGACGGGTCTTCTTGAAGGCTGAGCCCACCGCGACCGCTTTTTAACGCACAGATCGGTCGAGCCGGGCACGGGCGCGCAATCCGTCGTTTTCGAAGGAGATCCCCAGTCCGGCGTTCTTGATCCCGTCGAGGGGGCTCGGTTGGTCGGCTCCCGGGCGCGGCGCCCCGGGGTGGCCGTAGATGGTGGACTCCATGGTGCGGAATTCGTCGTTCCACCGGTAGGCGCCGCCGCCGGGACAGACGAGCTTTGTTTTCCAGAGATTCTGGTGAAAGCCCACGGGGTCTTTCTCCTGGAGGAGGCGGCGCCACTCGTTCAGGATCGCCAGGTTGCTCCACGAGCGGTTTTTCATGGCCGATCTGAGTTCGCCGTCGAAGATCGTCTCGATCACGTCGAGAGCCGACCGGTTCGCTTCGATCGCCATGCTCCGCCCCAGCCAGGGCGCCCCGGGCGGATCCTTTTCCGCCTCTTTCTTGGCGAGCCGTGCGATCAGTCTGTCAAGGGATGCCTTGAGTGCGCGTTCATTGAGCGTCACGACCAGGCTTTCGCCGGTGGCGGCGTAGAAGACCGCGAGATCATCGAAATCCCCAACGCCGCTCATCGCGCGCCGCCCCTTCCGCGTTGGAGAGATCTTGACGTAGTCCTCGCCATTGTGCTTGAGCGGCTCCCAATGGGTCATACCCGGACTCGACTGCTCCACGAATGCATGGATCGCGGTGAGGAATGCGACGAGTTTGAATCCATTGGCCACGTCGAGATGGAGAACGACCGGAAGGCGGGAAAAGTTTTCCTCGAAAAATTTCTCGAGCCCTCTCGGACCCTTTTCCTTTCCGGCCGCGGCGAGTTCGTCCCAGAAAGGATCCTCCTCTGCATAAACGGTCAGCCAATCGCCGATCCAGTTGAGCGGATTGGCCTCGACTCCGACGAGCATGGCGGAGACGAAACCGCTCGCCTGCTTGACCGGCTGTGAATCGCTATCGAGGGCCATGATGAAATGCAATCCGGCCTCGGGATGCCGATCTCCCGCATCGGGCTTCAGTTCCCTGTTTCCGATCGATTCCATGAACGGGCGATATTCGCTCGACGCGATGAGCGGCATGACGGTCAGATCGAGCTCGACCTTGTCCGGGTCGAGAGAAAGGCGCGCGGCGATCGGATCGAAATACTGGCGCCAGTTTCTCTGATATCTGGTGCGGTACCACTCGTAGGCGTTCTTCTCCTCCTCCGATACGCGATCGATGGGCAGCTCGACGATCGGTGTGAGAAAGCCCAAGGATCCGTAGCCAGTCGACCGAACGCCGCTCCCGTCGATGAAGAGGTCACCGAAGGCCGGAACCGGCTGCGAGTGCTCGAGCTGGCGAGCGCTGATGATTCCGCCCCGGATCTCGCCGAGATGTTTCGCCTGCATTTCGGAGAGCGCCGCGGCGGCCCGCGTGCGGCGCGAGATGGCGATCCTCCACCGCGGACTGCACCAGCGGCGGATCGTGGCATCGGAGACGATGAGAAATGCCGATTCCGCGGGATCGCCTCTCCTGTAGCGGTCGCGGAAGAACGTGTACTCATCGAGCTGCGCGATCGACTGGAGGTCGCCCGTCAGGGTGCACGCGATCCGCTCGAGCTGGACGAGGGAATTCGTGACCACCACCACTTTGTCGATCGTTGCGGCGTAGGAGCAGATCTCACGCCCCGGGGATACGACACCCGTGTACGGGATGTCGTCCACGATCTTGCCCGTGACGGTCTCCACACGAGTGGCGTTCGAGAGGGCGGCGGAGTGGCGCGCCGCGATCATCGCCCGGAGCGCGGTCGCATCGATCGCCTCGAAAAGGATCGCCACGTCCGAACCGGCGCGCAGGCAGGGATCGGAGCCGGTCATGGCCGCGCTCGCGATCAGCCGCGGCCCGATCGCACGGGCCAGAAAATCGAGAGGCAAGCAGAGCTGGCGTTCGTACCGCTCGAGGGTCAGGGCATCTTCCGATCGGGAGTCGATCAGACGCAGAACAGGTGTCCCTCTCTCCCTCGCCTCGTCCACGCAATCGGCCATCGCTCTGAATCGGGGAAAGAAGAGGGCGTGCTGGTCGAAGGGAATCGCCCGGGAAAGGGCATCTTTCTCCGGAGCGCTCTTGTCGATCAGGTCGCTCCAATCGATCTCGCTCGTCGTGATTCCGACGATCGAATCGATCGGTACGGTCAGGTTGCCCGAACCGGCCTCCACGCGGAGTTCACGATCGAGCTGGATGTTTTCACTCACCGCGCGGCCGCCGGTGAAGAGGCTGAACGTGTCCTGCAGATCGGAGTTCTGCCGCCTCCCGGTCCGCGGCTCCGTCATGCGGGGATCGCCCGTTCTGACCTGGCGTGCCGCGCGCGCCTGGTGGCGGAACCATGCCGCCCCCGGGGCTTGCCACGTGAGCAGATTCGTGTAGTGATTTTCCTTTGTCTTGAAGAATTTATCGCGCATTCCGGCCTGATCGACCGAAGGATCGGGCCCGACGAAATCGAGAACGAAGAAACCGGAACAGTCCGGTTTTGGCAGGAAGAGCTTGCCCAATGGCTTGCCTGTTTTCTTGGATCGGATCGCGATGCGGCAGCCATCGAGGTTTTCGATGAAGGAGCGCCTCGGATTCCAGGTGAATCCCGGATCGACCTCGACATAGATTTCCGCGCTCTGTTCGCCCACGGCATAGGGCTGGTAAAAGCGGAAGTTCCTTGCGTCGGGGAGCTGGTAAGCTGACCCGGGCCGCGCTGACGCTGCCGTTCCCAGCGGGAGCTCGTCGCCCGACAGTTCGAGCGATTGAACGGGCGCGTAGAAGTAGATGTCGTCGGCAAGCGCGCAGAGCGGGCAGAAGAGGAGAGCGAGAATTCCGATGAAGACCGTGCTTTGTTTCGACATGGGAAGGCCCTTTCGTTTGGAGAAGAACGATGGCAATAGCCGCGTTGAAGAAATATTAGCAAGCGCAATGCCAGCGTCAATCGCGATCGACTCCCTCAAAGAGACGCGCTCTGCAAATCTTTTCTGGTTCATGCGTAATGCGAGCGGAAGAACGCGCGGACTCAGCCCGGTGCCCGGCGAAGAGCCGATCGGGCCGGCGGTCATGTACATTCAGTGGGAAGTGGTGATGCAATAAATGTTTCTGGTGCCGGATCCAGGCCTTATCAATCATCCCCGACGCGGGGCAATTCGTCGTCAACAACGCCATCCCTGAGATGAACGACCGAAACGATCCTCCCCTCTTTGTCTTCCTTGAATCTGATGGCCGAGACCTCTCCGAGACGGAATGCCCAGACACCGTCCTTGTCGGGAGGACGCAGTTCGAAGATCATCCGGCCCGGCCAATCGAGTGCGAGCCGGTTGTTCTGGAAAAAAATCCTCACCGTCGAGTCGTACTTGTCCGAGCGGTACCGACCCAGATACTTGCGCGCCTCGTCGAGATCGATTTCGGCCGGCAGTTCGATCCCTTCGCGGACGAGTTCGAAATCGAGACCGCCCTGGTGGAAATACATCGCCACGACCTCGTTCTTCCCGTTCTCCACGAAGGAGACCGCGATCTGGTCGGTGAGCACCAGGTACCACTTGTCGGCCGAATCGGGATCCTTGAGTTCGCACACCATCTGGCGCGGAATATCCACGGCCAGATGTCCGTTGCGCACGAGCACGGTGACGGTGTCGCTGTTAATGGTGGCAAGGTACTTTCCCACGTATGGCTTGTACTTGTCGGGGATCTCCATGTCGGTCTCCTCGTTGAAACGGAGCCGAAGGGCATTTGCTTCATGCAGAACCTTGTCCACGCAAGACGCCGTGAAGTCGTCAAGAAGGCGCGCGGCAGCCTTTTCGTCGCCGGCTTTTCGCAGAGCCACCGCATCGCGGATGACCGACGGAACCTGGGCGGCGAACTCCTTTTCAAGCGGATCGAAGGCGCCGCGTATTTCGGAGGTCCGATCCTTCACGCCCGCGGAAGAGGTGTCACACAGATCGCGGATCACCCACCAGTAGGAATGGGCCGAGAACCGGTCGGGCTCGGCCTCGCGCGGCGGCACGATCCGCCGGCCGGCGCATCCCGCCGTGGACACGATCGGCGGCAGACGGCTGCCGTGAACGAAGAAGGGCACGTAGCAGCTCTTGCTCGGAACCGCCGGGCACCACCAGAAGAGGGGAAGGCTGTCGGTGCCGCTCGGGAGAACCGCCACGCACGAGCTGGCGGTCACGTCGAGGTCGATGCTCGGCGAACTGCCGCGATCGCGGGCGATACGCATCATCCATTCCGGCCCGACAGCGCCCGCCTTCTGCTCGAGCAGAAGGCGCGACCGCGCCGCGCGGATCATGGCGCGTTCGTTGCGCGCCTGCACGGCGGGTGTCTCGTCCGCGCGGCATGCCGCGGAGAAATCGAAGGCCCCCGCCTTCCGCTCCGGCCACCATCCTTTCGAAATCGAGCGATCGATGAGATCGGCCGACAGGCGGTCCAGGTCCGTTCCCAGGCTGGTCACATTCGAGATCGACGTGAACCCTTCCGTGAATTTCCGTGCCGCCCAACTCTTGCCGGTCGTTTCGAGAATCCACGCCTCGGTCGGGTCGGCGATGATGTAGGAATTCTCGTAGGCTCCCTCCAGATCGACCCCGGGAAGGCCGGAGCCGAACTGGCCGAATTTCTCGGTCATCGCCGCGATGACGTCGAGCGCTTCCCGTGCGGTCCGGCCCCGCTCGAGGCCGAGCCTGACCAGGTCCATCCCCGTTGGACCCCGTTCTGGTCCCTTGCCTTTCCGGCTCGCCGCGAGAGCGTCGACGAGAGCCTTGGTCCAGATCCCCTCGTTGCCGATCGCGACGCCATGTTCGTTGATGCCTTCCTCGTAGCCCCAGCACCAGTACGGGCTCGAACCCAGGGTGGCGTAAGATTCAGCCGCCTGCGGTATGGTGATGCGGCCAAGATCCAAATCCGCCCCGGCCGGCCAGGCCTGCCGGGCGTGAAAGTACAGGGGCTGGCAGTCGAGAAGAGTCCTGTCGCTGTTTTTTGCCAGTATGGTATATCCACACGACGTGGAATCGGGCAGGGCGACCCAGGTGTCGCACGGTTTCCCAGCGATGGCGGCAACAGCCAGGACGAGAGCGACGGGCCAGGTCTTTTGAATCTTGCCGATCGGAATGTTCATCGATTTTCTCCTGTTCGAGCCAGGGTGCACACGGTCGCCCGCGGCAGCGGACAGGATCCTTCCCGAACCTGTCCACGGCCGCGGGGGACGGAAAGATTTCTCAGTCCCCTCGTTTCTTGTCCGCCAGTTTCTTGATCTCGTCCGGTAGATCGAAAAGATTCTTGTCCAGTCTGAGGTTGTGCATGACGCTCACGGTCGTGCCCACCCTCTCCTGGCCCATGAGTTTGGTGACGATCTTGTGCGCGAGCAGGATTCCGTCCACCTTCCTGTAATCGCTCAGCAGGACCTCCATCGGAATATCGCCGCCGGCGGTGGGTATCGAGGCGGCCATCTTGACAAGCAAGCCCGACTCGGTATCGAAGTAGAGAGTCTGGGGCGAGGCTTCCCGGGCGCTGTCCGCGGACTCGGGATCGAGCGTGCGAGGCAGGGCAGAGATCTTGTAACAGGCTCTATCGCCCACTGTTTCCACGGCGATGCACTCCACCTTCTCGTAGATGCTCTGCCAGTAGACGAATTTGTCGAAGGTCATCTCGCGCAACGCCATCTCCCGCTCCGCACCGTCCTTGACGACCGGGCCTGTCATGGCCGAGTCTTCCCACACGACCTCGCCGTCGCACCCCTTGACGATCTGGCCGAAGGCGTCCGACTCGATCAGCATGTAGTTCTTGTTCGGCTTGGCGGCGTACACGGTGAGCGAGAGGCTGAGGCCCTGGGCGGGCACGTCGAGCGTCAACTTCGTGACCCGGCTTTCGATCTTGTCGAAGGCGGCCAGGCCGCCCACGGCGCGGACATAGTCGGAAAAAACCTTTTCACCCGCGGGCAGTTCGGCCTCCTGGGCTCTTGCCTGGAGCGCACCGAGCAGAACGCAAAGGGAGAGCACAAAGAAAAACCGTCCCGATGCGTCGAGGATTGAGAAGAGGGAAGAGCGTTTTCGTATTGCGTTGACCATGTTTCGAACCTCCAAGAGTAGAAAAAGAAAATGCCTTTCGTTCAGTCTATCGTTTCGTCTGTTCGACAATCCATTGAACCGCCGCGTCGACAACAGGATCCCTGCCGGCAAGCAATGCCTTCCGCGTCGGTTTCACCTCGATATCGGGCAACACGCCCGTGCCTTCGACGGCGCCGCCTCTTTTCGCCGAGATGTAGTTGGAGTCGGCATACTCGAATCCATCGCCGTTGGGGAGTCTCTCGAGCCGGCATCCGAGTACCGCACCACCTGTGCGCGATCCCACGATGCACGCGCGGCCGAGATCCTGGAGACCGCTGGCAAAGACTTCCGACGACGAACCGGAGAGTCCGTCCACGAGAACCGCAACCGGCCCGGTATAGGTCTCGGCCCGGGGTTTGACGAGCACCTCGAGTTTGTAGTCGCGCGCGAGAACCGTTCCCAGATGTCGGCCCTCGCCCTGGATCAGCCAGCCCATCATGCCGAGGCACATCTCTCCCATGCCGCCGCCGTTGCCGCGGATGTCGATGATGACGCCCCGCGTGTCGCGGAAGGAACGCATCGCGTCGTTGAAAGCGGTCATGATGTACGCTGGATCGAAGAAGCCGTTGAACGCGATGTAGCCGATGTCGTCTCCCAGGTCGCGCACGTCGATCCAGACATGGAAGTCGGGAAAGTGGCCGAACCGGACCTTTCGGCCCCTCTCCCTTGCGAGTGTGATCGTGCGGGATACTTTTTTGCCCTCGCCGTCGATGAAGGAGATCTCTAGCTCTTTACCGACCGGCCCTCTGAGTCTCGAGGCCGCGATCCCCCAGAGCCGGTACGCTCCGGTCAAGCTCGGCGCCATCTGCTCGGAAAGTTCCCGGACACGGGCGAGGAGATCGAAGGCACCGATGCCGACGATCTCCCAGCCGGGCCGCACGCCGGCCCTCTCCGCCGGTCCTCCTTCGGTCACGGCGGTCACGAGGGCATGGCCGTCGATGACGCGCAGGTCGAGACCGGCCACACCCTCCCGCGAACCGGGGTCTGCCGGATCGTCCAGTTTCCGATAAACCTCGGAAGGGATGATGGCGAAGTGGGACGCGCCGAGCCGGCCGACAGCCTCTTCCATGAGAGAGCGCACCTCGTGCATGGTTGTCGCCTTTTCGACCCGCGGCCGCAGTTCGTCCCGAACCGCCTGCCAGTCGACACCTCCAAAATCGGGATCCCAGTACCGTTCGTTGACCCGCTCCCAGACGCGGTCGAATGACTCGAGGTTGAGTTTTTGAATCTCCGGGGTGAGCGACGCCTCCTTCTCCTCGGGAGGTGTATTCGTCACGAGAGCGTCGAAAACCATGTGGCGCGCTTCATTGAGCAGTGGCGCAGCGGTCCGGTTCATGAGGAGCACGACACCAAGATCATGATCGGGAAAGAGGGTCACATCCGACGCATATCCGCCGACTGCGCCGTTGTGGGTGACGAAGGACCCTCGATCGTTTTCAACGAGCGCCCAGCCGAGGCAGTAGGACATTTTATCGTTGATGGCGATCTGCCCTGTCCAGGTTTCGCGAAGCTGCCGCTCGCTCAGGAGGCGCGCCTTCCCGAAGGACCCTCTGCCCAGCTGAAAGCGCAGCCAGTTGCTCATGTCGAGGGCGTTCGAGATGATCGCTCCCGATGGGGCGGCGCTGTGGACCTTTCGCATGCGGAGCCGGGTGTGTTTCTTTTTTTTCTCGTTCCACTGGTAACCGCGAGCCAGGCGTCGATCGTCTCGAGCGCGTTGGGTCGAGGTGATGGTGCTCTTCATCGACAGGGGGCCGAAGATCCGTTCGGCCACGAGGCTTTCCCATCCGGTGTCCGCTGCCCTGGCAGCGGCCTCCCCGGCGGCCATGAACATCACGTTGTTGTAGATGTACTTTTCTCTGAATGGCGCGACCGGTACCGCATCGGTCGCCTGGCGCAGCACCTCCTCGCGGGACAGGTTTCCGCCCGCCCAGAGTAAATCGAGGCAGGCAAAACCTGTTCGGTGGGAGAGCAGGTCGCGGATCGTGAGTGTTGCTCCCGGATCGTTGCAGTCCACCTTGGGTGTGAACCAGGGCAGATGGTTCGCGACCGGATCGTCCCACTGCATCGCGCCTTCGTCGACGAGCATTCCCACGAGTGCGGCAGTGAACGCTTTGGTGGTGGAGCCGATGGCGAAAAGAGTCTCTTCCGTGACGAGCGTTTTCTTTTCCATATCGGCCAGGCCGAAACCGCGGGCCAGGACGAGCGCGTCATCTTGGACGACGGCGATCGCCATTCCGGGAATGTGCTGTGCCTGGCGTTTCTTCTCCAGGTCGGCGACGAGGATTTCGAGGCGCTGCTCCCGGTCGGGTGGGCGTTCTGCCTCGGCCTCCTCCTCGCCATGGATCAGCAGGCGGTCGACCACGCTGTCGAGTTCGATTCCGGCTTTCTGGCCGCGCGACTGGGAAAAGTAGAGCACCATCAGGTCCTGGTCGGGCCATGCCCAGGCCAGGGTCCCGTCCGAACCGCCGTGGCCGAACAGGGTCACCCTGTTCGTCTCCGATTCCGCGCCGCGTGCGGTCTCATCCATGTAGAGCATCCACATCTGGCCGTAGCAGACCTTGGTGCCCGAAAACCCGTTCGGGTAGGCCATGGGCGATCGGGGCGTGAGCGCCCGCTCGACAGCGTCCGCCGAGAGGAGCCGCTTTCGGCCCGCCAGACCGCCATCCATCCAGAGCGCGAGAAAACGGGCATAGTCCATGGACGTGCTGTAGACGCTCTGCGATCCGTATGCGAAAGGATAGAGCGGCTGCGCATCGGGCTTCCAGATCCTGTACCACGCTCCTTCCTGGCCCACATAGAGGCTTGCTATCCGGCTCGTGCGCTGATCGCTCGTGTCGACCACGGCGATCGTGTCTTTCATCCCGAGCGGATCGAAAATTCTCTTCTGAAAAAATGAGTCTATCGACTGCGCTGACGCGGCCGCGAGGATGGCGCCGAGAGTGTCGGAACCCGGGTCGCTGTACTGGAAAACCGAACCGGGATCGGCCGCAACACCCACCTGGGCGGCGCGCGCGGCCACGGCGCCGATGCTGTCGAACTGGTTGAAGCTCGCCATGATCGGTCCGAGAGGAAGGCCGCTCCTGTGCGTGAGCAGGTGGTCGACGGTGATCGCATTCAGTGGCTCCACGTCGAAGGACGGAATGTATGTGCACGCCCGGTCGTCGACGGAGAGCGTCCCCTCGTCGATGAGCATCTGGATCGCCGTCCCGGTGATCGGTTTTGTCATCGACCGGATGTTGAAGATCGTGTCCCGCTTCATCGGGATCTCGTCCTCCCGGTCCTGCCAACCGTACGCTTCGTGAAGCACGGTCCGCCGGTTCTTCACCACGAGCAGCGTGGCACCCACGATACGGCCGCTCTCGACGTATTGTTCGACCGTAGCGGCCAGATCGTCGAGGGCGCGTCTCGATAGTCCCTGGCTCTCGGGTGCGGCCGGCGCGAAGTCGCCGTGGGATTCGGCCGCGGCCGAGCGGAGCGCGAGAGCGAGCAAAGCAAGAAGTATCCACTTGGATAAACGGTTCATGACCGTGACTCCTTCATCGGTGGGGGTGCCTGCAGTATCGGGTGCCGTCAAGTGTGCGACATACGCCATAAATCGGTCGGGGCCGCGCCGTCGCCGTCAGCCGTCGCCAGGGGCACGGGCGGTCCGGCCACGGAGATGTACGAGCGGCGGAATCCCCCCAGCGGCGGCGAGCAGGAGAAGAAGAGCGGCATGGCTTGGCCAGGGAACTTTGGTTCCGAGACAGACCATGTTGCCCACGAAGACCCCCATACCTGAGACGAGACAGATCCAGCCTCGAACTCCGTCGCCCGCCGCGGCGCTCGTCAAGCCCCCCGCGAGGCACGGAACCGCCGCAACTAGGGGAACGAGCAGCCGCCCGCCGGGATCGCCATCGAAATCCTCGAACCGGAAGACGCCCGTTTTGAGCCAGGTGTTCGCCAGATTGGTCCCGAGTGCGGTGAGCCAGAGAAAGAATCCCGTGGCGAGACCGTGCAGATAGACGCCGCGCATCACCGATTCGGGCCGAACGGGCAGAACCGCCCAGGCGCCGCGGAAGTCGCTCGGCCTGCTGGCCGACGCGACGCTCAAGCCCACCGCGATGAGATTGTTCGCCATCGGCCGGAAGGCGATGAAGGAAAATCCCATTCCGATGTTCAGACTGCTTGCGGCATAGAATATATGGTTACTGGTCAGATCGACGAACTGGTTCAGAGCGATCAGAAGGGCCTCGACCGCAACGATGACGGTCGCGAGCGGTAGGGGTTTCAGCCAGAGATCTCGCCGCAGCCGCACCATGGGGGGAATTCCTCTCCTCCATCGCGCCTTCGAAGAGCCTGCCGATCGATTCCAGAGCCTGGGGAGAGTCGGTTCGCGGTTCACAGACCAGAGACAGAGGATCGAGAGTCCGATCGATGTCGCTGTCAAACGGAGAGGCTCGGCCAGGAATCCGAGTTTCATGGAGACCAGGAGCAGGCAGAGCAGGATGAGCGGCTTCACGAGCCAGAAGTGGATGTTTCGCGCCGGCGACGCCCAGATCAACAGCGCGGGTAGAACGAGCAGCATACCCATGGCGCTGTCGATCAGGAATCTGGTGCGGAACGCGCTCTGCCCGCCGGGGTCCTCGTGAAGCACAAGCGACACGCCAGGAAAGGTCCCCGCGATAAGCACGAGCCCGCGCACGGCTATAATGAAAGTAAGAACGACGAGAACCTCAGCCACGACGCGTGCTCTCGGCCCGATCGGCAAGGTGGGCAGAGCGCGCGTGGCGAAGACCTCGAAAGGTTTTCCTCCGAGGACCTGGCCCGGTACGACAAATCCCGCCATCATCGACCACGTGACGACCCAGAGGAGATAGATGGCCGCTCCGCTCAGGCTGTCGCCGCCGAGACTCACTCCCTTGATCGCACCCGAGGAGTCGATGATGCCCGGCCAGAAGAAGAGACTTGTCACGGCGCAGAGAAGGAGCACTATCGCGGCGAAGGTTGACGATGCTGTTAGCTTCAGTTGAATGACCCAGTGCTTGATTATCGCTCTCATCCTGCCGCTCCCCAGGCCATGAGGGCTTCTTCGAGGGTGCGCCCGTCGCCGACCAGTTCATCGGTCAGCCCTTCGGTGACGACCGAGCCTTTGTCGAGCACGAGGAGACGGTCGGAGATCCTCTCCACGTCCTGCAAGAGGTGGGAGCTGATGATGACCGTCCGCGCTGGATCGCGCACCACGTCGAGGACGCTCTCGAGGAGCGTATGGCGACCTGCCAGATCAAGGCCTGACGCGGGCTCGTCGAGAAGGAGCACCCTCGGTTTGAAACCCATGGCGAGCACGAGGCGTATGCGGGTGGCCTGACCCTTGGAAAGCTTGGCCACATGCATCGTCGGATCGAGCCTGAAACGCACGAGCAGGTCCTCGACCAGATCGCGGTCCCAGCTTTCGTAGTAACCGGACACCGTTCGCAGCAGTTTGTTGATCCGCAGCGCGAAGAGGGGCATGTCGTCGCTCATGAATCCGAGAGCGGAACGGACCTCGACGGGCGACGACCATGGTTTGCGGCCCATAACCCTTAACTCGCCGCTGGTGGGGGGGAGCAGTCCGGCCAGGAGTTCGAGAAGAGTTGTTTTTCCCGCGCCGTTGGGGCCGACGAGGCCGATGACCTGGCCGGGCGCCACGGACCACTGGGGAATTCGCAGCAAAAATGATCCCCGCTTCAGGCGGAGTTCGTTCAACGCGATGAGATCGGCATCAGTCATCGTGATTATCCTTTTCTGAAAGCAATTCGTTCACGAATTCCCTTATCTCCGAATCGTCCACGCCGAGACGCCGCGCCCTGGCAAGAGCGTCCCAGAGCCCTGCGCGGGCTTCGGTGATGGACTGTTCGCGCGAAGCGGCCTCGATCCGTTCGGCAACGAAAGTGCCCTGCCCCTGGCGGCGAACGATCAGACCTGCCGCTTCCAGGTCGGCGTAGGATCGGCGGATCGTGATCAGGGAGACGAGCAACTGGGCGGCCAGGTCGCGTACGGATGGCAGCTTGGTCCGCGGCGGAAGCTGGCCGGATCTGATGAACTGGGTCAGCTGGTCCATGATCTGCCGGTAGTAGGGCACTCCCGATGCGTCGCTGAGCTGGATGGGAATTCGATCCATCGTATTCTCCGTTAGTGTGTATAAGCATATACACATCGACACACCGAGTCAAGAGGCTTGAAGATTTTTTTCCCGCCGAGACGGAGCCGTCCCAAATCCGCTTGGAATAGAGAATTGATATGGAAGCCTCGAAGAGGAGGGACTACTATATTTTCACCAGTCGAGGGATCATATTTGTTGTCAGGTGTCTGGCTCGCATCGATCAGGCACGGCCCGCGCAGCGGGCGCGGAGAGCTGTCGAGAAGAAACCTGATTCCTTTCGGAGGTGTGCTGTGTCGAGCAAACTCATTGTCAGCGCTATTCTTATAATCCTCGCTTCTCCGGTCGTACCGGGAACCGCAGTGGCATTCGGGTGGGGTGACACGGTTACGGTTTGGGTCGATGACGCCCATACGAGCAAGATTACCGTGCCCAAACTCGATCCGGACCAGATCGCCGATCCTTCGAGCCTCAGCCTTGGCGTGGGTAAATCGCAGGGATTCTTCGGCGTCTCGATCGGATGGTCGAGAAAGAAGGGCATCGACTACACAGAGAAGATGGAGGAGCTGATCGAGAAGATCAGGGACCTCTGCGAGGAATTCAACGACGGCGATCTGAGCCTCGAAACATACCGCAGGCGATTGCGCGCCATCTACGAGTCGCTCGAGATGGCTCGGCGCCTGAAGGTGGAACTCATGGCGTCCCTTACCATGGAATCGCAAGAGGCCTTCGTGAAAATGGACGAGGTCCTCGGCATTCCGCCGCGGAGTCTCGACGAGGTCAAGGCCAACGTGGACGAGGCGATCGCGATTTTCAGAGGCGACGTGGACGCCTTGCCCTACGAGGGCCCGCCTCCGGAATCGGTCGAGCGCGATACCGGGGACGCTCTGAGCGCCCAGGCTGAGTGGGAGCGCGAACTGGAGAAAACGAGACAATCGATGAACCAGTGCTTCCTCGACTTCAAGAGGAGCGTGGACGCGCCGGAGCGGGAGGAATCGCCGGTCTCGGCCGAGCGGATCACCATCTGGAAGGACAAGGCCCGCACCGAGAGAATCACCGTGTACAAGCTGGACGTGAAGAACATCGTCGACGATGTCCAGAAGAGCCTCACACTGCAATACAAATACTCGAACTGCCTGTTCAGCGTTTGCCTCGGACCGCGCACAACGTGGGCGCTGAAGCAGTCCGCGCGGTACGATCAGGCTGCCCAGATGCTCATCCTCAAGTACAAGCGGCTCTGCCTCGAGTACAACTCATGCATCATCTCGCAGGAGGAGTACCTCGAACGCTTGGGAGAACTTCACGAAGCCGAGGAGCGGGCCTTCTTCGCGCGGGAGCGATTCGCCGAGAGCCTGCACAACCGGATGGTCGAGCTCTTTGCCAAGATGGACGAGATGATCGAGGAGGAGGGCGGCATGGCCAAGCCGGGCGAAGCCGACGCCCTCGAAGCTCTCGCACGGATGAAGTCGAAGGAATGGGAGCGGTCGAAGAAAACCAAGGCCGGCCCTTCGCTCGTGGACAGGATGAGCCAGCAGCACCTGGAGTCGATGTCGGCGTCCGAGATGGAGCAGTTCGAGAAGAGCGTCGACGAGGTGGATGTCACCCCGAGCGGCGAGCAGATCGAGGTCTGGGTCGACGACGCGCAAACCCGCAAGGCGACCGTGTACAAGATCGACACCGACCTTTTCGCACAAAACGTCGAGACACGGCTGTCGCTTCACGTCACCTGGTTCGATTTCGGACCGGAGATGACGTGGGCCAAGAAGAGGGGGATCGATTACACCGAGGTCTGCCAGCTGCTGATCGTCAAGTTCAAGCAGCTCTGCATGGAGTTCAACTCGCAACTGGTCAGTCTCGAATCGTTCGACCGGCGCCGGAATGAAATCGACGAGGCCGTGGAGAAAGCCTCCATGGTTCGCGAACGTATGGTCGGTTTCATTCAGAAAATGAAAGAGGGAGCTTTCCAGGAACTGGAGCGCCAGATGGAGCTCTTGAAAGAACGGAAAGGCGGGGGTTGAGAGCGCATCGCGACAAAAAAGGGGGGCGTTGAATCGCCCCCCTTTTTTTTATCCCTGACAGTCGTCCCGATCCCGGCCCCGGGATGATCGCGCCTATTTCGATTCGATCCGCGCGAGCCGGCCCTCGAGTTCGGCGATCTTTTTCTTCATCGCCGTCAATGACGTTTTCATCTCGCTGACCGCCTTCACGAAACCTGAACCCTCGGCGCCGGCCACCTGGTCGATCTCGGCGCAGATTGCGGCGATCCGGCTGACCTTCGAGGCGATGCCCGTGACGAGGAGGGCATTGGCGTTTTCCACGGGGCGAATCGCCTCGCCAGAGACGGAGCTCTGATTCATGAACGGGGTCAATGACGAGATCATGTCGCGGCAAGTGACGTTTTTCAGCGGGATGACAGTGCTCAAAACGATGCCGCGGTTCGCGTACTGATCCAATTGGCCGAGCGGAACGCTCATCGAGACCTCGATTCCCCCCAGCCGGTGTGCAGACTGAATATGCGACACCCTGTGAACCTGGGACGATCCCGAACCACTCACGGAGTAGACGAAGCACTTGTTGAGAAGGAGACGTTCGAAGAAACCCTGGAATTCCGAGCGGGATACGGCGACCTGAGATGTGAACGAACAAGTCACGCCGTTCATCTCTTCCTTGTTGAATAGAATCGGGTAACCGAGAACCTCGCTGGAAAACCTGAGCAAGTCTTCCATGGTGAGCGTGTTTCCTTTGGCGAGAGGAAAGACGATGAGATCCTTTTCTTCACCCTGGTCCGGCCCGGCCAAACAGGGACTGTCCGACGCAATACCGAGCGCGAGACCGGCGCAGACGCAGAGGAGAATAGGAAGACTATAGGATTTGGCTGTCGATAGCATGGCATAACCTCCAAGTTACAGAGAGCGGATTGCGCGCGCATGTCAGTTGCAGCTTGGACCATCGGCGGATCCGGATTATTCCCCCGAGTCGGCGATTTACATCCCCGACCTGGAAGGTGTCGCCGATTTCGAGCGGGCGCCGCCGGGTTCCGGTCCAATCGATCGTGGTGCTCATTTTCTGGAATAGAGGGTAGGGAATTTACAATTTGCCCTGTTATGATGATTCTCGGACTCGCCGTGTGGAAGAGTCTCGAACCATCCCGGTTCGGTTATCCAGACCGCACTTGACACCCTTCCGAATACTGCTTCATGAGCGAGATTTTCGAAATCGTCGATATCGTCCTGCCCGTGTTCGTCATCATCGGGATCGGCTACTGGCTCGGCACGATCGGTTTCATCTCCTCCGAGGCGAATTCCTTTCTCTCGCGGCTCGTTTATTACGTGGCCGGTCCAGCGCTGCTCTTCCGGAGTGCGCAGCAGAGTTCCCTCTCCGATTCGATCGGTCCCGTCGGATTGTTCGCGGTGGCGGTGGTCAGCCTGGTGCTGGCTTTCGGCGTCTATTTCTTCTCCGCCCGGGCGGGACCGTCGCGCCGCGGTGTGCTGGCGCAGGGCGCAAGCCGTAGCAACATGGTATTCGTCGGCCTTCCCATCGTGGTCAATGCCTTTGGCGACGAAGCGCTCGGGCCGGCCGCGGTCCTTATCGGATTCATGGTGGTCGTCTACAATCTCCTCGCCGTGATGCTGCTGACCTTGCCGCACAAGGCTGACGATAGGGGCTTGAGATCCTTGTGGGGGCGGACCTTCCTGGAGATCGTCAGAAATCCGCTCATCATCGGCAGCGGCGCGGGGATCCTCTGCTCCGCGGCCGGAATCGGCTTGCCGGTCAGCGTCGATCGCTCCCTCGATATGGTGGGGCGCATCGCAATGCCCCTGGCGCTGCTGTCGGTCGGCGCCGGGCTCGACTTCGGCCGGCTCCGCACCGATCTCGGTCTGTCGGCCGTCATGTGCTTCATCAAGCTTGTCGTCTATCCGGGTCTGGTCTGCGGCTGTCTCGTGTTGTGCGGCATCTCGGGCGTGGAATTGAAGTCGACCGTGCTGATCATCGCCGCGCCCACGGCAGTGGTGAGCTGCATCATGGCGCGCGAGTTGAAAGGCGACGAGCAGCTTGCTGCCGCGATCGTGATCGGAACGACGGTTGCCTCTCTCGTCACCATCTCGGGATGGCTCGTGTTTTTCCGGTTCGGGCTTTGAGCCCGAGGCCGCGGCTTCGGCCGGGCCGCGGACCCGACGAATGGAATCTCATTTCTTTTTGCTTCTGAATCCGAGGACGTCCGCACCGAAACGCTCCACGATCTTGTCTCGCGCATCGAGGAGATCCCGTTTCTTCTTGCCGTCGTTCGAAAAGAGTTCGAGCTGGTTGTCGGAGGACCAGTCGGAGATTCCTATGCCGATGAGCCGGATCGGTTTCCCCGCGAATCCGCTCGCCTTGAAGAGTTCCCAACCTGTGGCGAATATCTTGTCGTCGGCATTGGTCGCCTCCTGAAGGGTACGGCTGCGCGTGTGGGTCTCGAATCGTTCGAGCCGTATTTTGATCTGAACGCACCTGCCCTGCAGCCCCTTGCGCCGCGCCAGCAGGGCGACCCGTGCCGCCTGGGCCTTGAGCGTTACGCGAATCCGCTCCTCGTCCGACTGATCCCTGTTGAAAGTGGTTTCCTTGGAGATTGACTTGCGGCCTCCCTGGCGGCCGACCGCGTCGGACGCCCTGCCGCGCGTCTGGCGATGGAGCATGGCGCCGGTGCTGGCGCCGAAGGTCCGCGTCAGTTTTTCACGCGGCCATCGGCGCAGTTCGGCCACGGTGCGCACGCCGGCCTCGGCGAGTTTCTTTGCGAGGACCCGTCCCACCCCGCGAAGGGACGACACGGCCAGGTTCGCCAGAAAGGCGTCCACCCGATCGCCGGGCACGATGGTCAGGCCGTCCGGCTTGTCATGTTCCGAGGCAATCTTGGCGATGAGACGGTTCGGTCCGATCCCGACCGAGCAGGTGAGTCCGGTCCGTTCGAGGATCGTTCTCTTGACGCGCATTCCGATCGCGAAAGGATTGCCGAAGAGCGCCTCGAGGCCGGTGGCGTCGACGAACGCTTCGTCGACCGAAACCGGCTCCACAACCGGAGAGATCGTGCCGAGCGCGGCCATGACCTCTCTCGAGACAGCCGTGTAGCGCTTCATTCGCGGCCTCAGGTAGACGCCGTGGGGGCAGCGTCTCGAAGCTTCCGAGATAGGCATGGCCGAGTGAAGACCGAAGCGGCGCGCCTCGTAGTTACAGGTGGCCACAACACCACGCTTGCCGGGTCTGGCGCCGACGATGACCGGCTCGCCGCGCAGGGACGGATCGTCGAGTTCCTCGATGGCTGCAAAGAATGCGTCCATGTCGACATGCATCACGAGGCGCGGGCGGGTGCTGGTTCCGGTCACGGCCGCCCCCTTTCATTCCACGATTATCTCGTCCGCGAAGATCCAGGCCCTGCCGCCGGCGCCCGGATGCCACGCGGGACAGCAGCCCACATTGCGGGCCCTGATCCGGATATGGCGGGCCTCGGATCCGTCGCAGGAAACGGAGAACTCCTTGATGATCGCGTCCGGATTCTTTTGGGAAACGTCGTGGGTCACGGTGGCGGCGGTCTCGAAATTCACCCCGTCCACGGAGAGGTCGAATTCGATCGCCGTGGGCAGGAAGATCCACGAGTTCGAGTTCTGCAGGAAACGGACGGTGATCGTTTTTATCGGTTGTCCCCTTCCCAGGTCGATGGTCGCATCGAGATCATCGTGGAGATAACCTTGCCAGAATCCCTCCCGAAAGTCGACGGACCCTGTCAATCCGTCGACGAGCGTCCGGTCCCCGCCGCCGGTGTACTTGGGGCTGTAGGCCGCCCCCAGGCTGACCGGCCTGGCCAGGGCGCGATGCTTGAAGACCCGTCTGCGAGCCTCGGCGCCATAGGGAACTCCGTCACGATAAGCCCGCGCCCTGATCTCGGCAGACTCGGACAGTACCAGGGGGCGCGTGTAGCGCGGCGAATCGAAAGAGGGTTCTGTTCCATCGAGGGTGTATCGGATCGACACGTCCTGCTCGCCCGATTCGAGGACGATCTCGAAACGATGGTCTTCAGCCACCAACGAGGGGATGATCGCGATCGGCCGCGCCGCGGGGCCGTAGTCGACTCCCAGAATGTCGAGTCGCTCGTAGTGATGCCGCAGACGATCGTGAAACTCGCCGTAGTCCCGGCCTTCCGGATCGGACCAGAGAACCTCGCACATGGCCAGTAGCCGGGGGAAAACCTTGCTGTCCACCGTTTCCTGGGGCGCGCGCTCGGTCCACATGTTGCACTCGCCGCCGAGGATGTGTCTCTCTTCGCCGCGGCTCAAACCGGGCGGCACCGGCTCGAAGGAGTAGACCCTCCTGAGGTCGGTCGTGGCGATATCGTAGTCGAAGTAGGCGTGACTCGTGGGGGAGACGATCGCGTCATGGCCGGAGCGCGCCGCGGCGATCGCTCCCTCCATGCCACGCCACGACTGGACCGTCGCGCCGGGTGCGAGGCCTCCCTCGAGAATCTCGTCCCAGCCGATGAGGCGGCGTCCTCTCGAAACGAGATAGTTCTCGATCCTCTTGATGAACCAGCTCTGGAGCTCGTGCTCGTCGGCGAGCCCCTCCTGATCGATCCGCTCCTGGCACCTGGCGCAGGATTTCCAGCGATCCTTGGGACATTCGTCCCCCCCGATGTGAATGTATTCAGAATCGAAGAGGGCGAGAACCTCGGAAAGCACGTTCGTCAGAAAAAGGAAGGTTTCCTCCTTGCCGGCACAGTAGACATCCTTGTGTACGCCCCATTGCGTCTCCACCTCGAAAGGACCGCCTGTGCACGAGATCTCGGGATAAGAGGCGAGCGCCGCCACGGAGTGTCCGGGCATTTCGATCTCGGGCACCACTGTCACGTGGCGCTCCCTGGCGTAGGCCACGATCTCGCGGATCTCTTCCTGGGTATAGAATCCACCATACACCGTTCCGTCGTCGTAGCGCCGCCACGCGCCGATTTCGGTGAGTCTGGGATACTTCTCGATCTCTATTCGCCAGCCCTGATCCTCGGTGAGGTGCCAGTGCAGCCTGTTCATCTTGTGGTAGGCGAGCAGATCGATCATTCGTTTGACATAATCCTTCGACATGAAGTGGCGGCCGCAGTCGAGGAGCAGCCCCCGCCAGCCGAAGCGGGGTTTGTCCTCGATCGACAGGCAGGGAAGTGTCCAGTCGAGGTCTTGTATTTCCGCACCCTTCTCGAATTCCGGGGGGAAGAGCTGGCGGATGGTCTGCACACCCCAGAAGAGACCGGCAGGCGCCGCGGCCTCGAGGCGCACCCGATCGGGGAGAACGTCGAGCCGATAGCCCTCCTCCCCCAGGGAGCCGGGATCGCCGGTCAAGGCAAGGATGATCAACCGGCCCTGTTCGTCTCCGGAGGAGGGTGCGACACGCAATCCGAAAGGCGAGACCCTTTCGATTCTACGGGCGAGGTCGGTCGCGATCCTTTCCGCCTCGGCGTGGCCGGCCTCATGGACGATCACCGTATCCCCGGTCACCCGGAACGAACCGACCCCACGATGCATGACCGTCGGTTTGGGTACCACTTTCGGTTCCCTGTCCGCGCTCGGTCCCCGAGCCGGGCGGTCCGCGGCCCGACTCGGCGTGTCGGGTGATGCGCATCGCACCAGAACGGTCGGGACGGCGATCAAGAGGACGGTCAGGGCGAGAAGGTTGAAGACGATCGGTTTTTCCATCGCAATAATTCCTTTGAACGGATGCTCGTTCCGGTTGCGGTTCTAGTGTTGATTCGTGGGCTGGCTCCTCGAAGCAGGATAGGGTGCGTAGCGCGGATACCAGTGAGAATGATGGCCGTAGCGCGACGGCCACCAGGGATCCCAGAAGGGGCCGTAGTGGGGAACATAGACACGGATCGGCTCCAGCGGCCAGAGATAGATTTCGCGGATTTCCACGTAGGGGTAATCGTATGAACTCTGCCCGAGCTGGCCGGCGCGTGAGCCGCGCGCGATTCCGGCGATCGTGACCGACCGACCCTGGCAGTAAATAGCGCTGTCCAGGAACTCGGGGCTGAATGCTTGAAAACGGCCGAGAGATCGGTCGCGTTCGATCGGCCTTCCCCTGCTGTTCAACGCGGTCTGGTAGACTTCGAGAAGCGAACCGTCCTCCTGATTCGTGGTGCTGACGACCACGCCGCCGAGCAGAACCATCCTTCCCTCGCACGCAGGCGGATCGTTCCGGAGCCGGCTGAAGGTGACAGCCGGATCGACGTCTTCGAGAACTTCCTCGGAGATGACGTGGGCGCATCCCGGGAAGAGAAGGAGAAGTGTCGTCAAGATAGGCAGTGCTTTCATATCTTCGGCCTCTTGAAAACATTGATATCATGAACGGACCCGTTGAGCAATACGGGGCCGCGCAAAAGAGAAAGGTCGGAGGGTAATTATTTTGGCTTGCCCGGCGTTGCGCATTTCGCGGATAATACGGCAGCGCACGACCCGAGGGGCGCGGATCCCGCGAGGCTTACGCTGGCGGATCTCCGAGCGAACGGTACGGACCGGATCAGAACAGGATAGAAAAGACGGGAGAGGTAAAAATGGCAGCGGACTATGATTTCATGATCGAGAAGAGGGGACAGCAGCTCGAGGACGCCTTCTTCCTCAAGGAAGACATGAAGTTGATCGAGCAGTTGCGGGAAATGAAGGAGCTCGAGGAGACGAAAGAGGCTCTCTCTCAGGCATCGGGAATCACTGATGACGCCATTCTTCAGAAACTCGTCGATTTGAATATTCACGCCGAGATGGTGACGGCCATGGCAGCGGTCCCGCTCGTGATGGTGGCATGGGCCGATGGAAGACTGGACGACAACGAGAAGACCGCCGTTCTCCACGGCGCCCATGAAGCCGGGTTGGGCGAAACGAGTCCCGGGTACATGATCCTCCAGCAGTGGCTCACACACAAGCCCGGCGACGATCTGCTCGATGCCTGGATCGGCTTCACCCGCGCCATCTGCGAGGCGCTCGACGAGCCCGAACAACAGGCCCTCAAAGCCGACCTGCTCCAGCGCGCTCGAAACGTGGCCGAGGCTTCGGGCGGATTTCTCGGACTCACGTCCGCCATATCGGACTCGGAAAAGGATGTCCTCGCGAAACTGAAAGCCGCCTTCGTCAAGTGAGCCGATAAGAGCAGTCTTCTAGATCGAGCCGAGTGCCGCCGCCGGAGTCCTTTCGACAGAGGCGCGCGGCGCTCCATTGCTTCGCCTGCGAAAAACTCTCCACACAGGTTGGTTCCCGCTGTCCGGTTTCGCTCGGATCGTTACCGATCCGTGTGGGTAGGAAAAACACCGACAACCTCGGAAGCCCTGTTTTTCTTGAATCCTGGCCTATTTAGCAGGTTTTACTTAATGAAATTAGGCTTGATGAAATGCTAAAATGAAAGGGCGTTGGGACCACAACAGAATATGACTGCTCCTTGGGGAGACCTTGCGATGGACAAGGATGCTGTCGAGAGCGGATCTGCAGTCATCGGCGATTTCAGGGTATTGAATCTCATTGCATCAGGTTCCACCGGAGAAATCTACGAAGCCGAACAGGTTGCTTCGGGACGAAAGGTGGCGCTCAAGATGCTCGATTCGAACCTGACCATCTCAGATGAGGCAGCGCTCATGCTCGGCCGGGAAGCGCGGGAAGAAGGACGCGAAGCGCACCCCGGGATCGTGTCGATTCACGATGTGGGCGAACACGAGGGAGTCCGCTTCATCGCCCAGGAACTGGTCGACGGCGGGCGAACGCTCGAGCACAAGCTCAGAGAACTGAAAGAAGACGGATTCCAGCCGCCCGGGTACTTTCGCGAGACGGCGCGGCTCATCACCGAGGTAACCGACGCTCTTCAGCACGCCCATTTGAACGGCGTTGTGCATGGCGATCTGAAGCCGGGAAACATCCTTCTCACGGAGGATGATATGCCCAAGGTGAAGGATTTCGGTCTGCGCTGCGTTCAGGAGTCGATGAATCTTTCGCCGTCGGGCGGGTTTGCCCACCGGCCTCACTATGTGGCGCCCGAGCAGGCCGACAGGCATGCCCGCCCCGACCCGCAAACCGACATCTACTCTCTCGGTGTGATTCTCTACGAGATGCTCACACTGCAACCGCCCTTCGAGGGGGAAACGTCGAGCGAGGTTCTCGAGAAGATCCTGCAAAAGAATCCTCCACCGCCGCAGAAACTCAATCCCGCGGTGCCGCGCGATCTCGGGGTGATCGCGCTCAAGGCGATGCAGAAGAAACCATCCGATCGCTACGAGTCGATGGCGCATTTCGATCACGACCTGCGCCGCTACCTCTCGGGCGATGTCATTCTCGCAAACCTCGATGAACGCAAGGTGCGGCTCGAGCAGGGATTTTTCGGCAAACCGGCGCGAGCCATCTTTCTGACCGTTTTCGTCATCGTTCTTCTCAACGTTGCCGCCGTGACGTCATGGTACGCGGCAAAGAGTCAGAGCCAGGGCGCGGTGGACGAGGCCAGGATTTCGATGGAGCAGGCGATTGCCGAGCGCGATCGTTCGGCCGAGTCGACCCGCAGCGCGCTCGGGGCCAAGGAGGCGGCCGAAAAGCGGGCTCGAGCAGCCGCGGCGGAGCGGGATCGCGCCATCGATAACGCCGACAAGGCAGCCGGAGCCGCGAGCGACGCGGTGGGCGCAAGAGACAGCGCGGTGGAGAAATGTCTCGCCGCCGAGAAGAGAGCGGACGCTGCCCGCCAGGCGGAAACCGGAGCCAGACGGGAGCTCGACGAGCAGCGAAAGATCAATACGGCCTTGGCCACGATCCTGCTCTCCCTCGCTCCGGAGAGGTTGGATTCGAGCGACGGCGCGGAGCAGGTGATAGAGAG
This sequence comes from uncultured Phycisphaerales bacterium, assembly GCA_964620445.1. GTDB lineage: Bacteria > Planctomycetota > B15-G4 > B15-G4 > CAYZWU01 > CAZUHB01. The sequence continues at coordinate 130,401 of CAZUHB010000010.1, forward strand.
GGCGTCCGCCCTGATCGACGAGCTTGCGGCCGAGAGCAGACCGGAGGTCGAAGCGTCGTTGCGTCTTCCTCTCGGCTGGGTGTGCGCCCGGTTCGGGCTTCTCCGGAATGCACGGCTCCATCTCGAAGCGGCCCTGGCGATCTCGAGGGAGATTTCGGGCAGCGACCATCCGGACACGATCACCGTCATGCGCGATCTGGCGGACGTGCTGGTCGATCAGCGGAATCTGGATGATGCCGAAACCCTCAGCCGCGAGATGTACGACACCTGCGCGCGTATTTACGGTGAGAGCCACGTCGCAACTCTTGATGCGATGAACCACCTGGCCGGAATCCTCGCCGCCAACGGATCGGTCGTCGAGGCAGAGGAACTCTACCTTGGAATCCTGGAGAAGGCTGACGCTGCCAATGGAAGGCAGTGGGCTGTCATGCAAAGCCTCGCGAACCTCCTCGCCTCACAGAAGAGAAGCGCTGAGGCCGAGGTCTTCTATCGGAGTTCGCTCGACGATCTGCGACGCAACGAGGGGCGTGGTCACCCGGAGGTCGTGGTCCTCACTTACGCCTTGGCTCAGGCTCTCATCAGGCAGAACAAGTTCGAGGCGGCAGAGATCCAGCTGCTCACGGGATACAGTTCCCTGAAAAACCGGTTCGGCCCGGGAGATACGAGGACCGGCCAGGCTATGAACTACCTGATCAGCCTCTATGACAGATGGGGCAAGCCGGAAAAGGCGGTCGAGTGGCGCACCAGGCTCGCGGCCGCGGGCGTGGAGTGAGGGAATTACATCCGGGAAATCACTGCAATTTTCAGCGTGATGGTGTTAGCATTATGACGGTGGGAAGAGGCTGACAGGCGGATCAAGATCCAAAGCGTGATTGCCGACGTTTACATCCATTCCATTTGCGCGACTCCTGCCACGAGCAGACCCGAGAAGGGATTCTATGATCTCTGTCTCGACGTGGGAAGAGAGGTCCTCGCCGATCTTTCGCCGATGAAGATCGATTCTTTTTATGTAGCCTCCATGGATCCCGCGCTCTTCGGCGTGACCGGGGAGATCGCCGCGTCGCTCGCATCCGAACTGCGCATGATGCCCCGCGAAACCCTTGGTATCAGAGGGACGTCATCGGCGGGCGGCATCGGCGTGCTGACCGCTTTCAAGGACATCGCTCTCGGGATCCACGAATACACGCTCCTCATCGCGTGCGAACAGATGAACAGGGTGAGGACCGATCAGGAACCCACGGCGGAGTCGAGGAGCAAGGAGCGCGAGGCGGTTCAGAACATGCTCAAGGGGGTGATCGATCCGGATGAGCGCCGCTACGGACTCACCATGATTCTCATTGGCGACATGTTCGAGAAGGCGCTGCTCCACTATCTCGGCATCGGGCGCGACGAACTCCTCGACAAGATTCCCGACCTGACAATGGCCATGTACCGCAGGGCGGCCCTCTACCCGCTCGCTCACTTTTTCCGGAACAGAAAGACCCGCGCCGATTATGAGAAGAGCAAGTTCATCAGCCCTCACTACAGGCGGGACGATGTCGTGCCGCCCAGTACGGCAGCGTGCGCGATCCTGCTCTCCTCCAAGCCTCCCGACAAGCCGGTCAATCAGAGGATCGTCAAGATAAGGGGAATCGGCCAGGGATTGGTTCATCCGGCGCTGACAAAACGTTTCGGTCCGGTCACCTCCTCGGCGTCGGTGCGGCGCGCTCTGCGCGAGCTGGCGCGGCGTTCCGACCTCTCTCTCGATGCCTTCCGAAAGGTGGACATCGCCTTTCCCCACGACGCCTTCCCGAGTATCAGCCGGCTCATTCTCAAGGAGGCCGGTTTCACCCATGACGAGAGCCTCGATGGTTTGATTTCCGGACGGTTCAATCCCTGCGGTGGATTGGTCAAATGCGGCCATCCCGTGGGGTGTTCGGGCGAGCTGCAGGTCATCCGCGCCGTGCAGCAGATGACGCGGGACCGGGACGCGATTCCCGAGGAGATCCAGCAGGAGCCGGCGAACACCGCCTTCACGGTGAGCGTGGGCGCCGCGCTCACCAACATCATCGCGATCTGGCTCGAGGCGGGTAATTCCCGGCGGGCGCCCGTTGTCCACCGAGGCGGCAAGCGCGGCTTCAACAAACGTCGTTTCGAAGAGTACCTCCGGATCGGCGGGCTTTACGACCGCTTCGAAAAGGCGATGGAGTCTGTTCCCAAACATGCCGGCGTGGTTCTTTCCAATACCCTTTCGCCCAAGGGGTGGGTCAATCTGATCCAGAAGAGTGATGGCAAGGCCCTGGCTCTCAGCGGTGAAGAACTCGACCTGGGAGCTCTCGTTTCCATCGCCCCGGACGACAGAGGCATCGTGCGCGTCTCCCGCCTGCGGAAGAAGCAGGTCGACGGCGACATGCTCGTCTCACTGGGGATCGTGCCCGAATGACGGGATCGACCCTCTCGCACCGAAGCCTGTTGTTCGCGGGGATAATTCCGGTTAAAATTTGGTAGTCCCCCCGGCGACAGGGACGCACGGCACCCCGAAGGACCGCAGTCGATGTCAGGAGAGGATCCCAAACCGGTTTCGGGCGCGTCTCGAGGTGCCGCGGACGGCGATGCCGGTGCGGCGGAGGACCTCCTTCCCCTCGTTTATCTCGAGTTGCGCAAGCTCGCCCGGGCGCGGCTCAAAAAGCTTCCACCCGGTCAAACCCTGGAGCCGACGGCCCTCGTGCATGAGGCGTACCTCCGTGTCGTGAAGGACGACGATCCGGGGTGGGACAACCGCGGTCACTTCTTTGCCGCTGCAGCGCGCGCCATGCGCGATATTCTGGTGGAACAGGCGCGGCGAAAGACGGCCCGTAAGCGGGGCGGCGATCGGCGCCGCGTGGATTACGACAAGGCCGATCCTGCCGTCGGTCCGCCCTCGGAGGATATCCTCGCTGTTGATGAGGCTGTTCGACGGCTCGAGAAGGACGATCCACGCAAGGGACAAATCGTCAACCTGCGCTATTTCGCCAGACTCACGGCCGCGGAAACAGCCGAGGCCCTCGGCGTGTCGGTGGGAACGGTCGAGCGGGAGTGGCGCTATATCCGGGCGTGGCTCGAGCATCAATTGCGTCCCGACCGCTGAGCGCGGCTTTCGTGGAAAAAATTCCCATAAATAATTCAGGAAACAGCGTTTCGATTTCGGATTGATTCGTGCATGGACCCTTCTCCTCGTGGAGGCAAACTGGGATGTTCCGTGTCAGCATTCTGTTCGTCGCCCTGGGCGGGCTCGCCTTTCTTTCGATCATGCCGGGCTGCCAGCGCTCCCAGCCCGCAATCGGGGCGGCTCAAATCCGTAATGTGACCACCTGTGACGGTTCCTCGCTGGAGTATGTCGACTGTGGCGGAGCGGGAGAGGCGATTCTTTTTCTTCCCGATCACGACGAGGGGAACGATTATTTCGAGGAGCTCGCGCCACACCTTGTCGACCGATTCAGGGTCCTGGCTCTGACCGGTTCCGGCGTGAAGAGAAACCAGATTCGAGATGCCGAGATGATCTGCCGTTTTCTCGACGTCCTCGAGATCGAACGCGTTCATTTCGTGTGTGCGTCGGTGGCTCATCCGTTGCCGTCCCGCTTTGCGGTCATTTTTCCCCACAGGGCCGGTACGCTTTTCTGCCTCGACATTCAGGGGGGCGCGCAGGCGGGGACGAACAACTATTTCGGTTTCCCCAGCGCCTACGGCAATGAGATGCTCCGCGAGACCAGGCGCGCCTACTGGGCGGCGATCGCGGACTGGATGAAGAATCCTGGCACGTCATCGAGAGTTCATCATTCGCCTGATGCCAGATACTGTCGGAACAGGACATGGAGTTAGAAACCGCTTCTCTCCTGATTCGTCTTCCAGGACGGCATTGAAGATCAGACAATGAAAAAGCCCCCTTCCCGAAGGAAGAGGGCTTTTTGTTTGGTGCGCCGGGCATGGCGCGCAGCGCCGCGAGTAGGCGCTGTCAACCGGAGA
>CAZUHB010000011.1:0-131400 GCA_964620445.1 uncultured Phycisphaerales bacterium
GACTCTGGGGATTGAAGAGGGCCGATTACAGTCCCGCGTTTGACGATATCACAAAGAGCAACGAAACTGATGGGCGATCTCAAGACGAAGATACCCATATTCGGGCCCCTCAATCGGAAAATCGCGGTCTGCCGGTTTCTGAGGAATTTTGCCATCATGCTCAATTGCGGCGTACCGGTCCAGCAATCGATTTCGATCGCCGAGGGGATCGCCAAGAGTCCTATGACCAGCGCAGCGGCGTCGATGATCAGGGATGCGGTGAATGCGGGAAAATCCCTTCTCGAGCCTCTCAGGCAGTGTGGCGTCTTTCCACCCATGGTCATCGGTATGGCCGCGGCGGGCGAATCCTCCGGCGCCATGCCCGAGATGTTTACAAAGAGCGCCGAATATCTCGAGAAGGACGTGGAGCGGTCTCTGAAAAAAATGCTCGTCAAGCTCGAACCGTTGCTCACGGTGGCCCTCGCCGCGGTCGTCGGTTTCATCCTGCTGGCGGTCTATCTGCCCATGTTCGATGTCATGAAAACAACAAGGTAACAGGAAGGACCTGATACAGGAGAATCAACAGATTTGTCTCTTTACTACTTTGGAGGTTTGGAAATGTTCAAGAGAAATAGCAAAGGTTTTACTCTCGTCGAGCTGCTCCTGGTCGTGCTGATCCTCGGAGCTCTGGGCGCTATTGCGGTTCCCAGGATGGTGGCGACCTCGTCGAACGCAAAGACCGAGGCCTGCAGCACCAACATCGACACGATCAACAGCCAGATCGAAACCTATCTGGTGCAGTCCGGCACCGCGTCCGCCGATTTTGATGCGACCGATTTGACGGCCCTTCTGGCGAACACGAGTTATTTTCCGGATGGTGCGCCGGTGTGCCCCTACGGAACGGCTTACGCCCTGAACAACACGACGAAACACATAACAGCGCACAGCCATTGATGATGTTTCTCAGGAACGCCGCCTCGATTCGTGAGAGGTGCTGTTCAGTTTGCGGAGCTGCCTCGAAAATGGATGGGGGACGTGCAGCAGTTCGATCAAGACTGCTGCACGTGAACCCTCTCCGATGCGGTTTCGCTTGCGAAACTCCGCCGCTTGCGGCCGGCGTACGGACCGCTCGGATTGCGGGAGGCGGTGTCGAGTCTGGCTCTGATTGGTAACGAGGTGAGTCTGATGAAATTTGGACGGGCTTGTGAATCCGGTTTTAGCCTGATCGAAGTGATGCTGGCCGTGGTGCTCATCGCGGTGATTTCGATGATCGCGATCCCGCGCTTCGACGGACGGATTGTCGGTTCGGTTTCGGCCATGTCGTCGGCCCGCGAGGTGGTGGGCGACATGCGGCTCTGCCGGTCCCTGGCGATCAGCCGGGCAGCGACCAATCCCTCGGGTTATTCCGTCCAGATGCAGGGAGGATCACCCTACACGGGTTATGCCTTTGTGAACAGCGGCACCGGCCAGGTGATAGAAGCAAAGAGTTTTCCTGGCGGGATCACCGCGACGGGCCACAGCCAGTACAGTTTCGGCCCCCTGGGAAGCCTCCTGACCGGAAGCGGTACGAGACTGGCCATTACCGGAGGCAGCAGGTCCTTTCAGATCGACGTCAACGCTGCCAATGGCAGCGCCTGGATCACGGAGCTGTGATATGAGCCGGGAGATGATCACGAATCGCCAAAGCGGATTTACACTCACCGAGGTTCTGGCGAGCATGGTTCTCATCGGGGCGGCAATGACGCCCGTTCTGCACGCGCTCGTCAACGCACAGGTCACCGGAACGCGCGCGCAAAGGGCGACGCAGGCGATATTCTGCGCGGAGCGCAAGATCGAGGATGTCCGGGCCGAACTCCTGGAATCGTTCAGCACCGACGTGTCCACCATGTCCGAGGCTCTGGCGAACGGAATCATCTGCAACGTGTCGGAGGCAGCGGACGGCAACTTGTTGAAGATCGTGAAGGTCGAGGCCGGTTACGACGAGAATCGCAACGGTGCTCTCGATGCGGACGAGATCGTCGCCGTTCTCGACACCAAGGTCTCGGACAGAATGTGAGGGATTCGATGAGTCACGCCCAAGCCAACCGGTCGAAACGAGGAGCCACACTGCTGGAGATGATCCTCGTTGTCGCGCTCATCGGTGGGCTCATGGCAGCCGTCACACCGGTCGTGCGCGTCGTGAACATGGGCTGGCAGACGGGCGAGCGGCGCATCGAGGTGATCCAGAACGCGCGCGTGGCGATGGACGAAACGGTGCGCGGCCTGCGCCAGGCGCGCCGTGTGAGCGCGGTGAGCGATCCGGGCGATGCCACCGGATACCTGGAGTTTTACGATCAGGACGACACCCTGCACAGGCTCGATCTGGACGGCCTGAGCGGCTTCGCGAGCCTCGGTCCCGTGGGCGGTCAGGCGATCCTTGCCGGACCAATGAGTGCGCTCGAGTTTTCCTGCTTCGACGCGTCCAACACACTTATCTCGGCGCCGGTCCCGACCCACCAGATCAGGTCGGTCGAGATCAGCATGACCACTGCCGATGCCGAAAACCGGGTTCCCACATACAACCTGAGGAGCAAGGTCTACATGCGGCGGGACGCTGCCGTGGTCATCAATGAGATCATGTACAATCCCGTCTCGATCTTCTTCGATTACAAGTTCGAGTGGGTCGAACTCCTCAACCTCAGCGACAGGGCTTTCGATCTGTCGGGGTGGACGCTCACATCGTGGACCAACAGGAACAATCCCGATTTTCTGGAGGGAGAGACCCGTTTCGGCACGGGAAGCACTCTTCTTCCCGTGGGCGGCTACGCGGTTATCACGAGCGACGATTCTTTCGTCTACGCCGAGACCTTGATCAATCGCGGTTTCGAGAGCAACCCGTGGATGTTCGTCTGGACCAGGTCGAGCGGCTGGAGCCGCAGCAATGGCGGGGCACATGAGGGGAACAGGAAACTGACGCGGAGCGGTCCGGGATGGGTCTACCAGACGACCTATATTCCGAACCTCAGCCGCAGCGCGTTCTGCTCATTCTGGGAGAGGACTCCTTCGGGTGCTCCCCAGAACATGAGGTTGGTCGTCACATTGCGTAACCTGGGCAATACGGTTCTGGCGACGATCTACGACGGTCCGATGCACACCGACTGGACTCGTCACTACATGAACCTGACAGCCTACAAGGGCAACTGGGTGAAGCTCAGATTCGAAACGATCGGCGCCGGCGAGTACTGGCTCGACGACTGTTCCATGAGCTGGTCCCTGGTGGATCAGAACGCGGTCCGGATCAAGGTCGACGACAGCCGAATCGGCGGCGGTCTGAGGAATAACTGGGACACGGTGACGATTAGCCAGGGGAACCTGGCCGTGGACGTCGTGTCCTACGACGACAGCTGGGGCGGTGACGGAAACACGAGGTCGCTCGAGCGGATCAGCCCGACCGGCGGCTCCAGTGACAGCGCGAACTGGACACAGGGTCCCTGGTTCGGCACTCCCAGTTATTTGAACAACGGGACGCCATGATGAGAGCATGCGAGAAAAAGAGGATGGAGCGGAATCGGTCGGACCAGGAAGGCGTCATTCTGATCCTGATGGTCTTCATCGTGGCCATGTCGACCCTTTTCGTGGGCGCACTCCTCCGCTCCCATACGAGCGATCTGCAGATCACCCGGAACCACCTCAACTCGATGAAAGCGCTCTTCGTGGCCGATGCCGGCATCGAGGACGCGATCTCCGAGTTGCGCGCGGATTTCACCTGGAACGCGGGATTCACGGATCAGATCTTTCCCAGCGGCGACAGCAGCAAGTACACGGTTTCGGTGGTCAACAACCACCCGTTGGTGGTGATCACATCGACTGGAGAGGCGAACGGATTCATCCGCAATATCGAGGTCGAACTCAATATCGTGGAGTCGACCGCGCCCTATCCGGTGCGCGTGATTTACTGGAAAGAAGTGTGATGATCGGATTGAAATCTGAAACAGTCCTGGGGATCGATATCAACGAGAGAATCATCTCGGTCGTTGAGCTGTCTTCGGCGACGAAGAAGCAAGGTGAAAGAGGAAAGTGCACGGTCCGGCGCTCCGGTACGATCGAGACTCCGCGGGGAGCGGTGTCGCGCGGTGCGGTCGTGGAACCGAAAGAGATCGCCAAAGCACTCGAGACTCTCCTCAAGCAAAAGCGCATATCGACGAGAGGGAAGCGCGTGATCGCGTCCCTGAGCGGATCGTGCTGCGTGGCGCGCTTGACCGGCCTGCCCGGCGGCGGTCCGGCAGCCGTGAGAGAGCATATCCAGGAAGAGATCCGGCGTTATGCGGTTTTCTCCGGCGAGAAGACAGTGAGCGATTTCGTGCTTACCGGTTCCGCCGGCGAGGCGGGCGGGGGCAACAAGGCGTTTCTGGCCGCAGTCAAGGAGGAGTCGACCGAAGCTCTCGTCAGCACTCTTCTGAGCGCCTGGATCCACCCGGTTGCGGTCGACATCGCGCCGCTGGCCGTGGCGCGGGCTTTGAATCACGGGATTTACTCGCCCGGGATGCGGGGCGCCGCGATCTACGCTGTCGTGGAATCGAGTTCTGTTCATCTCATGGTATTCAAGGGCGGCTCTCTGCTCTTCTCCCACACCGCCAACGAGAGGATCGCCGGATCGGGCGAGACCGGAGCGGACGCGGACCGGCTGAGTGCGATCATCCGGACCGTGCTCGATTTCTACGATGCGGAGATCGGCAACCTGAGCGAGATCGAAAGGGTGGCCGTTGCCACTGATCGCGACCTGCCCAAAAACCTGTGCGACCGTCTCAGCCAGAATCTCGGAGGGGTGGAGGTGGTTTTCAGTTCACCGGCGTCGGCGATTCGCGACACGGAGCTCGATCCGGGCCAGGAAGGCGACCCCCCGTCGTTGTGCGCCCTGGGGCTCGCCTTGAGGGCGATCGACGATTCCAGATTCCGGCTGAATCTCAACCTGCTTCCATCATCGGCCGTGCGTATTCAGGAGTTCAAGAAGCGCCTGCTCATCGTCGGAATCGCCGGGGCGGCGCTCTTTTTGATCGCCCTTCTCAGCGCCGGGGTCATACACCTCTACCAGCGGTCGCTCGACGCCAAGATCGACGACCTCGAGACGAAGATCACCCGGGTCTGCCTCTCTCCCGAGTCGCAGAAAGCCAAGGCGGAAGCGATGAAGTACAGTGCGATCATTCGCGGGGAGAGGGAGTTTGTCCAGTCTGCCGGGGCGGTCGTACCGTGGTCCGACCTGTTCGAGAGGATCAGGACAGTCATTCCCCAGGATGTGCGTGTCACACATCTCGAAGAGAGCGGTTCGGGCGAGATGGTTATCGACGGCGAGTCGTACGCTGTCGATCTGGTGTATCAGTTCGCCGAGCCGTTCAGCAATTCGGCCTTCGTCGAATCGGCCAAGCTCTCCAATTTGAATGAAATCGAAATGTTCGGTGAAGCGTTGGTGGGATTCAGCATGGATTGCGAGCTGCGTACGCCCGAGGTCGAAGGGAGTGGGAGCAATGATCAGAAGTCTGAGTAGGTTTTCGGAGAGAGAGCAGAGCCTGGCAGCGGCGATCGCGCTTGTGCTTCTCGGATACCTCTTTTTTGCTGGAATCTGTGAACCCCAACTGCTTCGCCTCGACGCGGCATCGGCCAAGCTCGACGCCCAGGAAAGGCTTCTCGGTTTGAAACGCCAGGCGGCTGCTCTCGAAATCGTGAGCGTGAAAAAGAGAGAAGAGCTGGTCCAGGAGATGGAAAAACTGGAGAGCGGGTTCTTTACGGAAAAAGAAGCCGCGCGGTTTCTCGCTGGATTGAGCGACCTCGTCGTTTCGACGAACTGCCGCCTCATCCAGGCTGCGTTCGTGTCGGAAGAGAAACTGGAACCCCGTAATGAGGGGGACGATGGAGAAACGAAAAAGAGACCGGCCGGCGCCGCGCAGAAGGGTACGGACCTCAACAAGAGGGGCGCGTCCAGGAGCAAGGGCGGCAGGATGTCTCTCGCGGAGAATTGGACCGGTCCGCCCCTAACGAAGGTCAGCGTGCGTATGACTCTGATCGCTCGATTCAAGGACCTCGTCGATCTTCTCGGTAAGATCCAATCTCATGCCCCAAAGATCCATGTGGGGCAGATGAGAATCGAGCTCGTCGATCACGCCAAGGCTGATCTCAACGTGAGTTTCGTGCTCACCGTTTTTTCAATGGAGAAGCCCGAAGGGGGGCAGAAATGAGAAAAGCGATTCTGGCGGCAACGGTAATCGTCTGTGTGCTCGGAGTAAGCTCATCGGGCGCCTCGCCCGGTGTTTTTGGATTGTTGATCGGACAGCAGGAGGTCGAAGCAGAGCTCGATCGAGCCTCCCTGCCCGGATCAGCGTCAACGGACGGCTTGGTCAAGCGCGGGCGGTCCGATCCTTTCGCGCCTCTCAGAAAACGGTCCCACCGTCCGGTGGCTCGAAAAACATTCACCGACACCACACAGGATTTCGGACCCGATCTGGATGTGACGGAACTCTTTCTCAGCGGAATCGTGTGGTCAGCCAAGCGACCGCTGGCGGTTATCAATCGAAATCTCGTGGGAGTCGACGACAGGATCTCGGGATGGAGAATCGTCGAGATCCAGCGGGACAAAGTCATGGTGGAACAGGACGACCGGAAGGAGATCCTGAAAATAAAGATAGACCTTTTTGAAAATAACAGACGAAACGGAAAGTCCTCGGAGTGAAAGTATGTCAACTATCGAGACAAAAATGAAATTGGTTTGGTTTCTTCCTATGCTCTGCGCGCTCCTGCTGGGCGTCAGCAGTCCGCCGGCAACGGGCCAGGGCAGGGAACTGGACGACCAGATCACCGTCTCTCTTGACGTGGAGAATGTTGAGATCCGGGATGTGATCAGAGGGCTCGCCCAGCAGGCGGGGGCCAACATCGCCATTTCAGAATCGGTTCAGGGAACGATCACGATCAGATTGAAAGATGTTTCCTGGGCCAGGGCGTTCGACGCGGTTCTGAAGACGGCCAACCTCGTGGGCCAGCGTGAGGGGGATCTCATCATGGTGATGAACGTCGCCGACGCGCCCATGACATCCGGCGAAATCCCGACTCACATCGACGCCTTGATTCCCATGGTTCTTCCTTTCGAGTTCGCCGAGGCCAAGGGGCTGGAGGAAGCGTTCAAGGCGCTGGCGGGCCCGCGGGGGCACGTGTCGATCGACGAGGCGACCAATTCGCTGATCGTGGTCGGCGCCTCGGCCGATATGGCGAAGCTGGCCAAGCTGGCAGCCCAGATCGACGCGGCGCCGAAAAAGATTCTCATCGAGGTCTTGATCGTCGACACGATCCTTACAGACGAGAAGGACATCGGCATCAACTGGGAAGCGGTGAAAATCAACAACCGCAGCGAATTGCGCTTCGGCCAGGACCTGATTGACCCGGCCGGCGGGGGGAGTACGGTGACATACAACGTGCTCCAAGGCCGCTGGACGGCAACGAACTTTCTCCGCGCCCTTCAGACGTTCAAGAACACACGCATACTAGCGACGCCGAAGATACTGGTTCTAAGCGGCCGGGAGGCGTCGATCGAGACGGTCGAGGAGATCCCCTACCAGCAGTTGACCGAAACGAGCGCCGGCGGACAGATCGGTACAACGGCGTTCAAGGAAGCGGGCGTCAAGCTCAAGGTGACGCCCAAGGTTACCGACGACGGACGTATCTTTCTCGCCGTCAACGCGGAGCAAAGCGCCGCCACCGGCGAGAGGGTCAACGACGTCCCGGTCATCAACTCGCGCAAGGCGGACACCACCCTGCTCCTTAACGATAGTGAAACACTCGTTATCGGCGGTCTCAGGCGCAAGGAAGCTGTGAAGACGATCTCTCAGATTCCGCTCCTCGGAGATATTCCTCTCCTCGGTGCGCTTTTTCGCTATACGTCCACGATGGACGAAAACAGGGACCTCGTCATCTTCCTGACCCCGCGTCTCGTCGAGGACGCGCCGCCCTTCACCGAGAAGGAACAAGAAGCGATGGACGAGATCGGATTTCCGCAAGATTCACGCGCAAGTCTTAACATAGAGTTGGAGAGTAAAGTCAATGGAATGGCAAAAGACATTCAAGAAGGGGATCTATTCAGTATTCGCCGCCGCATTGTTGATCTGTGCGACCGGCTGCGGCACGACGAAGGAGTGTGACAACTCCTGCAATCTCAAGCATGACTGGATCGAGATGCTGAATCACGGCGATCCCGCGCCGGCCGATGGATTCTGGCTTTCGAAGGAAACTTTTCTGATGCTCTACGAGGCCGCTGAAAAATCGGCTTCCTTGTATGTGGCGCCTACGCGGCTCGAGGGGAGCAGCGTGGCCAAGCAATAGTCGCGGGTGGGTTGATTCCGCCAGGTGTATGTCCGTCGTGAATCCTTGTTTCGCTCTCGAGACAATCAAGGATTCACGGCGGATCCCTATTTGTGGCGATCCGTCCTGGGCCGACTCAGAAATTGAGCACGTTGCTCGTGGCGCCGTTGTTCAGATCGAGCGCTTGCAGCCAGATCAGACCGCACAGCGACTCGGGCAGGACGCCGCTGATCCTGGCCGTCCCGTTGACGTCGGCAGATTTCGTTTTGTAGAGCCGTGCCGTTCCGTCGAGGCCGAGCACCGTGCCCGCCCAGGGACCGGAGGGGATGACGAACGATCCCGGGCCGTTGGCCGCGATGAATGCCACCCACTCGCCCGGTGTCGCGCCGCTCGCGTAGACGTCGACCCTGCCCGGGCAGGCTCCGTCGAGAGTCAGGACGAACCCCGCCGACGATCCCGCGTTGGTCGCCTCGGGGCTCGGTGCGTTCAGTACGGCCGCGACACCGCAGCCGTCCGGGAACCGGCCGAACGCCTCGTCGTCGGAGAGCGCGGGGAAGGGGAAGTCGTCGAGGAGCTGATTGAAATCGGCGTCGTCGTCGAAGAGCCAGACCCCCTCGCCCGCTTTCGACAGTTTGAAGGTGGTGTGCAGCGGCCCCTGGCCCACGTCTTCGTCGCACCAGACGAGAACGAAACCCTTGGACGGAATGGTCGTCCCCGGGGGAAAGGCCCACGCCCGGGGATCGCCCGCGTAGTCGCTCAGATACATCCCGCTCAGATCGACGGTGAAGGACTCGTCGTTGTAGATCTCCACGTAGTCTTCGAACTCGCCCGCCTCGTCCTGGAGAACGGTCTCGTTGTCGGCCACGACCTCGTTCACGAAGAGCCGCGCGTGGCGTGTGGAGAGGGGATAGTAATCCCTCACGTAGATCGCCCGCCAGCGGATGAAGGAGCGCAGGCCCCACGTGGCCGGCCGGTGCTCGCTGTCAAAGGTGGCGGGATAGTCGAAGGAGACCAGCGTGCTGTAGTTCGTGTAGCCGAAGTCGTTGTTCGAGCCTCCCCACGATCCCATGAAAGCCAGCGGGGCGAGGAGCGCCTGGATCTTGTCGACGTTGTCGGTGTGGGCGGCCAATCCCGCGGGGCCTTCGATCGCCTCCCGGACGTAGCGGAGGAGAGCGTTGTTGTACTCAGGCACCTGGAGCAGCCGGTCGATGAGCGGCGGGAGGGAACCTCCTGAGGATCCCCCGCCCCCGTCGCCCCATCCGTCGTAATCGCGCGTCACCCAGTTGGTGACCCCCGGGAGGGGGTAGTCGAAGAAATTCATACCGAAGGAATTTTCCAGGTCCCAGGGGATGAACTCGAAGCGGCCCCCGGCGTCCAGATTCTGATAGAGGTAGTAGTTGTTGGCGTTGAGCCAGTAGCCGTCCCAGTTGCCGACGATGGCATCGACGGCCATGGCGCGGAGGAAACCGTCCACGTTCAGGTAATCGCCGATGCCCGCCGCAAAGGTGGCCAGGTCGGTGTTGTTCACGAAGTCCACGAACGCCGCAAACGCGATGAAGTCGGCATTGTTGATTTGTTCCTGATAAACCTCGCCATTGGCGTAGTCGCGGTAGGTCTCCGGCAATCCGGGTGCGATGTACCGGAGATCGGCCACGAAATTCATGGTCGGCTGCCGGCACTTGTAGAGGTCGCCGGTCTTGTTGCCGAACCAGGCTTGCACGAACTCGTCGTCCACCTGTTCGACCTGGACGTAGACGCCCTCCACCTGGGTGCCGTCATTGATCGTCAAGTAAACGTGGTGCGACCGCGCGGCCGGCACGCCCATCGCCCTGTGCATATCGAGGGCGATCATCGAGCGGGAGATCGACGGATCGGGCGAATCGGCGTTCACGTTGAATTCCTCGAGGCCGTGGAACTTGCGGCCGGGCACGAGGACGTTGAAGTCGAGCTTCCAGTTGAACTTCTTCCACCTCCTGGAGTAGTTCCCCCGCGGCCGGATCCCCACGTTGGCTACGATCTCGTCCGTTGCAGAGTTATGGAAACGGATCGAGCAGACCTTGTAGTCGTTCGAATGGGGATCGTTGAGGATCGCCTGGAGATCGGCAGGATCCATGGTCACATCGATGTACGTGACCTCGTCGCGCAGGAAAACGAAAGCATTCGATTCGTCGTAGTCCGTGTCGCCCACGGGAGGGCCGTACTGGGCCAAACCGGGCGGACAGAGTGCGATTCCCCAGACGAGCAGGATGGCAAGAGGCACCATCCGCGGGGTGCGATGATGCCGGTCCGAGAGAATTCGAGCGATCGCCTGTCGTGGATCGTGCAACATGTGCCGACTCCTTCCCCTGGAGATTATCGGAGTAGATATAGATTCGACTCGATGGGAACGGAATTCCCCTGATCGACTGCGTTCTTTTTATAGATCCTTATCGAAAGGGTGGATCTTTGAGCGAATCCGTTCGAGATTCTCATCTCGGAATCCGTTCGAGATTCTCATCTCGGGATCCGTTCGAGATTCTCATCTCGCGTTTCGCTCGCCTTTAACGTGTCACGGCCAGGACGATGGCGGTCACGACGATGACCGCGAGCAGCACGGCGAGGGTGATCTTGATCCAGCTGTAGGGACGTTCTCCCTGCACCTCGCCGGTGCGCGCGTTGACCAGGAATCGGTAGGTCTTGCTGCCATACCGATATGCGCTGATCCAGATCGGCAAGAGCGTGTGCTTGAAGGTGACGTTGTCGTGCTGCGTGTTGACCGACGTGATCCGCTGCTCATCACCGCCGATGTCGCGGCGGACGAGTTCGCGGATCGTCCCGTCCATGATCTCGCGGGCGTAGTCGAATCCCTGCTCGAGGTCGACCTGGTAGCTCTCGGCCCTGAAACCGCTCAGGTAATCGTCCTTGTAGGGCACGAGGTTCTGCAGATCCCACGGCTCGAGGCGCTCCGTGTACTTTCTCGGCAGGCTGTTGCTCGCCAGGACGAGCACGTCGTCGAAGGACTCCCACACCGTGCCGCTCACCGGCCACCAGCGGATCTTGCGCACCTGGCGCGTCTTGCGGACGCTCTTGCCGTTCTCGGTCGTGGTGTAGGACTCGGTCACCCAGTAGTACTCGCCGCGCTGCCCCCGGTAGAAGCTGGTCGTGTTGCTGTCGTAGGTCCAGTAGGGCACGTACATGCCGGCGAGCTTTCCCTCGGTCTGTGCCCTCTGTTTCAGGTCATTGGGTGCGAACCACAGTTTCCCGATCCATTCGATGAACGCCTTTCGCCCCTCGTCGCGGGTGACCTTGAAGGGCAGAAGGGACCGCGGCCGGAGCTGCTTCTTCGAGGCGGCCGTCGACACGATCGGCGAGCCGCAGAAAGCGCACTCCTGGGAGGTCACGTTCGGATCGGCCGTGGTCTCGGCCGCGCAGTCGGTGCACTTGATGGTCAGCCGCTCTTCCATCTCCTCGCTGTCGGCGAGCATCGCGAGATGGGCGCCGAAGTCGAGCTCCACGATATCGGCTTCCGATTTGGGGATCGGATTCTCGTGTCCGCAATAGGGGCATTTCTGCGCGTCGGCGCCCGGTTCGAACTCCATCTTGGCCGCGCAGTTCAGGCACTTGAATGTCTGCTGCAGTTTGCCCTTGGCCACACCTTCTTCCATGATCTCTTCGTGGTCCCCCGTGAGGGCATCGTCGACTTTTTCCAGGGAATCGCTCATGGCACCTATTCCTTACTCTCGTCGCTTTGCGGGGGTTTGGGAGGTTGCGGCGGAAGGGGCGGGGGAGTGGCGCCGAAGAGGTGAGCCAGCTCGGCCACCTGCCCGGCCGCCGTCCACTGCGCCATGCCCTGCTTCCAGACGAGCGTCTCGCGCGTCAACTGTCCGCTTTGCGCGTACTGCTGCAAGGTGTTCATGTCGAACGGGCCGGCCTGCTGGTTGTTGATCGCCACGAAGAAGGCGGCGGCCTGGGGCAGTGGGGGGGGCGTGGCCTGCTGCCCTTGCTGGCCCTGCTGCCCCTGCATCGACTGGCCCATCTGGTTGGCCATGGCAAAACCCATTCCCATGCCCATGCCGCCGGCGGCCATTCCGCCGGGGTTCTTGGCCGCCTCCTCCATGGCGTTGGCGGTCTGGAACTGGGTGTACTGCTGCAGGTTGCCGATGACGCCCATGCTCGATCGCTTGTCGAGCGCCTTCTCCACATCCTCGGGAAGGGAGATGTTCTCCACGAGCATCTTGGTCACGTCGAGGCCGTAATTGGTGAAGTCGTCGTGGATCTTCTTCGTCACGAACTCGCCCAGCTCGTCGTAGTTGGCTGCCAGGTCGAGAACGGGGATCTTGCTCTCGCCCACGATGTCGGCAAATCGGGACACGATGAGATTGCGGAGCTGGTCGGTGATCTCGTCCTTCGTGAAATGCCCGTCGGTCCCCACGATCTCGCGGATGAACTGTGCCGCGTCGCTCACCTTGATCACGTATGACCCGAAGGCACGCAGCCGCACGGGGCCGAACTCGGCGTCGCGCAAGGTGATCGGATGCTTCGTTCCCCACTTCAGATCGGTGAAGCGGCGGGTGCTCACGAAATAGACCTCGGCCTTGAAGGGGCTCGAGAAGCCGTACTTCCACCCCTTGAGCGTGGAAAGGATCGGCATGTTTTCCGTATCCAAAGTGTACATGCCCGGCTTGAAAACGTCGGCGAGCTGGCCCTCGTCGATGAAGACCGCCACCTGCCCCTCGCGCACGGTGAGCTTTGCGCCCATCTTGATCTCGTTGCCGTGGCGTTCGAACCGGTAGACCATGGTGTCTCTCGTCGAATCGGTCCACTCGATGATATCGATGAACTCGCCGCGAATTTTGTCCCACAGACCCATCTGGATTCCCTCCTCGTTTCGATTCTACTCCTGTGCGGTGTTCGGGCCGACAAGTCGCGGTGCCCGAGTCGCCGCGAGGTTTTCGAGTAACTTCTCTGCGCTGTTATACACCATGAGACCCGCATCGAGCAAAGCCAATTGGATGGCGCAATCGCCGGGCGACAGCCGATGAGCGCGATTGCCGTTCGCGCGCGCACAGTTTAAGATCGATGATCGAAACCCTACCGCATTGGAGAAACCATGAGAACGGCGCGCATACTTTTCACCTTTTTCGTCACCTTCGCAATCGCGATCCTGGGTCCGGGCGAGATTTTTGCTCAGAACCCGATCGACGAGACCGCATCCGATCTCGACGCGGTGCTGGAACGGTTCGGCGATCCGCCGGCCCCGTTCCGGCCGGCGCCCCTCTACGTGTGGAACGATCTGCTCGACGAGGAGGAGATCGCCCGGCAGCTCGACGGGTTCCGTGCCTCCGGTTTCGGCGGGGTCTTCGTCCATCCCCGGCCGGGCCTGGTCACGCCTTACCTTTCCGATCGATGGCTCGAACTCTGGCGCTTCACCGCGGCGGAGTGCAAGAAGCGCGGCATGGTGGCAAACATCTACGACGAGAACAGCTACCCCTCCGGCTTCGCGGGCGGCCACGTGCCCGACCGGATGCCCGCGTCGCGCCAGGTCTCCCTCGAACGGACCCTCTTCGCTCCGGACCAGCTCGACCGCCTCATCGTCGATTCGGAGACCGTTGCCCTGTTCAGGCTCTCGAGCGACGAGCCCGCGGGACGGATCCGACTGACCGTGGAACCGGATGGCCGAACGGGATCGATCAGCTTCGGTCCACTCGGCGTGTCGCGGTTTCGTTTCGGCAAAGATCCCTTCGAGGGGGGGATCGGTTTCCGCGCCATCGTGGGCCGCAGCTGCAAGGTCGACAATGTGCGCTTTTACCAGTCCGACCGGAGTGGCGCGGTGGACGTTATCGTCGACGATGATTTCGAAAGAGAAAAACTCGGCGCCGGCTGGGTCAACGAGAATATCGCAGATCCTGTCAACAAGGCTGTTCTCGACGCGCGCATCGACGACGGAGCGCTCGTCCTTCAGCATGACGGCTCGCGGAACGATGCCTGGCTCCGTCCCGCGCGGGGTGTTGTCTTCGAAGGGAAGACCACCGTGTTCGAGTTCACGCTCGTCGACCGCTGGGGCGATATGGGCGGAAACCCGGCGCTCGTCGTGGGAACGCAACCTTTCGAACCGGGACGCACGCGCAATGCGATGCTCATCGATGTGGTCGGGTGGGAACCGCATTTCGGCTGGGGAATGGAGGAAGGCGTGTGGATCACGGACCAGGCCGCCGGACTGCACGCCGACGATCAGCCCGCCCCGTGCCGGTTCGAACGGATCGCCCTTCGGCCTCTCGACGAGGGCGAAACCAGAACCGCCCGGGACCTCGGGCTCGACCGGGGCGCCTATCTCCTCTATGCGCTCTCTTACGGCCGGGAGTCGGCGTGGCTGGCCGGCAGGTTCTTCGTCGATCTTCTGCGGCCGGGGGTGGGGGAGAAATTCCTGGAGATCACTCTCGGAGCTTACGACCGGGTGCTCGCCGACGAGTATGGAAAAACGGTTCAGGCCTGCTTCACCGACGAGCCGCACATCACCGGCGGATGGACGCCCACTCTCCCGGCCGCCTTCGAGGCCCGCTTCGGGTACTCGATCGTCGACTTCCTTCCGGCCATTCATTTCAACACGGGCGACTGGCGCCGGGTGCGCCACGACTACACCGCAATGCTGCTCGATCTCTATCTGGAAAATTTCGCCAAACCCTATTTTCGCGAGTGCGAATCGAGGGGGATCGCCTCGACAGGACATGTGTGGGAACATGGCTGGCCCGGGGTCAGCCACGGGCCCGATGTGATGAGTTTCAACAGGTGGCAGCACATTCCGGGCATCGACTGCCTGATGAACCGGTACGCCGAGGGACCGAACGCCCAGTTCGGAAACTACCGCGCCCTCCTGGAGATCAAGAGCATCGCCAACCAGCTCGGCCGGAAGCGCACCCTCTGCGAGGCTTACGGCGCCGCGGGATGGGAGGCGACTTTTCAGGACCTCAAGAGGATCAGCGACTGGCTCCTGGTAGGCGGCGTGAATCTGATCAATCCGCATCTCAGCTACTACACGATACGCGGCGCGCGCAAGGCGGACCATCCGCCGTCCTTCTCGTACCACGAACCGTGGTGGGAGGCGTTCGGCCTTCTGGGCGATTATCTGGGCCGGCTCTCCTGGGCGCTCGCGGCGGGCGAAGAGCTCTGCGAGGCGCTCGTGATCGAGCCGACAACCACCATGTGGCTCTACAACTGGTGTCCGTCGACGCGCAACCGGCTGAACGCGCTGGGCGGGCGGTTTCAGGAATTCGTCACCGAGCTCGGCGCGGCCCAGGCACCGTTCGATCTGGGAAGCGAACCGGTGATCGCCGAGCTGGGCCGCGTCGTCGACGGCCGGCTCGTCGTGGGCGCGCGCTCTTATAGCGTGGTGATCCTGCCACCCGGTCTGGAGAACCTGGAGAGCTCCACCGTGTCCCTTCTGAAGGAGTTCGCCCGCCAGGGGGGGCGCGTCACGAGCTGCGTGGGAGTCCCGCCCTTCGTGGACGGCCGCGCGAAGGACACGGCCGGCGATCGGTGGGTGGACGCTTCCTCGATACCCCCGCGGGATCTCGCGGGGGACCTGAAAGCGCGGGCCATTGTCCGTGTTTCGGCCGATGCGCCCCGGGGCGGGCGCGTTTTTCATCTGGTGCGCGCACTCGAGGACGGCACCCTCCTCTTCGTGGTGAACACGAGTCTCGAGGAGACGGCACGGGGCGTGGTGGAAACTTTCCCCGCGGCGGTGGATCGGTGGGATCCGGAAGACGGCACCATTTCAGCCGTGCCCTCGACCGGGCACGCTTTTAGCGAGAGCTGGGATTTCGTACTGCCGCCCGCGGGGAGCGCCCTCTTCGCGATTCACACGAAGGGCCGCGCCCCGCACGAGAGGGAGCCTCCGCATCCGGAGAGCGTACGCACGCTCCTGCAGCCGCTCGGAGAACTGGAAGTCGCACGGCTCGATCTCAATGTCCTGCCGCTCGATTTCGCGGACCTCACGATCAGGGACGAGAGTTTCGAGGGGCTCTACCGCTACGACGCTCAGGCGCGGATCTATGGCGCGCACGGTTTCGACCGGAATCCCTGGGACCGCGCCGTGCAGTTCGAGGACGAGATCCTGCGCAAGGACACGCGGCCTGCCGGTTCGGGATTCAGCCTCGCCTACCCCTTCGTCATGGGTGACTGGGACCGATTGCCCGCGCTCCGGCTCGTTGTCGAGAGGGGCGACCGGTACGAGGTGAGTGTCAACGGCCGCGTGCTCGATCCCCTCGAGGGAGAGTGGTGGCTCGACCGGTCCTTCCTGGTCTACCCGATCGAACCGGACCGGCTCGTCGAAGGTGTCAATGTGATCGGGACGAAAGCGGAGCCCTTCTCGATCCATCACGAGCCCGAGCCTGTCTACCTGCTCGGCGATTTCGCGCTGCGGAGCGCTGCCAGGGGTTGGACCGTCGAACCGCCGGCGGGGCTCGATCTCGGCGCCTGGTCGGCGCAGGGGCATCCCTGCTACGCGGGCAGGGTGGCGTATACGGTGAGGGTCGTCTGCGCGGACGAATCGGCCAGAACGGTGGTCGACCTTCCCGGCGGCATCGGGGGCGTGGCGGCGCGTGTCGATGTGAATGGAACGAAAGCCGGCTACATCGGCTGGCAACCGTGGCAGCTCGAGA
Source organism: uncultured Phycisphaerales bacterium (assembly GCA_964620445.1). GTDB lineage: Bacteria > Planctomycetota > B15-G4 > B15-G4 > CAYZWU01 > CAZUHB01. The sequence continues at coordinate 16,935 of CAZUHB010000011.1, forward strand.
TCACCGGCCTGCTGCACGAGGGTGAGAACAGGGTCACCGTGACCGTGTTCGGCAGCCTCAAGAACCTGCTCGGTCCGCACCATGCCGGAAGGGTTCGCGGTTCGGCCTGGCCGGGACACTTTCTTCACGCGCACTCGGGGCCGCAGCCGCCGGGCGACGCCTACGATGTGATCGACTACGGTCTGAAGCGGCCCTTCGATATCTACACCTGGATCGAGAAATGAACCGACACACAACGCTCCCTCTGATTGCGCTCGTCGTTCTCCTGCCGCTCGCTTCGGGGGCGGGCGGGGAACAGGAGGCGGAGAGCGGCTTCTTTCCGTTCCTTCGCGAGAGGATGCACAGGCATCAGGGCACTCCCGATCGGAAGGTGCTGGCCTTCTACTACACCTGGTACGGCAGGCCCGAGAACCACGGGCGCTGGGTGCACTGGGAGAGGGTCGACGCGGAAAAACATGATATCGCCAATTCCACGCACTATCCCGAGGCGGGCGCTTACGACTCGCACGACTCCGACATGATCGACACCCACATCGATCAGGCGCGCACTGCGGGCATCGACGGCTTCATCTGCACCTGGTGGGGGCGAGACCGGTTCGACGATCGAGCTTTTGCCAAGGTCCTCGACCGGGCCGTCGAAAAAGAATTCGAGGCCACGGTCTACTGGGAGACCGCTCCCGGATCGGGCCGCGCCCAGACGGGCGGTGCGGTGGACGATCTCGTTTACATTCTGGAAAAATACGGTTCACACCCGGCCTTTTTCAGGCACGAAGACAAACCGGTGATTTTCATCTACGGCCGTGTGATGAATCAGCTCTCCACGGGCCAGTGGAAGGAGATCATCAGCCGGACCGCGGAGAAGTCGGGGCGGGATTTCGTGCTCATCGCCGACGGTTACACCGAGCGCAACGCCTGTCTCTTCGACGGGATTCACACGTACAACATCTGCTCCTGGGTGGCACCGTGCGCGGCCGAAGAGCTCGGCGCGGTCTCGGACGAGGCCTTCGGCCGGGCCGCGGCCCTCGCCAGGGCGCGGGGCAAGATCGCCTGTCTCACCATCATCCCCGGATACGACGACAGGAAGATCCGCGAGCCGGGAATCAACGCGGCCCGCGCGTCGGGCGGTACCTACAGAACACTATGGAACGCCGCCCTGCGCGCTGATCCGGACTGGATCCTCATCACGTCGTGGAACGAGTGGCACGAGGGCTCCGAGATCGAGCCGAGCAGGGAGCACGGCGATCGATACCTGGCGATCACGAAGGAGTTCGCTCCCCGCTTCAAGCGGATGCCGCGGAAGGAGGCCGCCAAAAAAACAGCCGCCGCGATGAGTCCCCCGTCGAAAGAGCTCGCGGCCCTGTACGAGCGCCGCACGGTGGCCGTCCTGCCCGATTTCGAAAGCGATGCCATTTTCTGGCTCGTCGATCAACCGATCGCGATCAGGGAACTGACCTGGGAAGAGGTCGTCGATCCCAAGGCGTTCAATGCCGCCGCCTGTCCCGTCACCGTCTACGGCGGACACGAGAGCTACACCCAGTCGGTGGGAGCAGGGGGCGACGTGGACGACGCGCTCGTCGGCTACCTGAAAGAGGGGGGGCTGATCATGGCTCTCGGAGACGGCCCCCTTCCGTTCTACTACAACGCGCGGCGCGAGGCGGTCCGGTCGGCGGGGCGGTTCGGCTTTCCGCTGCTCGGAAGCGGCGGCGGGGGGAGGAACGGCCCGGGAGGGTGGGAGAGGCCCCCCGCGGACAGCATCTTGCGGTTCACGATCGACACCGATCTGGTCGGCATCGCGCACACGGCGCTGCCCTTCCCGCGGTCGGGCGATCTCCGCTGGAGGCCCGCCACGCACGCGCTCCTCGACGAGAGAGATGTCTACCTGCCTCTCGCGCGGCTTCATTCGGAGAGCGGCGAGTGGCTTGGAGACGGCATCGTCTACGTGGAGCACAAGGTCTCCGAACCGGTGGGGGGAAAGAACATCTACGCCTGGATGGGCCTTCTGCGGGGCGAGAAGAAGGAGAAGATTCTCGAAGCCCTGTTCCTGCTGGCGGGCCGCAAACAGTTCGGCCGCTGAGACGGTGCGGGCTGTCCGGCCGTCCTGCCGCCGAGGTTACTCGACCTCCAGCACCATCAAGTTCGTCAGGATCGATCCCCAGGTGAAGGGGCCGATGAGCGCCTGGATCGGGTATCTCTCGCCGCTCTGCCATGTGGCCGGGACCGTCGTGGGGATGATGAGAATCCCATCAGGCGGGATCGGTCCTCTCGTAATGATTGCCGCCGGCGGCAGCGAGATGCAGAGGTCGCCGTAGATCGTCGGAAAGGGCGGATCGAGGATGGTCCAACCGAAGGCGAAGGTGACCGGCATTGCCGATGGCTCACCCACGACCCTGATCTCGACGGCACCTCCCGGAACGAGGTCGCCCACGCAGCAGAGCCACTCGACCCCGTGATACCAGCGCACGAATTCGTCCCAGTGCGTGTCTCCGGCAAAAGCGAGCCATTCGTTGTTGTACAACTTGTGAAGGGGATTGCCGGATCTGTTGGAAAAGTAGATGGCGATTCCGTGGTCCTCTCCCGGCGTGCCGTGAACCGCGTAGGGGGCCTGGAAATTGTTCATCACCTTTATGGCGGCATCGTGAATCGCGCCTGACGGGATCTGCTGCGAGAGCAGGTCGACAAAGTCGTGAAGGTCGATGTGGGTGTTGCCGCCCGGAGCACCGTAGGTCTTCACCACGGCGCGTACCGCCGCGATCTCGGTCCGGTTCCGGGTCATGGCGAGAGCCAGTTCGTCGACAGCGGCCACGAGAGGCGGGATCTGGCGCAGGTCGATCGCGGACAGGAGCAGGCTCGGTTCCACCTGGGCATAGTGGGTGACGATCAGTTGCCCCAGCGTTCGCGCGTCCATGGTGGGATTGGCATCGAGATCGGCCAGGATCAGGTCATAGGGGAAACCGTTTCCCGAGGAGACCTTCTCCGAACCGACCATCACCTCGGCGAAGGGCTGGATCTCGTGGGCGACCTCGAGCATCGCCATGAGACACTCGTTGAATCCGACGAGATTCAGGTGGATCCCGTCGGCGGCGAGGTTCTCGAACGCCTCCCGCACCTCGGGCATGTAGAGCTTGTCGTCATCGGTCCAGTCATCGCCCGCGGCGCGCCACCCGTATCCGTGATCCCACAGGATGAGGGCGTGCCGCTGGGCGGGATAGGCGCCGTGCGCCCACCGGACGAAATCCTCGACGCTGCCGTCATCGGTGCTCGTCAGGACTCCCAGGCCGCTGTTCGTTTCGCCCAGGATGGCGAGTTCGTTTCCCGGATCGGGCGTCATGCCCGGGGTGATTCTGAACCGCCGCGTATCGCTCCAGTCGCCGTAGTCCGTGCTGAATCCCCCGCTCCGATCGAGCTGGACGAGTATGTTCACGTTGCCCGTCGAGCCGACGGTGGCCATCTCGATGAAATCGCCGAAGGCGCAGCCTTCCAGGTTGTTGTCCCCGTTGAAATAGACCATGACGTTCCACTCGGCCTGGGCGCGGCTCTCGTCGAGGCCGGCGAGAGTGGCCGCGGCGAGACAGAAGAGAAAGGTGAGGGGGCGCATCGTTTGTTCCTTTCCGAGGACGGTCCGGTTTAGTGCTGTTCGTATGTATTTGGATTCATATTATATCCTGTCTTCCCGGGGCATTCAAGCAGAGTCACGCCTTTTGACAGATCCTCCCGCGCCAGCCCAGCATCGCGACCCATCTCCACCCCGAATCACACGGACGATAAGCTGCAAGCGGCCGCGAAGCGGTCGATTGTCAGCCTCATCGTCCCGAAAACAAGAAACCATTTTTTCGACTTCACTTGGCGAAATGTCGCCATATTTTCTATGCTTACCCTTTTGATACAGATCGAACAGGTCCTGATTGATGGCAACAATACTCACGCGCAGATGCCGCGAACTCCATGACCAGGCAGCGAGGCCGCTCACCGTCCTGTCCTATCTCTGGCTGATCCTTTTCTCCATCGTCCTTCCCCATCAGGGGAGGAACAGCCTCGAGAAGCTGCAGTCGGAGCCGATACTGATTGTCATGATCGTGGTGCTCGCCATCTGGGCAGTGTACGTTCTCGACGGCATCGTCTATTTTCTGGCGAGCCGGAGCAGCGAGCGATTCTGGACGCGGCTCGGGCTCGGTGCCTCGGTCATTCTCTTTCCGATCTTCAGGATTTCGATCCCTCCATTCGGCGACCGCCATCGCATCTGGCTACCCTTCTTTGGCTGGCGCGACAGGGACCGGTCGCTCGAGAAGGACCTCTTGCGCGCTTTCAGCCTGCCCATGTTCGCCGTGGTGCTCCTCGTTCTCCCGATTCTGGGGATCGAGTACCTGCGGCCGCAGTGGCTCGAGAACCGGACGGTCGCTTTCAGCCTCTCCCTGGGATCGCAGATCATCTGGCTCGCGTTCGCCTTCGAGTTTTCGCTCATGATCTCGGTGGCCCGGAAAAAAATACGCTACTGCGTCAAGCACTGGCTCGATCTGGCCATCGTCCTCTTGCCCGTCATTCTCTTTGTGCTGCCCTTCCTTTCCTTCCTGCCGATCGCCCGGCTCGCGCGGCTCGGAAGGCTCATGCGTTCGACGCGCCTCCTCCGCATGAAAGGGGTGGGGCTGAAGGCGTTCAGCGCCATGGTTCTCATCGCGGGCACCAAGCGGTTCGGCGGCCGGAGCAACGAGAAGCGGATCAGGAAATTGAAGGAGCAGATCGAGGAGCTCGAGGAGGATATCGACGAAATCAGACGGGAGATTGTCGAGCTCGAGGAGCAGGACCGGAATCGGGCCGCAGAGAGGTGTCAGCCTCCAGCCAAAGACTAGGCTGAGATCCACTTCAGGGAAAGAATGTCTTAACCCCTTTAATGAGATAGGTTAGTGATTTTTTAATAAATACAGTTCTTTCTTGAAAAAAGACACGCCTTACGTTATTAGATGCGTCTGTTTATACGAGACGTTATCCATTACACGAGAAAAGACATGCTCTACCGATCGCTCAGGATTCTGCTGCTCTTCTCCACCTTTCTTTTTCCATCCGTCGGTCTCTGCACCGATGAATCCACCGACCGCCCGCCCAGCGGCCCGGATCTCCGCGGAGAACTCGAGGAGAGAGGGCTTTCTTTCGAGCTGGTCTACACGGCGGAGTGGCTGGCCAACACGCGCGGCGGGATCACCACCCACCATGCGCGCAAGTACCGGGGCGACGTGAGCCTCTTTCTGGAGTTCGACACCGCCCGCGCGGGGCTCTGGGACGATGGTTCCTTTTTCGCACATATTCAGAACCAGCACGGCGAGGGCATCACGGAAGATTATGTGGGAGATTTCCAGATCCTGTCCAACATCGACGCCGATGATTTCACCCAGGTTTCCGAGATCTGGTATCGCCACGATTTTCTCAACGGCCGCCTCTGGACCAAGCTGGGCAAGCAAGAGGCGAACGCCGATTTTGCCTGCACCGAGTTCGGTTGCGAATTCATCGCCTCATCGCCCGGATTCAGCCCCACCATTCCGCTCGTGACCTATCCCGATCCTGACTGGGGCATGATGTGGGGCGCGCAGCCGGCGGACTGGTTCTCAACCCATGTCGGAGTCTACCAGGGCCGCCCCGATGGCGGGCGATCGATCAAGAGCACGGTCGACAACCTTTACGGCCCCATGATCATGGTGGAGCCGGCCGTCCACTACCGCGCCGCGGACAGGGCCGGACACTTCCGTGTCGGCGCCTGGTGGAACGGGGACCGTTTCGACGAGTTCGACCGGAGCGATCCCGATCCCGGAACAAAGGGCGAGAGCCACGGCTGGTACGTGACCTGGGATCAGGAGATCTGGTCGGAAAATGGGGCGGAGGAGAGCGCGGAGCCCGATTGCACGGAGGGGATCGGTCTCTTCGGCCAGTACGGATGGGCGCCCCCTGACCGGTCCGAGGCGCTGCACTATTTCGGCGGCGGTGTGGCCTGGACCGGCGCTCTGCCCGGCAGGGATGCCGACATCCTCGGCGTGGGGCTGTTCCAGGTGGAGTTCAGCCGCGAGGCGGGTTTCGCGCGCGGCGCCGAAAGAGCGATCGAGCTCTTCTACAGGTTGGAGCTCTGCGAGCACTTCACGATCAAACCCGATCTGCAGTTCATCACCAATCCGGGTGGAGGGGTGCTCGACGACGCGCTCGTCGCCGGCGTGCGGGCGGAGTTCGTGTTCTGAGACCGGTCTTTACGGCCTCTGGTGTCCCCGGCATCCTGTCAAGAAAGGGAGGACGCCTCCGCCAGGACACGATCCAGTGTTTGCACGAGCAGATCGGCATTCGGGCGGGTGAAGACCAGGGGGGGCTTGATCTTGATCACGTTGTGCAAGGGACCGTCGGTGCTCACGAGGATTCCCTCGTCTTTCATCCGCTCCACGACGAAGGCCGCCTCGCTGTCGGCCGGTTCCAGGCTCTGCCTGTCGCGAACCAGTTCGACGCCCACGAAGAGCCCCAGCCCGCGCACGTCGCCGATGAGGGGGTGCGTCTCCTCGAGCGCCTCGAGACCGGCGATCAGGTGCGCGCCCACGTCGCGGGCGTTCCGTTGCAGGTCCTCCTCCTCGATCACGTCGAGCACGGCCAGGCCCACGGCGCAGGAGACCGGATTGCCGCCATAGGTGTTGAAGTACTCCATGCCCGTGTCGAAGGATGCGGCGATCTCGGGCGTGGTCACGACGCACGCCATCGGATGGCCGCTGCCGATCGGCTTGCCCAGGGTCACGATGTCGGGCATGGCGCCCTGCGTTTCGAAGGCCCAAAAATGGGTGCCCACCCGACCGAATCCGACCTGCACCTCGTCGGCGATCGCCACCCCGCCGGCAGCGCGGACCGAGTCGAAGGACTCTTTCAAGTAGCCTGGCGGAGGAACGATCTGGCCGCCGCACCCGAGCAATGATTCGCAGATGAAGGCGGCCACCGGCCGCCCGCCGCGGTTCGCGTCGTCGATGGCTTCCTCGACGCGGGCGGCATACAATTTTCCTGCCTCACCATCGGTGGAACGGTAGAGGCCCCGATAGATGTCGGGCATCGGCGTCGTGCGCACGTGGCTCAGGGAGCCCGCGCCCCCGGGACCGTCGAACTTGTAGGGGCTGATGTCGATCAGCGAACCGAGATTGCCGTGATAAGCCCCGTCCACGACCGCGATCCCGTCCCGGCCCGTGTGGGTGCGCGCCAGCCGGAGAGCGAGGTCATTGGCCTCGCTGCCCGAGTTGACGAAGAAACAGACGCGCAGCGGATCGGGCATCGTTCCGGTCAGCCTCCGCGCGTAGTTCACGATCCGATCGTGCAGGTAGCGCGTGTTCGTGTTGAGCCGGGCGTTCTGTTTCCGGGCCGCGGCCACCACCCGGGGGTGGCAGTGGCCCACGTGGGGCACGTTGTTCACCGCGTCGAGATAGGCGCATCCCTCCTCGTCGTAGAGATACTGCATCGATCCGCGCACGATCTTGAGCGGTTTCTCGTAGGAGACGCTGAGCGAAGGGCCGATGTGGCGCCCCCTGAGCGCCATGATCTCCTCGGCGCTTCGCTCACCGTCCGAAATCGGTGCGCGCCCCCTGCCCGGCGGCGGAGCGGGCGGGTCGATTCCGAGGGCATCGAAAAAGGCCTCCGCCGCGCGACGCGGATCGATGTCGGCCAGCTTCTCAAGCAGGTCCCATGCCGGCTGTTCGCTGATCCGGAGATAGGCATTCCGCGGATCGTCCCTCGTCTGCCTGACCGACTGGTAGACACTCGTGGAAAGCCGCGCGCCCGTCAGAGGGAACAGGACCTCCACCTCTTCCGGCCCGAGGGGATAGATCTCGTGAAAACCGGCCACAACCTCCACCATGGCGGCGAGGGGATCGTCCTTTCCCATGGCCGCATAGGTGGCGGCGATCGCCGGCTCGCACACGACGCAGGTGTGGACCATGTCGCCGAGATCGATGATCCCGCTCACCTCCGGTTCACCCGATCCGGTGCGGCGGACGAGGAGGTTGTGGTCGTTGCCGTCATTGTGGATGACGCCGGTGCGCAGGGTGCCGAGCCGGGGCGCCGCGAGAGCGTCGAAGCGACGCACGAAGAGCTCGGCCAGCGATCGGCGCGGCAGCGATTCGATCGCGACCAGCAGGGGGCCGATCCGCGACGCGCCCTTCAGATCCCACAAGATGCCGCGGTTCATGGCCGGATGAGTGAAACCCTCGAGCGCCCTGTCCACGCGGCCCATGAACCGTCCCACGCTGCGAAGGAGCGGCGCGCCGTGGGGAGTGCAATCGACCAGAAAAGTACCCTCGAGAAATGTGAGCATGCGCACGTGGCGCGCGTTTCCCCACCTGTCCTGAACGGAGCCGATCTCCTCCGAGGCCAGGGTCCGGCAGATCCGCGGGCTCATGGGAGTGTCGAGCGCCGTGGCCAGCCGCTCCATGGCACGGTTCTGGAAATCGAGGACCTCCCGCGACTCGTCTTTGCGCGCGATCTTGAGGATGCGCTCTTCGCCCGTTTCCGTTTCGAGACGGAAATTCAGATCGAGTTCGCCCGGCAATGCGCGGACGCGCGCCTCCACGCCGTAGAGATCGTGCGCGATCATCCGCGCGTCTTCCGCGCTGAAGGCGCGGGCGTCGTCGATGCTGAACTCCGGACGGCCCGGTTCGACAGCCATGAAAGGGCTCCTCTCTTCGAGACTCTCGTTGCGCGTCGCACATGATACCCAGAAGCCCACCGGACCGCACCGAGAGAATTCGCGGCGGCCGATCACTTTTTGAAGGAAGGGGACCGGGATTTCGTGTTTCATGGATCGTAAGGAAAGTCCGCGCCCTCCCGGATCGGGGCGCCGGAATCGAGATTCGAAATCTTGCGTGGAGCCGCCATGGATCTTACCGCCGCAGTTATTGTTGGTCTGATCGCCTTATTGCTCGCCGGGTGCCAGATCGCGGCAGATCAACCTGCCGCACCGTCACCCGCGCCGCCGATGGCGCGCATAGTGCCCGAGAAACTGGTGAAGCACGGCCACGAGCGCATCGACGACTACTACTGGCTCAAGGAGAGGAACGATCCGGCGGTGATCGCCTATCTCGAGGCGGAGAACGAATACACGCGCGCGGTCATGGCGCACACGAAGCCGCTCCGGAAGCGCCTCTTCGAGGAGATCAAGGGGCGGATCAAGCAGAACGACGCGTCCGTTCCATTCAAGAAGGGAGATTACTTCTACTACTCCCGCAAGGAAGAGGGGCGGGACTACGCGATCCATTGCCGCAAGAAGGGATCGCTCGACGCGGCCGAGGAGATCATGCTCGATGCGAACGCGCTGGCCGAGGGGCACGACTATTTTTCCGTGAGGGGGCTTTCGCCGCGCGCTCTCGCCGTGAGCTCGAATCAGCAGATCCTTGCCTATGCCGTGGACACCGTGGGCCGCAGGATCTACACGATCCATTTCAAGAACCTCGCGACCGGCGAGATCGCGGCCGACAAGATCCAGGCGGTGACAGGCAACATGGCCTGGGCGAACGACAACGAGACCCTATTTTACGCCAGGCAGGATCCGACCACGCTCAGATCGTGCAAGATCTTTTCCCACAAACTGGGCACCGATCCCGGAACGGACCGGCTCGTCTTCGAGGAGAAGGACGAGGAGTTCGCCGCGCGCGTCTTCAAGACGCGGTCGGGGCGGTTCTTGATGATCGCGTCGCGCCAGACGCTCAGCGCCGAGTATCGCTTTCTCGACGCGGGCGACCCGGATGGAGACTTCGAGGTCTTCCTCGCGCGGGAGAGAGAGCACGAGTACTCGATCGACCACTACGAGGACTCCTTCTACATCAGGACCAACTGGGAGGCGCAGAATTTCCGTCTCATGAAGACGCCCCTTGCGCGCGGGGGGAAGGAGAACTGGCGTGAGGTCGTACCCCATCGCGAGGAGGTTCTCCTCGGGAGATTCACGCTCTTCGAGGATCACCTCGTCCTCTCCGAGCGGAAGGAAGGTTTGAACCGCATTCGGGTCATCCCCTGGGCGGATCTGGTCGATACTGGTGTGGTCGAAGATGCCGACCGCAATGCGGTCGAAGATGCCGGCCATGTGATCGATTTTGGCGAGGCCCTGTACGCGGCCTACGTGTCCACCAATCCCGAGTTCGACACCCATGTTCTGCGTTACGTCTATTCCTCGCCGCGAACACCCCATTCCACGTTCGACTACGACATGGTCTCCAGGGCGAAGGTCCTGCTCAAGCAGGATGAGGTGCTGGGCGGTTTCGATGCCGAGGACTACGGCACCGAGCGGGTCCGCGTGGTCGCGCGCGACGGCGCGATCGTGCCGGTCTCCATCCTCTTTCCGAAGGGAATGAAACGGGACGGGAGCCATCCCCTCTACCTCTACGGATACGGATCGTACGGCGCCAGCATGGACGCCTCTTTCGAATCATCGATGCTGAGCCTCGTGGACCGGGGTTTCGTCTACGCGATCGCCCACGTGCGCGGCGGGCAGGAGAAGGGGCGGCAGTGGTACGAGGACGGCAAGCTGTTGAAGAAGAAGAACACCTTCACCGACTTCGTCGACTGTGCCGAGTTTCTCGTGCGCGAGGGGTACACGAGCCGAGACAGGCTCTTCGCCAGCGGCGGGAGCGCGGGCGGCCTGCTCGTGGGAGCCGTGATCAACATGAGGCCCGATCTCTTCAAGGGTGTGGTGGCCGATGTCCCCTTCGTCGACGTGGTGACCACCATGCTCGACGAGACCATTCCGCTCACCACGAGCGAGTACGACGAGTGGGGGAATCCCAACGAGAAGGTCTACTACGACTACATGCTCTCCTATTCGCCCTACGACAACGTGGCCGCGCAGGACTATCCTCATCTGCTCGTCACGGCGGGGCTCCACGACTCGCAGGTGCAATACTTCGAGCCGGCCAAGTGGGTGGCGCGGCTGCGGGCGCGGAGGACCGACGGGAACAGGCTTCTCCTCAAGACGAACATGGAAGCCGGTCACGGGGGCGCGTCGGGCCGCACGAGGCAGTACGAGGAGACCGCCTTCGCCTTCGGCTTCATTCTCGATTTGTTGAACGAACCTTCCGCGGAGTGACGTGGTTTCATACCAGCTTGAAGCGATCCGCGCCAGGTTCGAAGCCGTCAACCTAGCCCGCTCGCCATCACGGACAGTTTGCAGACGAGTCGCTCGGTTCTCGAGGAAAGGGCGAATTCGAGCCCACATTTTTTTCCAATTTTACACGTGCTATAAATTTGTTTGGAAAATGTTGATATTATGGATCCAAGATTCGAGGGAACGATTCGGATTCCAAAGTGATCACAAAAGTCTGGCCGCAATGTCCTGTTGATCACCCCGGTAAAGGTATATGAGTCCACCTGATTTTTGGACTTGGTCGGAAAGGATGTACGATTGAATAAACTTGGTGAATTCTCCGCCGTTGGACGATGTGACCGGCCGTTCAGGGCGAGAGCCTTGATCGTGGTGATTTTATCTGTGCTGTGCTCCACGTCGGTATGGGGGCAGCAGAATGAGGATCATAAGCTGTCACCATCGGACGGCACCTTTTGTGATTATTTCGGTCGTTCCGTCTCCCTCGACCGTGATGTCGCCCTGATCGGGGCTTTTCAAGACGACGACAATGGCAGCGATTCCGGCTCGGCTTACGTGTTCCGCTTTGATCCTGGCAGCGGGAAGTGGATCGAAGAGGCCAAGTTGCTCGCCTCGGATGGCGCCGAGAACGACGAGTTCGGTCTTTCCCTTTCCCTCTCCGGAGATGTCGCCTTGATCGGGGCTCATAAAGACGACGACAATGGCAGCAATTCCGGCTCGGCCTACGTGTTCCGCTTTGACGCGGGGAGCGGAACATGGAATGAGGAGGCCAAGCTGACCGCTTCTGATGGTTCGGGAGGCGATGATTTCGGTGGTAACCTCTCCCTCTCCGATGATTTCGCCCTGATCGGGGCTGATGAAGTTAACGCCAACGGCAGCAATTCCGGCGCGGCCTACGTGTTTCGTTTTGACGCTGGGAGTGGGACATGGATCGAGGATGCCAAACTGCTCGCTTCGGACGGCGCAGCTCACGACCTCTTCGGGTATTCCGTCTCCACCTTCGGTGATGTCGCCCTGATCGGAGCGTTGCAGGACGACGACAATGGCAGCTCTTCCGGCTCGGCCTACGTGTTCCGCTTTGACGTTGGGAGCGGGACATGGATCGAAGAAGCCAAGCTGCTCGCTTCGGATGGTGGGGATTGGAGTGGCATGGGCTCCTCCGTTTCCACTTCCGGTGAGGTTGCTTTGATCGGAGCGTATGGCAATCCTGACGGAACCTACTTTGGATCGGCCTACGTTTTCCGTTTTGACGCCGGGAGCGGGACATGGATCGAAGAGGCCAAGCTGCTCGCCTCGGATGGCGCGGATCATGACCTGTTCGGTTACTCCGTCTCTATCTCCGGTGATGGCATCCTGATCGGGGCTCATCGTGACGACGACAATGGCCTCGATTCCGGCTCAGCGTACGTGTTTGCTACCCCTGCCACGGTCGACATCAAGATAAACGGCCAGGACGACAACATTCTCGTGACCTCCACCGAAACGGTCAAATGCACGATCGACATCGTGGACAACGGTCAAGCCGGCGATTTGGTGGACATCTGGATTCTGGCCGTATTAAAAAATGTGACAGGTTTTTCCTTTGGATACTACGGCTCGGCAGCGTGGATATCAGGCTGGAACACTGTCTATTTCACCGGCGGACTCTTTGATCACTCCGCCACGGTCCACGACGCGCCCTTGCCGAACGGAATAGGGCTCTGGGCGGTCTACCTGGTGGTTGACGGCGACTCGAACGGATTGCTCGACTTTTCAGAAATCCTGAATTACGACTCCGTGTCTTTTCGCGTCGTTCCCTAAGAGACAGTTGATAAAGTCACAAGTTCGCGATCAGATTCTCCACGGCGCGCGCATCGGCCTCGAGAGCAACTTGTTCGCCGCGTCGTCATCGACGAAGCGCTCCTTGTCGGGATCCCACTTCAGCTTGCGGTCCGCCTTCATGGCGATCTGGCCGAGGAGGCAGACCGTGCACGAGCGGTGGCCGACCTCGACGGGCGCCACCGGGTCTTTTCGCGACTTGACGCAGTCGATGAAGTCCTGCTTGTGATTTTCCGACTTGTAGAGGTGGATCTCGTCGTCGCCGATTTTCGAAGTGAGGATCGATTTCGGTCCGGCGTCGATCGACCAGCGCTTCACGTGGATCCAGCCCTCCGATCCCTCGAACCGGACGCCCTGGGCGTTCCGCTTGTTGTCCGCCGCGATCAACTTGACGCCACTCTTGTAGGTGTACTCGAGCCGGAAATCGCCGTGCACGTTCCAGAGCCCGCTTTCGGGGAACTCCGCTTCCCCCTCGACCGAGATCGGGCCGGTGAGCTCCGTGCCCATGCCCCACTGGGCCGTGTCGAGGTGGTGGGATCCCCAGCCGGTGATCATTCCGGCGCCGTAGGTCTCGATGCGCAGCCACCCGGGACGGCTGTAGTCCTTCTGGGGGTGGACACCCTTTTCGGTGTAGGGCACCACCGGCGTGCAGCCGAGCCACATGTCGAAGTCGAGGTTCGGCGGCACGGGCATCTCAGGCTCGTCCTTGCCTCCCGGATCGCCGGGCAGGCCGACCTTCACCGTGTGGAGCTTGCCGATCCGGCCGTTGCGCACGAGCTCGCAGGCCTGGTGGAATTTCGGGTGCGACCTCTGCTGGCTGCCGATCTGCAGCACCCGGCCCGCCTTGCGGACCGCGTCGCTCACGGCGCGCCCGTCGCTGATCGTGAGAGAGAGCGGTTTCTGGATGAAGATATCCTTGCCCGCCCTGGCCGCGGCGATCGCCGGGATGGAGTGCCAGTGGTCGGGCGTGCAGATCATGACCGCGTCGATGTCGTCGCGCGCGAGCAGCTCGCGGAAATCGCCGTGCGTGACGCAACCCCTGGCGTCGGCCGTGCCGTACTTCTTGGAGTAGTACTGATCGACTTGCAGCTTTGCGTCCTTCGCCCGTTTCGAGTCGACGTCGCAGACCGCCACGATCTGGGTTCCGTCGAGCTTGAGCATCTCGGGAATGTCCATTGTGCGCGCGATGCGGCCCGTGCCGATCACGCCGACGGTGATCCTGTTCGAGGGAGCATTCGCACCGAAAACGGTGGCCGGCACGATCGTAGGTACGAGGAACGCGCCCGCCGTGGCGAACGTCGATCCCTTCAGAAAGTCTCGCCTCGACAGACCGGGATGCTTCTTTTTCTTCTTCACTCTTTTCCTGCCTTTCTACTTTTTGCCTGGCACCAATGATTCGACCCTGGCCACGGGCGGCTCTCCGAAATCGCGCTGGAGGCGATCGGCCTCCGCGGCAGTGATCGTGCCATCGTAAACGAACAGACGGTATCTCAAAACATACACCTCGCCCCCCTCGAGTGTCCACTCCGATGCCTGAACGGGGCAGAAGTTGAAAAAAATCTCGGGCCGGTTGTTCCAGATGCGCATCGGCTCCGGATAGTCGCGGTTTTGCGGATGGCCCATGAACACGATGCCGGCCGGTCCCTTGTCGGTGGGGCCGTGAACGATGCACCAGCGGGCGCGCGTGGCGTGGCCGTCCTTGCGCGTCTTTCCCTCCGAGGTCAGGTAGTCGCCCTTGTCGAAGCTCGCCGCAGCCCTGAACCCGAATCCGCCGTAGCGGTACTTTTCGAGCACGAGCGGGCTCTTCGTGGCGCAGCGCAGGTCGGAGGTGAAATCGATGAGCCATCCTTTCTTTTCGGCCTTGCCCAGGTTCCAGACGCGCACGTCCCAGTCCTCGTAGAGGGCGACCTTTTCGCCCTCGGGAGCCTTCAGGTCGACGTGCTCGTGGAGCGCCCTGAATCCCCCGATCACGGCGCCGCTCTTCACCGACGAGAAGCGCCGGAAACGCACCGTGCCCGTGCCGGCGCCCAGGTTCCAGAAGTCGATATGGCGGCCCTCGAAACGCGCCTTGGTCCAGGGATTCCACAGCCCCATGTGGTGAACGTGATCGGGCGGGTGGATGCGGGTCAACGCCGCGCCCGACGGGGATTGGAGGGGATGGATGAATCCGCTCCGCGTGTAGAGCGCGCTCACGCCCTCGGGCGGCCGAAAGGGGGCGTGGTTGTAGGTGAGGACCTCATTGTCGCCGCAGGAGATCTTCAGGACGCGCGCGTCGCGCACGGCGCCGATGCGCGCGTCAACCTCCTGTTGGCCCGTCTCGAGCTCGAAGATGCGGTGCGCGCCCGGTTCCGTCCTGCCGGGCAGGACGAAGTGGACCGCAAGACGGCAACCGGTCTCGATCTGGCTCGGAACCGGTACGCGGCCCTCGGGCGTGATTTCAACCAGCACGAGCGGTTCTTCGGCGAGGTCGGCCACGCTATCGAGCGGAACCGAGAGTGGGGTGTCGATCCTGGTGTGGTCGCCCGCGTCCACGGTGATGCGTATCACACCCTCCTCTGCGGCCGGGTCGCCCGTGGCGTCAGTCGCGATGAACAGGACGATCAGGATCGACATCCAAGTGTGCAAGCCGAGTCTCTTCACCTTCGTACCCCATGTGGTTCTGGTTCATTCCGTGCGGTGGCTGTCGCGCTTTGGGCAGCCGCGCACCGATCCGGTTCTGTTTTATTGTCTTTCATTTGCTATAAACGGTCAAGATCCAGAGAAGCGGAAGGCGATCGGCCCGACAGGCGGTGCCGGCCGATCGATGCGCGAGGGACGGGATCGGGAGAGAGCATCGATGAAGGTGACCATTCATCAAACGAAGGACGCCATGGGCGGCCGCGCCGCGGCCGAGGGGGCGGAGAAGATTCGGGCGGCGCTCGCCGACCGGGGGGAGGCGGCGATCGTGCTCGCCACGGGGACTTCCCAGTTCGAGATGCTCCATTGCCTGGCGCGCGAGGAGCGGATCGACTGGGAAAAGGTCGACATATTTCATCTCGACGAGTACATCGGCCTCGGCGAAGATCACCCGGCGTCGTTCCGGCGTTTTCTGAGAGAGAGATTCATCGAGCGGATATCGTCCGCGCCGGCGCACTTTCATTCGATCGACGGGAGAGCCGAACCGGAGGCGGAGTGCCGGAGACTGGGGCGGTTGATCGGCTCCCGCACGGTGGACGCCGCCTTCGTGGGGATCGGCGAGAACGGCCACCTCGCCTTCAACGACCCGCCGGCCGACTTCGACACGACCCGGCCGTTCATCGTGGTCGGCCTCGACGAGACCTGCCGCAAGCAGCAGCTCGGCGAGGGGTGGTTCGCGTCGCTCGAGGAGGTGCCGCTCAGTGCGATCTCCATGTCGATCCGGGCGATCATGGAATCGGAACGGATCATCTGCACCGTTTCCGACAGCCGCAAGGCGA
This sequence comes from uncultured Phycisphaerales bacterium, assembly GCA_964620445.1. Lineage (GTDB taxonomy): Bacteria > Planctomycetota > B15-G4 > B15-G4 > CAYZWU01 > CAZUHB01. The sequence continues at coordinate 33,294 of CAZUHB010000011.1, forward strand.
CGGTCACCGCAATGGCTCTCGAGGGGCCGATCACCCCAGATCTGCCCGCGTCGATCCTGCAGATGCATTCCGATTGCCGGGTCCATCTCGACGTCGATGCGGCGGCGGAATTGGAGGGGCGGTACTGAGCACACCGTCTTGACGCTCCCGGCGAACAGGAGTAGAGTCTCGGGGTACGCCAGATTCGCGACGCTGCAGAAAACCTTGGAGGAGCAGATCCCAGCGATGACCATCGAAACCCACGCATACGGCCGGGCCGGGCTCCTGGGAAATCCGTCGGACGGATACAACGGCAAGACGCTGTCGATCATCGTGAAGAACTTCGGCGCCACGGCGAGGATCGACGAGGCGCCGCGCCTGTCGATCGTCCCGGGCGAGCAGGACCGCAACGAATTCGACAGCATCGACGATCTCGCCGAACGGATCGATCTGCACGGCTACTACGGCGGCGACCGGCTCGTCAAGGCGGCGATCAAGCGCTTTCACGCCCACTGCGCGGCGGCCGGCGTGCGGCTCCGGACCGAGAACTTCGCCATCAGCTACGCGACCACCATCCCGCGTCAGGTCGGCCTCGCCGGATCGAGCGCCATCATCACCGCCGTCTTTCGCGCGCTGATGCGGTTCTACGGAGTGGACATTCAGCGCCACGTCCTGCCCAACCTCGTGCTCGAGGCGGAGCGGGACGAACTCGGCATCAACGCGGGCCTGCAGGACCGCGTGGTCCAGGCCTACGAGGGATGCGTGTACATGGACTTCGACGCGGCCCTTCTCGAAAAGGACGGCCACGGCCTGTACGAACCGATCGATCCCGCCTGCCTTCCCGAGCTGTACATCGCATTCAAACCGGAGCTGGGCAAGGTTTCGGGCAAGGTACTGGATGTTATCCGCCGGCGCCACGAGGCGCGCGACGCCAATGTCGTCGAAACCCTCGAGGCGATCGCCCGCCTGGCCGATGCGGGGAAGAAGGCCCTCGCCGCCGGCGACAGCGCCACCCTGTCCGACCTGATCAACGAAAATTTCGACCTGCGCTGCAGGATCATGACGATCAGCGATTCCAACCGCGAACTGGTGCGCACGGCGCGCGCCTGCGGCGCATCGGCCAAGTTCGCCGGATCGGGCGGTTCGATCATCGGCGTCTGTCCCGACGACACGACCTTCGGCCATCTCGAGACCGCGCTCGGAAAGCTCGGTGCGCGGGTCTTCAGGCCGATTGTTTCTTGAAGGAGAAAGCCTTGATGATCAAGAAAGCAGTGATTCCGGCCGCGGGGCTCGGAACGCGATTCCTTCCCGCCACGAAGGCGCAGCCCAAGGAGATGCTTCCCATCATCGATACGCCTACGATCCAGTACGTGGTGCAGGAGGCGGTCGACGCGGGCATCGAGGACATCATCATCATCACGGGCCGCGGAAAGCGCGCCATCGAGAATCACTTCGACCGGAACTTCGAACTCGAAATGCTCCTCAAGAACCGGAAGGCGACCCACGCCGTCAGGGAGATCCAGCGCACGGCGGACTTCGCCAACATCCATCTCATCCGGCAGAAGGAGATGAAGGGGCTCGGCGACGCGATCTACTGCGCCCGCCACCACGTGGGCGACGAACCCTTCGCGGTGCTCCTCGGCGACACGATCGTCGACTCGATCGAGCCGGCCACGCAGCAGCTGACCGATGTCTTCGCGGTGAGCAACAGAGCGGTCGTCGGCGTCGAGGAGGTTCCCAGGGAGAAGGTGTCGCGCTACGGAATCGTGGACGGCCCGGAGATCGGACTCAACCTGCGTTCCCTCGAGGTGGTCGTGGAGAAACCGAGCCCCAAGGATGCGCCGTCGACGCTGGCCATCGCGGGCCGCTACGTCCTCACCCCCGGGATCTTCCCCGCCATCGAGAAGACGAAGCCGAGGAAGAACAGGGAGATCCAGCTCTCCGACGCCTTCATGATCCTGAAGGAGACCGAGGAGATCTACTCCTTCACCATCGAGGGGAAACGCTACGACATCGGCAACAAGCTCGACTACCTGAAGACACAGGTCGAGTACGGTCTGAAGCGGAAAGAATTCAGCGAGCCATTTTTACGCTTTCTCAAGGAGATGATCAGTGCCCACGAATCTGCATGACGATCGCTATTTCGATCCTGAGCCCGCGGTTCGCGCCATCGCCCGCGAACTCTTCGCCTCGGTCCGCGACGAGCCCCTCGTCTGCCCGCACGGACATGTCGATCCCGCGCTTTTCGCGCGCAACGAGCCGTTCAGCGATCCCGTGGAGCTGATCGTCTGGCCCGATCACTACCTCTTCCGCATGCTCCATTCCCGGGGAATACCGCTCGAGTCGCTCGGTGTGCGCGCCCGGGACGGGGAGGCCGTCGAAACGGACCGCCGGAAGATCTGGCAGATCTTCGCCGACAATTTTTTTCTCTTTGCCGGAACGCCCACCGGCATGTGGCTCTCCCACGAGTTCGCCGAGGTCTTCGGCATCACCGAAAAGCTCGGACCGGAAAACGCCCAGTCGATCTACGACCAGATCGACGCCGTGCTGAAAACACCGGAGTTTCTGCCGCGCAGCCTCCACGAGAGGTTCGACATTGCCGTGCTCACCACGACCGACAGGGCCGCGGACAGGCTCGAGTTCCACCAGGCGATCAGGGACTCGGGGTGGGGGGGCAGGGTGATCCCCTGTTTCAGGCCCGACGAGGTGATCGACATGGCCGGTGCGACCTGGCGGGCGTCGATCGACGAGCTCTCCGAGGTGAGCGGTATGGCGATCGGATCGTACAAGGACTTCGTGCGCGCCATCGAGCAGCGGCGGGAGTTCTTCAAGTCGATGGGTGCCCGGTCGACCGACCAGGGTGTGCTCTCGCCGCTGACCGCCGAGCTCTCCGCGGCCAAGGCGGAGGCGGTCTTCGGCCGCGCGCTACGCGGCAAGGCGAGCGCCCGCGACGCCGGGGCCTTCACTGCCCACATGCTGGTGGAGATGGCGCGGATGAGCATCGACGACGGGCTGGTCATGCAGATCCATCCCGGGTCGTACCGCAACCACAACAACGGCCTCTTCGAACGATTCGGGCCGGACCGCGGCGCCGACATTCCCGTGCGGACCGAGTTCACGCGCAACCTGCGTTTTTTGCTGAACAAGCACGGCAGTGATCCGTGCCTCAGCCTGATCGTGTTCACACTCGACGAGTCGGCCTACTCGCGCGAGCTGGCACCCCTGGCGGGCCACTATCCTGCACTCAAGCTCGGCCCGCCCTGGTGGTTTCATGACAGCCTGGAGGGGATGCTCCGCTTCCGCGAGGCGGTCACGGGCACGGCGGGGATCTACAACACGGTCGGATTCAACGACGACACGCGCTCGCTGCCGTCGATCCCGGCGCGCCACGATCTGTCGCGCCGCGTGGACGCCAACTGGCTGGCGCGCCTCTGCGCCGCCCATGTGATCGACAGGAGCGACGCACAGCGGATGATGGGCGAGCTGGCATCCGGCCTGGCCAAGAGCGCGTACAAACTCTGAGAGTGCGATGATCGGCTACCTTCTCCAGGGCATGGGTTACGGTTTCGTGGCCGCCGCGCAGCCCGGCCCGTTCCAGGCGTTCATCATCTCCCAGACATTGAAGAACGGCTGGAGGCGCACCCTGCCCGCGGCGCTGGCGCCGCTTCTGTCCGACGGGCCGATCATTGCGATCGTCCTCCTCGTGCTGAGCCGCGTGCCGCCGTCGATGCAGGGCTACCTGCATCTGGCGAGCGGTGTCTTCATTCTCTACCTCGCGGCAGCCGCGCTCCGTCGGTGGCGGAGGGCGGCCGCTTTCGGTTCTCCCGGCGCGGAGCCGGGCTATCAGAGCCTTCTCAAGGCGGTCATCATGAACTTCATCAGCCCCGGCCCCTGGGTTTTCTGGAGCCTCGTGGCCGGTCCGACTCTCGTCAAAGGCTGGAATGAGAAGGCCTCTCATGGTATAGCTTTCCTCTCCGGATTCTATTTCGTCCTGATCGCGACCTTCGCGCTCACGATCGTCCTCTTCGGGACCGCGCGGAAGCTCGGCCCGGGCGTGACGCGCCATCTCTTCGGGATCGCGGCGCTTGCGCTGGCCGTTTTCGGCTGCCATCAGCTCTGGCTCGGGATGGGAATGGTGGGCGCGCGGTGATCGACGCGGGCGGGATCAACCAAAACTACAAAGGAGTCGAACCATGACAAGAGAAACGGAACAAACGATAGAAGTCACGCGACGGGCAATGATCGGCACCGTGGCCGGTGGCGCGGCGATTTCGTTCGCCTCTCTCGGCGGATGCGCCTCCTCCGGCGAGGGTGAGGCAGAGGTTTGCCCGTTGAAAAAGTACGAGAACGCCCATTTCTACAAGGACGACGGCACCTTCGACGCGGACAAGGCCAAGGAAGCCTACTATGAAATGATGCGCTCATTCGGATATCCGATCCCCGACCGTCTGCGCGGCGAGGATTTCTGGACCGTCGATTTCGCACTGGGACAGTTCACCGAGGTGGGCATGGCGGGAATTTTCTGGATCAACAACAAGGACCACAACTACATGGGGCACGAGATCTATCTTCTCCCCGGCCAGATGATTCCCGAGCACTGGCACCTTCCCACGGAAGAGGCGGGCGCCAAGCTCGAGGCCTGGCAGGTGCGCCACGGGCAGGTGACCCTCTATTCCGAGGGCGAGCCCACGCCGGGTGTGGACGAGCGGATCCCGCCGCTGCACAGGGAGATCGCCAAGGCGCGCACTGAGCAGTTGGTGAAACCGGGCGAGGTGGGATACCTGGCCAAGGCCGAGGAGCGCCACTGGCAGATCGCCGGGCCGGAAGGTGCGATCGTGACCGAGTACGCCACCTATCATGACATGGCGGGGCTCAGGTTCACCCATCCCGACATCTCGCTCTGATCGTCGATCACGAAACCGCTCCGTCCACTGTCTTGTCGAGGTTGGTTATGTCGTATCGGAAAGCATCTTGGCTCGTGATCGGCGGCGTCGTCGCGACGCTCCTCATTCCGTCGGCCGCCTGGTCGGCGCCGCAACCGGTCCCGGCTCCGGCGGAGACGGACGAGGAGATCTACGTTCAGCGCGACTCGTGGCCCGAAACGATGATCGCCACACGCGATCGGCTTCGCGCAACCGAGACCGACCTCGGACTGGAAGCCGCGCAGTGGTTCGCCACCGCACCGCTTGCGGCGTCCGGCCTCACCACGGCCCTTTTTCCCGAAAAGGGTATTGATCTCGATGCACGGGACGACAAGGGCAAACCGCTCTGGAAGGCGCGCCCCAAATGGATCGACGGGCAGGTCCACCGCCTGCCGCGGAAGAACCGCTCGTCGACTTATCTGACACGCACTATCGAGGCGCGCGCGGCGGTGACCGTGGAGGCCTCTCTCGGAAGCGACGACAGCGTCGAAGTCTGGCTGAACGACAAGAAGATCCTCTCGCGCGACGTGGCGCGGGGCGTGGCTCCCAATCAGGACCGGGTGGATCTCGCCTTCGAGGCGGGCGCCAACCGGCTTCTCGTAAAGATCTACAACCGAACGGGCGACTGCGGTTTCTATTTCTCCTTGCGCAAGGACCGGCTCGCACCGGTCTGGAAGCGGATGATGAGCCGCTACCCGGGTGAGACTGCGTTGATGATGCGCGATCTCCCCGGCGGCGCTCACCTGACCTGGTTCACCGAGACCGAACAGCAGGAGGTGAGCCGGAATCTGACCAGGTCGCTGGTGAAGAAGCTCGACCTCGAAGAGGGGACCTATTGCCGCAACGCCTTCGACAGGTTGAATCACTTTCGCGCCCTCCCCGACAGGGGGGATTGGCTCCAACTCTATTGCGCCCTCTGCGTCCTGCGCGCCGCCCATGAAAAGATCGACAGTGTCGACCTCGTCGCGTTGCGGCTTGCGGTCCAAGATCTGGCCCGCTCCTACCCGGAAGCCTATCCCGATGGAGCCGATTATCTCCGCAAGATCGACGCGATCGAGAAGCGCTTGCCGGAACTCCGGGCCGCTCTCTCTTCACGGGGTTCGATCAATCTCGACGAAGCGTTCCGCGAGATCGACGCGATCATCGCGCTCCGCCTCGAGGCGCTGCGAGCGAATCCGCTTCTCGATTTTGAAAATATCCTGCTCGTGAAACGCCCGGCGAGCAGCCACAAGCTCGGCCTGCCCCAGAACTGGCAGGGCAACTGCGTCCTGCCGCGCACCGGTTTCGACGACGAGATCTCCCTGCTCGATCTGCGTCCCGATCGGAGCAACGAGCTGGCCTTCGGCATGGATCCGCTGGCGTCCACGAAAAAAAGGCTTGGTCGATTGACAACGTTCTTCAAGCCGGACAAACCGTCGATGATCGCTGATGTGGATCTCGACTTCGACGCGAGCCGTCTTCTGTTCTCGTCGATCGGCAGCCACGATCGGTGGCAGATCTTCGAGCTCGACCTCGGCGAGAAAGGGCTGGAACAGATGACGCCCGGCATCGAAGAGGACGTGGACAATTACGACGCCTGCTATCTGCCCGACGGCCGGATCATCTTCGGGTCGACGCGCTGCTTCCAGGGAGTGCCCTGTGTGACCGGAAGCTGTGCCGTGGCCAACCTCTTCATTATGGATCGCGACGGGGGCAACATGCGGCGCCTCTGCTTCGACCAGGACCACAATTGGTGTCCCACGGTGCTCAACAACGGCCGCGTGCTCTACACGCGCTGGGAGTACTCGGACACGCCCCACTATTTCACCCGCCTCCTCTTTCACATGAATCCGGACGGTACGGGGCAGAAAGAGTACTACGGCAGCAACTCCTACTGGCCGAACTCGATCTTCTATGCGCGGCCGATCCCCGGCCATCCCACGCAGGTCGTGGGCATCGTGTCGGGCCATCACGGCGTGGCGCGCATGGGGGAACTGATCCTCTTCGATCCGGCGCTCGGACGATTCGAGGCGGACGGCGTGGTGCAGCGCATCCCCGGGTACGGCAAGCAGGTGGAACCGGTGATCGTGGACCAGCTCGTGAACAACTCGTGGCCGCGCTTCCTCCACCCCTGGCCGCTGAGCGACAAGTATTTCCTCGTGTCGTGCAAACCGACTCCGAAAGATCCCTGGGGGCTCTATCTCGCCGATGTCTTCGACAACATCGTGCTCCTTCACGAGGAGCCGGGGTACTGTCTTTTCGAACCGATCCCGCTCGAGAAGCGCCCCTGTCCGCCGGTCATTCCCGACAAGGTCCAGCCCGCCGCGACGGACGCCGTGATCTACATGTCCGACGTGTATCAGGGCCAGGGGCTCGAGGGTGTGCCGCGCGGAACGGTCAAGGCGCTGCGCGTCTACGAGTTTCACTACTGCTATCCGCACATGGGCGGCCACAAGCACGTGGCTGTCGAGGGCGGCTGGGACGTGCACAGGATCCTGGGCACCGTGCCGGTTCACGCTGACGGATCGGCGAGCTTTCGTGTGCCGGCCAACACGCCGATCGCGGTGCAGCCTCTCGACGCGGGCGACCAGGCGCTGCAGGTCATGCGGAGCTGGTTCACCGCCATGCCGGGCGAGGTGCTCTCCTGCATCGGCTGCCACGAGTCGCAGAACGCCACGCCCCCGCCGAAGCGCACCATCGCCTCCCGTTCCGAGCCGTGCGCCATCGAGCCCTGGTACGGGCCGGACCGGGGATTCAGCTTCTTGCGCGAGGTGCAGCCCGTGCTCGACGAGAACTGCGTGGGGTGCCACAACAGCGCGCCGCGGCCCGACGGAGCGACACTGATCGACCTGACCGCCAAGGACAAGAAGGGCTGGGGGAACTTCACCCGATCCTATCTGGCTCTTCATCCGTACGTGCGTCGGCCCGGTCCGGAGAGCGACTACCATGTGCAGGTGCCGCTCGAATTCCACGCGAGCACGAGCGAGCTGGTCCAGATGCTCGAGAAGGGCCACCACGGCGTGGATCTCGACGCCGAGGCCTGGGATCGTCTGATCACCTGGATCGATCTCAACGTGCCCGACCACGGCACGTGGGCCGAGCACAAAACAGTGGCCAAGGAGCTCGACACGCGGCGGCGCGTCATGCAGGACGCCTTCGCCAACGTCCGTGTCGACCCGGAGGAGATTCCCGAGATTTTGTACAAGGTGCCCGAATTCGTGGAGCCCGAACGGGCGGCGCCGCCCGCCGCCGGCGAGGTGTCGGCCGAAGGGTGGCCCTTCGATGCGGCCGCGGCGGGTAAGAAGGTCGCCACGGCCGGATTGCCCGATACGATCACCCTCGATCTCGGCGGGGGATCGACGATGGAGCTCGTTCTCGTGCCGGCGGGATCGTTTGTCATGGGCGACGCCGAGGGGTGCGCCGACGAGTCGCCCCGCGCGCGCGTCGAGATCGGGAAACCCTTCTACATGGGGCGGCTGGAAGTGACGCGGGTCCAGTACAACCGCTTCGACGCGACCCACCACAACGGCTACATCGACCAGCATCACAAGGATCACACCACCCCCGGCTACAACGCCAACGAACCGGACCACCCCGTGATCCGCGTGAGCTGGACCGAGGCCGTGGATTTCTGTGCCTGGCTCGCCGCGCGGTCGGGCCGGAGTTGCGCCCTTCCCACCGAGGCCCAGTGGGAGTGGGCGTGCCGGGCGGGGAGCGCCGATGCGTTCGGTTTCGGCGGTGCGGACAGCGACTTCGCCCCCTTTGCCAACCTTGCCGACCAGTCGATCAAGCTCCTGGCCGTGACCGGCGTCAATCCCCACCCCATTCCCAACCCGAGCCCGTACGAGGATTTCATTCCAAAGGACGGCCGCTTCGATGACGGGGCCAAGATCATGACCCTCGTGGGGCGGTACGCGCCGAACGCTTTCGGACTGTGCGACATGCACGGCAACGTGAGCGAGTGGACGCGGTCCGACTACGAACCCTATCCCTACGTGGCCGGCGACGGCCGCAACGGGCTGATCCCCGAGGCGCGCAAGGTCGTGCGCGGCGGATCGTGGCGCGATCGGCCGCACCGGGCGCGGTCGGCCTACCGGTTGGCTTACCGGACCTATCAGAAGGTGTTCAACGTGGGATTTCGGGTGGTGGTCGAGATGTAGAGCGACGGGCGAAGGTGATCGGCTGCAGAGAACCGGCAGCCGATCAATACTGCTGCCACTCCGGCTTCCCCTCGAAAACCGTCCTGTAATAATCCCGCCTCGCGAGCTCTTCGGCCGCCTCCTCGTCGAGAATGATCTTCGCGTCGGGATGCATCTGCAAAATCGACGCCGGCACCATGGCGGTGACAGGCCCCTCGACGGTGTGCGCCACCGCCTCGGCCTTCTTCGCACCGAAAGCGAGGAGCAGGCAGGTGCGGCTCTCCATGATCGTGCCGATACCCATGGTGATCACATGATGGGGGACCTTGTCGGCCCCGCCGAAGAAGGAGGCGTTCTCCCGGCGCGTCTCCTCGGTGAGCGTCTTGATCCGCGTGCGCGATGCGAGCGACGAGGTCGGTTCGTTGAAGCCGATGTGTCCCTCCACGCCGATGCCGAGGACCTGGAGGTCGATTCCGCCGGCGGCGGCGATCTTTTCCTCGTAAGCGCAGCATTCGGCCGGGATGTCCCGTGTGTGGCCGCTCGGCACATGAGCGCGGCCCGTGCGCAGGTTGATCTTGGAAAAAAATTGCTCCTCCATGAAGGCGCGGTAAGACGCGGGATGATCGGGCGCGAGCCCCACGTACTCGTCGAGGTTGAACGTGATGGTCCGGCCGAAATCAAGGCCCTCTTCCCTGTGCATGCGGATGAGCTCCTGGTAGAGACGCAGAGGAGTGCGCCCCGTGGCGAGACCGAGAACCGCGTCCGGTTTGCGTGCGACCCGCTGTCCCACGATGCGGGCGGCCAGTGCGCTCGCTGCCGCCGAGTCAGGCTGTATGATCACTTCCATCTCTTGCTGGGCCTCCCTGCCCGGTGTGTCATGATTCGAACCGTCTCTTCAGTCTCGTGCGCACGTCGCGGCCGAACTCCTCCACGAAGCCCGCCGCGTACTCCACGATGTCGAGGCTGTCATCGTCGATCAGCGGAGTGAGATCCATGGCGAAAGCGAGAAGCGAGGCCTCGTCAACGCCGTGTTTCTGGAAGAAAGTGGCGTTCGCCGTCCAGCGCCCCCTGACGGCCAGGTCGTAGCGCTTCCCGCCCGTGATCTGCGAGTCGAAGGCGCCTGCCAGGGCGGCCGCAAGGCTCCGGCCGCCGCTCACGTCGAGGGGGACCTTCCGGTCGTCGGCGAGCCAGTCGAGATCGCGCCAGACCTCGCAGCCGTGGACCTTCTCCGGCCGGGCGGTGCGCGGCAGCTCCCTGAGCGCTTCGATCGTGGCCACCGCGACCGCGAGGTGCGTGTCGTGCTTGTCGGCGAGATTGTGGGTGTACACCACCGTCGGGCCGATCGCCTCGAGGAGCAGCACGAGGTCCCGCTTCAGACCGCCCGCGCCCGGGGCCTGGAGCGCCGCGCTCGAGTGGCTGAGCTGGACCATCGCGCCATACTCGCCGATCCGGGCGGCATTGTCCTGTTCGCGCCGGCGGATCCGGCGCATCTCGTCGTCGCCCACCGCTGCATAGAGCCCGGTGCGGGGGCTGGCGCCGCCCCGGGCGCAGGTGATCCCTCCGAACCAGAGATCTTCCTTGCCGAAACAGGTCACGATCCCGTGGAGCGCCATGAACTCGAGGTCGTCCTGGTGGGCGCCGATCCCGAGATGGGTGATCCGCTCGAGGCCCTGGCCGGCGGCGATCCGATCGGGGATGAAAATGGTCGCGGCTTTGTTCTTTAGTTGCACTCTTTTCGACCTCGCGGTTCAAGGGACGGATAACGATCGGAGCCCCATTTGTAAATTATCGACACGACCAATGGCAACCTCGATTTCGCTGGCAATGCGGCCAGCGATACCATTAACTATTGGGAATGGTTGGCTGAGGGGGAGAACCGGCGGATCATTGACCATGAGGTGAATAACTTGAGAAACGGTGACGAGAAGTCGCAACGGGCGGATAAAACCGCGGCGCCGATCCTTGTCGTGGGCGAAGTGCTCTACGACGTCTTCGACGACAGCCGTGTGATCGGGGGCGCGCCGTTCAATTTTGCCTGCCAGCTCCATTCTCTCGGATTCGAGACTTTTTTCTCCAGCGCCGTCGGCGATGACGAGGACGGCCGGGAGATCCTCGCCTTCATGTCCCGCAAGGGGATGGGCACCGACGGTGTGAACAGGGACGGCGACCGGGAAACGGGGCGTGTGATCGTATCGCTCGACAGCAGCGGTGTTCCCGAATACGACATTCTCGAGGACCGTGCCTGGGACCGTATCGTGCTGACACCCGCCGTGGAGGGTCTGCTCGACGGGCTCATCGCGCTCGTGTGCTACGGCAGCCTCGCCCAGCGCTCGGCCCGGTCGCGGAAATCGATCAGCCGCGTACTCGACAGGGTCGGCCCGGAGGCGGTGAAGGTGTGCGACCTCAACCTGAGGCAGAACTACTACAGCCCTTCGCTGGTCGATCAATGTCTGCGCAACGCCGATATCCTCAAGCTGAACGAGGAAGAGCTTGCCGTGGTGAAAGACCTTCTCGAATACGATGGAGAGGATTTTGCCCGGCACCTGGTGGATGCCTATTCGCTCCACTGCCTGTGCGTGACACTCGGGAGCGAGGGGAGCTGTCTCTATCTTCCTGATGGCAGGTCGGTCGATCACGCTATTGACGAGAGGACCCTTCCCGGAGAACTGAAGGACACCGTGGGAGCGGGAGACGCCTTCACGGCCATGTTCTGCGCCGGCTTCCTGATGAAGCACGGCTGGGAGACCGTGGTGGACCGGGCGTCCCGCTTCGCGGCCGCGCTTTGCACGGTGCGGGGCGCGCTGCCCGATGGGGAGGATTTTTACGAACCGTTCATTCGCGAACTGAACGCCCGCGGGGAGTGAGTCGGCGATCGTTGCGAAGAATTCGCACGTTTTGCGAGGAACTCGCGCGTATTGCGACCAGCGGGCCGGAAGGGAGAGGTCATGACCGAGAACGGTCTCTACATCCAGATGTTCAGCATTCACGGCCTGGTGCGCTCGCGCGACATCGAGATGGGGCGCGACGCGGACACGGGCGGCCAGGTCAAGTACGTGATCGAGCTCGCCGAGACTCTCGGCCGTCAGGAGGGGGTGGCCCAGGTCGACCTGTTCACACGGGCGATCGACGACAAGCGGGTCGCCAAGATCTACGGCCGCGAGGTGGAGCGCATGGCGGACAATGTCCGCATCGTGCGCCTCAAGTGCGGCGGTTTGAAGTACCATCGCAAGGAGCTCCTCTGGCCCTTTCTCGACGAGTACGTCGACCGGGTCCTGACCTTCACGAAGAAGGAGGGGCGCATCCCCGACCTGGTGCACGGCCACTACGCCGACGGGGGGTACGTGGCCATGTCGCTCTCGCCGCTGTTCGGCGTGCCCTTCGCGTTCACCGGCCACTCGATGGGGCGCGTGAAGAAGCAGAAACTCCTCGACGACGGCATGAGCGAGGAGGAGGTCAACGCACAGTACAACATCGACCACCGGATCTCGGTCGAGGAGACGGTGATCGAGAACGCCTCCCTCGTGGTGACGAGCACTACCCAGGAGATCTCGAAGCAGTACGGGCTCTACGAGAAAAAGGACAATCCCGTTTTCCAGGTGATCCCGCCCAGCGTCGACCTCGAGCGCTTTTATCCCTACTACGACGACCGGCTACGCGGCGGCAGCAAGCGGGACGAGAAGGTCGTCCAGGCCGAGGCGTTCATCCTCGAGGAGCTGAACCGCTTCTTCATCAATCCGGAGAAACCGGTGGTGCTCACCCTCTGCCGCCCGGACAAGCGCAAGAACATCTCGGGGCTGATCGAGGCCTACGGCGAGGACAAGGATCTGCAGGCCATGGCCAACCTGGCCGTCTTCGCCGGGATCCGCAAGGATATCTCCCAGATGGGCGAGAACGAGAAGGAAGTGCTCACCGACATGCTCCTTCTCATGGACAAGTACGACCTCTACGGCAACATGGCGATTCCAAAATCACACAACCCCACCGACGACGTGCCCGCGCTCTACCGCACCACGGCCGTGTCGCACGGCGTTTTCGTGAACTCGGCCCTCACCGAGCCCTTCGGCCTCACCCTGCTCGAGGCGGCCGGATGCGGCCTGCCGATCGTGGCCACCAATGACGGCGGACCGATCGACATCGTGGCCAACTGCGACAACGGCATCCTCGTCGATGTGACCGACGAGAAGCAGATGGCGCGCGCCGTTCGGTCGATCCTCTCCGACAGGGAATTGTGGAAGAAATATTCGACCAACGGAATCATCGGCGTGCACAAGCACTACACGTGGGAAGCCCATTGTCAGACGTACACGGAGACGGTCGGTACCATGTTCAGCAGGATTTCAGGAAAGGGCGCGAGCGCGCGCGAGAGCGAGGAATCTGTGGGAGAACGACTCACCAAGCTCGACAAGCTGCTCATCACCGATATCGACAACACGCTCACCGGCGATGACGAGGCGATGGCCGAACTCTTCGAGATCCTCAAGGAGCACAAGGACACGATCGGCTTCTGCCTCGCCACGGGACGCACCCTCGAATCGACCATGGATCTGATCGCCGAGCGGCAGATGCCCCATCCCGACATCCTCATCTCGTCGGTGGGCACGGAGATCCATTACGCGCGCACCCTGATCGAGGACAAGGGGTGGGCGTCGCACATTTCCCAGTCCTGGGACAGGGAGCGCACCGCCGAGCTCCTGTCGCAGCTCGACTTCCTCGAACTCCAGGAGCACGAGAACCAGCGCACCTTCAAGGTGAGCTTTTACATGAAGCCCCACCCGGACCACATCCCCTGGATCTACGAGCTCATGGAGAAGAACCGCCTGAAATGCAACGTGGTCTACTCCCACCAGAGCTACCTCGACGTGCTGCCCTACCGTGCGTCCAAGGGCGGGGCGGTGAAGTATCTTTCGTCCAAGTGGCGGTTCCCGCCGGACAAGATCATGGTTTTCGGCGATTCGGGCAATGACGAGGAGATGATGCGCGGCCAGTACAAGGGCGTCGTGGTGGGCAACTACAGCGCCGAGATGGAAAAGCTCAAGGGCCGCAAGGACGTTTACTTCTCTCCCGAGAACCACGCTGCCGGGATCCTCGACGGGCTGCGCCATTTCGGCTTCCTCGAGCGGAAGAAGGAGCCTGCACCTCCTAAAAAAAAAGATGAGAAAGCCTCGGAAGTGAATGCCGATTGAGGACCGGACCGGGTGGAGAGCGAGCCGGGACAGAGGTTTCTCGCCGAGGCGCCGGGAATGCCGAGGGACGGGGACCGCTGGTCGAGAGAAAAAGCTGTCCCCTTGCCGAAGGGCGTGCCGAGGGTTCTCGATCGTCATTCCACCGTGATGATGTCGAGATTGGTCAGTTGCGTCCACTTTCCTCCCCAGGGGCCGACCAGGGCCTGCAGCGACGCGCTGTCTCCCGGATTCCATGTCGCTGACACGGTCACCGGCAGGGTCAACACTCCCTCTTGAGAGACGGTACCGATGAAACCATACCAGAAGTCAGACTGGAGTCGAAGCCAGCCGTGCTGGGTGAGTTTTCCCGGGTAGGTTTCGTTCCCCCAGCCGAGAAAGACAGGCGCGAGGGGATACCCGATGACCCGGATGTCGATCGTACCGCCGGGCACGACATCGCCCCTGTGGTAGAGATGATAGTAGAACTCGTCAGCGCCCATGTCGACGCCGTCGCCCCCGGGTCGTGGATCGCCCTCGAAATCAATACCCTGCAACATCCCATGGTAAGAGTTATACGCCGTGTTGAGGCATGGTGAATTGCGCGTGATATGGTAGTCGCCCTGCGCGGCATCGACGAAGAGCGGATCGGCGTCGATCATCCCGTCGCCCCAGTCGAAGGCGCAAGTGGGGTCGACGTGGCACGATGTTTGACCACCCTCGACGTCGGAATAGCTGATCGCAGCCGAGGACGTGCCTTCCAATTCGAATTCCGGTCCCTGCAGAGCGGTATTGTTCCAGAGAATAGTGTTTCTGATTGAAGCCGAAGAGAGACAGATGAAGCAAAGCCCGCCGCCGCTTTCGAGGGCGGTGTTGTCACAGATCGTGGTGTCGTCGATCTTCAAGGAGGATCGGATGCTTTGGATACCGCCTCCATCAATTTCAGACCTGTTTCTCACGATGATGTTGTTGGTGAGGATCGAGACGGAAAGTTCGAGGAAAATTCCTCCGCCACGATCGCTGTCGGCGACATTCCCCGAAATGATGTTGTTCTCGATGTCCAGTGACGACAAGCCGCAATAAATCCCGCCTCCTGTCGCTGCCCGGTTGTCGACTATCGTGTTGCCGACGATTTCGGCGCTGGAGTCAAGGCAGAAAATTCCGCCCCCTGAACCGTAGTAGGCGGTGTTTCCCCTGATGATGTTGTGCGTGATCGTGGGAGAGGCCCAGTAACAGGCGACTCCCGCGCCCGAATGGGCGGCAAAGTTATCCCTGATGATATTGTTGGTGATCGTTGGCGAGGAGTGGGAGCAGACGATCCCGACACCGTTCGTGCCCCAACCCCCGGTTACTGTGAAACCGTCGATGACTGCGTTCGGCCCCTCGCCGCTCCGAAACTGGACAACATCCATCCCGCCGTCGATGATTGTTACTTCCGGCCCCTGCTCGCTCTGCAGGGAGATGTCTTTTCCCGAAAAATCGATGCCACCCGAGTAAGTCCCGGGGCGAACGATGACGGTGTCTCCGCTGACCGATGCATCGATCGCACCTTGAATCGTTGCGTAGTCGTCGGGGACGAAAACCGTCGTGGAAAATCCTGGAGCGGACAGTACGAGGAGTGTTGCGAGGAGAACGAGGAATTTCACGGTATTTTTTCCCTGGCTTGAGCAATTCTGCGGTCAACGAACGCTAGTGTACCAGGAAAGACTACCATCCGGGCGCGCAAGGGTAACAAACCCGTGAGAGTCTGGTCATCGGGATTCACGAACTGCTTGAGCTCAGCTCCGGGTCAGCTCGGTCTCGCCGCTTTGAACCAAAGCGGCCTGCTCATCGTTTCATCCGGAGCCGCTCAGTATCGTGTCCGCTGTTTCCTTCGCCCCGTCGGTGTTGTGCTTCTCGAGCAGCTTCTTGGCCATGGGGCGGTAGAGCAGCTGGTAGAGGGTATCGATGTACTGCTTCTGGGGCCGCGAGTTCTCCTTGGACACGAAGTTCCAGAAACCGTAGATCTTGGCGAGCTTGATCAGCTCGGCCGCGTGCATGTCCCAGGTGTACCGCTCGAGGACCCTCTGGACACCGCCCTCGGCAATCTTGCGCCAGAGCTCCTCGTGCCCCTCGCCGGACACGATCGGCAGGATCGCCTCTTCCACCTGCTTGTGGTTGTTCGGGTTGATGTGGTATCCCGACTTGCCGTTCACGATCGTTTCCAGCGGACCGCCGTAGCGGGTGGCCACGGTGGGGAGCCCGGAGATCATGCCCTCGAGCACGGTGAGACCGAATGCCTCGAAGAGCGCGGGCTGCACGAACACACCGCCCCGGTCGGCCATGAGCCGGTACATTTCGCCCACCTTGTTCTTGTCCCCTTCCATCTCGAGCCAGCGGATCGATCCGTCGAGATGGTACTTGCTGACGAGATCGTACATCATGTCGATCTGGTTCTGCTCCTCTGTGTCCGAGGAGCGCGACTTCTCCACGTAACCGGACACGATGACGAGGTTGCACGATTCGCGCAGCTTCTTGCTCTTGCCGAAGGCCTCCACGAGGCCGGTGATGTTCTTGATGTGATCGAGGCGCGCGATCGTGTAGATCGGCTTCTTGGCAGGATCGTCGAGGCTGAAGCGGCTCGTCTCGTCGCTGCGGCCGAAGAAGATCCGCTCGGTGAGTTTTTTCGAGAGCGCCTCGTTGCGCCGTTCCTTCTCCCAGAAGGGGAAGAAGTATTTCTGATCCACGCCCGGCGGCACGATGTTGAACCGGGGATGGAACATGTTCGATCCGCTCACGACACGGTAGAGTCCGGGCATGTTGTAGGACCGGTACGATTCGTACTGCCCGATCGTCGACGTGGTGCCGGCGATCTCCTGGTAGGAACTCGTGACCGTGATGTTGGCCGCGCACATGGCGATCAGGTCGGCCGTGAACTGGAGCGAGAAATGGTACTGGTCGTCCATCTCCTTCCAGTTCAGGTCGCTGTAGAGATACTTGGCCTTTTCCAGGGCGTGGGCGATCGTGCAGTAGGTCACGCCCATGCTCCGGCTCATGAGGTAAGCCACGAGATTTCCGTCGGAGTAGTTGCCCACGATCAGATCGGGTCTGTGGCCCAGCTCGCCGAGAAGTTCCGATTCCACGTCGCGCGCGTAATCCTCGAGGTAGGGCCAGATCTCGAACCGCGAGATCCACTGGTCGGTCTTGGACCTGTTCTTGCACCGGAAGGGCACACGCAGGATCTTCGTAAAATTCGTGTCGTGCACGTCCTCGATGCGCACGTTGCACTTCGTCTCCCCCGCCTCGGGAATGAGGCGGGTGATGATGTAGATCTCGGGAGTCAGCTGGAGTCCCGCGTCATGGATCCTCCTGCTCAGCTCCTCCTCGAGCGCCTTCACCTGGTTGAGGATGTAGACGACCTGGCCGCCCGTATCCGGTTTGCCGAGCACGTTCTCCTGGGCGAACCAGCCGTGGGGCGTGAGAATGGCGATCGAGTGGATCATGGGGATCCGGCTGAAGAACTCTCCCACCACCTCGTGGTCGGGGTGCTCGAGCACCGAATTGAGGAGCTCCATCGTCGACCGCGTCCGGCGCGCGTCGCGCCCCCAGCCCCGCTCGAAACCGAGCTTGCTCAGGAAGGGGTGCAGCTCGCTGTAGGGAGTCTCTTCCGGAACGCTCTCGAGATAGTCGAGCGCGTCCTTCATGCGGCGATTCAGGTCGGGCAGGGAGGGCACCGAGGGCGAGATCATGAGCTGGGTGCCCTCGATCTGGTGCACCTTCAGGAAACTGAGCAGCTTGGAGAGGAACTCCTCCTGGTTGGTGAAAAGCTGGCTCGAAAGATATCTGAGGAAATAGTAGATCCCCTTCCCGATGTTGCGCGAATCCTTGATGAGCGGGGACGTGATGAAAGGATCCATGTCGATCTCGAGATCGTCGCACTCCGACCGCGGTACACCGAGCACGATCGAATCCCTCGTCTGCAGGTACTTGCTCACCGGGATCTGTTCGTAGCGGTTCGCCGTGCGCGGGATTCCGTAGATGGCGGTCTCGCCGATCCTGCGGCGCGTGACCAGGTAGGAATGTTCCTCATGGAAAACGACTTCCTGCAGAAGCTCGATCAGCTTGCGCAGATCGGATTCTATCCTGAACTCTTCTCCCTTGCCGTTTTTCTCGCAGAAGAGTTCGAATTCCTCGATGACCTGGTCCCGGAGCAGGAAAGCATTTTCCTTGAGACGGAGCTCTTCGAGAAAGACCCTGAAGTCGGACTGGTGTTCTTCGTCAATGATTTTGTCGAGAAGAAACATGGTATTTTCCCCTGAAGTGTTGTCCCCTTTTCTATCAGGCATCAAGCCTCTTCCATCTATCGATCCTAAATTCATATCGGCAGATTTTCTTCCAGCCTATAATCGAATCACCATATATTAACTCGCAAAAAATAGCCTATTCGTTAGGCTCGTGACAGAGAAAACGAAGACTTCCGGATTTTTGTCTGAACTTGTTGCATGCCAGGAGATAAGCGTCTGACCAGCTACATCGAGCAAACAGAAGCGGCCGACGCGCCCCCCGAATTCGCGGAACTGACCCGCTGGCTGGCCACGCCGGTTGCGTCTCTCAAGGGGGTGGGGCCGGCGCGCGAAAAGACTTTGGCCCGCAACCGGTTGCACACTTTCAGGGATCTGCTTCTCCTCCTGCCGCGGCGATTCACGGAGCGCCTGCGCCCGCGCGGGGTGGCCGATCTCGTCCCCAGTGAGGTGTGCGCCGCGCGCGGCACGATTCTCAGCCGGCGGGTTTCGGGATTCGGGAGGCGCAAGAACCTGCGCGTGCTGGTCGCTGACCGAGCCCCGCAGAAGGGCCGCAAGGACGAACGGGCGCCCACGGCCGAGCTCGTCCTCTTCGGCCGCGCCTTCCTCAAGAACTCCTTCCGCTCCGGCCGCCGCGTGGCGTTTCAAGGCAAGGTGAGCGACGAAACGGGCAAGGTTCAGGTACTCTCTCCCGATTTCCACCTCGACGGCGATGCCGGGCCCGGATTCCCCGGTCTGCGGCCGCACTACTCCCTGCCCGAGGGGATTTTCCCGAGGCACTTCGCTTCCTGGATCGCGCAGATCATCGACGGGCTGCCCCCCGAGGCGGACTGGAACAGGATCCCCGATCGGGTGGGTCTGCCCGATCGCGGTCTGATCCCGCTCGCCCGCGCTCTGAGAGACGCCCACCAGCCGCGCACCCCGGCCGAGGTCGAGCAGGCGCGGCGCCGACTCGCCTACGAGGAATTTTTCGCGATGCAGTGCGATCTGGCCCGAGACCGTCTCGGCCGGGCCGGCCAGCCGACCTCCTTGAGCGCCCTGCCGGGCCGTCTGGAAAAGGTTTACAGGGAAATCCTCCCCTTCAGCCTGACCGGGGCCCAGGAGAGGACGATTCAGGAAATCGGGCGCGATCTGGCACGGCCGGGTCCGATGCACCGGCTGCTCCAGGGCGACGTGGGATCGGGCAAGACCGTCGTGGCGCTCTATCCCCTTCTGGCAGCCGCGCTCGGCGGCGGGCAGGGAGCGCTCATGGCACCCACCGAGGTGCTCGCCGAGCAGCACGCGCGCGTGCTGGATCAGATCCTCGCGCCGGCAGGCATCAGGCCCCGGCTTCTCCGGGCTGGCTTGAAGACCGCCGAGGTGGAGCGGATCGTCGGCGATCCCGGCACCGGTATCGTCATCGGAACGCATGCGCTCATCCAGAAACGGGTGCGCTTCAGACGTCTCGACGCGTGCGTGATCGACGAGCAACACAAGTTCGGCGTGCGCCAGCGCTGGGATCTGAAGGTCAAGGGCACGGCGCCGCACGTCCTGATCATGACCGCCACACCGATACCGCGGACACTGTCCCTCACACTCTACGGCGAACTCGACATCTCGATTCTCGACGAGCAGCCGCCGGGCCGGAAACCGATCACAACAGTCGCGGCCGCCGCGATCGACGATCCTTCGCTGCGCGCCTGGATCGACGGGGAGATCGATTCGGGAGGCCGGGTTTTCGCGGTATGCCCCCTGGTGGCCGAATCGGACCATCTCGACCTCGAGGCGGCAACGGCTCTCCATGGCCGCTTCGAGAAGGAGTACGGCGCGCGCTGCGGCGTGGCGCTTCTGCACGGCCGCATGGACAGCGCTGCCAAGCGCGACGCCGTGGATGCGTTTCGATCGGGGCGGCAGCCCTTGCTCGTCACCACGGTGGTCGTCGAGGTCGGCGTTGATGTTCCCGAGGCGAGCACGGTGGTCATCATGGATGCCTGGCGTTTCGGCCTCAGCCAGCTGCACCAGATCCGGGGCCGCGTGGGGCGGGGGAGGAGGCCATCCCGCTGCTATCTCGTGGGGAAGGCGAACACCGATTCGGGCAAAGAGCGCGTCGCGATCATACTGAACGAATCGAACGGTTTCCGTATCGCCGAGGAGGACCTGCGGATGCGCGGACCGGGCGAGGCGACCGGTCTGCGCCAGCATGGCCTGCCGCCCCTCCGGGCGGGCGACTACATCGCCGACGTGGATCTCATGGCCGCAGCGCGCGACGATGCGCGTCTCGCCGTCGAGGAAGGGATCGACGGGGGCCTGTCGCTCTTCGACGGAGCGAGCGATCTCCACACGTGGATCGGCTGATCCTTTCCGGCCTGGATGAAAACCGCTCAGGCCGCGGGGTGACCCGGCCGCTGCCGGGTGGTTGCTTTTAGCGCTCCAGGGTATACACTTTCCCAGTACGCTGAGATATTGCGGTTCTGCTGGAAACAACAAGGAGAGAATTACCATGGCGTCCAAGTTGACGGGCCTTTTCCTTCTGGCCGGATTTCTGTGTGCGAGCCTCGGGCTTGCCCAGGAGGAGACGCCGCCTGTCGACCTCCCCGCGGCGGAAGACGATACGGGCAAAATCGTCGATCCGCTCCTCCTCGAACCGGACGAACTGGTCGACCTCTTCCGCGCCGACCTGATCGTGTGGCCGGCCGACAGGGGGCTGCGCGCAGCGGATACCATCTTTGCCGGGGGCCGGGACACGATCCCCTACCTGCTCGACGTTCTCGGTGAGCGCGACTACAGGATCAAACCGGCCGCGGCCGACATCCTGAGCCGTTTCGGCTGCGTCGAGGCCTGGGAGCCGACACGCGAACTCCTCCATCACAAGGGGTTGAAGAACAGGGTGAAACACCTCCTCACCGCTCTTTTCCGCCTGCGGCCCGACGAGACCCTGATGCTCTGCGCCGATCTTCTGACCGGCAAGCAACGCACCCTGCGCAAGGCGACGTACAATTTCATGCAGGCGCGCAAGGATGTTTCGCCGATCAAGGAGAAGCTCGTCGAACTCCTCCAGTCGAAGGAGAACGATGTCCGCCGCCACGCCTTCCTGCTTCTCGTCAAGAGGGGGAAGGTCCCGTCGGAGGAGATGAACCGCCTGGCGCTCGGCCTGGTGGGCGACGACGATCCGCGCCTTGCCGCCGAGGTGGTCGCCATCCTGGCGATCCAGGGCGATGAGGGGGTCGCCGCGACCCTGATCGACCTCCTCGCGTCGGACCGGGAGCGCACCTTCGCCTTCGCCGTGCTGATTCTCGTATCGCGGGAATACAAGCTCAACCTCTCCGATCTGCCTTCCGAGTGCGCCTTGAAGCTCGAGGAGCTGATCAACTCGAACGATCCTCTACTCAAGGTCGCCGCGGCAGCCGGTCTGTCGAGCATCTACCGCCGCAGCGATTCGGATGAAGCTCCCGCCGCTCTCAGGTCGTCCGTCATCCCCGCCTTCATGGAGGTTTTTCTCGGCAATCGGTACAGCAAGGATTTCTCCTGCCTTCTCGATGTCTCGGTCCTCTGCCTCCGCTACCTCACCGGCGATCCCTTCGACAAGGACCTGACCTACTGGAAAAAGTGGTGGATCGAAAAAGGTGTCGACTATCAGGAAAAACAAAGGCTCCTGTCGGTCAACGAGAAGGAGCTATCGAGATTGATCGTGCGTTACGAACGTACCGGCGAGCCGGGGCCGCTCACCTTCCTCATCGCCGGCGAGGAGCTGATGGTCGATCCGGCGTTCAGCCGGGCTGCCGAAGCCTGCTTCGCGCCGGAACGGGACCTGCTTCCTTTTGTCAATGCCCTCTACTCCCAGGGATTCTTCAAGAGGGCCGGCGACCTGGCAAAATCCTCCAGTTTCGGCCGCAACGCGGCCGGAAGCCGGGGCAGCGTTCCGCCTCAGGTCTCTCTGATCGAGGTGGAGGTGGACAAGAGGATCTCCCGTGTGGAGCGAAGCGGCGCCGACGACCAGAAGTTCGCCACCCTCGAGGCCGCGCTGCTCCGCATATTCAACCGGAACGCGTGGCAGCTCCTGTGCGTGGCCGACGATTTCAATTCGTGGTATCTCGAAAACGTGGCGTGGTGGAGCGATCCGGACAAGGAGGTGGACCGGACCGATCGTTTCCTGGTGGCCTTCATCGACGCGTTCAACTTCCTCACGGACAACGAGGCCCTCGGTTGTTTCTCATGGCTGAGCGGCCGCGCGGACCTGGCCGAATGGCTCGACGTGAAAAAGGTGAGCGAGATCACCAGCCGCGTGCGCGGGAGGAAGCATGTCGATCTCCTCACGATGCGTACGATCGATCTCGTCGCGGTGGCGGCATCCCAGGCGCCGGATCTGGCGGACCGGCTCTTTCAGCCGCTGACCACCTACATCTTCACCCTCTACGGCCACAAGGCATCTCCCTTCCTCATGAGAGCGATCGAGACGATGGGCCGCCTCGATCAGGCGCTCGAGGATGTTCGATGGTATGTGCGCGCGGCGGCCGCGCGGGTGCTGAGCGCCCGGACCGGCAGCGCCGTTCCCCGGCTGGTCAGTCTTCTCGACGACCGGAACCGGGAGGTGCGCATCGAGGCGCTCCATTCACTCGCCGTGATCGGCACGGCCGAGACACGGAACATACTCTCCTCGGTTCTCGAGAGCGATGAATCGAGGGACCTGGAAGAACTCGTGGCCGCCATCGATGGTATCAAGACTCCCTGGGCGTTCGAGATACTGGTATCCGTTTTGGCCGGCCGGTCGACGTGCCGGCTGAACGCTCTCGGCGGCCTGACGCGCTTTGACGACCGCCGTGCGAAGGAACTCATTCTGTCCACTCTCGACAGCCTCGCTCCCGGATCGGACGACTGGCAAAGGGCCGTGGGAATCGTCGAGGGCGTGCGGAGCGACACGGCTCGCGAGACGCTGCGCACCCATTTCGGAGCACAACCCTCGGGCGAGAACAAGCTTTTCGTGGCCCTGTCCCTGGCCGAACTGGGCGAGACGTTGGTGGTCGACACCCTGCTCGACGCTTTCGAGGGGGACCGCGGCTCCGGTGCCGTGAAGAACGCGCTGACCCTCCTTCTCGTGTCCGAATTCGACAGGGAGACGTGGGGCTACCGGAAATTGTGGGACGAGAACACGGGCAAGGATCAGGCGTTCTTTCTGGCACGCGCGATCGGCCGTGCGACCTCGGGTGATGCTCCGTTCGGTGCGGCAGGCTCGGCCAAGGAGGAGAGTTTCGAATCGATCCCGGTCTCTTCTCTCGTGGAAGCCCTCGACAGCTCACACTGGTACGTGCGCGCGGCAGCGGCGCGGATTCTCGAGACGGGAGCCGGTGAGACTTTCGGCGTGGTGAGGCGCACCACGAGCCCGCTCGAGTTGAGCCAGATCCGCGATTCCTGGAGGGACTGGCTGAGACGGCGCTGAACGTCGAGGGCCGGGCCGCACCGGCGATCCGGCCCCCGGTGGTGAACCCTGTCGCGGCGGTTACGTTTATGGGGTAGTGGTTTTCCGATACGAACGGAGCTTTTCCATGGCTGAAAGACCTGACAGCGAACGCCGTTCCGCCGGCCGGGACGGTGCAAGCGATTCCGGATATCCCTTCATCGAAGCGGTTCGGCGCAACACGGCCACCGTGATCGTGGGTCAGGACGATCTGGTGGAGCGGCTCGTCGTGGGGATTCTGTGCAGGGGGCATCTTCTTCTCGAAGGCGTTCCGGGGCTCGCCAAGAGTCTCACCGTGCAGACCGTGGCCGGGTGCATCAACGCCGACTTTCGCAGGATCCAGTTCACGCCCGATCTTCTTCCCGCCGACCTGACCGGAACGCGCGTCTTCCTTCGAGAGACGGGCGAGTTCACGGTGAAGCGCGGGCCGATTTTTGCCAACATCGTTCTTGCCGACGAGATCAATCGCGCACCGGCCAAGGTTCAGAGTGCGCTTCTCGAGGCGATGCAGGAGAGGCAGGTCACGATCGGCGAGGAGTCGATACCGCTTCCCGATCCCTTTCTGGTCTTCGCCACGCAGAACCCGATCGAGCAGGAGGGCACCTACCCGCTCCCCGAGGCGCAGGCCGACCGCTTCCTCCTCAAGGTGAAAGTGCCCTATCCGGAACGGGATGAGGAGATGGCCATCGTGAACCGCATGGCGCGTTCCGAACCGGAACTCGACGTCGCCCCCGTGGCGTCGATCGACGATGTGCGCGCCGCTCGCGCCGGTCTCGACAAGGTCTACGTCGATGAGAAGGTCAAGGACTACGCGGTCAGCGTGGTGCGCGCCACCCGCGAACCGGCAACGGCCGGTCTCGACGATCTCGCGCCGCTCGTGGAGTATGGCGCGTCGCCGCGCGCATCGATCGCGCTCGTCATGGCCGGAAAGGCGCTGGCCCTTCTCGACGGCCGCGACTACGTGATCCCGCGCGACATCAGGCGGATCGGCGCCGATGTGCTCCGCCACAGGGTGATCGTCACCTTCGAGGCGGAGGCCGAGGGAGTGACTCCCGAGGATGTGGTGGCGCGCGTTTTCGAGAGCGTCGAGGTACCCTGACCATGCCCGTTCTCTTCGAGACAGCCGAGATTCTGCGCAAGATCGGAAGGATCAGGATCCGCACACGCAAGATGGTTTCCGAACTGCTCGCCGGGCAGTACAGGACGGCGTTCCGGGGGAGCGGGCTCGAATTCAACGAGGTCCGGGAGTACGCCGAGGGCGACGACCTTCGCGCGATCGACTGGAACGTGACCGCCCGCACGGGGATCCCCTTTGTCAAGACCTACCAGGAAGAACGGGAGCGGACCCTCTTTCTTCTCGTGGATGTGAGCGGCTCCACCGGATACGGCTCGAGGGGAAGACCGAAGGCCGACATCGCTGCCGAGATCTGCGCCGTGCTGGCTCTCTCGGCGGCCGGCAGCCACGACCGCGTCGGGCTGGTGGCGTTCAGCGACCGTGTCGAACACCATCTGCCCGCCCGCCGCGGAACGCGCCATGCGCTGAGGGTGGTGCGCGATATCCTCTCCCTCCGTTCGACGGCGCGGCGGACCGCGATCGGCCGTGCGCTCGACGTGCTGGCGCGCACCAAGGTGAAGCGCGGTATCGTGATCGTCGTTTCCGACTTCATGGACAGCGGGTACGAGAAGTCCTTCGCCGCCATGGCGCGGCGCCACGACCTGATCGCCGTCCGTGTCTTCGATCCGGCCGAGATCGCCCTGCCCGCCGCCGGAGGCATCGTGCAGCTGCGCGATCCGGAGACGGGACGCGTCGTGCCGGCCGATCTCTCGTCGCCTCGAGCGCGGGAGAAGTACGAGAGCCGGATGGGGGCGTCGGCCCGGGCACTGGCCGATCTTTGCGCACGCGCGGGGGCAGATCTTCTCGAGGTGAGCACGGCCGAGCCGTTCGCGGCGCCCCTCCGGGCGTTCATGGAGCGCCGGGGAAGGAGGTTCGGTCGATGAGCGCTCCAACCGCCGCGGCGATCAATGAACCTCTCGACGCGTTCCTCTTCACCTTCCCTTCCGCGCCGCCCCTCTGGGTGATCGCGCTCGGTATGCTGCTGATCCTTCTCGTGGTGGTCCGCGCCCGCTGGCGCAGGGCCGGCGCGCCCGACGTCGCGCCGGCCGGCCCGGAACAGGGCGCACTTCCTCACGCCGCCGCGCTCGAGGTTTTCGACAGCGTCGACGGAGACTGGCCTGCCGACGAACGGGAATTCGACGCCTTTTGCGTCCTCCTCTCCCTCGTGGTGAGACGCTATGTGCAGCACCGCTTCGGTGTGCGTGCGCTCGAAAGCGCCACCGACGAAATTCTCGATTCCTTTCGAGCTCGTGATCTGCCCGCGGCACAATTCGACTCTCTGCGGTCCATTCTTCACCGATGCGACGGGGTGAAGTTTGCCGTTGATATCCGCCGGGAGGTGGCGCGCGACGCGCGCCACAGCGCCGCCGCCCTGCTCACGAAAGCCAGGGATTTCGTGAACGCGACCGCTCCGCGCGGGGGAGGGGCGCCATGATCTTTCTCGATCCCGGCTTCTTCCTTTTTCTTGTCGCCCTGGCGGTCTGGATCGCGTTCCGGCTCAGCCCGCTGTACGGCTGGGCGATCGATTTTTCAGCCGCCGCCGAGGCATTGGTCCTCGGATCGACGTGGCGCGTCAAGACACGCTGGATTCCGACCGTGCTGCGCGTCGCGGGGCTCTGCCTTCTCGTCGCCGCCCTGGCGCGGCCTGTCGAGATCCGCACCGAAGTGACCGTGCCGCCCGAGGGGATCGACCTCGTCGTTCTCGTCGATCGTTCGTCGAGCATGGGCGAGACCGTGGCCGGAACGGGGCGGTCGAAGCTGGATCTCCTCGAGGCGGCGGCGGCTGATTTCGTCGGCGCGCGCGGCAGCGACCGGATCGCGCTCATCGCGTTCGGGCGCACCCCGGAGACACTCTGCGCCTTCACCCTCGACCAGGAGGCTGTCGCCGCGCGTCTCGGCGCGATCGAGGCGTTCGAGCGCAACGCCGACGAGGACGGGACCGCGATCGGCGCCGGTCTGGCCGAGGCCGCCCACCTGCTCGGGCGGAGCCGCGCCGAGAGCCGGGTGGTCGTGCTCTTCACCGACGGCGGCGAGAACCGATTCGTCATCGAACCGCTCGCGGCGGCGCGACTCTGCGCGGCCGAGGGCGTGCGCGTTCACACGGTGGCGCTCGACCTGGGCGGCGCGGCGCGGGACGAGGCGGATCTCGACACCGGTCTTCACGAGGCGATCGCCGCGATCACGGGCGGCGATTTCTTCAGGGTGAGCGATTCGGGCGGTTTGGACCGCGCGCTCGCCGCACTCGACAGGATGGAGAAGTCGCCCTCCGGGGGGAGAAGCTTCACTCTTTACGACGACCGGTTCAGGAGTGCGGCCCTTCCGGCGGCCTGCCTGCTCCTTCTCGCTTTCGGTCTGAAGAGATTTGTCTACCGGAGGGCGCCATGATATTCGATAGATGGCACTACCTCCTCGGCGTCCTTTCGGTACCGTTGATTCTGGGTGCAGGCTGGTGGGCGGTCAGGCGCACCGAGACGGTCTTGAACTTTCTTTCGCCATCCAGCCGGTTCGATCGGCTTTTTGTCCTCTCGGCGCTTCTTCTGGAGGCGGCCGGATTCGGGCTGCTCTTTTGCGCCCTGGCAGGTCCGGAGCGGCTCGAGACTCCGTCCGAGACCGCGCGCAAGCCGCTCGACGTGGTCGTTGCCGTGGACACTTCTCTCAGCATGCGTGCCGAGGACGTGGCGCCCAACCGTATCGGCCGTGCCCGCCGCGAGGTGCGCGCCCTGATCGATCGTCTCGTCGAACGCGATCGGTGCGCCGCGTCCGACCGATCGGGCAGCTCGCGGCTCGGACTGGTCGAATTCGCGCGCACGGCGCGGATCGTCTCTCCCCTGACAAGAGATTTCCAGATATTCGACGGAATCCTCCCTGCCGTCGACGGCCGGAACATGGAAACGGTCGGATCCGACCTGGCCGCGGGAATGAGCGCCGGGCTCCGGCTCTTCGACGATTCACCGGCGGCGCGTAATCTGATCGTCGTGACGGATGGCGAACATCGGGCCGGAGACTCCGAATTCGAGGCGCTCGGAGACGAGGCGCGCGATCGAAAGGTGTCGGTCTACGCCCTTGTCGTCGGTACACCGGAAGGAGCGCGGATCCCTCTCGGTCTGGAGCAGGGATTCTTGACCGATGGCGCCGGCCAGGAGGTGCTCACGCGCGGTCGCGTCGATCTGATCGGTCCATTCGTGCGGTCCCTCGGCGCTGTCTGCGTGGCCTCGGCCGATAGGGCCTTCCCCATGGACGCTCTCTTCGAGGAACTCGCCGGCCGTGCGCGCCTGGAAGTATCTTCCCCGGACGACAGGTCGGACCGCTCCCTCTTCCAGTGGTTTCTGCTTGCCGGCCTGCTCTGCTTTCTGGCCGGGATCGGCCTCGACCTGCGCCGCCCCTTCGCGAAAGGGGCGTCTGTGTCGATCAGGCCGGCCGCGGCGATCGTAACGGCCGCGGCGATCGGCCTCTTGTTCCTTTCGTGCGGTACGAGAGAAGGTGCCGATCTGGTGCGGAAGGGGAACAGGTTCTTTCAGGTGGGAGATTTCGCGCGTGCTGCGACATCCTTCGACGGGGCGCTCACATTTCTTCCCGATCACGGGGGAATCAAGCTGAACCTGGGACTGGCCCGTTATCGGCAGGGCCGGTACGGCGAAGCGTCCCTGTCCCTCGAGAGGGCCGCGGAATCGACTGACCGGCAGGTGTCGCTTCCCGCCCGGTTCGGTCTTGGTCTGTGCGATTACAAGATCGCTCTCGAGGCGCTGGAGAAAGTCGATTCCGATCAGGCCCGGCTGGAACTTGCGCGCCGCGCGGCGCACAGGGGTATCGGGATCTTCGACGCTCTCGCGGAGGAAGGATTCCGGAAGACCGAAACGGAGCAGAACCGCGACATTCTGCAGGATATTGCCGATCGGATCGGCCGGAGGCTGGCCGAGGAGGCCGAACCTTCCGATAATATGGACTCCGCCGATCGATCAACGGGCGATCCCGCGGCCGAGGGCGCCCCGCTCTCGGAGGAGGAGGCGTCAGGCGGTCTGACCGCAAGCGAAGCCCGGCAGCCGCCGCCCGAGGGAAGCGCGAGAGTGATCGGCTGGGCTGACGATCCGGGGACACTGTCACCGGCGGAGATCAGTCGGATCTATGCGCGGCTCGAGGAATTGAAGAAGGCGAGACAGAGCCGGGACGCGCAAAAAGCCCGCGAACGCCTGGCAGGGGAGGTCGACTGGTGACAATCGTGCTGATCGGAATCGTGATCGCCGTGCTCGGGCAGATGTCCGGTGAGCGCAATGCCGTTGCCACCCTCGACCGGGATCGGACCACGATCGGCGAGAGCCTCCTGCTCACCGTGGAAGTGACCGGCGATGGGGCCGCCGACTGCGAAGTCTCGCGACCGCCTCGGGGAAAGGGGCTCTTTTTCGAAAGGGCCGGAAGCCGGACTTACACCGAGGTGCGTACCGTCGAGGCGGCTGACGGCACGTCCGAAAGGCGGCCCCTTCTGATCACCCGTTTCTTCTACCGTGTCTATCCTCTCGAGACGGGTACCCTCACCATCGCGCCGGTCGAGGTCGAGCTCCGCAGCCGGCGCAGGGCGCTGAGCGCTCCCCGCAGGCTGATCGTGGACCATGGTCAAAAGCCCGATTGGCTCGACGCGGCGGTGACGGTGAAGGGTGATCGCTTCTACCGCCACCAGGTTCTGACCTATCATGTCCGGATCACCGTGCCCGAAAGCGCGCACGACCAGGTGCGCCTCTCGCTGCCCTGGCTCGATGAATCAACCGGACTGCTCCGGCTCGATGAGGAACCGCCACGGGAGGGGTGGAGCATTCCGGTGCACGTGATCCAATCGAACCGGGAAGAGTTGTTCCACCTCGTCTCGGCTTCCGAATCCTCCCTGGGGTGCAACGACTATGCCCGGTCGTTCACCTTCCTCTTGACGGAGACGGGAAAGTTCTCCTGCGGCGCGGGGATTCTGGCGCTCGACGATGCCCGGGCCAGGATGCCGGTCCGTTATTGCGTCCTGGAGTCGCCTTCTCTCGATGTCGTCGATCTGCCGACCGAGGGGCGACCGGCGTCGTTCACCAACGGGGTGGGCCTGTTCGAGATCACCTTCGACGTGGAACCGCGCCAGGTGCGCGTCGGCGATTCGTTCGGGGTGCGTTTTTCGATCACCGGCGCGGCAGGGAGTCTCGACGCCTTCGATTTTCCGGACTTTCCCGTTCTGGCCGGCTCCTTCCGGATCTTTGCGAAACGCGACACCGCTGTTGCGCTCGACCAGGGACGGAGCACGAAAAGCCGGTATTTCGAACTGTCGCCGCTGAGCGCGGCGATCGATCGGGTGCCGCCTCTCGAGTTCTCCTACTTCGATCCGGAGAGCGAAGAATATGTGATCGTCGAGTGGGAGGGCGCGGCGCTCGAAGTGTTTCCCGGAATCGGCGACCGGCCGCCCGGTGAAGAGACGCGGCGGAAGGTCGACGACATCGAAACGATCTTCGATCGCTATCCGTTCGAATGGAGACGGTTGAGGCCGTTCGTCGAGGTCCTGCTCCTCGTCTCCGCGCTGGGCGCCCTGTGCGTCTGGATGATTCGCATACGAGGTTGGTTCCGCCCGGATCCGGCCGTGAAGAGGCGCCAGACCGCGTCGCGGCAGTTTCGCGAGGGGATGTACGCGCTGCGGGGGACCGCCACCGCGGAGATCGCTGTTCCTCTCTTCGCCGAATACCTGGCCGAACGGTTCGGTCTGGCCCGGGCCTCGGCCATGGCGGGTGAAGTGGAAAAACCGCTCATCGAGAAGGGCATCAGCGAGACGCTCGCCCGCGAGGTGGAACGGTTCTTCAGCGAACTCGAGGAAGAACGTTACGCCGCGGGCTCCGACCAGCCGCTCGCCGTCGAATCGATCAACAAGGCTCTCAGCCTGGTCGAGAGCCTGGAGGGGGAGGGCGAGCGATGAGAATGCTGTTTTTGTTGCTGGTTCTGCCCGTCGCCGCCGCGAGCGCGTCCGAAGCGGATCTCAGCCTCGAGCGGGGTAACAGGCTCTATTTTCTCGGCAGTTACGAGGACGCTCTCGATATGTACGAGGCGGCCCGGCTCGAGGGGGGGGCTCCAGGCACGCTGGCCCATAATCGGGGCAACTGTCTCTTCCGGCTGAACCGTTTCGGCGAGGCGCTGCACGCTTTTCTCGAGGCGGAGAAACACTTGCCGCGCGACAGCCGCGTGAGGAAGAACATCGCCGTCACAGCCGACCGCCTTGGAAATCCACCGAATGAGGGCAGCGGTTTTGTGGATCTGTTCCGGCGGGGAGCGGGCTGGCTCACCGCGGTCGAATACGGGTTGCTGGGCCGTGTTCTTCTCGTTGTCTTCTTTGTCTGTGCGGCGGGTGTGATGGCGCGGGGGAGGATTTCGTCCCTCCGATCGGCCGTCCTGCTTCTCCTTCCCGGGTTGCTCTTCGTCGGCCTCGCGGAACTCGTGGACGACGGACCGCGGGGTTCGGTCTGCGTGGTCGTGAAGAACGCCGCCCTCGTGGTGAATGAACCCACCGGCCAGGGAACGGCGCTCTTTTCTCTGCGCGAGGGAGAGGTCGTGGCCCTGGAATCGGCCCGCCGCGGGTGGGTGCGCATACGGGACCGCGAAGGGAACAGGGGATGGGCGCGCGATTCGGCCGTGCGCGCCGTGCGTTGAGGTCATTCGCGAGGAAGATTTCTCTCCGATCGCCACGATCGCGGAACGGGAGAATCCGAAGGCGATGAACCGTCTCGTCAGGAGTTCAAGCTCGAACTCATGGAGAGGAGGAACTCCGCGTTGGACGATGTCTTTCCGATCCGTTCGATGAGGAGTTCCATGGCGTCGAGCGGGTTCATCTCGTTGAGCACCTTGCGCAGAATCCACACGTACTTCAGCTCTTCCGGATCGAGGAGGAGGTCCTCCTTGCGCGTGCCGGAGCGGTTGATGTCGATCGCCGGCCATGTGCGCTTGTCGGCCAGACGGCGGTCGAGGTGGAGCTCCATGTTACCCGTGCCCTTGAATTCCTCGAAGATCACCTCGTCCATGCGCGATCCGGTCTCGATCAACGCCGTGGACAGAATGGTGAGAGATCCGCCGTCCTCGATGTTGCGCGCCGCGCCGAAGAAGCGCTTCGGTTTCTGGAGAGCCGACGCATCGACACCGCCGGAGAGGATCTTGCCCGAGTGGGGGGCATCGGTGTTGTAGGCGCGGCCGAGTCGCGTGATCGAGTCGAGGAGGATCACCACGTCCCTGCCGTACTCGACGAGGCGCTTGGCCTTGTCGATGACCATCTCGGCCACCTGGATGTGGCGGCTGGCCGGCTCGTCAAAGGTCGACGAGATGACCTCGCCGTGGACCGATCGCTCCATGTCGGTCACCTCCTCGGGGCGCTCGTCGATGAGAAGCACGATGAGGTAGACGTCGGGATGGTTGAGGTAGAGGCTGTGGGCGATCTTTTGCAGCAGGATTGTTTTTCCCGTGCGAGGCGGTGCCACGATCAGGCCACGCTGGCCCCCGCCGAGCGGAGTGACCAGGTCCATGATGCGCATGGAGATCTCGCTTGAATCTTCGATCTCCATGAGAAAGCGCTTTTCCGGATAGAGGGGGGTGAGATCGTCGAAGTTGACGATCTCCTCCAGCTTCTCGGGATCTTCGTGGTTGATCGCCTCGACGCGCAGGAGGGCGAAGTACTTCTCGTTCTCCTTTGGGGGTCTGATCTGGCCCGAGATCGTGATGCCCGTCTTGGCGCCGAAACGCCGGATCTGCGAGGGCGAGATATAGATGTCGTCGGGCGAGGGAAGGTAATTGTAGTCGGGAGAGCGCAGGAAACCGAATCCGTCGGGCAGGACCTCGAGAACCCCCTCTCCGAACATGATGCCGTCCTTGTGCACCCGTTCCTTGAGGATCTTGAAAATGAGGTCCTGCTTCTTGAGCCCCGTGTACTCCTGGATTCCTTCCGCCTTGGCCGCCTCGATGAGCTCTGCCATCGTCATCTTTTGCAGGGTGGCGATGTGCAGCTCGCCCCGCTTGATGTTTTCGTACCTCTCGTCGCGGGAGGACTCTTTTTCGCCTCCGGCTTTTTCCGCCGGCGGCGCGGGCTCCTCTTTCTCGGCCTCGACAGCGGGGGTTTCGGCCTCCGCGATTTCCGGTTCTTCGGAGTCCGCCTTCGGGGAGTCCTTCTTCGGGGCGTCCTCCTCCGGAAGAGGTTCGGCGTCCTCTTCTTCGGGCGCGGCGACCTCAGCGACCTTCTTCTTGGTCTTTTTCTTGGCGGTTTTCTTCTTGGTGGTTGTCTTTGCCTTTTTTGCTGCGGCCATTTAAATCAACTCCTTTTGTTCAACCGGATGAATAACTCTTCCACCCGCTTTTCAAGATCTTCGAGGCTGCCCGAATTGTCGACGACCACGTGAGCGGCTCTGGCCTTTTCTTCGAGCGAAGTCTGGGTCGACTCTCGCCTCTCGAGTTCCTCACCGCTCCATCCGCGCTCGGCCTTGACCCGCTCGACGCGGGTCTCCAGTGGAACCTGAACCATGATCAGCAGATCGCATTCGGCTTTGAAAGGCGATTCGAAGAGCAGGGGCGCGTCGATCACGATCCACACGGATCGATCGAGCGACCGGACGCGGTCGATCTGCTCCCTCATCCTCTCCCGGATCTCGGGGTGGATGATGGTGTGAAGTTCCTGCCGGTTCCGTTCGTCGGTGAAGACCAAGTCCGCAAGGACTTTTCGATTCACGGAACCGGAGTCGCCGATGACCTGTTTACCAAAAGAACTTTCGATTTTCTGCCGGACCTTCGGATCATCGAGGCACTCGCCGGTGATCCTGTCCGCATCCACGACTGTGGCGCCCAGCGATTCGAGAATCCGGGCCACCGAAGATTTGCCGCTACCGACACCGCCCAGCAGGCCGATGATCGGGTTGTTTGTTTTTCGATCCACGTGGCGAAGCGTCTCTCTGCGGAGTTTGGGATTTGAAGGACCGGGAATCCATATTCGTGACAGCTGATCGGTTTTGATCAGAGATTATCCAGGGGAATTTCTCAGAACCCAAAGGCCGAGTGAAGAAATCCATTGGGAGAGCAGAGAAAGGTATTAGCAGCCGGTTTTGACGGGCGCCAACTGCGCTTCCCGACGACAATTACGGCACAGATGCTAAAATGGACCTTCCAGTCTGTCAAGCAATTTTGGATTTTTCTTGAACCCGGTGGCAGGAGGAACTAAAATCCCGCGTTTTACGTTAACTCTGTTTCATTTTTACCGTTAGATCGTTCATATCCAGGCCGTGATCCACTCTTTCGAGCGAATCGAAAAGGTCGAGATCCCTGTCAAGATCTGCGCAGAACAGAGTGGGCATTTGTTTTTTTAAAAGCTAATATCAATCGTTGCCTTAGGTTATGGCGCAACTATAATGAGCAATTCCGAGAGGGCCGAATCTTCGAGCGAGCACAACCTCGTCGGTCGGACTTCTCGAGAATGACCCGTTTTGAGTGATCCGTTCATATCCCGGAAATCAGTCGCTTTGAAATGCAATGAGAGCTCACTTCCGGTTCGCTGAAAGGAGCTGAGGAGGAACACGATGCAAAGATCCCAATCCGGTGCTGCACAGGTCAGCTTTTTGTGGATCGTCTTTCTGATCGTTCTTGTCCTGTTCTTTGCAGGCTTTACCTACATCGCCTGGAAAGACAAGGGTGAGATGGAGCAGTCCAGACAAGACGCTATCGACGAGGCGGACAAGTTTCGTCAAGAAGCAATTGCCGCGGACTCGAAACTCCAGGAGCTGAGTGTGCTGGTCGGTTTCCGCGATGAGAGCGTGGTCGGATCTGCGTCCGACAAGGAAGCGATCAACGAGAAAGTCGACATGCTGAAGGGCAAGTTTCCCGAGCACGTCTCTGCCGATACGCAGAATCTCGAGGTTCTCATCAACGGCGTCGTCGCTTACGGCGACAAGATAAAAAGAGATTTCGACGAGAAGGCGGCGACCCTCGAGGGGGAGATTGCCACGCGGCGCGAGGCTCAGGACAACCTCACCACGATCGAGCAGAACAAGAACACCCGCATCCAGGAACTGGAGGCGCAGCTCAGCGACGAACAGCAGCGCTCGGCCACGCAGAAGGAAGAAGACAACCAGCGCATCGCCAATCTCCAGAGCCAGCTCGACGAACTGAACAGCCGGGTTCGCGAGGTCGAGTCGAGCGCCGAGCTCGACAAGCAGGTCGCGGACAAGGAGATCAGTACGCTCAACGCCAGGATCCTCGCCCTCTCCAAGAAGCTCGAGGTTCTGGAGGAGCCTGATATACCTGACGGACAGATCATCGCCACCAGCGCGGAGGCAGGACTGGCCTACATCGACATCGGCGGCCGTGACGGTCTGCGCCGGGGCACCAAGTTCGATGTCTACCGCTACGCCAAGGGCGGCAATCTCGTTCTGAAGGGTTCGATCGAGGTGCGCGACGTGACAACGGAAAGCGCCATGTGCGGCGTCACGAAGGAGCTCTTCGAGCTTGATCCGATCGTCAAGGGCGACGTGGTGGTCAATCCCCTCTTTTCGAGGAACATGTCGCGGACCTTCGTGCTTCTCGGAAGGTTCCCGTCGACGATCAACCGTGCCTTCATCGGCGACCGGCTCTCGGCCCTCGGGAACGCGGTGGATGAGAAGGTTTCGAGCAAAACCGACTTCCTCGTTCTCGGCGAAAAGGAGCAGGGAGAGTTCGCGCCCGAGTTGACCGAGACCGACGAGTACAAGCTCGCCGACAAGCTCGGTGTGCAGATCGTCAGGTTGAACGAGATCTGGGACTTCATCAAGTACTAAGCTTTTCAGCTCTGATCTCGATCTACAGGGTCGACCGATCAAAGACAACAAGGGCTCTCATCAACGATGGGAGCCCTTTTCGATAACCGATGGGAGAGAAGAAAAGACTCTGTCCCGCAACCCTCTCCTCTGTATGCTGGTGCCATGACCGACGAACACACAGACAATAAAGACGCCACGAAAGCGAAACCGAAAGGCGCGGCGCCGTCCGGGGAGACTTCGAAGAAGAATTCGCCACCGAAGGATCCATCCAAAATGACCTTTGCCGAGCACTTCGAGGAGCTCCGTACCCGACTATTCCGCTGTGTGCTTTCCGTGGTCGTGCTCTTCGTTATCTGCTACATTTTCAAGGATTACATCGTGGAGTTCATTCTCCGGCCATACGAGGCATATCGTGACAAAATGGTTGCCGCTGGCGGGAGGGACCCGGGCGCTCTTGTGTTCATTGGCCCGACGGAAGGATTCATCTTCTATCTCAAGACAAGCTTCATGGCGGCTCTCTTCTTCAGTGCTCCGGTCATTCTCTATCAGATGTGGCTTTTCATCGGCGCAGGACTCTACTCAAAGGAAAAAAAGAGCATCATGCGCGTGGTGCCCTTTTCCGTGGGCCTCTTTCTCGGCGGCCTTGCTTTTGGTTACGCCGTGCTCTTTCCGGTCGGCCTGAGTTTTCTCGT
This sequence comes from uncultured Phycisphaerales bacterium, assembly GCA_964620445.1. Lineage (GTDB taxonomy): Bacteria > Planctomycetota > B15-G4 > B15-G4 > CAYZWU01 > CAZUHB01. The sequence goes on from CAZUHB010000011.1 coordinate 69,758, forward strand.
CAGCTTTCCAGATCCTGAGATCCTAGTGGCCAGCATAACGGTGAGCAAGTACTGCGACCTCTTTTTCATACTTATCCTGATAATGGGATTCATGTTTCAGGCGCCGCTCATCATGGTTGTAACCACGAGCGTGGGGCTTACCACGCCCGAGCTGTTCAGCAGCAAAAGACGCTATTTTCTCCTCGGTGCCTTCATCTGCGCCGCCATGTTCACGCCGCCCGATGCGGTCACGCAGTGCCTCCTTGCCGGCCCACTCCTGATCTTGTTCGAGGTCGGCATCATCCTCTCCCGGCGGGTTGTCAAGAAACAGAGGGAGAGGGATGCGGCCCGGGACAGCTCTTCCGATTCCGACCTTCCGGCAACGGACAAGGCTGGTTGAGCCATGGCCCCTCCCGCCAGAGTGCCGATCGCCGAGATCATTCCCGTGGGGACTGAACTGCTTCGGGGCGACTCGGTCGATACGAATTCCGCCAGGATCCAGAAATACCTTTCCGGGATCGGGATCAGAACCGTTCGCGTTACCGTGGTCGGCGATGATGTGAGCTCGATCGCCGAGGCGATCCGTGCGGCGGCGACCCGAGCCGACGTGGTGGTGGTCACCGGAGGCCTCGGACCGACCGGGGATGATGTGACCCGCGAAGGAGCCGCCGCTGCCGCGGGAGTTGAACTCGAGCAGCGCTCCGATGCGCTCGCGTCGATCGAGGCCTTCTTCGAGAGGATCAAACGTCCCATGCCGCCGGGCAACCGATGCCAGGCGACGGCGCCGGTCGGGAGCAAGGTCATTGCCAACCTGGTGGGCACGGCGCCCGGCTTCGAGTTGACGGTCGAGGAGAGCCTGCTTTTCTTCCTTCCCGGTGTGCCGCTCGAGATGCGCGCCATGATGGAGGAGAGCGTGCTCCCGGCGGTGCGTCGAGCCTTTCGGGCAGCGACGCCCCCGGCGCGCAGAACGCTGCGGATGATAGGGGTGCCCGAATCCTCTGCCAACGACCGTATCAAGGACCTGATGGCGGGCAACGATCCGCTGCTCGGCATGACGGCCCACGATATGGTCATCACCATAACGATCACATCCTTTTCGGCGGACGGACGGAAGAAAGTGGACGGCGCCGCGGAAAGGGTGCGCGCCGAGTTCGGTGACCGCATATTTGCCGAGGGCGACGACGCCACCTTACCCGGAACGGTCGTCGCGATGCTCAAGGATCGCTCGCTCGGACTGGCCACGGCAGAGTCCTGCACGGGCGGGCTCATCGGATATCACCTGACGTCCGTCCCCGGGGCGTCGGATGTGTATCGCGAAGGATATGTGACCTACACGGGCGAGGCCAAGGTCCGACTGCTCGGGGTTGCGCCCGAACTGATCGAGGAACATGGCGAGGTGAGCGCCGAGGTCGCGTGCGCCATGGCCGCTGGCGCGGCAGGGAGATCGGGCTGTTCGGCGGCGATCGCGGTCACTGGGATCGCAGGGCCGGGCGGCGGGACGTCCGAAAAGCCGGTCGGACTGGTTCACATCGCCGCCGTCCTGGAGGGGCGGACCGAACATCGCGAACGCCGCTTCGGCGGCGACCGGGATGCGGTCAGGCGGCGCACGGCCATGTGCGCGCTCGATCTGCTTCGAAGGACGCTTCTTTTGACTTCGCCGACCGAATGTTAGGGGATTGACCTTGCGAAGGGGGCGTGCTATCTTCCTTCCTCCGGTTCTCACTTCTACCCGGTGGTGTAATCGGCAACACATCAGATTTTGGTTCTGATTTTCCAGGTTCGAGTCCTGGCCGGGTAGCCATCCGTAAAAAACGAGCGAGGTTCGAGTCTCGAACCTCGCTCTTTTTTTACGGCCAGTTCTCCGGCCCACTGTCTTTTTGAATCCGGGGTGGGGACGTGGACCTTGCGCCGCACGGGGCTCTTCATTTACACTTCCACTGGATGTCGGAACGGGCAGATCGCCGTTGCGGCTGTCCTTTCCGGATTGCCGGACTGATGGAGATTATTCTCGAGCGACGGGAGCGAAACTCGGTGGTTCTCTTTTTTTCAGCGATAGCCGCGATGATCGCGATGATTCTGTGCACGGTGATCTTTTTCAAGCGCAAGGACAGGATCGCGTCCGGAGCCGCCAGAATCGTCGTCGGAAACCTTTTCGTCATCGCCGTCGTTCTTCTGGGCTGTTTCGTCCTTTTCGAATCTTACTACCGCTTCGTTTATGACACGACCGACTCCTTCGGATTCACCCTGGTCGCGAAGAGGTGGATGGAGCGGCACTTCGACGAGAAGAACAATTTCGGGTTTCGCGACAACATCGATTATCGATACGTTCCCGAGGAGGGAAAACGGAGAATCACCTTCGTGGGGGATTCATTCGCGGCCGGCCATGGGGTGGCCGATGTGGATGACCGTTTCGCCAATGTGATCCGGAAAGCGAAGCCGGGATGGGAGGTGCACTGCGTCGCCGTGCCCGGTGCGAGCACCATCGGCGAAGTGACCATCCTGAAAAGCCTGCTGTCCGACAGCTACGCCATCGACACGGTCGTCCTCGTTTTTTGCCTCAACGATTCGGTCGAGAACACGGATGAGTGGAAGACCCGATGCGCGCTCATGAAGAAGGAGTACGACAGGGACGGTTACCTTCTGAACAATTCCTATTTCATCAACACGCTCTATTTCCGGCTGAAAAGGATCAATGATCCACTCGTGAAGGACTATTTCGGCGACCTGGAGAAGTACTACAGGGGACATCACTGGGAGGTCGAACGGAACGCGCTAAAGCATCTCCAGGCGGTTGTGAGACGGAGCAAGGGCAGGCTGATGGTCGTTCTGTTCCCCTTTCTTCATGCCGTAGGCGAGTCCTATCCCTTCGGCAGGATCCACGAACGGCTGGTTTCGTTTTTTTCAGCCAACAAGATTCCCTGTCTCGATCTGCTGAAAACCTACAGCGCCTACGAGAGCGGTGAACTGGTCGTCAACAAGTACGATTCCCACCCCAACCAGTTCGCCCACGAGATCGCAGCGCGGGAGATCGCAGCATTCATCGAACGGAACCACCGGTAGGACGCGCAAGGCGCCCGGTTCAATATCCGAGCTGGTCGAGTTGTTCCCTGATATGGGCCGGAATCTCGACGGCGCCCGAGCCGTCGTACTGCAGGTTGAGCTGCTTCAGGTCGGCGAGCGCTTTCGACAGTTCCTTTTTGATTCCCATCATGCGGTCGAGGAGATCCGGTCTCTGAGGGGCGATGTTTTCCGTTTCGCCCGGATCGGCGCGGAGATCGAAGAGTTCGTAGTGCTCGCCGAGAAGGGCGCCGTCAAAATCGACGGCGTTTTTTGGCGACCACTGCCGTTCCTCGATGTGTATCAGTTTCATGCCGCCATAGATGAGCGAGGAGTGTTTCTTGAATCGGTCCCTTATTTCGTTCTCGCGCGGCTTGGGCACGTCGGTCAGCTCGAGGATTGCCGGCGGCGCGTTCGGCTCGGTCCCGTTGATCGCGTCCCGCAGGGATCGGCCGAAGATGTAATCGGGTATCTCGACGTCCACGTAGTCGGTGACCGTTGGGAAAATATCGTAGATCGTTGCGCAAGAGTCGATCTCGAGATCGCCGCCGATCACGGCCGGGCAGACCACGATGAGCGGTATCCGGACCTGGTGCTGGTAGAGATTGCTTCTGTGGGCGATCTCCCCGTGCTCGAAGAACTCCTCGCCATGGTCGGAGGTGATGATGACCAGCGTGTTGTCCAGGATGTCGGGATCGAGCTCTGCGAGGCCCTCGAAGAGGTTGCCGATGTTCTGGTCGACCCAGGCGATTTCGCCGTCGTAAAGGGCCAGAAGACGATCAAGGTCCCTTCTGGCCATGTCGGGCGCGTAACGGGGATCGTAGGTCACGCCCTCGCCCTTGACCCAGCCGTCATAGGGCTGCCCGAATCGCTTGTCGAACGGAGCTGGCGGAAGATAGTCGTTATGGACATCGAAATAGTGGAGAAAAAGAAAGAAGGGCTGCCCGTCATTGCGGGAGGGGAGTCTGTCCGTCACGAATTTGAGCCCCTTCCGCGTGACCGTCTCGCTCGTGATCGCTTTCTGGGAGAGCATCTCGTTCGCCGTGGCCACGCTCCGACGCTTCTTGGTATCGAGGCTATTCAGATCGACGTCGTACATGGTCCGGTGTCTCATGCACGATTCGTAGACGCCGAATCCCTTCTCGAAGCCGAAAATCGGATGGAGATAGGGGCCCGAGTAGAAACCTCCCGTGGCGTATCCGGCCTTCTGAAGGACCTCGGCCAGCATGGGCAGACCGATCGACGGGGGAACCCGATCCTGCACCACATTGTGGAAATCGTTCGGTACACCGGTCATGAGCGAATAGTGGGCCGGCAACGTCCATGACGTGGTGCTCACCGCGTTGTCGAAGAGCGCGCCGCGGGAGGAGAATTCGTCGAGGTAAGGTGTGGTGGTCCGGCCGAGAGGGCGGTGGCCGTAGACTCCCATGCGATCCGGTCTGAGCGTGTCGATCGAAATCAGGATGACGTTGAGAGGGGGTTTCGGCTCGAAGATCAGGTACGCGCCCCCCGCGACGAAGACGAGGACCAAGAGAAAGGTGATGAATTTGACAGATGATCTAGGGCGCATCGAATCTCCCAATCATTCGTTGAAGCTATTCGAGAATTATACAACGGCGCCGCGGGAATCAATCATCCCGTTCGTGAAGAGGCCGATGAAAAAATGCCTCGATATGGCGGCGGCATGTTATCGACCGGTGCCGGACAGATCGGTGATCACACCCTCCAATCCGCTCACCACGCGCGCAAGCCGTGCGTGGTCGACCTTGTCCGGCGTATCAGTGGGAAGATGATAGTGGGGATAACGTAAAAAAGCGGTGTCCGTCACCATCAGGGCCTCGTATCCGGTTTCCCAGAACGACCAGTGATCGGACCAGCTGATCCCCTGGAGAAATCCCGGGACCGCACCGCCCTCGCTCGGGAAGCAGGCGTTGCGTCTGAACGACGCCACGGCTCTCCGGACCAGCCCGCCGGATCCGACGTTGCCCACGAAGGCGACGTAGTTCCCGGTGGAGGGGTAGAACAGTCCGAGCGGCAGCGGATAACTCTGACTCCCTTTCCGGTCGGAATAGTATCCCAGCGTTTCGAGGGCGATCATGGCGACCACCTTTTCCTGTCGTTTCCGGCATCGGCGCGCGTACACGAGAGATCCCATCGAGCCGGTCCGGAAGAAGGGAGGCTCCTCGTTGGCAAAGAACACGAAGCGCACGGTGCGGTCCGGCCCGCGGCCCGCGAAGGCATCGGCCAGGCAGAGGGCGGCGGCCACACCCGTGCCATTGTCGTTCGCCCCGGGCGAACCGGCAACGGTATCGTAGTGGGCGCCCACGACCACGATCTCGTCGGGCCGGCGGCATCCGCGGATCTCGACCTCCACGTTCTCGCACTCCCGGCCCATGCATTCGAAGGTCTGGCTCCGCGGCTTCAATCCGCCGCGAGAGAGTGTCTCCTCGATGTAACGAGCCGTGCGCTCGAGAGCCGCGAAGCATCGCGTCACGTTCCGTTCGCCGATTTCGTGCGCCACGAAACCGACTCTTTCGAGAAGTGTCCGGGTGAGTTCCTCCTCGCCGGCCGTCAGTGGCCGAAGGGGGCCGGACCAGCTCTTGCCGGGCATGGGTATCATCGGATTCGGCTCACACGATCGTCGGGTAGAATGAAACTCGAGGCGTTCCCCGAATATAAGAGGCCGCCGTCGGAAAAAGGAATCTTTTATTCCACATTCCAGGCGAGCGGCACCGTGAGGTAGAGCGGCCCATGGCAGGTTTTCGGCGGCGGGTACTCGATCCCGTCTCCGAGAGCGGTTCGCACCCGCGCGCCCTGTTCCCGGCGATGGGGTAATCCAAGGGAATTGATCGACTCATCACGGCCTGCTAGGTATAGACCGAGACCGACAGGGCAGTGACCGGCCACGCCGGCGCGCTCCAACAGATCGACGTCCGGTCTCGTATCGAAAAGGTGCCGTCCTTTCGAATTGAAGAGACAGCTTGTCTCAATTATCATGAGCGGCCTGTCAGTTTTGCTGGAGATGTTTCCTGGAAGGATGAACCGTACGATGAACCACCCTATTCTTGCCGTCCTGGCGTCGCTCGCCATCGCCCTGAGCCTGATCATGCCCGCATGCTGCGACCAGAACGAACCGGCCCCGGCCGATATTACCGAAACGGACGCCGACTCCTCTTCCCCCGGAAAGGAATCTGCAGACGCCTCCCCTTCGAAGGAGATCCCCGGATTCACCTTTCTGAAGGAAGAAACCTTCTCCTGCGGCGACCAGACGCACACCGTGCGGATCTTCGTCCACGACAGGACGGAGCTGGAATTCGTGCTCGTCAAGGGAGGCACGTTCACCATGGGGTTGCCCGAGGGGCTCAGACGCCCTCAGCCGATCGAAGCGCCCTTTCACGAGGTCACCGTTCCCTCCTTTCTGATCTGCAGGACCGAACTGCCCCAATCAGCGTGGGACAAGATCACCGTCGAGATGAAAGAGGCGGAGTGGAGTGACGAGAGGGAGTGGACCGGTCCCACGTACCCCATCGAATGCGTCAACTGGTACGACGCGACCGCGTGGTGCAAAGCGGTCGGGCTGCGTCTCCCCTCCGAGGCGGAATGGGAATATGCCTGCCGTTCCGGATCGACGACCGATTATTGTTATGGCGACGGCACCGGCGACGACGAGGAAGACAACGTGATGGCCGATTACGGCTGGATCGACATCAACTCGGCCAATCGTTCGCGCGCCGTGGCGTTGAAGAAGCCGAACGCCTTCGGCATCTATGACATGCATGGCAATGTGTGGGAGTGGTGCCAGGACGTTTTCCAGGACAAGTACGAGGGAACGCCGACCGACGGTTCGGCCCATGTCGGCGACGACGAGAATCGCATCTTTCGCGGAGGCGGTTTTCCCAGACGCGCCAAGTACTGCAAGTCGGCCCTCCGCTACCGGTGTCCGGCCACGGAGCGCGACAAGTTCATCGGCTTCCGCCCGGCGTGCTCCCTGCCGGAGAACTTTGACTGGGGCGACTAGCCCGGACGCTTCAGGCGATTCGTGGCCGGAACCGGCCGGGTCGTGGCCGGAACCGGCCGGGCGCGAGAGCGGCAAAGAACAAAAAAAAAAGAGGGCTCGAGCCCTCTTTTTTTTTGTTCTTTGCCGCACCGCCCGGGGCGGCGCGGGATACCGAGAGATGCGACTATTCGCCGTAGACGATGGTCGTGTACTTGGCGTAGAGACCGAGGACCTGGAAGACCTTGCAATCCACGTGGTGGATCTTGGTGATGTTTCCGTCGGCCATGGCGGCCGAGATCGACGCATCGCCCATGGAGAAGCAGATGATACCGGTGGCTTCAGCCTGTCCCTTGAGTTCGGCACCAGCCGTCGAATCGCCCACGGCAACAGGACCCGCGACGTCCATGGTGAGCAGGTTCCCGTTGACCGCCGCAAGGGGCATGACACAACCGGTCAGAGCAAGAGCAACAATCACAATCGCCAAAGCTTTCATAATGATCTCCTTAATCTTGTTTTGAAAACCGTCTTGTTTTGAAAAACCGCAATCGCGGCAAAAAAACCGCCAACCATTGCTCCCAGTATTTCCACAAGGGATAGCGCAATTCAAGCCCTTTGTTGATCATCTTTTACAAAAAGTAGATTTTATTGATGAACAAGAGGCTCGGTCAGATCTTCGATCCTGTGCGCCACCTTGCGGTTGAAGATCTCCAAGTACTCGTCCCTCGTCGGAATTCGTCCGAGGAGAGCCGTGACCGTGGCGACTGCCGAGGAGCCGAGAAAGACCTGCGCGCCCATCCCCATGCGGTTGTCGAAATTGCGCGTGCTCGTGGAGAAGGCCGTGCAACCGGACGCCACCTGAGCCTGATTGCCCATGCAGAGCGAACATCCCGGGACATGGACATTGGCGCCCACCTCGACGAGGGCCGAAAGCACCTCGTCTCTCGCCAGGCGGCTGTAGGTTTCACGGTCGGGCGGCGTGATCCAGAACTTCATCACATGGGGAAGCCTCTCGCCCTCGAGGATGGCGGAGGCGATCCGAAAATCGGTGATGTCCGCCATGCAGCTTCCCACGAACACCTCGTCGACCCTCGTTCCGGCCGCGTCGGAGAGAGTGACGATCTTGTCCGGATCGTTGGGCGCGGCGAGGAGCGGCTCGGTGATCAAATCGAGGTTCACGTCGACCCTGTCGGCGTACCCGGCTCCCTCGTCGGCAGTGAGGAAGGCCGGATCGGCCAGCCATTTCTTGAAGGCCTCGATCAGCTCATCGACAACCGCGGCCGAGTGGCGCCTGACGAAGTTGTTCTCGATGAATTTGAGGTTGTTCTTCACGTACTCCTCGATCCGGCCCGGCTCGAAGGAGAAGGTGGACGCCGCGGCCGACCGTTCCGCCGAGGTGTCGGTCAGCTTGAAGGCCATCTCCACGGTCATCGTTTCCAGCCCGCTCATCTCGAGGATGCGGTCGGCAAAGACGTTGATCTTGGCGTCGCCCTTCTCGAGGTTGAGCTTTCCCGAGGCGAGGGCCGCGTAGGGGATCGCGTTCACGATGTCGCGCGTGGTGATCCCCGGCTGAACGGTGCCTCCGAAGCGCACCAGAACCGACTCGGGCATGTCGAGCGGGAAGTAACCCTGGCTGGCCGCGAACGCCACCAGGTCCGACCCGGCCGGAAAGCTGATCCCGATCGGGAAGCGCGTATGGCTGTCCCCTCCGGTCCCCACGAAATGGGGGAGAAGGAAACGGTTGCCGTTCGTGTGGATCACACCGTCGCCCGGCCGCAGATCGATTCCGCCCAGTTCCATGATGAACGATCCCAGCTCGAACTGCATCGTCGAATCCTTGCTGCGCGGTCCGGCGGCGGTGTGGCAGAAGGACTGGATCGTGGGCGCGCCGAACTTGAGCGTGGCCAGTTCCTGAAGCTCCTGCTGGGTCATGCGGCCCGTCGTGTCCTGGCTGTAAACCAGATGGGCCTCCGGTTCGCAGTACTCGCCCGGAAGCACGCCGTCCCGGCCCGAGGCCTTTCCGACCAGTTTCTGGGCGAGCGAGTATTTTTGCCCCTCGGGATGGGCGGGCGTGAGGGGCAGGGCGAGCGCCGGCTGTCCCGCATCGATGCCCAGCTCGGCGCAGGCCGACCGCGCGTTGGAGGTGAGCTTGCGGCCGATGATGAGATTGTTCCGGCCGCCGGCGCGGCACTCGTCGATGATCGAGGCGGGCTCGACCTTGAATTCGGTCAGGGTCTTTCCATCGGGTCCTGTCACAGTGCCGGCATCGAGGTCGATGGTGACCTCGTCCCCCTCGGCCAGTTCCCCGGTGGAGCAACGCACCGGAATGGAGCCGCACCCGCGCAGGGTGTTGAAGAAGATCGGCGCGATCTTGGACGCGAGCACCACGCCGCCCCGCCGTTTGTTCGGAACGGACGGAATCTCCTCGCCGATCCACCAGACGAGCGAGTTGGACGCCGATTTTCGGCTCGAGCCGGTTCCGACCACGTCGCCCGCGCAGACGAGCTTCCTGCCGCCCGCGGTCAGCGCTCCCACGCGGCTGATGAACTCCTTGTCGTGGGGGCTGATGGAGAGGATCTTCAAGGCGTGGAGCGGGATGTCGTCGCGCGTGCCCGCTTCCTGCGCGGGCGAGAGAAAGTCGGTGTTGATCTCGCCGGTGAGCCGGATGACCGTCCGTTTCTGCACCTTTTCGACCTCGGGAAGATTGGCAAACCACCGCGCCTCGGCCCAGGAGGTGAGGAGCCTCCCTGCGTGCTCGTTGCCCGCTCGAGCCAGATCGACGGCTGCCGTGAAATCGTCATTGTTGACCATGATGAGGTTCTCGAGCCTGGCGAGAGCGATCTCGGCGAGGGCGGAGCCTTTTTCCATCACCTGGCGAAGATAGGCCACGCAACGGCCGCCCACCATTCGTCCAAGGAGACCGCAGGCCTGCTCGGCGCTGATATAGGGCGAGTCCTGCTTCCCGAGAGCCAGCTCGCTCAGGAACTCCGCCTTGACGTGCGAGGCGGGGTAGACGCCCGGCGGCACCCGCTCGTCGAGAAGATGAAGGAGGGAGGCGATCGTGTCTTTTTGACCGTGCACCTTGAGCAGGTCGGGATCGAGCTTCGGGATGAGAAGGTTCTGGCACAGGGCCTTGACTTCCTCGGCCGAGAGGGGCAAAGGCGGAGTGCCTGCAGCTGCCCGCTCGTTGATCTGTTTCGTGTAGCTCTGGGAAAAGTCCTTGAGATCGAGGCTCATCTTTATTTCTCCTCGTCAACCGCGCAAAAAGAGATCGGATCGCTGATAGTACAAGGTCGCGTATATTGAACTTTTCCAGGAATCGATTCAAGGGCCAACTTGATCCGTCCCGGCAGGGGCGGGGAGCGGGGAAAGAACCGTCGATTTGGTCCGCAGCCCATTGCTCTGCGAAATGCGATTGTGTACCTTTCGGCTTTCCAGAGGTCCGCCAACGATTGTGGAGAATGAAGCAATGCCGCAGAAAGCATCGGCCGGCCGGAGCGCGGAGGGCGTTCGGTCCGATTGCCGCGTCACCTTCGAACCTGCCGGGTCGGGCGGGATCGCGATCGAACTCGATAGCAAGGTGGCGTCGATGTACGGCCGGGCCACCGAGGATCTGGCCTCTCGTGTGGTCGAGGCGCTGGGTGTGGCCAACGCGCGCCTCACCATCGAGGACAGCGGCGCGCTCCCCTTCGTGATCGCCGCCAGAATCGAATGTGCCGTTCGGCGCTCGGGCGTCGACGTGAGCGGGACCTTTCTGCCCGACGCCGGAGGGGGCTTCGGGGCGGGGACGGAAAAAAACCGCATGCGGCGGTCGCGACTCTACCTGCCGGGCAACGAGCCGAAGTTCTTCATCAACGCCGCCTTTCACGAACCGGACGGGGTGATTCTGGACCTCGAGGACTCGGTCGCGTCAGGGGAGAAGGACGCGGCCCGAGTGGTGGTGCGCAACGCTCTGCGGGTCGTCGATTTCGGGCGCGCCGAACGGATGGTGCGCATCAACCAGCTGCCGGCGGGGCTCGAAGACCTCGACTGGATCGTGCCCTGCAACGTGCACGTGATCCTGATCCCCAAGTGCGAGTCGGCCGACGAGGTGAAAGAAGTGGAGAGCCGGATCGTACAGATCACGAAGAGGGAGGGGATCAAGAATCCCGTTTATCTCATGCCGATCATGGAGAGCGCTCTCGGCGCGATCCGTGCTTTCGAGGTGGCCACGGCGTCGAAAAACGTGATCGCCCTCGCCGTGGGACTCGAGGACTACACGGCCGACATCGGCACGCAGCGGACTCTCGAGGGGCGCGAGAGTTTCTGGGCTCGTTCGCAGGTCGTGAACGCCGCGCGCGCTGCCGGTATCCAGCCGATCGACACGGTTTTTTCCGACGTGGGCGATATGGACGGCCTGCGCGAGTCGGTGCTCGAAGCGAAGGCTCTCGGCTTCGAGGGAAAGGGATGCATCCACCCGCGGCAGATCGCGGTGATCCATGACGCCTTCGCACCTGCGGACGCCGAGGTGGCGAGAGCCAAGAAGATCGTACGCGCCTTCGAGGCCGCGGAGGCAGCCGGCCTGGGAGTCGTGTCCCTGGGTACGAAGATGATCGATCCGCCCGTTGTCAAGCGGGCGCTCCGCACCGTGGAACTGGCCGAGAAGGCCGGCATGCTCAACGCCCGCTGGCGCGAGGAGGCCGGCCCCGAAAAAGGAGCGAAATGATGGCCTTACAGAAGATGGCTCAGAACGCGGCCGGCCGTTCCGTTCCGGTCGAGATCAACGGCGAGGACGCCGCGCCCTACCAGGGCGTGGGCCGGTACCGGCCCGACCGACGCAAAGCCGCGCCGCTCCTGTCGGTGTGCGCCGACTTTCCGGCGGACGGCAACAAGGTGGTGACGGACATCAAGGAGGCCCTGAAGAGAGCCGGGCTTCGCGACGGAATGACCGTCTCGACCCACCATCACTTCCGCAACGGCGACTTCGTGGCGAACGCTCTTTTCGACGCGGCGGCGGAACTCGGCGTGAAGGACCTGCGCTGGTTCCCGTCGGCCTCTTTTCCGTGTCACGCGCCGATCATCGACCATCTCGAGTCGGGTGTGGTGCACCACATCGAGGGGAGCATGAACGGTCCGCTCGGCGATTACTGCACGCGGGGCAAGATGCGCGGCATGGGCGTCCTGCGATCCCACGGCGGACGCTACCAGGCGGTGCAGGACGGCGAGGTGCATATCGACATCGCCGTGATCGCCGCGCCCACGGCCGATCCCTTCGGCAACGCCAACGGTGTGACCGGGCCGTCGGCGTGCGGGCTGCTCGGATTCGCCCTTGCCGATTCGGAGTACGCCGACAGGGTGATCGTGGTGACCGACAACCTGATTCCCTTTCCGTGCATTCCGTGGCAGATCCAGGGGAACCACGTGGACCACGTGGTCGTGATGGACCGGATCGGCGATCCGTCGAAGATCGTGTCGGGCACGACGCGCATCACCAAGAGCCCCGACAGGCTGCTCATCGCCGAGCTCACGGCGCGCTTCGTGCGCGATGCGGGGATCATGAAGGAGGGTTTTTCCTTCCAGGCAGGCGCCGGGGGAACATCACTCGCCTTCGCCATCTACCTCTCGCAGATGATGCGCGACGCGGGGGTGAAGGCCCGCTTCGTGCGCGGCGGATCGAACAAGTATCTCGTGAAGATGCTAGAGGAGGGATTGACCGACTACATCCTCGACGGGCAGACCTTCGATCTCGACGGTGTCGAGTCGATGCGCCAGAATCCGCGCCACCAGAACACGAGCCCCTTCACCAGCTACAACTACCACGGCAAGGGAAATTTCGCCTCGATCGTCGACGCCGTGGTGCTCGGCGCCACCGAGGTCGATGTGAACTTCAACGCCAACGTGGTGACCCACTCCGACGGCCGACTGCTCCACGGCATCGGCGGGTGGCAGAACTGTCTCTTTTCCAGGTGCACGATCCTGCCGATTCCGTCTTTCCGCGACCGCATCCCGGTCATCGTCGACGAGGTCACCACTCTCTGCGGTCCGGGCGAACTGATCGACGTGGTCATCACCGAGCGGGGCATCGCGATCAATCCGCGGCGGACCGACCTGCTCGATGCGGTTGACGGCACCGGATTGCCGCTCCGCAAGATCGAGGAGATCCGCGACGAGGTCTTCGCCCTCTGCGGCGGCCCGCCCGCGCCGCCCGTGACGGACGACAAGGTGGTCGCGGCGATCAAGTGGGTCGACGGAACGGTGATCGATTGCGTGAAACAGGTCGGCGAGTAGAAAAAAAGCTCACTTCTCGAAGAGGGGCGCCAATCCGCGCTCGAAGAACTTCATCGCGTCGCGGTCGTTCAGATCCCGGGCGACGGCATCCTTGATGAGCCTGAGCCGCTCCTTGTGCAGCGCCTTGGAATCGACCGTCCCGCCCCGCGTCTTGTAGAGCTCGCCCACCGCGCGACGTGACAGGATATCGAGCTCCTCGCGGCGCGTTTTTTCCAGCGGCCCCGTTCCGGGCTCCTCGATGGGAGGGACGAACCGCGGGGCCCGGGCGAGCAGGTCGGCCGCGAGCCGGGCCACCGACTCCTCGGTGACGTGCTCGGCGTCGACCTGGAGATAAGCCTCGTCCCACGCCACATCGCCGGGCGGATCGAAACGCACCGCGTCGGTAATGATCACCGTGTCGGGAACGGTCGAGCCACGGGCGGCATTGTGTTCGAGGCAGGTCTTTTCCGGCGTGGAGAGGTGGACGAGGAAGTAGGCCGCGCGCAGATCGCGCGCCAGCGTGTAGAGCTGTCGCCGCATGCTGCGGTAGTAGTTCAGGTCGTCGAAGATGACCGGAAAGCCCTCCTTGAGCGCATCGCGCACGCGCGCGAGGCTGAGGCGGCGCACCGAGTTTTCCACGTCGGGGAAGAATGCGCGGCTGAGAGCGGGCATCTCGCCGCGCACCGTGTCCGACGCGACGACGATCGCCTTGAGGGCCGCGCTGCGGTCGAGCTCGAGAGCCAGCATCCGGGCAAAGGTCGATTTGCCCGAGGCAGGGAGACCGCAGAGCGAGAGAAGGAATGTATTCGTCTTTTCAGCCATCTGACCGTGCGGGTCCGACCATCGCCGGACCTGTCACTCTCAATAGAGGGATCGTGTGCCGCCGCCGTCGACCAGGATCGAGACGCCGTTGATGAATGCCGCCTGATCGGACGCGAGAAACGCGACGAGCGCTCCCACCTCGCGCGGCTCGCCGATCCGGCCGAGAGGGTTCTCGTCGCCCCACGCCTTGAACACCGCATCCACGGACTGCCCGCTCTTCTCCGCCCTGGCGGCGGCCAGTTCGCTCAGTCTTTCCGTGCGGATGTATCCCGGGAGAACGTTGTTGATGGTGATTCCGTGGGGGCCGACCTCGCGCGAGAGGCTTTTTGCCAGGCCGATCACCGCCGGCCTGATCACGTTCGACGTGATGAGACCGTCGATCGGCTCCTTGACCGAACGGGACTGGATGTTCACGATGCGTCCCCAACCGGCCTCTTTCATGTGGGGGATCGCCTCGCGAACGAGCCGGATCGACGAGAGCGCGGTCAGCCGGAACGCCTCGGCCCATTCCGTGTCGTCGATGTCGGCGAAATCACCCGCCGGCGGACCGCCGGTGTTGTTCACGACCACGTGCAGACCGCCGAATTCTTTCGCCGTCTGGGCCACGAGGCCCCGGATGTTGTCGGCACGCTTCAGGTCGGCCTGGAGGATGAACGGCTTGCGGCCCGTGTCCGATTCCATGATCGCCGCGGCCCGTTCGAGGTTTTCGCGCGAGCGCGACGCGATGACCACGTGCGCTCCCTCGTGGGCCAGCGCACGGGCCGATGCGAACCCGAGCCCCTGGCTTGCGCCGGTGACCAGGGCGACTCTGTCTTTCAGGCTGAGATCCAAAATGTCCTCCCCATCGGTCGGGATTACCTCCTGCCGCGAGGTATGCGCGAGATCGATACCGACCCCTTGCCGAGAGCGGGCGTGGTGCAGGAGATCTTCCGTCCCGCTCCTGCGCTGCCGGCGACGGGGAACCGGGCGCGGGCGGAGCGCGGTTTCCCCGTCGATCCGCCGCACGCTTTCTCCGCGAGCCGGACGATCTCGGGGTAGAGACCGTCTCCCTCGTCGGCGATCTGCGCGGTGTATTCCATGCGGCCCTCGAAGAGCTCGCGCACGTAGGCGTCGATCTCCTCCTGGGAGTAGAAGTTCTCGGGTCTGTACTTCTCGAGCGCGTCGCCATCCACGCAGGAGACGATCCGCTCGGCGCCGATCGGGCCCATCTCGTACTGATTCGTGTGACGCACGTCGCCGCGCTGGATGGCGGCCATCAGTTCGATCGGCACGCGTTCCACCTTGCGGATCATCTTCTTGTTCGCGCCGGTACCATGGATGATCTCGCCCATTCCGCCCGTGTTGTACTGGAAGTAGGTGACCTTGCCCGGGTGGTTGGCTTCGAGGTTCATGATGATGTCGTAAAAGCGGTTCACCTTCCAGGCGCGCGATCCCACGATGAAGGGATCGGTTCCCACCGTGCGCACCGATTCGCCCGCCTTGGCCGGCTGCGTGGCGAAGCTGTGGCTCGACTCGCCCCAGAGATAGGCGAGCGCTGCCTGCTCGGCGGTGAGCCGCTGGGAAAAGGACATGATCGTGTTCCGGCGCGTGATGAACGCGAACATGATGCCGTCCAGCTCGGAAAGGGGAGGCAAGTCGATCGAATCGGCCTGGATGCAGACCCTCCTGCGGCCGCGCTGGATCTTGAGCTCCTCCTTGGCGATGACCGCCCGGCCGTTGGCGCAGAGCGATTCGTCCATGAAATCGGGCCGGCCCCGGGAGTCGACCATCACGTTTTCCATGAGCGCCGACTTGTGGGTGAGCGAGTGGTACATCGCTTCCTGGAGCACGGGGTCCACGTCGGTCTTGACGAAGAAACCGTTCTCGCTGCCATAGGAGCCGCCATCGTGCTTGAGGTAGACGATGTCGTCCTGGCAGACCTCGGTCATCTCGCCCTTCTCGTAGTCGAGGCCGAGCTGATGGCAGGACCATGTCGATTTGCCCGTTGCCGAGAGGCCGAACAGGTAGACACCGTATCGCTTCAGCTTTCCGTCGCGCGCGTCGCGGGCCGTGATGACCTTGGTGCCTGCATGGAGGCCCAGCAAACCGCGCTGATCGGCCGACCACATCGACTGGCGCAGAAAACCCTTCTTGTCCTCGCCCATGTAATCGGTGGCCAGGGCGATGTTGATGTGGTGTTCGGGAATGGCCAGCACCTGCTGCCGCAGATTGTGCTCGTCCGGGATGTGGAGCATGGTGAATTCCGGGCCGGGCTGGCTCGGATCGGGTTCCTTGGTCGTGTGGGACCACATGTAAGGCAGGCGGGCGTTCTTCTTGTCCGCCACCGAGACATAGAGGTTGCACACCGGATTGTAGGCGTCGTTCGACCCGAGCTGGCGCCGGACATGGATGAACGGGAGTGTCTTGACGATGTGCAAGACCTTCTCCAATTCGTCGGGCGCTTTCTGAATGATCTCCCTGTGCAGGTCGGACGGCCGGGGCAAGACCACGGCGTTGCTGCCGAGATAGACCGTCTTCGGCCCGATACGGCTCGACACGGCCGAGCGCCAGGCGCGGGAGCCGAAACAGGTCTTGAATCCTGTCTTGGCCGCCATCTTTTTCAGCTCGCGCTGATTGACCTGCTTGATATTGGGCCCATTGAGGAGCGGTTTGAGCCGATCGGCGAAGTTTTCGTAAACCTTGGTGTCGTAGATTACGCTGCTCATCGATCGATTCCCGGGCATTTGGGAAAGCAAAAGGAAACCGTCTCTTTTAAATATCTTTTGAATCCGGGGATTATGCCCGAGAACCTGAGAGGGGTCAAAGACTTTCGGCGACTTATCATTGACTTTGCTCATACCATCTGGTAGATAGTCTTCCTTTTGTCCTTCGTGCGTTTAAGTCAAGGCCCCGAGAAGGGGTTATGAACGGTCGGACCGAACCCGAGAGGCTCCCAAAGACCGGGGACCACGCGGGGCGCCTTTTGAAGCAACCTTTTCAATTACAAGTTGTTAGGAAAATAGACAAGAAGTCCGATCCCCTTCGCAACCACCGGCATTTGCCAACGGCTGCGGCCATTCGAAACCTGATCCCCACTAAAGCGGGGGTTTTTCGAACTTTTCAAAGCGGGAGAGGAAAACAAAATAGAGGGTGTGTATAATCAACGATTTGGTCCTTTCGAGTTATCATGAAAAGGCTTGATTGCCGAGGAAAGAATCGATGAAAGGTGGAGCATTTCCGATCATCCGCGACAAGATCGTCCTCTTTTCAGGACAAGCTCATCCCGCCCTCGCCCATTCGGTGGCCGAGAAACTCGATACCACCCTCGGATCGGCGGTCGTGGACCGGTTCCCCGACGGCGAAATCAACATCAAGATCAACGACGACATCCGTGGGACAGACGTCTTTCTTCTGCAGCCCACTTGCCCGCCGGTGAACGAGAACGTGATGGAGCTGCTCCTCCTGATCGACTGCTGCAAGCGGGCTTCGGCCGGCCGGGTGACGGCGGTGATCCCCTATTTCGGCTATGCGCGCAAGGACCGCAAGGATGAGGGAAGGGTGCCGATCTCGTCGAAGCTCGTCGCCGATCTGCTCACGACCGCGGGCGCGGACCGCGTGCTCACGCTCGACATGCATTCGGCCCAGATCCAGGGTTTCTTCAACATTCCCGTGGATCACCTCTATGCCAAGCCGGTGATGATCAACTACCTCAAAACGCTCGAGAGCCGCAGGTTGACCGTGGTGGCGCCCGACGCGGGCGGCATCAAGATGGCCCGCGGCTACGCACGCCGCCTCGAGGCGAATCTCGCCATCGTGGACAAGAGGCGCGATGCCACGGGCCACACATCGGTCGAGCATCTCATCGGCGACGTGGAAGGCTCGGACGTGATCATCGTCGACGACATGATCGCCACCGCCGGATCGATCACCAACGCGGTCAAGACGGTGAAGAAATTCGGTGCCAACAAGGTTTACATGTGTGCCACCCATCCGGTGTTGTGCGGCAACGCCATGGAAAGAATAGAAGCGGCTGACGTCGAAAGCGTGTTCGTGACCGACTCGATTCCTCTTGGTGACAGGAAAAGCGACAAGATCCAGATCGTATCGATCGCGCCGCTCCTGGCCGATGCCATCAGGAACACGCATAACTCAGAGTCGATCAGCCGCCTTTTTGATTTTTGAACCGAGGAGGATTGATAAGTAATGGAAATGCTTCAGATAGAGGCGAAGAAGAGGGATTCAGCCGGCACGAAGTCGGCCAAGATACTCCGCGCCGAGGGCCTGCTTCCGTGCGTGCTCTACGGCCACGGCGCCGAGGTCCTTTCGCTCTCAGTTCGCGTGACACAAGTTGCGGCTTTCTTCCGCCAGGCCGGACGAATCCTCGACCTTGATGTCGAGGGTAACAAGGAAACGGCCATCATCAAGGACATCCAGTACGATTCGATGGGAAGCGAAATCATCCATCTCGATCTCATCCGGATCAAGCTCGACGAGGTGATCTCGATCTCGGTTCCTGTCAAGATCAAAGGGGTTGCCAAGGGCATCGATGACGGCGGGATCCAGGAAGTGCTTCGCAACGAGATCCAGATCAAGGTCCTGCCCACGCAGATTCCCGAGTTCATCGTGGTCGACGTGAGCGAACTCGGTGTCCAGGAAGCGCTGCACCTCGGCGATATTGCTCTGCCCGAGGGCGTCGAACTCGACGAGGATACTGGTTACACCGTGGTGTCGATCGTCACCCGGGCGGCCGAACCTGAACCGGAAGCCGAAGTTGACGAGGGTGAGGAAGGCGCCGAACCGGCCGAGGGTGAAGAAACGCCCGAGGACGGTGGTGACGACGCAGGATCGAAGGATGGCAAGGGCGAGTGACCTTGAACCATGATGGCTCCGAGGTTTAATCGCAACGCGCCCGAGGCCTGGCTCGTCGCCGGTCTGGGCAACCCTGGCGCCCGGTATGACAAAACGAGGCACAACGTGGGCTTCATGGTCGTCGACCGTGTGGCGCGCGACCGAGGCGTGCGGTTTAGACCCTACGGAAAGCTCGCCCGCCTTGCTGAATTGAAAAAACGAACGGCCTGTGGCTATCTGCTCAAGCCGATGGTCTACATGAACCGAAGCGGCCGCGCCGTGGGCGATCTGGCCGTGCGCAAGATGCTCGACACCGACCGGATCCTGGTCGTCGTCGACGACTTCAATTTGCCCTTTGGAAAGCTACGGTTTCGTGTCGGCGGATCGGCCGGAGGCCACAACGGACTGGCGTCGATCATCAGCACGCTGGGAACGGATGCATTTCCCCGGCTGCGATGCGGCATCGGGCCCTCGCCGGAGAACGATACTTTTCGCGAGATGGTCGCCCATGACTTCGTCCTTTCCGAATTTCTTCCCGAGGAGGCGGATTCGGTCGAGGCGTTCATCGGGAGAGCCGCTGCCGCAACAGGGCTCTGGATCGATACCGGCGACGTCGAGCAGTGCATGAATCAATACAATTGACACAGTAGTGCTTGAGGAAAAGTGCTTGAGGAAAATATCGAAAAACGACAGGACGATGATGGGGGCACCGGCGTCTTCCATCAGCTCCGATGAGATAGATTGGCGCTTTCTTGTTGAAAGCGTATAGAAATTCTGGAAAAGCTCGAAGGTTTGTAAATATAGGGAGTTGAGATTTGAACGCATACGAGGGCATGTTTGTCATCGACTTGTCGGAGGTCAAGAAAGACACCAACGAGGTAGAAGAGCAGATCGAGGGGCTGATCAAGAAATGCGGCGGAGAACTCGCCGCGATCGCCCGATGGGACGAAAGAAAGCTCGCCTATGAAATCAAGGGCCGCGACACGGCCCTTTATACATTGACCTATTTCAACGGGGGCCAGGACACGGTGAAGCAGCTGAATCACGAGTGCCGGCTGTCGAGCACGGTGCTGCGCGCGCTCTTCCTGAGAATCAAGGAAATCCCGGATATCAATGACGTGATCGGCAAGAAGAACGATCGGGCCGCGCGGGACGAACGATTTGAGGATGGCGGACGCTCTTCGAGACGGGGGGGGCGAGATTCCGCTCCAGCCGCCACCGAGGCGAAACCTGCCGCTACCGATACAGCCGCCACCGAGGCGAAACCTGCCGCTACCGATACAGCCACCACCGAGGCGAAACCTGCCGCTACCGATACAGTCGCGTCCGAAACCGGCGCGTCCGACGCGGGCACGCCCGCGGCCGAGGAATCCACCCCGGCTGTTGCCGAAGCGGTGACCGAGCCGGTCGAGGCCTCCGAGGAGTCGGTTTCGCCCGAGGCCGAGACATCCCCCTCAGAGCCGTCCGAGGCTGCTCCCGAAACCGCCGAGGGCGAGGAAAAACCCCGGATCGACGAGTAAAGCGAGATTCGAGGGGTGACCCAAGAGTACGCCAGAAAAACGCCAAGATAGAGCGAAGGAAATAGACAATCATGCGAAATAAACGGTACAAGAAGTTCAGTGAAAAGAATCGTTGCCGGTTCTGCCGGTCGAAAGAGGAAGTGGATTACAAGGACGTAACCATCTTGCAGAAACTCTGCACGCCCCAGGGGAAGCTCTTCTCCAGGAAGCGTTCGGGCAATTGCGCCAAGCACCAGCGGAAGCTGAAGAACGCCATCAAGCGCGCCCGCTTCGTCGCTTTGATGCCCACTGTTGGTTGATCGTCCCTGCGCCCAAGGCAGAACCCGGACAGACTGCTGTCCCTGATGATTCTGAAGGAAAAGTCACATGGAAGTCATCTTACTTGTCAATGATGAGAAACTCGGGAGACAGGGCGACATCATTTCCGTCAAGGATGGATTCGCCCGCAATCACCTGATCCCCAGAGGGGTGGCCGCACTGGTCACCGCCGATAATCTCAGGCGCGCCGAACTCCTCAAGAAGAAGTACGTTCAGGAGGAAATGGAACGCCTCGGAATGCTAAAAGAACTGGCCGCGAAGCTCGGAACCGTATCGGTCACGATTCAGGCCAAGGCCTCCGAGGAAGGCAACCTCTTCGGATCGGTCGGAACAGCCCAGATCCTCGAAGCGCTCAACGCTCAGGGCTTCGAGATCGAGAGCAAGGCGATCAAGCTCGAAGAGAACATCAAGAAGGTCGGCGTTTACTCCGTGCCGGTCATGCTCCACGGCGACGAGATCAAGACCGAGATCAAGGTCTGGGTCGTGGAGGAGAAGGCCGAAGGAGAAGAATCGGAACAGGTCGAACCGTCCGAGGCAGATCAGAGTTAGATGTTCTCCGATATTTCTCTGAAATAACGAGGCGCATGCCGGATGGGGACGGGTTTGCTGACGAGGACCCGCTCCGCCGACCTGGACCGGCCGGGCCAGCTCCGAGCTGTCCGCGGCGACCAGGATCGGCCGCACCATTGGCCAGTTCCGGTCCCACCGGCGAGGGAGAGGGAGCATGAACGAGCAGAGGATAGAGGATACGGTCCCGCCCCACGATCGGGACGCTGAAGTGTGCTCGCTCGGATCGATGATCCTCGACCGCGAGACGATCGGTGACAGCGTGCTCGTCATGGGCCCCGAGGATTTCTACAGCACGGCCCATCGCGAGATCTACGAGCGGCTCGTCAAGCTCTACGAAAAGGGATCCCAGATCGATCTCGTCATTCTCAAGGACGATCTCCTGCGCGCCGGGGTCCTCGACCGGGTAGGGGGGATCGACTACGTCATCTCCCTCGCCGAGGCGGTTCCGAGCTCGGCCAATGCGGGCCATTACTTTCAGATCGTTCGCGACAAGGCCGTGCAGCGCCGCCTCATCTCCGAGGCAACGGAGATCATCAGGGAGTCGCGCGCCCAGCCCGAGGATGTGCGGGCCCTTCTCGATGGCGCTGAACAGAGGATTTTCGACATTGGTGGCTTCGACAGGGACACCACGACCGAACAGATCGGCGATCTCCTCAAGGCGACCCTGAAGAAGATCGACGCACTCCAGTCGGAGGATCTCGGCCGCATCACCGGGCTCAGCACCGGTTACCGCGATCTGGACGAGATGCTCGACGGGATGCACCCGGCCGAACTCCTCATCCTGGCCGCTCGTCCCAGTATGGGCAAGACGAGCCTCGCCCTCAACATCGCCGACAACGTGGGCACACGCGGCGACGATCAGGGCGTGATCATATTCTCGTGCGAGATGTCGCGCGAACAGGTGGCCCAGAACATGCTCTGCGCCAACGCGCGCATCGACGGCCACAAGATGAGGCGGGGGATGCTCTCCGATGACGACTGGCAAGAACTGCCCCTCGCGGCCGACAGGCTTTCGCGGGCGTCCATTTTCATCGACGACACACCCGGACTGTCGATCAACGGGCTCCGGGCAAAGGCGCGGCGCATCGTGGCGCGCAACAGGGACAAGATCAAACTGATCATCGTCGACTATCTCCAGCTCCTTGCCGGCGACGGGCGCGCCGAAAACAGGCAGATCGAGATCACCCGCATCTCGCAGGGGCTCAAGCACCTCGCGCGCGAACTGCGGCTGCCGATCATCTGCCTCTCACAGCTGAACCGGTCGCTCGAGACGCGGACCGACAAGCGTCCCCTCATGGCCGACCTGCGCGAATCGGGATCGATCGAGCAGGACGCCGACGTGATCGTATTCATCTACCGCGACGAGCGGTACAATCCAACGACGGAGGAAAACAGGAACACGGCCGAGCTGATCATCGCCAAGCAGCGAAACGGTCCCACGGGCAAGCTCGATTTCTTTTTCTTCAACCAGTACATGCGCTTCGAGCCGCGGAGCTACGTCGAGCCCCGCGAGACGATTACAACGGAAAACCTCAGGTTATGAGCAAGCTTATCAACTTGCCACGCACCGTCGTCTGCGCGGTTTTTCTCCTGCACCTCACGTCGGCGCTCCCGGCGCAGGAGGGCGAGCTCGTCGTGGCGGTGGAGATCAACGGGACGGCACACGTGTCCGAGGAGCGCATCCGCAGCAACCTCAAAACGCGGGAGGGGACGATCTTCTCGCTGGAGACCCTGTCCGAGGACATCAAGACCCTCTACGAGAACGAGGACTTTCGCATCCTCGCCGTGAAGCGCGACGTGATCGCCGTACCCGGCGGGGTCAAGGTCGTTCTCTACGTGAAGCAGGACGATCGGATCACGGGCCATCGCTTTGTGGGCGTGGTCAGGGAGGACGTGGAGGATCTGACCAAGCTCCTCGGTCTGCGCGACGAGAGTGTGATATCGCCCTACAAGCTCGCCTCCTACGCGGACCGGTTGCGCGACTACTACCGCAACAAGGGCTATTATCTGGCCGAGGTCAACGTCTGGCTCGAGCCGGACGAGAGCGGGATGGAGGCCGTTTTCGAGGTCTTCGAGGGGGACAAGGTTACCGTCACCGAGATCACCTTCGTCGGGAACGAGAGCCTCGACGCGGGGACGCTCGAGAGTCAGATGGACCTCAGTACGCCCACCTTGTGGATCTTCACGACCAAGCTGAAGGCCGACGTGCTCCAGAAGGACATCGTCGCCCTCAACGAGTTCGCCCGGCGCGATGGATACCTCGACGCCCGCATCTCGCTCGAGGAAGTGCGCATCCTCGAGGACAGCGACGAGGCGGAGATCATCATCCGCGTGCAGGAAGGGGAACGCTACGCCATCGGCGACATGACCGTCCGTTTCTGCAAGATCGAGAAAAACCGGCGGGTGCCGATGGAGAGCATCGAGTTCTCCGCCGAAGAAATCCACGACATGATCGAGGTCGAGAGCGGGGATTATTTCCGGCAGGCGCGTATCGACAGGGACAAGGATAGGATCGAGAAATTCTACGGCGAACGCGGGTACATACGAGCCCGCGTGTTCGAGGTCGCCGAGCAATACTCCGAGGACGAGCCGGTGGTGCACCTCACCTTCTGGGTCCAGGAAGACCGCAAGAAGAAGGTGCGCGACGTGATCGTCCTGGGCAACAAGCTCACCAAGGACAAGGTGATCCGCAGAGAGGTGACCCTCAATCCGGGCGACATCTTCCGGCGGGACGAGATGAACTGGACCAAGAGCCAGCTCAATGCGCTTCAGTTCTTCGTCAACCGCCAGGGGCAGCCCCGCGTGCTGGCCATGAACCAGCGCACCGAGGATCCCGAGTACGAGGATTTCGTCATCGAGGTGGAGGAGGGAAAGACGGGATTCTTCTTCTTCACCCTCGGGGCGAGCACGGACGGCGGCTTGTTCGGCGGGGGGCGTATCGCCAAGCGCAACTTCGATCTCACCGATACGCCTTCGTCGCCCTGGGCGGGGCCGGTCGAGTTCTTCACCCATGATGCGTTCCACGGCGGCGGGCAGACGCTCGAGTTGAGCGGTATGCCAGGTACGGTCTATTCGAGTTACGATCTCAATTTTCACGAGCCCTACTTTTTCGACACCCAGCCGAATCCGGTCAGCTTTTCTTTCAACCTCTATCACCGCGCCACCGACTACGACGAGTACGATGTCACGCGCACCGGCCTTGCGCCGGTCTTCGGCAAGCGTCTCAGCCGCGAGTGGAGCGTGAGCGTCGGCTTTCGCAACGAGCAGATCAAGATGCGCAACGTGAAGAACACCGCCCCGCTCGAAGCCAAGCAGCTCAGGGGCGCGACCGGCCGGCGATCGGTCGAGACATCGGTGCGCTACCACAAGGTGGATGATCCCTACGATCCGAAGAAGGGTTTCTCGAGCAGACTCTCCCACGAGTACACGGGCGGCGTTCTCGGCAACGACCTGGAGATGAACCGCATCTACTCCAACTCGACCGTGCACGTGCCCCTCTTCGAGACTTCCACGGGCAAAGTGCACAAGCTCATCTTCCGCGGCAACGTGGGGTGGGAGCGCGAGCAGGGCGACATGGACGATATCCCCATTTTCGAACGTTTCTTCCTGGGAGGATCGTCGGGCCGTTTTCCTGTCCGCGGTTTCAAGTGGCGCGAGGTGGGACCGCGCGTCGGGGACGATCCGGTCGGCGGAGAATTCGCCTATTCGATGGCGGCCGAGTACATGGTGCCCCTCTACTCGCACTATGACCCCTACTATGACGTGGAAACGCCGATCTTCAGGGGAGTCGTCTTCCTCGACGCCGGCGGCATCGCGTCCGACATCCACGCCAGCAAAGAGATCCGCCAGCTCCGGTCGAGTTACGGAGTCGGCCTCCGGATCACGCTTCCCGTTTTTCAGGGGCTTCCCATCGCGCTCGACTACGGCATCCCCCTCAAAAAATACGAGGGCGACAAGCGCCGGTCGTTCAGCTTCAATATTCAGCACTGGTTCTGATAACGAGATTGGAGATAGAGATGATACGTTTCTCAAAAGTATCGAGCGTACTTTTCATCTGCGCCGCTCTCCTCGCCGCAGGATTTGCAGGCGCGGGTTTCGGCCACCCTGCTCCGGCGCGCACCGGTCTCTCGGCAACGGTCGACTTCTCGCGCGTCCTCAGCGAGCATCAGGGCATGGACGCCATGCAGGCCGAACTGGAAACGATCGCTCGCGAGAGCCAGGACAAGCTCGACGGTATGCGCGAGGCGCTCGATCAGCTCCGGGGAGAGCTCATGGTCTATGCCAAGGGGAGCAAGGATGCCCTCAAGAAAGAGGCTGATCTCGAAAGAAAAAAGCTCGAGTTCGACATCGCTGGCCGCAATCTGCAGTTCGAGCTCGACAACCGGAAAGCCGAGATCCTCCAGGCCGCGTGCGGGGAGGTGGAAGAGGCCGTGGGCAAGTACTGCCGCGAGCACGGGATCGATATCGTCTTTGCCGCGCCTTACTCGGTGCGGAAGGTCAAGAGCAGCGATCCCACGGATTTTCTCAAGTGGTTGAGTGAGGTCGACGTCGTCTGGGCCGATGACTCGCTTGACATAACGGACGCCATCATTACCATCGTAAACGGTTCATAGCGACGGGCTTGGGCAAAGGCGAAGGGACACCGAATCGGACCGGCGCCTGAACGCGGATCGGCTCCGCGGCCGGAAGGGCACCTCGAAAGGCAAGTTGTTGCCCCGTCGATGTGGGAGCGCTGTTTTTGAAGAAGACACTGAACGAAATCGCCGCAATCGTCAACGGCTCGGTCGACGGAGACGGCAGCATCGTGGTCAACGGGCTGGCCGGGATCCGCGAGGCCGGGCCGGACACATTGTCGTTCATCTCCAATGAAAAGTACCTTCCCTTGCTCGAGGGCGCGCGTGCCGCGGCGCTGGTCGTGGCCCGGGACCTCGCGGTGAGCGGTTTCAGCCTCGTTCGGGTCGACGATCCCGCGCTCGCCTGGGACAGGCTGCTCGATCTGGTCAAGCCCCCCGCGATAGAGCTTCCCGAGGGGATCCACTCCACGGCGTTCGTGGCCGAGACGGCCACGCTGGGCAAGGATGTGAGGATCGCTCACAACGCGGTGGTCATGGACGGGGCCCGGATCGGCGACAAAACGGTGATCTTTCCCAACGTCTACGTGGGGCACGCAACGCGCATCGGCAGGGACTGCCTCGTCTATCCCAACGTGGTGATCCGGGAGCGCACCGAGATCCACGACCGCGTCGTGATCCAGCCGGGCGCAGTGATCGGCTCCGATGGATTCGGCTATCACGAATCGAAGGGCCGGATCATCAAGCAAGAGCAGTACGGGATCGTCGTTCTCGAGGACGACGTGGAGATCGGCGCCAATGTGACCATCGACCGTGCGCGCCTTCACGAGACCCGTATCGGCCAGGGAACCAAGATCGACAATCTCGTTCAGATTGCCCACAATGTCCAGGTGGGACGGCATTCGATTCTGGTCAGCCAGGTCGGCGTGGCCGGGAGCACCAGTCTCGGGCAGGGTGTGATCATGGCCGGACAGTCGGGCGCCGCGGGCCATATCACCATCGGCGACGGTGTGATCGTGGCCGCACGGGCGGGCGTGACCAAGGATGTGGAACCGAAAGAAGTGGTTTACGGAAATCCCGCCGGCAAGCGGGTCGCCAAGCAGCGCGAGGTCATCGGTATTCGGAAGATACCCGCCCTGCTCGAAGCAGTGAGGACACTGAAGGAAAGGATTGCACGCCTTGAAGCGCAATCAGGGAACGATTAAAGAAGTGGTCGAGATTTCCGGGGTGGGTCTCCACACCGGAAAGGAGATCAACATCCGGATCAAGCCTGCACCCCCGGACACGGGTGTCATCCTGATCCGGACCGATCTTCCCGATCAGCCGCAGATTCCGGCGCGCGTCGAGTATGCGGCCAACTACCTCAGGCGCACGTCGCTCAAGAACGGCGCCGCCGAGGTACACACGACCGAACACCTCTTCGCGGCACTCGTGGCGTTGAAGATCGACAACCTCGAGATCGAGATCGATTCGGAGGAAGTGCCCGGCCTCGACGGCAGCGCCATCTCCTTCTACGACCTGCTCAAGGACGCGGGCGTGGTGCAGCAGAAGGCGCAGAAGAAAAGCGTGACGATCACCTCGCCGATCGTGGTGAACAAGGAAGGGTGCACGATCACGGCCCTCCCCTCGTCCGAGGAAGCCCTCACGTTGAGCTACACCCTCGACTACAAGGAGAGGGGGCTCCCCTCGCAGTACTTCTCCTACCGTCTCGACGAGGAGACCTTCCGCCAGGAGGTCGCGCCGGCGCGCACCTTCTGCTTCGAGGAGGAGGCCGAGGAACTCCTCGCCTCCGGTCACGGCCAGGGCGCCACCTATGAGAACACGCTCGTGATCAAGGACGGCGACGTCGTGGAGAACGAGGTCCGCTTCCCCGACGAGTTCGCGCGCCACAAGGTGCTCGACATGATCGGGGACCTCTTCCTGGTGAACGCCGACGTGTCGGGCCAGATCGTGGCGGTGAAGACCGGCCACGACGACAACGTCAACCTGGCGCGCAAGATCGTGGACGAGATCCAGATGCGCGAGGTGGCGGGCACGATGACGACCGACACGGTGATGGATATCCAGGACGTGTTCAACCTGCTGCCTCACAGGTATCCGTTCCTGCTCATCGACCGGGTCATCGAGCTCGAGGGATACCGGCGCGCCGTGGGAATCAAGAACGTCACCTTCAACGAGCCCTTCTTTCAAGGCCATTTTCCCGGGCAGCCGATCATGCCGGGCGTGCTCATTCTCGAGGCGATGGCCCAGCTCGCCGGCGTCGTTCTCCTGCGCCGCATGGAGAACACGGGCAAGCTGGCCGTGCTCTGGTCGATCGACAAGGTCAAGCTGCGCAAATCGGTCATTCCGGGCGATCAGCTCCGGATCGAGATCGAGGCCACCAAGGTCAAGGACCAGGTGGGGCGCGTGCAGGCCTGGGCCAAGGTGAACCAGAAAATGGTGGCCGAGGGCGTTCTGACCTTTACTCTTGTGGATGTTGCCTAGATGAGCGAAGGACTCGACATACACCCGACAGCAATCGTGCACCCCCGCGCCGAGCTGGCCAAGAACGTCCACGTCGGTCCCAACTGTGTGATCGAAAAAGGATGCGTCATCGGAGAGGGGACCGTTCTCATGCCGGGCGTGATCGTTCACGCCGAAACGATCCTGGGCCGAAACAACGTGGTCCACAGCTACGCCGTGCTCGGCGGCGCGCCGCAGGATCTGGGATACAAGGGCCAGCCCACGCGTTTGACCGTGGGAGACAACAACACGATCCGCGAGTACGTGACCCTCAACCGGGGAACGACCAAGGAGAGGGGCGAGACGATCATCGGCAGCCACAACCTCTTCATGGCGTGCAGCCACGTGGCCCATGATTGCATCCTGGGCGACAAGATCATCATGGCCAACAATGTCCTCCTCGCCGGACATGTGCGGGTGGGGGATTGCGCCAACATCTCCGGCGCGGCAGCCGCCCAGCACTTCACCACGATCGGACGGTACGCCTATATCGGCGGCATGTCCAAGGTGAAGGTCGATGTTCCGCCCTACATGGTGTCCGACGGCGATCCGGCCCTGCCCCGCCGCTGCAACGAGGTGGGACTGAGGCGGCACGGTTTCGAAGAGG
Source organism: uncultured Phycisphaerales bacterium (assembly GCA_964620445.1). Lineage (GTDB taxonomy): Bacteria > Planctomycetota > B15-G4 > B15-G4 > CAYZWU01 > CAZUHB01. The sequence goes on from CAZUHB010000011.1 coordinate 98,771, forward strand.
AGGTCATCAGCGCCCTGTCGGCAGCGTTCCGCGCGGTCTTCCGGTCGAAGGAACCGGTGTCCGAGGCGGTCGCCAATCTCGATCCTTCCGGGATCGAGGAGGTGGCCATCTTCAAGGACTTTTTGGAGCAGAAACTGCACGGTAAACATGGCCGTTACCTCGAGTCGCTGCGAGATTGAATTCACGTAAGATAACTGTTTGGGAAGGAGCGCACCGTGGACAAGGAGCTCAAGGTTGCCGTGGTCGGAGTGGGATATCTCGGAAGGCACCATGCACGCATCTACAGCAAGATGGACGGGGTCGATCTCGTCGGCGTCGTGGACAGCGACGAACGGAACGCGGAGCGGATCGCCGACCAGTACGGAACGCGGCCCTACAAGGAGCTGTCCGAGCTCCCCGACGGCCTCGACGCGGTGAGCGTGGCCACACCCACGGTGACGCATTTCGAGATCGCAAAACATTTCGTGGAGAAGGGCGTCGCTGTTCTCGTGGAGAAGCCGATGACGAGCACTCTCGACGAGGCGCGCGCGCTCGACCGCATCGTGAAGGAGAGCGGCGTCGTTTTTCAGGTCGGCCACATCGAGCGGTTCAATCCCGCCATGGTGGCGATCAGGGACATGGAGATCGAGCCGCGATTCATCGAATCGCACCGGCTGGCGCCGTTCAAGTTCCGCGCCACCGACGTGGGCGTGATCATGGATCTCATGATCCACGACATCGATATCATTCTCGAGCTCTGCCCCGGGCCGATCCGCAGGATCGACGCGGTGGGCGGAACGATCCTCTCCCCGAGCGAGGACATCGCCAACGCCCGCATCGAATTCGAGTCGGGGTGCGTCGTCAACGTGACGGCGAGCCGCGTCTCATTCAAGAGTCTGAGGCGTACCCGAATATTCTCGAGCGATTGTTTCATCAGTCTCGACTATGAAAAGAAATACGCTCTTCTCGCCAAGAAGTCTCCCGATCTCGATATGAAGACGATCGACCTGGCAGGCATCGACGCGACCCGGCTCGACGATCTCAAGAAACTGCTCATGACCGACCTGATCAACGTGCAGGAGCTGAGGCTCGACGAATACGAACCGCTCGGGCGCGAGCTGGAATCGTTCATCGGAAGCGTGCGCACCCAGAGCGAGTCGGAGGTGCCGTCGACCCACGGCCTGCGCGCCATCGAGCTGGCCCAGCAGTTGCTCGTCGCGGTCCAGAATCACTCCTGGTAGGCCCCCGCTTTTCTTGCCGAATGGAGAGGTTGCGATGCTGGGCTGGAAAGGGGGCCCTTACCTCGCGCCACCGAGGGCGCGCTCACCAGGCGACCTCTCGGACCCTTCCCTTTCGGAGAAAGAACGAAGACGCGACTGCGGCGTGTGACGTGCTCGGAAGCTGAAAACATTCTGGATCGACTCGTTTCACACTTCACTAATCAGCGAGGTCACGTAGAGCGTGGTTCGAGACCACCTGTTCGCCCGCGCTCGGTGCGCAGATGACGAAGGCGGCTCGATCAGGACTCTTGAGCGTGGTTCGAATTCACGCGGCGGGCAAGAGAGGCCGACGCCGCAAAGACCGCGCACCTCCGTCTCTTAATTCTTACTCGTCTTGGGGAAAAGAGGGCCCGTTCTCCTTGGTCCTGAGAGAGGGGAAGAGGAAGATGCGGTTTTTGCCGCGGCTCTTCGCCGCGAGCAATCCCAGATCGGCCCCCTTGAGGAACTCCTCCCACGTCATCGATCCATCCCCGCCGAAGGCGTTGATGCCGAGGCTCACGGTGAGGCGGGCCGAGTGCCCGTCCTTTTCGAACTTGTAGGAGTTGACGATCGACCGGATACGGTCGGCGATGCGCACCGCCTCGTCGAGGTCGGTGTTGGGCAGAATGACGAGAAACTCATCCCCGCCGAGCCGTCCGGGGATATCGATCTTGCGGATGAGCGATTTCAACTTTCGTCCGAAGGAGAGCAGAACGAAATCGCCGAAGGGGTGGCCCAGTGTGTCGTTGATCTGTTTGAACTCGTCGAAATCGAGCATGATGATCGAGAGAACGAGTCTGTGCCTGTTCGAGCGATCGAACTCTTCCTGGAGCCGGGTGATGATGAAGCGGTCGTTGAAGAGCTCGGTCTTGAAATCGGTGATCGATTCTTCCTCGAGCCGCTTGAGTTTTGCCGTCATCTCGCGGAGTCTGCCCGCGCGCCGTGACAGGATTTCGATGCGCGAGAGGAGTTCGTCCGGATCTTGTCCCACGTAGAAGTCGTCGGCGCGGGAACAGATTCCGATCTCCTCCTCGGGATCGGTCATCTCGGGGATGGCGAGCAACAGGAGTTGGTGGCCCGTGATCACGTCGAGGATTCCCTCGATCTCGTAGGCCGGAATCGGGGAATCGGACGGTCTGATCACGATCAATTCGGGTGTCCGGCTCTCGATGAGCGTCAAGGTGTCCACGATATTTTCGGAAAGAAAGAGGGTATAATCGGCCTGGCCGAGGAGGTACTCCACGGGAGGCATGGTTCCGCCGCTATGATCGGCCAGTAGAATTGTTTTGCGCTTGTCAGTCATAACAGACTGCTAATATAGAGGATAGGAAGAAATGGCCCTTTCCTCTTAAAACAACAAATCAACATACATTAATATACTTGCCATGAAATTATATCCCCAATTCACGAGTTGGGCAAGCGATTGATTTACGTAATTATATATTTAGGGTGTCGGGAGGAATATCCACTGATTGATCGTGCCTATTCTCATGTTTTTTATTGACAAGTCTCAACCTATTGATAATTTAGGACCCTTTAGGTTCAGCTCTCAAAAAACCGTTGACCGGACCGACGACCCTGGCGTGACAAGGAACCTCCCTTCTGCCCGGGTCTGATGGAACTTATTTCTATTTTATAAGTTAGGGGGGTGCCTCATGCAGAAATTGTCAGTCACATCCATGATCGAAGCGGGCGTTCATTTCGGGCATCGAGTGAGTCGATGGAATCCCCGCATGGCGAAGTACATCTACGGCAAGCGCAACCTGATCCATATCATCAATCTGAAGGAGACGGTGCGCGGTCTGGCCAGGGCCTGTCATTTCGTTTCACGGCTCGCGGCCTCGGGCCAGCAGGTCGTTTTCGTTGGCACGAAGCGCCAGATCAAGGAAGTCATCGAAACGGGTGCCAGGCAGTGCTCCATGCCTTTCGTGACCGAGCGCTGGCTGGGCGGGACATTGACCAACTTCCAGACCATTCACGGCCGCCTGAAACACCTCGAAAACCTCGAGGAAATGGAATCTTCAGGCAAGATGGAGCTGTACAGCAAGAAGATGCAGGCTTCCCTGCAGCGCGAACTGAGCCGCATCAAGAAGAACCTCGACGGGATCCGCGAACTGCATCGCCTTCCGGGCGCGCTCGTGGTGGTCGATCCTTCCAACGAGAACATTGCCGTGAAGGAAGCCAACAAGCTCGGCATCCCGGTGATTGCCGTTCTCGATACCGATTGCAATCCTGAAGAGGTGGATATTCCGATTCCGGCCAACGACGATGCGATCCGGTCGGTGGAATTGATCCTCGAGCCGATGATCAAGGCGGTGAACGAGGGCAAGGCCAATTTCAGCGAACAGGCGGCCATGGAAGCGCGTGCCGCTCAAGAGGGCGAGCAGTATCAGCTCGCGTCCCAGCTCCGGCGGCAGCAGATGCAGGCCGCCCGCGCCGGTCGAGGCGGCGGTGGAAAACCGAGACCTGGCGGACGCGGTCCTGGCGGTCCCGGTGGACGCGGCCCTGGTGGCCCTGGCGGACGTGGCCCTGGCGGCCCTGGCGGTCGGGGACCGGCTCCGCGGCCGGACGCGAAAGCAGTACCGGCTCCAGCCGCAGCCGCGCCCGCGGAAACTCCTGCGACCCCGGCTCCTGCAGCAGCGGCGCCTCCGGCGGCTGCAACTCCTGCACCTGAAGCGACACCGGCTCCCGTGCCTGCACCGGCTCCCGAACCCGCACCGGCTCCCGAACCCGCACCGGCTCCTGAGCCCGCGCCGGCTCCTGAGCCCGCGCCTGCAGATCCGGCGCCGGAAGCGGACTCCGCTGAAAAAACGGAGTAACCTTCGACGTGGGTCGAAATTTTTCACTGCCGGCATAGAGGCTGGCGACCACTTTCAAGAAACGTGCAAGAGAATCGTGCTCCGAGCGGGCACGCGTAGAACATAAATAGATTGATCTTGGAAATAACTCCCTGGAGTGCTGCACGAAAGGATTGAAAGAGCGATGACGATTGATGCCAAGCTGGTGAAGACCCTCAGGGACAAGACCGGCGCCCCCATGATGGATTGCAAGGAAGCGATCGCCGAGTCTGACGGGGATCTCGAAAAGGCTTCGGAGTATCTCAGGAAGAAAGGACTTCAGACCGCCGACAAGAAGGCTGCTCGCGAGACGAGCGAGGGGCTGGTGGGTTCGTACATCCATCACAATGGTCTGGTCGGTGTTCTTGTCGAGGTCAACTGCGAGACCGATTTCGTGGCCCGCGGTGACGATTTCCAGGCTTTCGTCAAGGACCTGGGACAGCACATCGCGGCGGCCAATCCGCTCTACCTGAATCCCGAAGAGGTTCCGGCCGAAGTGCTCGACAAGGAGCGCGAGATCATCAAGGCCCAGATCACGGGCAAGCCGGACAACATCGTGGACAAGATCGTCGAGGGTAAGCTGAACAAGTACTACCAGGAGACGTGCCTGCTCCATCAGCTCTTCGTCAAGGACGACTCGAAAACGATCGAGCAGCTCCTGCGGGAACTGATCGGCAAGCTGGGCGAGAACATGAAGATCAGGCGTTTCGCCCGCTTCAACATCAAGGAATAAGGCGCCTCGATCTCGAGGGAGGGGTTCGGTGATGCGTTACAAGCGTGTCGTACTCAAGGTGAGCGGTGAAGCGATGTGCCGTCCGGGCGAGGGTGGGCTCGACAAGTCTCGGATCGAGTTCGTGGCGCGCGAGATCATCGCTGCCGCGGCCGAGGGCGCCGAGCTCGGACTCGTGGTAGGGGGCGGCAACATCCTGCGCGGAGCCGCGGTGGGGGACGCCTTCACGCGGGTGGCGGCCGATCAAATGGGCATGCTGGGAACGATCATCAACGGGATGGCGCTCCGCGATACGATCAAGCGGCTCGGCGGCAAGGTCGAGATTCGCGCGGCCGTGGCGATTCCGGGAGTGGTGGACAAGTTCCGCGCCGAGGAAGTGTGCGAATTGCTGGACGAAGGCTCGGCCGTTGTATTTGCCGGCGGCACGGGGAATCCCTTCTTCTCGACCGACACGGCCTGCGCGCTGCGCTGCTGCGAGATCGAGGCGGACGTGATGCTCAAGGCCACCAAGGTGGACGGCGTCTACTCCGATGATCCGGTGACCAATCCCGATGCGCGGCGGTTCGAGAAACTGACCTATCACGACGTGCTCGACAAGAGCCTCGGCGTGATGGATCTCACCGCGGTGGAGCTCTGCCGGACCAAGAAAATTCCCATTCTTGTGTTTGACTTTCTCAAGCCTGGGAATATCGTCAAGGCAGTCACAGGCGAACCGATTGGAACAGTCATTTCGTGAAAGAAGGTGTTCGATGTACGACGAAATTCTCGCCGAGTGCAAGGAGAAGATGACGAAGGCCGTGGAACACTTCGGCAACGAGGTGAAAGGGCTGCGCTCGGGCCGCGCCACCCCGGCTCTCGTGGAAAACATCAAGGTCGAGTACTACGGCAGCAAGATGCCCCTCAATCAGGTTGCGTCGATCTCGGTGCCCGATCCCCGTTCGATCGTGGTCAAACCTTTTGATGTGAGCTCGATCAAGGAGATCGAGAAGGCGATCCAGCTCTCCGAGGTGGGAATCAACCCCCAGAACGACGGCAAGATCGTACGCCTCCAGATCCCCATGTTCTCCGAAGAGCAGCGCCAGAAGCTGGTCGGACGCGTCAAGGACATCGCCGAGCAGAGCCGCGTCACCCTGAGAAACATCCGGCGGGATTCGATCAAGACTGCCGAAGGTGCCAAGAAGGACTCGGCCCTCACCGAGGACGACCTCAAGTCGATCAAGGACGAGATCCAGGACGTTCTCAAGGAGAACGAAAAGGAAGTGGACACGATCCTCGAATCGAAGAGCAAGGAGATCATGGAAGTCTGAATCGCGTCGACGGACGCGCGCTTTTGAAAAACAAGTGGGGGCATAGCTCAGGCGGTAGAGCAACTGCCTTTTAAGCAGTGGGTCGGGGGTTCGAATCCTCCTGCCCCCACCAGAACAAGAAAGAACGGGAGTGTCACGACTCCCGTTCTTTCTTTGCACGAGGAGAAGCAGCAGAACCGGCACACCGGTCATCACTCCACCAGCACGAACCTGATCAGAAACCCACGATCGGCCGCCGTGCAATGTCTCTTACCTGAAACTCTTACCTGCGACCGCCCCGACATCGCCACGCCTGCTCCCCAGCAGATAAGATGAATAAAAAAAGTATTTCCCATGGATTTGCAGGAAATAGGAGTTATTAGAAATTATTAACCTATTAATTAAGCAGATTTTTCCGAGTTCGCACCGGATTCAGTCGGTTGGCACTTAGTCGGGCTCCATACTTTTTCGTCTCTGTTCCATCAAGGAGGAAAACGATGGCATCACCCAATGTCACCAAGGGAATGATTCTACTCTCGCTTTTCACGGTCGTCGCGATCGCGCTTGTCGTGGGCTATACCTCCACCGCGAAATCCGCACCCTCTCCCTGCCCCGCGCCGCAGAGCCACTATTTTTCCGAGAGGTGCTCCGGGTGCCACACCAACGACAGCGTGACCTGCAATGGTTGTCACAATCACGGCAACCAGTTCTTGACCGCGATGCCGAACAAATCCTCCTACGCACCGGGCGAGGAAGTGGTAATCACTCTTTCCGGTGGAACCCAGACCGGGTGGGTCAGGGGAATGCTCGACGACATGAACGGCACGGAGGTCGACCGCAAGACAGGCCCCACACTCATGGGCAATGACGGCGGACCGATGATCGAGTTCCCCGTGGAGCTGAAGGGTCGGGCGCCCGGAAATTCGGGTGCCCACGTCTGGACCGCCAAGTACTTCGGCAACGCAAACGGCGCCGGGCATTCCGCGATCGACGTGCCGGTGACGATCCACGTGGGATCCACGTCCGACATCGTCGCCGACGTCATCCCTTCGACATCGCCCCTCTTCTTTCCCGCCTCCGGCGGAACGATCAACTGCACCGTCGAACTGGAGAACACGACCGCAGCGTCGGTCACCTTCCACGCGGCGGTCTACGTGCGGATGCCAAGCGGCATGAACTTCGGCCCGATCGTTGGCTGGGTGCCCGTGACCCTTCCGGGCGGTGCCGTGATCAGCCCGCCCCTGACGGTCAACCTTCCGGGCGGCGCCCCGACAGGAGTCTACTCGTTCATCGTTTACGTCGCCGATTTTTCGACGATGACCCTGATCGATGCCGATTCGTTCGATTTCATCAAGCAGCCGTAATCGGAAAAACAGAGGATTCCGTCTCCGTCCCGGCTGGTCGGTTCGAAATAGGTTTTGATCGCCGCTCGATCCGTGGTTTCATCGAAAGAGGCGGGCCGCTCGAAGCGGTCCCGTCTCGTGGCGTGAAAAGTCCTTTTCAGCCTGACGGAGGTGGATCGATGAGACTCTGGCTCCAATTCGTCCTCATCACAGGAACCTATCTGTCGTCGCTGTCCGCCATGGGCAGCGACGTTTTTATCGACTCCGATCGGGATGAAAACCTCACCGATCTCGACACGAGGGTGATCGAGACGCTCACCGATCGGATCGAATCGGGCCGGCTCGTCTTCCACTATCGCGCCGGGGACTGGCCCGATGAGCAGCTCCGCGCCGATGTGAAAGCCAACGTGGACGCGTTCGGCGAGCTCGAGACGCTCCTCGACATGAAATTCACCGGCCGCGCACACCTCTTTCTCTATCGCGACGTGGTCCAGATGGAGGAGCTGACCGGTTCAGGCACGTTCGCCTTTGCCACGGGCGCATTCAGCATTCACCAGGTGCGCGACTTTCGCGGTGTTCACGAACTGGCCCATCTCTTCGCGCTCCAGTTCCCAGCACATCCCGATCGATTCAGCGATCCCTTCGTGGTCGAGGGTCTCGCCACCGGGCTGAGCGAATTCGAGAGCGGCGCGCCCCTTCACGCCTGGTGTGCGACCTACGCGCGCCTTGGGTGCCTGCCCGGGCTGTGGGATTTGCGCCGCACATTCCCGGACGGAGCACCCGCCGGCGTGCACCCCTACCACGTGGCCGGCTCCTTCGTGCGGTTCCTGATCGAGACGTACGGCATCGGCAAGGTCAAACGCTGGTACGTGAACGCCCTCGAGGCCGAGGTCGTGTTCGAACGCAACTTCGTCCGTCTCGAATGGGACTGGCTCTCGATGCTCTCGGCGCTCGACGTCGATCTTTCCCACGAGCAGGTCGTCTTGAAACGGATCGGGGGCGGCCGGGAACGGTTGCCCGAAAGCCTGGCAGCGATCAAAGGCGACCAGCTCTTCGACGGCCTTAACCTCGAGGGGTGGAAAGCGTCCGGGCCGGACGAATGGTCGGCCCGGGGAGGTCTCATCTCCGGTCGCCGCAAAGGGCCGTGGAGCGTGTTGCGCCGGCCGATCGATCCGGCCGCGCAGGTCGGTCTGCGCGTCCGTTTCCGTCTGGTCGAGGGGCGGGCCTTCAAGCTCGTGTTTTTTGACGCCGAGGGGAAGGCCGCCGAGGCAATCTTCGCCGCCTACGCCAGCTTCATGACGGCCGGCGAAGGATTCGCGGGCGATGAGAACCTGAAGATCAGAGAAGGATTCTGGAACAACGCTCTCTTCTTGAACGACCGGGGCCGGGGGCGGCTCTACCTCAACTGCACGTTGCTCTTCGACATGGAGGACGTCTTTACCCCCGGGACCGTTGCGATCGGTCTCGGGATCGAGGAGGGCGCGGTCGAGGTCGCCGCCGTGGAGCTCATCGATCTGAAATAGCCGCGCCTCCCGGGATTCCCCTGTCCCATTTCTGTTGACGACCCCCGGGCGCCTTCATAAGCTCGATTCAGCCATCATGAAGACATGGAGGAGACAGCATGCGTCGATCCTCGAAAACCTCTCTCGGAACGTTGGTCTCTCTCGGAATTCTCAGCCTGCTCGCCGCCGCGGGATCGATCCCGGACGGGTGCGCTTTCGACGAGGTGATCTTCGGCAAACAACTTCTGGGGCCGACCATCACCGAAGACGACTGCCGCGGCCGGGTCACGGTCTTCTTCGTCTGGGGGATCACATGACCGATCTCCACCGGGAGTTTCCCGGCAATGGGCAAGATCGCTGCGCGATACACCGAGAAGGGCCTGCTCGTCGTGGGCGTTCACGTGACGCGCCGGCCGAGAATCAGGGAGAACAACATCGTCTACGCCCTGGAGCATCTCAAACCGAACTTTCCCGTCATCGACACGGCCTGGGTGGGCCAGACTCCCGTCTCGCACTTGCCCTGGGTGGCGGTCTTCGACCACGAGGGCGAAAGGATCTACGCCGGCAGGTTCGATCGGATCGGCCAGATCGTGGAGGATGCCCTCGCCCGCGCGCCGCACCCGGTCGTGGGCGGACCGTACGGGGAGCTCGGCCAGCTCGCGTCCGAGATCGCCGCTGACAGGGCCGGGCTGGGCGGCCATCTGCACGCGCTCCGGCAACGGCTCGCCGCGGGCGGCGACGAAGGCGCTCGGCTCGAAGAGGTGCGCGCCCTGCTCGAATCGATCGAGAACTACGGCTACGGCCGCGCGGAGAAGATCATCACCGGAATCCCCAATCCCGCCGAGGCCGCTCCGGCTCTCAGATCGCTGGCCGCCCGCTTCGAGGGAGATGTCATCGGCGAACTGGTCTCGTTGATCGCCGACTCGATCGAGTCCGCTCCCCGGATCGAGAAGGAGAGGATCGCACTCGGAGCACTGGTCGAGGCGCGCGCCCTCTTCCGCAAGATACCGCCTGCGGGAACGTACGCCTACAATCTCGAATACACCCCGGTCACGGACAGGGACCGGCTCGCCGAGAGAGAGCGGCTGATCGCCCGGTACTCGGAATCGCTCGAAAAGATCGCCGACACCCACCGAACCACCTGCGCGGCGGCCGCGGCGCGCGACCTGCTCGAAGAGATTCTCCCCCGCGCCGGGGACCGGGAAGCCGGGGAGGAGGCGGACGGCGATCTGGTCGACGCGGCGGAACGGATCATGAATGAGTTCCATGAGATCGGGAGCGGGCTGAGCCGCGAAAGGGCAAAAGAGCTCGGCACACAGCTCAGGGAGATCTCCCGCGAGGTGGGCGCCCAGACAGGACTCGCGCGCGAGATCCGCTCATTCATGCGCGACGAGGAGTGGAGCTTCGAAGGGCCGGCGATGCCCGACTTCCTCATCGACGCGGTCCACGAAGGGCCGGGTATCGCGGTGCGCACCGTCTTCGGCCACGGTTGTGCGCAGAGGGCGGGCCTCGAGGCGGGGGATCTGATCATCGGCGGCGACGGGGAGAGGATCGTGGACTTCCGCGGGTTTTACCGGCACCTCGCGAACTGCAGGCCCGGCCAGCGCGTCTCTCTACTCGTTCAGAAGGGACCGAGCGCGGAGCCCGGCACGGTGGAGCTCGTTCTCGGCCGCCGTCTCCGCTAGCTCCGACCGGCGATGCAATGACCTTCGTTTGGAATAGAGCGGAACAGAAAGGCGCTTCGCCTGTTTAGAGAAGCCCGGAGTCTCGCCCTGCAAACAAGGATCACAGATGACGCACAAGACGTTCGCCTCATTCCTGGCCGCTCTTCTTTTCCTTCTCATTTTCCTGACGGTCGAGCTCGACGCCGCGGCGAGTGAGGCCGGCCTCGTGCTGAACGAGCCGGGGGCGTTCGAAGGATACACCCTCTTCGCACCGATCGGCGACACCACCACCTATCTCATCGACATGGAGGGCCGCATCGTCAACTGGTGGGAGAGCGAGTTCAGGCCGGGCCACTCCGCCTATCTTCTCGAAAACGGCCATCTCCTTCGCGCGGGGGCGGTGGGGGGGCGGAATCGGACCTTTCACGGCGGCGGCGCGGGCGGCCGCATTCAGGAATTCTCGTGGGAGGGCGAGCTCCTCTGGGACTACGAGTACTCCGGTCCGCGCCATCTCCAGCACCATGATTTCGAGCGCCTCCCGAACGGCAACATTCTCCTGATCGCCTGGGAGGCCCGGTCGCGCGAAGAGGCGGTCGCCGCCGGGCGGAATCCCGAGATGATCGGTTCCGAAGGGCTCTGGGCCGACCACATCGTCGAGGTCAAGCCGACGGGAGAGAAGACGGGTGAGATCGTGTGGGAGTGGCACGTCTGGGACCACCTCGTCCAGGAGTACGATTCGCAGAAGGCGCACTTCGGTGTCGTGGCCGATCATCCCGAGCTGATCAACCTCAATCCCCTCGACTGGATCGCAGGACTTTCGCAGGAGGAGCGGCGGAAGCTCGAGGCGCTCGGCTATCTGGGTGCGCCCTCGAAGCGCGACAAGCGGGGCGCCAACCCGGACTGGAACCATATCAACTCGATCGCCTACAATCCCGCCCTCGACCAGATCGTGCTCAGCGTCCTCAATTTCAGCGAGATATGGATCATCGATCACTCCACCACCACCGAGGAAGCGGCCGGCCACGAGGGCGGCCGGGGCCGCAAGGGGGGGGATCTCCTCTACAGATGGGGAAATCCGTCCTCCTATCACAGGGGAGGCGCAGACGATCAGCTGCTCTTCGCGCAGCATGACGCCCACTGGATTCCGGACGGTCTGGCCGGCGCCGGACACATCCTGATCTTCAACAATGGACGCGGCCGGCTCGACGGCAACTACTCGTCGGTGGACGAGATCGTTTTGCCCGTGGACCGTGCCGGCCGGTACGCCCGCAAGGCAAAGGGCGCCTTCGGGCCTGACGCCCCGGTCTGGTCCTACACGGCGTCTCCCGGGAGCGATTTCTACTCGGGACACATTTCGGGCGCGCAGCGGCTCCCCAACGGAAACACCCTCATCTGCTCGGGCGAGAAGGGCACCTTCATCGAGGTGACGAAAAAGAAGAAGGTGGTCTGGAAGTATGTCAATCCCGTGACGAGCGTCAACCGCGACAGACCGGGAGGACCGGGACGGCGCGATCGGCCCCGCGACCGGAAAGGGCCGCTCGCCGGCCGTAGACGGCTGCCGCCGGGACCTCCGGGTAAATCGGGCCCCGGCCAGGGGCCGCCCGGCGGAAGGCGCGGAAAGGAACCGCAGAACAGTGTTTTCAGAGCCTACCGGTACGGTCCCGACTATGCCGGCCTCGCGGGAAAGGATCTGAAACCGGGCCCGACGATCGAAGAATCCATCCCCCCTGAACGGTCGTTGGCTCGCGAGGATTCCGGTCCCGGCGCCGGGGAGCTTGCCAGGCCGGAAGAGGAATCGTTCTTCGTGATCGAAGATCCGGAGGAATTCGCGCGCATCCTTTCCCCGCAAGCGCGGATCAGAAAACTGGCCGGCGGCATGAAGTTCATCGAGGGACCGGTGTGGGTGCCCGATGGCGAGTATCTGCTCTTCAGCGACATTCCGGCGAACGAGATCAAGAAGTGGTATCACGGCGAGCTCAGCCTTTTCCGCAAGCCGAGCCGGAACGCCAATGGCAATCTGCTCGACTCGAAGGGACGGCTCCTCACCTGCGAGCACGGTTCGCGCACGATCACGCGAACGTCGACCGAGGGCGCGGTCGAGACTCTCGTGGCGACCTACAAGGGAAAGAAGTTCAATTCCCCCGACGACCTGGCTCTACGATCGGACGGGACGGTCTGGTTCACCGATCCGCCATACGGTCTGAAAAGGCGGACCAAGGAGCTGAACAGAAACAACGTCTTTTGCTACGATCCCGAGTCGGGGCGGGCGCGGATCGTGGTGAGCGATTTCGACAAGCCGAACGGGATCTGCTTCTCGCCCGACGAGAGCCGGCTCTACGTCGCCGATTCCGGTCAGCCGCGGCATATCCGCGTCTTCGACGTCTCTGCCGATGGCTCGCTCTCCCGGGGCGCGGTGTTTTGCACCATCGACCGGGGAGCGCCCGACGGGATCAAGTGCGACGAGGCGGGGCGCGTCTTTTCCAGTTCGGTCGATGGAATTCAGATCTTTTCTTCCCGCGGAAAGCTGATCGGCAAGATCCTCGTTCCCGAGGTTCCTGCAAATCTCTGCTTCGGCGGTTCGGAAGGCAAAACCCTTTTCATCACGGCGCGCACGTCATTATATTGCATCGACCTCGAGGTCGAGGGCAGCTTTCCGGATGGAGGCTCAAAGGAGTGACCGAAGGGGCGACGAGCCGATCGAGCGGCTGGACATCGCGGCAGCGGCTGCTGACCGCTTTTCGCGGCGCTGTTCCCGATCGGGTCCCGGTGAACACGTACGAGCTGTCGGGTTTCGACAGCCGTGATTGGTACAACCGGCAGCCGGCATACGCACGTCTCATGGACCGCGTCCGCGGGGATACCGACTGCATCACGAACTGGAATCCGGCGATTCGAGCTCCGGGCGGGGCGGCGGACCGGTCGGTCGGATCGGGCACGGCCTATCTCGACCATGCGCTCGCCGAGTCCTCGTCGCCGGTGCCGGTGGAGAGAAAGGTCGATTCAGACGGACGCCGCGAACGGATCACCGAGACCGCGCACACCCCTTCGGGACCGGTGCGGCGCGTCATTCAGGTCGAGGATGGTGTCAACACGATCTGGCAGGTGGAGCACTGGTGCAAGAGCACCGAAGATGTGGACAGGGTCCTGAGCATCCCCTTCGAACCGCTCGACTACGACGCTTCCGACCACGTCCGTGTGCGCGCCGAACTGGGCGACCGGGGTCTGGTCATGGCTTCCCTCAGCGATCCCGCCTACGTGGCGGCTGATCTCATGTCGATGGAGGATTTCCTGGTCTGGGCAGTCAGCAATCTCGATCATTTCGCCCGCACCGTGGCCATACTCGGCGAGAGGGTGAAGGAAAATCTGAAGCGCCAGCTTGCCCGGTGCGTGGTCGACGCCTACCGCGTCTGCGGGCCCGAGTACTTCACTCCTCCCTACCATCGGCCCGAGATGTTCGAGCGATTCGTTCTGCCTCATGTGAGCGACATGGTGAGGATCGTTCACGACGCGGGCGCGCTCGTCCGCGTACACTGCCATGGCAAGATCTCCCGCGTGCTCGACATGATCATCGCCACCGGGTGCGACGGCGTGGATCCCTGCGAGGCTCCGCCGGCGGGCGACATCGCACTCGGCGAGGTGAAGGGACGCTGCGCGCCGGCGGGGGTGAGCGTGTGGGGGACGGTGCAACTCGAGATGCTCGAGTTCGCCGAGGCGGGCATTGTGCGGGATCACGTGCGGCAGTGCATGACGCAGGCAAAGGCCGGCGGCGGTTATGTTCTCGTGCCCTGTGCGGCGCCGATCAACGCCGATCTGTCGTCGCGCACCGAATCGAACTACATGACCATGATCGAAGCGGCGCTCGAATTCGGCGTCTATGAATGAACGGTCCGCGCGGGCTGCGCGGCGGCCTGGGCGACGCACTCGATCCCGCCCGCCCAAGGGGAATCCGATCAATCTAAATAATTCCTTCAAATATGGAATGAAATGTGATTAAACTGATCACAGCCTGATCGAGTTCACGACCTAGCGCGCCCCAACCGTGGTTCATTGGAACATCATTCCGTCATTGACCTGGCAGTTACCGGAGGACGTCATGAAGAACTTTCTCATAATGCTCCAGATCCTCTGCCTCTCGAGCCTCTTGTTCGCGGCTGACGGTATCCACAAGAATACTCAACCGGCGAGGGACAATCTCGCGTTCCTCGGCCATAGCGAGGTCAATCCCTTTCACCTCATGGATGTCGAGATCTCCGGCGACCGTGCCTACGTGCTCGATGGTTTCAATATCGGCCTCGAAACCTATGACATCTCCGATCCGACCAATCCGACCAGGATCGATCGCCAGGGGGTGCGCGCCTGGGGCGCCAAGGCATACGGCGACCGGCTCTACGTCTTCTGCAGGGACGAGGGCTTTCGGATATACGACATCGGCGGTTCGACGCCGTCCTATCTGGGCAACCACAATCCATCGGGCAGCGAGATCCTGTTCGAGAACGGTGTCCTCGACGGAAACGACTTTTACGTGGCCGCCCATCAGAACGGCCTCTACTTTTTCAACGTGGCCAATCCCGGCAACCCGTACCTGTACGACACGGCGAGCCTCGCCGAGAACAGCTGCTGGGACGTGGAAATCGCGAATTCCCACCTCTTCGTGGCCAACGGCCGCTTCGGTCTCAGCGTGGTCGACATCTCGGCGGCCCCGACCGAGGTGGCGGTGCTCCCCCTGCCGGGACTGGCGAACCACATCCTTCTCGACGGCGACGTGGCGGTCCTCTCCCTTGGCGGCGGCGGTCTCGCCACCGTGGATATCTCGACGCCATCCAATCCTGTGCTGCTCGACAGGGCTCACACCGACGGCTGCGCTTTCGGATCGGGTATCTGGAATCACAAGGTCGCGGTGGGATCGTGGAAGGTCCTCGAGCTCTTCGACGTGACCGATCCGGCGAACATCAGCCGGATCGCAGTGGAGAACACCAAGACCTGGGCGATGGGCGCGGACATCAAGGGCTGGGGCAACGATGCTCTCCTTGCTGTTGCCGACTGGCGCGGCATGTCGACCTACCAGACGGCGCCCGACAGCGAACCCGATATCGACGTGTCGCCCGACAGCCTCGATTTCGGAGAGGTCGACACCTCCGCAACCGAAATGGTCATCGTCCGGAACGGCGGCAACACGCCCCTCGACGTGACCGTGGGCAATGTTCCCGCCGCGCTCGATGTCCACCCTCTCGCCTTCACCCTCGGCCCCGGCGCGGCGCGCAGGGTGCGGATGCAGGCAGACGGGGCCGGATCGGTCAACGGGAAGCTGAACTTCTATACCAACGATCCGGACGAGGCGACTTTCGGGCAGTACGTCTACCTGAACAACACATCCTTTCCGCAGGTCGGCTCGGAGGCGCCCGACTTCGTGCTCGAGGATCCCGACGGTTTCTGGCACCACCTCTCCGACTACAGGGGACGGGTCATTTTCCTCGAATTCGGAGGCCTCTGGTGACCTCTGTGCGCGTCGCAAGGTGCGGCGAGCGATGCGACCATGCATGACCGTTACGGGTCCGAAGATTTCGTCTCCTTCAATCTGGCTTCGAACGCGTCCGATCTGGAGCTTCTCCGGGAGATCTACCGCGTCCGGGCGATCGGATTGCACGACCCCTACCCCAACCAGTACGCCGTTTATCGCGTTCCTCATCCGGAAGCTCCCTACCCCCAGGATTACGTCATCGACAAGCAGGGACGGGTCCGATTCTGGGAGAGGGAGTTCGATATCAAGAAGTGTCTCGAGGTCATTGACGAATTGGCCGCCTACGAGCCGCCGGTGACGGCGGCGATCGAATCGGGAACGACCAGCGTCAGTCCCGGCGATCCTCTGGGATACGTGGTGACTCTCGTGAACACCACCGATCAGTTCCTGAACTTCGAGGTTTCGATCGTGGCTGTCCTGTCCGATGCGACGCGCGTCACGATGCGCGGTCCGTTGAGCGTCGATCTCGACGCGGGCGAGACCATGACCGTTCCTTTGTCCGAAACGATTCCGCTCGGCTGGCCCCTCGGCAGCACCTCGCTCAAGGTCGTTGCCGGTCCGCCCCAGGATGATCCCTGGTATGTGGATCGTATCGGTTTCCAGATCGAGTGAGCCGAGGAGCGTTTCCGTACGACCCTACCTGGAATCGATCTCCTTGATCGTGGGGCCGTCTCGAGTGGCGGCGATCTCGAGGTTGCAGCGGGCGAACTCCGCCGCCATGTCCGGGCCTCCGTTCTTCCGGGTCAGTCTGTCCCAGAAGGGAGCGACGTCGAAGTCCGCGAATCGGGTGAGCGCATCGAGAATCGACCGCAACGATAGATCGCGGGGAGTTTCGCCCGACTTGTAGAGCTCGGCCTTCCGCGCAAAGAGCCGCCCCAGGAACAGGTCGAGCCCTTTCCCCTCGCCGGCGAGGCGCAGAAGCAGCTTGTCGAGAAAAAAGGCCACGGCGAATTCGCGCGTCCTGTCGGTGCTCGTCCCCTTTTCCATCTGGGCGATGAGGTACTCGGCCGCTCGGGCGAGGAACCATTTTTCGTGGCGCGTCTTGGTCCCTGCCGCGGCGCGCAGCGCGACGAGACGATGTGCGCCGTTCAGGAGAAGGGCAGCCTCGACGTCGGCCGGCCGGGGACCGAAGAATGTGCAGAACTCGTAAGCCGCCAGTTCGGCCAGCTCGGCTTGCTGCTCCTTGGGCGGCCTGGCCGGATCGAAGCCGGGCGGCGCCAGAAAGAGAAGGGAGTCCTCGCCGCGCACCGCGCGCCACCGATTCAGTCTGTCCGCGGCGAGCCGGTTCACGTCGCGGTCGGCGGCCACGAGAATCACGCGGCCCGTCGGGAATTCCACCTTGTTCCCGACAGCGGTGAGCAGCTTGTTGAAGAGGGAGTTCAGGTTCCGGCCGTTCGCCTCGAGACGCGCCGAGACAGCGGTCCTGAGAAGAACGTGGCACGTCTGCGATTCGCGCACGTTCCAGTCGCCAAGGCAGATGAAGTTCCGCTCCAGCGACTTGAGCGACGGAATGCGCCACGATTCGTCCTGGTCGATCCAGGGGACGGCCAGGGACCAGTCATTGGGCATGGTGAAGGCCATGTCGATGCGGCCCATCCTGATCCCTCTTGGTTCGAAGAAGAGGTCGCCCGAGTTCACAATCACCGTGCGGTCCCGTTCCTCTCCGTCCGGGTCCGCGCCCGCCACGCTCCTCTTCCAGGAGAAGCTGAAGCGCTCCACCTTGCGGGATTCGATCTCGCTTCCGCCGTTTGCGTTCTGCTTGACCTCGAGGGCGCGGTCATGGTTGTCGAGAGCGCTCGCGCCCTCGGCCCCGCCCAGGCGCCTGCCCACGCCGAGCGGCGCATCGAAAGGCTCGAGGCGCAACCTTTCGGCGGGACGGTTGTGCACGGCGCTGCTGCAGTCGATTCCGGCGAACCGTCCGAGCTTGAAGAGAGGCACGACGTTCAGGGCGAGATCGACCGCAGCGGCCGGCCTGGGCGGAGCGGCTTTCAGGTGAACCCTCCAGTGCACCATCTGTGTCAGGTTTCCCTCGGGATCCTCGAGAACCCACGGCTTGCCCTTGACCTTGGCCCGGTCGGTGACGCGCGCGTAGATCTTGTAGCGTCCAACGCCGATCTTGCGGCGCGCTTTCAGGCTCTGGATCTCAACCAGATGGCGCAGCTTCTTGCTGACCGTGTCCCTGTCCCCCTTGATCGGGGTTCCCGGCATGGCGCCTTTCCATCTCTCCGTAAAATGCTTGTCGTAGTCGACATCGCCCTCGGATACCACGCTCCACTCCACGTCGAGCTTGTGCGATTTCGGCCTGATCGGAAAGAGGTAGAGAGAGGTCTTCTCTCTGCCCACGGCAACTTCGACCGTTTTCTGATTGGCGAGCATCGATTCGATCGGGCGCACGTAGGAGTAGATCCTGCGAACGATCGCCTCGCGGCAGATCGGGCAGAAATCATGGGCCGCGCGCATGATGCAGCCGTCGGGCGTGGGACGCCACACCCCCTTGTAAACGCCCGCGCCCCCCTCGTGAGCCTTGTATTTGCCCGGATACTTTTTGTGCCAGTGTTTCCACGGCGCTTGCCGCGGATCGGGCGACGTGGAGATGTTCGGTCCTCGCGTCGGCGTGCCGGCAGGACTCGCCTCGCGCGAATACTCGTCGGCCAGTCCGCCAAAGGCGTGTCCCCATTCGTGGACGACCACCGTGCCCATGTCCTTGCCCACCGTGGCCACGCCGCCTCCGCCCGTGCCGAGTCCACCCTCGCGCACCGCGGCGAAGGAGAGCCGATCGTTCCATTCGAAGGCCCCCAGAAAGTGCATGACCCGGTTGCGGTCGACGGCGATATGCCGGTCGTCGCTCAGCTTGCGTCCGTTCAGAGCGGTATCGTACCTGTGCTTCCTGTAGTCGACGCGGTCGTCGGCCGACGCGAGAGTGACCTTGTAGATGTTGAAGCAGTTCTCGTATTCGGCCAGAACCTCGCTGCGGAAGAAGTAGCGCACCAGGTCGTCGCAGATGCGGTCGAAGGCTTTCTTGTCGGCGTAGCTGTCCTTGAAACCATCGCCCATGATGGCCACATCGATTCTGTTTTCCGGGGGGCCGCTTCCGGCGATCTGCTCGACGGCGGTGATCCGGTTGGGGCCGATCCAGCACTGGGCGCGTAGTGCCCAGGGGGAGTTTGGAAAACGTTCTGCCACTTCCTCGAAGAGCTTGGCGCTCCGCTTCGGCTTCTCGGTCGCGATGACCACCGCGTCGCGGTAGAGCCTGCGCGCGAGGATCGCGTCTTCGGGATCGTCCGCGGCGGTCCCCGCGGACAGGAAGAGACCGAAGGCGCAGAGGACGGCCAAACCCAGAAGTGCCAGGTGCATGATCTTGTTTTTCATTGTGACGCCCCTCTTCACGAAATCGAATAAAAGGCTTCTTCGAACTCGGTCCGTCGCCGGTATTTGCCCATCAACAGCCCGGGAAAACCGTCGAGGTTCTTGAAAATTCCCTCGCTCACCTCGATGCCGGCCGACCGGAGCGCGCGCAGGGCGTCCACCGGATCGGCAGGGCATCCCTTGATCTCGATCGCCTCATCGATGTCGGGATTGTTCGCGTGGAGCTTGCACATGCACTGCCCGAGGAGAATCGTTTTCTTCTTGCCCGGCGAAGGCTGCATCGCCTTGCCGGTCAGCACCTCCACGTCGTCCCAGGGCTCCCCCTTCCACGCGTAGGCGATCGCCGTGAGAATGGCGCCGTTGATGTGGGAGCAGTAGGTGCAGAGGGTGAGGTCGAAATTCCTGTAGGAGAGCCCCTTGATCCCGGCCATGACCATGGGCAGTGGGAGGGTGTTCTCCTTGTTGTAGGGAAAGAGGTAGGGGTGGGGAGCGCGCAAACTCTCCAGGCTCTCGCCCTCGACGCGCACGTCGGACAGGTCGACGGGCCGCCCGGCGCGGTCGGCGTGATGGACGAGGTGGGGCACCGTGGCGGGGGGGTGGCCGAGAAGAGCGGCGCCCACCATATCGGCCGAGAGCGTGTCGGCCGAGGCCGCGATGATGTCACTCCGCCGCGGGCTTCCGTAGAAGGAGGGGCCCCTCTCGAGAGAATAGATCCCGTCGATCACCGTGGCCGAGGCAGGGAGCTTCCCGGGGATCAACGAAACCATGGCATTGAGGTCGCACGCGGGGTCGTCGGTGTGGCACTTCTTGCGCGATGGTCGGTCGATCACCCCCTTCAGGTTCTTGATGCCGAGGCTCACCACGGTCTGGGCGTGCGTTTTCAGAGGCGGCACGGAAACGATGAAATCGCTCTCCAGGGCGTGCGTGCTCAGGTTGAGGGTCACGCCGTCGGCCACCTCGACCTTCTCGAAGGGCCCGTCCATGAGGTTGACGACTTCGGCACCGTAGCGTGCGGCGAGCCTGTTGTAGCCGAGGCTCTCGAAAGCGTGTCTCGGCGTTTCCCCGTCATCCGGTCGGAAGGTGACGATCCCTTCGCCGATCGTGATCGCGCCGGCGCCCTTGTCTTTCAGAGCGCCCACCACCTCTTCGAGCACTGTCGACGTGGTGATCACCCCCCACTTGGGGAAAGCCGACCTGGTGGTCCAATAGACCACGTTCGGCTTGACGAAAACCTTCGCTCCCCGCTGGAGACGATCGAAAGCGCCGGCGAGGTCGATGACGGCCCGGATCGAGCCGGGGGCGCCCGTATAGCGGCCGAGGGCAACGGTGTGGCCGGTCATGGTCGGATTCTCCAAAACGTCAACTCCTGTCATCTGTGATTTTATCAAAGTTTTTCCCATAATCGATTCTCTCGGTTATCAAGTATCTCTCCGATATTGGCGATGTATTGGATCGGATCTTGTTTATATTTGCCTCTATCGGCCGATGGTCGGGGAATGAACGATGAAGCGACTCAGCGCTTTGTGTCTGATCTGCCTTGCTCTTTCAGCCTGTTCCTTCGATTCGAAGGCACCGCTGTCCAATGAAGGGGATGCCGACGCCATGTGCCGGCTGGGATTGCTCTACCTCAACGGCGAGGGGGTGGTCCAGGATTACGTGACCGCGGCCAAGTGGTTCCGCAAGGCGGCCGAACAGGCGCAGGCCGAGGCTCAGTACAATCTCGGTGTGGCCTATGCCGCGGGCCAGGGTGTACCGCAGAGTTTCGAGCGCGCCATCGAATGGACACGGAAAGCCGCCGAGCAGGGATTGGAGAAGGCACAGCACAACCTCGGCGTGGCTTACGCGGCCGGCCAGGGCGTGGAGCGGGACATGGCCGAGGCGGTGATATGGTTCGCCAAGGCGGCCGAGCAGGGAAACGCCGACTCCCGCTATTCGATCGGCGTGATACTTCTCAACGGCGACGGCGTGAGAAAGAACGCCGGCCGGGCCTTGCGGTTCTTTGTCGCCGCTGCCGAGGCGGGGCACGTTCAGGCGCAGAGCCAGGCAGGTGTCATGTACGTGAACGGCATCGGCACGGAGACGAATTATCTCGAGGCGATCCGCTGGTTCCGCCGGGCGGCCGAACAGGGCCACGCGCCGGCACAGAACAACCTGGGGATCTCTTATGCCACGGGTCGCGGCGTGCCGCAGGATTTCTCCACGGCCGTTCTCTGGACGCGCCAGGCGGCCGAACAGGGGCTGGCCCGGGCGCAGTTCAATCTGGGAGTCGCCTACGCACAGGGGCAGGGTGTGTGCAAGGATCTCGACGAGGCGCGCAAATGGTTCAGGCTGGCGGCGAGCCAGAACCATGTCGAAGCGCAGAAGGCGCTTCGACAGATGGGTCCGCAAAACACGGAGGCCGATTAGAGATCGTCGACGATCAGGGTCTCTTCCAGATCCCGGCCGGGCTCGATGGTGAGCTCCAGATCGCGCAGTACTTTTCCCGACCGTCCGATCCTGAAAGTCAACCTCTCCGCCGGCAGGCGGTCGAGCCGGTATCTGTGGCCACCGAGCCTCTCCAGCCCATATCCCTTGTCCCCCTCGGGCAAAATATCGAAGCGTCCCTGAAGGCCGAGCGGTTTGGCCACGGCGATGTTGACACGCTTTGCGATCGGCTGGTGAGAACCGTCGACGATCGCGAGCAGCAGGGTTCCGTATCGTTCTTGCCTGGCGATCCCGAGGGCGCCGAGTCTGAGGTCCTGGCCGGCCGCGAGCCCGAACGCGCCGGAAGCGAAGGAGACAAAATCCCTGGCGCGCACCTCGAGTCTGTGGCGGCCGGGCGGAACGCAACCGATCGTGAAATCGCTGCCGAAGTGGTCGCTCCGCTCGGCAACGACCTCGCCGGTGGAACAGTCTCTCACAAGCAGAAACCAGCGAGTGTAATCATCTCCGAACGGGATCCGGGTGGCGCTGTCGCAGAGCGTGCCGCTCACCGTTCCCTGGTGCACGACCAGGTCGATCGGAAAGGGGCTCTTCGGATCGGACGGAATCACGATGTCCGGGAAGAAGGGCGCCGCTCCGTTTTTCAGGTAGGTCGTGAGCCTCCACGTGCCCGGAAGGAGATCGAGCGGCTTGAACGCGCCGCTGCCGTCGGTCACGCAGCGCGAGTTCAGGCGCCGTTTTTTCCGAAAATTCGGTTCGTACAGGGGCGACGTCCCGGAATTGAAAGAGGGGACCTCGAGCGCGGAGAAGATGAGCTCCGCACCAACCACGGGGCTGCCGTTGCTGTACAGCATGCTTCCGGCGACTTCGAAGGGGGGGATGATCTCATCCCGGTGGAAAGTGAAATTCGTCGTCCGGCCCATGGCCACGGTCAAGGTCCACAGTCCGGGAACCAGATCCCACCTCGTGATCCGGCTGCCGTCGGGCTCGAAGCTGCCCTCCCGGCCGAATCCGCCGCAGCCCTCGGTGAGACTGTTTTGGAGATGGGCCGGGATCCAGAAGGAGTACCGATGCCTGTAGATCCAGAAGACCTCCTCTTCTTGCCTGGTGCGACACTCGAGTCTCAGTATCAGATCGCTGAGGTCGGTTTTTGAAAACGACTTGCAGACCAGCTCGAGGCAGCCCTCCGGTTCGAGCTTGACGTCGAGGCCGGTGCGGGGTTTGCGTGCCGCCGTGATCAGATCCTCGTAAGCGCGGATGACATATCCGTGGTAATCGAAGACGAGGCAGTAGCGCCGGCCTTCGTGTAAAGTCAGATCGGAGAGGGGCACGGCAAAGGCGCCGTCCTTGGCGACATGATATCGCTCGAGATCGACCTCTCTCATCCAGCGCCCTTCCCTGTCCTTTTCCCAGAGCTCGATACCGCCGTACATCGCCACCGGTCGTCCGGTGAGCCGATCGGTGACCGTTCCCGAAATGCAGGGCTCCTCGAGTATTTCGCGGCTGAGAGACTCGGCCCTTGTGACCATCGCTTCGCGCGGACGGTTTTCCCCGCGCCGCTCTCCGTCTACCCCGAGAGGAGGCGCGCCGGGGAGATCGCGGGAGATGTTTTTTTCCGTGAAAAGAGGGGGATCATCGCCGCGGTCGGAGAGGAGCCAGTATCCCACGGCAAGAACTGCCGCTGCAAATGTCGCGAAGAGCAGGAGAAGAACGCGCATGACATTTCCCTGCTGAAGGAACGCTGGAAGTCTCTTGTTCCTTATACTATTCTTTTTTTGCTTTCACGCAAGGTGGCCGCCTCTGGATCGTGCTCGCTGCTTCCGAGTGGAACTCGCCTCTGAAAGCAAAACTTTTCTGAACCGTGCGCGCCCAGGTTCGTTCACGGTTCGAATTGTTTTTCTCACGGCCAGCGGCCGGTCCGAATCCCTGTCGACGGAGGGTTGGAGTGTCTTTGAATTTCAGAGTAGTTCTCGTATCGGCCCTTCTTGTGATCCTTCTTCCTTCCAAGGCGACAGCCCAGGACGGGGAAAGTGTCGGGACGGAATCCCGGTCCGCTGCCGACGGCTTGGCCTCCTCTCCGCAGGAGCCGCGACCGGACGAAATCATCGTTACCGCCTTGCGCCACAAGGAGGAAAAGTGGCGTGTTCCCTACTCGGTCTCCACGGAGAGCGGTGAGACCACGATCGAGCGCGGCACGCGCAGCATGCCCGATGCGGTCCAGGCTTTCCCTTCGGTCATGGCCCAGAAGACCGGTTATGGCCAGGGATCTCCCTATATCCGCGGCTTTACCGGTTTCCAGAGCCTCTACCTCATCGACGGAATCCGCCTGAACAACTCGGTCTTTCGCTCAGGGCCCAACCAGTACTTCAACACGATCGATCCGTACATGGTCGATCGGATCGAGCTCGTTCGCGGTCCTTCATCGGTTCTCTACGGAAGCGACGCGGTGGGCGGAGTGATCAACGTCTTCTCCAAGAGGCGGAAGAAATACGAACCGGGCAATCACTGGTCGGGAACGATATTTTCCAGGTACGCGAGCGCGGAGAGCTCGTTCATCGAGCGGATCGAGGCGGAGGGGAACGCCGGAAGCAGTGTTGGATTCGTGGGGGGCGTGACGCACAAGAATTTCGGCGATCTGAGCGGAGGCAGGGACACGGGCGAGCAGCCGAACACGGCCTACAAGGAGATCGACGGGGATTTCCGCTTCGACGCGGCACTCCGCGATGATATCTGGCTGACCGTGGGGTGGCAGCACGTGAACCAGCACGACGTGCCCCGCACGCACAAGACGGTCCACGGCGTCTCTTTCCACGGAACCGATGTGGGTACCGAACTGCGCCGTGACCTCGACCAGACGCGCGACCTGGCGTGGACGCGCCTCTCCTTTGACGATCTCGCCGGTTTTTTCGACCGCGCCGACATCACCCTGTCCACGCAGCGCCAGGACCAGGAGCGCGACCGGCTGCGCACCGGCGCGCGGCGGGACATCTCGGGTTTCACGGTTCAGACCTTCGGCGCCCTGGCCGAGTTCGAGAAGGAGAGCGGCGGAGCCGGAGTGTGGACCTTTGGCACCGAGTACTACAGGGACAACGTGGACAGCTTCCGCAAGGATTACGTGGGCGGCGTCCTGACCCTCGAAGGGATCCAGGGGCCGGTGGGCGACCGGGCCGAGTACGGACTCCTGGGCACCTTTGTCCAGAACGAACTGAGCTTCGGCGATTTCGATCTTGTCACCGGCGTGCGCTATACGCGGGCGTCGGCCCGTGCCGACGAGGTGGATAATCCCCAGGTGGGGGGCAGCGATCCGTCCACACCGGGAAACGTGATCGACATCGACGAGCGGTTCGGCGCGACCGTGGGCAGCGTGCGCGGGATCTACCATTTCGACAGCGGGTGGAAGCTGTTCGGCGGCGTTTCCCAGGGATTCCGCGCGCCCAACCTTTCCGACCTCACCTCCTTCGACTCCACCAGTGCCGTCGAGGTGCCGTCGCCCGATCTCGATCCCGAGTATTTTCTCGCTTTCGAGGTGGGGGGGCGCGGCAGGACGGGCCCTTTCGAGGGCCAGGTCGC
Organism: uncultured Phycisphaerales bacterium; assembly: GCA_964620445.1. GTDB lineage: Bacteria > Planctomycetota > B15-G4 > B15-G4 > CAYZWU01 > CAZUHB01. Next base: position 124,246 of record CAZUHB010000011.1, read on the forward strand.
CCTCTGGAAAACCCTGATCGACGACATGATCGTCCAGTCTCCGACCGGCGCCACGATCGGAGGCACGCCGGTCGTGCGCAAGGACAATGTGGGCGACGGCTACATCCACGGCGTGGAGGCCGAGATCTCGCTGGAATTGACGGGGAACTGGACCGCGATCGGCGGGGCGAGCTGGATGGAAGGGCGGGTCGACCAGTTCGTCATGCCGGGAGGATTCAAGGTCTCCCGCCCGGTGAGCCGGCTGCAGCCCCTGACCGGACGGATCGGCCTCCTCTACGAACCCGAGGAGAAGGACTGCTGGTTCCTCTTCGAGACGGTCGCGGTCGACAATCAGGACAAGCTCGCCCTGCGCGACGAAACCGACACATCCCGTATCCCGCCGGGGGGAACCCCTGGATATACGGTGTTCAACGCGCGCGCGGGCATCGATCTATCCGAGGACCTGACCGTCACCGCGGCCGTGGAAAACATCACCGACAAGGACTATCGCATTCATGGCTCGGGCGTGAACGAGGCAGGTATCAACTTCATCACCTCCCTGCGGCTGAGCTTCTGAACCGCGCTTAAAAAAAGGCGCGAATAGGGACTCCATTCCGCTTGCAAAGGGATTAGCGATGTGGCATTACTCCACAGTTTGAGGACCGGTTGGCCGATAAACGAGGTGAGGTGATGCTTATGAGAACGATCATGAAACCGATAATCCTTGCGGCGATCATTTCCATTCTGCCTCTTTTCGGTGCCTGCCTTTCGAGCCACGTGGGGCCCGACGAGGAAGTCTATGCCACGGCCCGCAGCGGTCTGCCGGAACCGTACCAGCCTGCCACGGCTCCTCCGTTGATTCTCGGCCCCGAGGATGTGCTGAACGTGGAGATCTGGCGGCAGGAGGATCTGAACCGGCAGGTGACCGCCGACCGTCAGGGCAACATCCACTTGCCGCTCATCGGCCGGCTCAATATTGCGGGGCAGAATCTCGACTGGGTCAGGTTCACCCTGGCCGATCGATTCGAGAGGTACTACAACGAACCCGATGTTCTCGTGTCGCTCGTCGAGTCTCCCCTTCAGAAGGCTTTTGTTCTCGGCGAGGTGACCAAGCCGGGATCGTACAAGATCACCGGGACCACCACCGCCCTCGAGCTGATCACCGAAGCGGGCGGATTCGGCGATGATGCCGACAAGGGATCGGTCGTTCTCATTCGCGGCCACCTCGACACACCCCGGATCATTCCCCTCGATCTCGAGGCAGCGCTCAACGGAGACCTGCGCGAGGACTGGTACTTGCTGCGTGGCGACATCGTCTATGTGAACCGGACGCTGATCGCCGACATCGAGCAGTTCGCGCGCCGGATAACGAACATTATCACGGCTCCTTATCTCTTCGAGAGATCGCTCATCCTCGGCGCTGCCGTGCCTGATGCTGTTCTCCACGGAGATGTAACCACTCGGATTTCGATCGACTGATCGGGCGGATTTCCGATCGACAGATCGGGCGGATTTCCGATCGAACTTTCGGCTCCGGCCGACCGAAAGGCCGGACATCTCCGATCGAAATCCGGATACGGAATTCTTCACAACAGAGGACGAGAATCATGGGACAGGAACTCCTCGAGCTCATTCCCGAGTTCAACCTCATTGCGGACAGCGGCCTTCGGGAGAAAACGGTTCGAGTCTTTCAGCGCGCCATGGACAAGGGCGGCTGGAAACCGGACGATCTGGTGCGCATGCCCTTCACACTGCTCATCGATCCCTGCCCGGCCAACATGGTCGAACATGTTCGCGGCGTGGTGCGCGTGGCGCGGCGGGGGGCTGAAGAGATGGCCGAGATCTACGGCGACCGGATGCCGATCGATATGGATCTCCTCACGTCGGGCGCGCTCCTCCATGACGTGGGCAAGCTGGTCGAGTATCGCGAGGAGGGGGGGAAGTTCGTCAAGAGCGAGCATGGACGGATGCTGCGTCATCCCTTTTCCGGTGTGGGCCTCGGATACGACTCGGGTCTGCCCGACGAGGTGCTCCACATGATTGCCGTGCACGCCAAGGAAGGCACGGGCGCGCGCGTCCTTGCCGAGGCGATGATCATTCATCACGCCGATTTCATGAATTTCGAACCTCTCCACCTTTGATACAGAGGCCAGACCATGGGAAAGACATTCGCAGAGAAGATCCTTTCATCCAGGGCGAGGCGCGATGTGCGGGCGGGCGAAATCGTCACGGTGACACCCGACGTGGCGCTTTCCCACGACAACACGGCGGCGATCTCCGATCATTTCAAGAAGATCGGCGTGGATAAGATTTTCGATCCTGCCATGCCCGTGGTGATCCTCGATCACTGCGTGCCGGCCGCTGACGAGAAATATGCCCGCAACCACCAGATCATCCGCGAGTTCGTTGCCGCGCAGAAGATAGAGAATTTCTACGACATGAACACCGGCGTCTGCCACCAGGTCCTTCCCGAGAAGGGCCATGCGCTGCCCGGCCGCCTCGTGCTCGGATCCGATTCGCACACCACTTCCTACGGCGCTTTCGGCGCATTCGCGGCCGGGGTGGGCCGCACCGAGATGGCCGTGATCTGGGCCACGGGCGAGATCTGGCTCCGCGTGCCCGAGACCTTCCGTGTGCGCGTGGACGGCGCATTCGGGGAGATGGTCACTCCAAAGGATTTGATCCTCAAGGTGATCGGCGACGTGGGCGCTGACGGCGGGCTCTACCGCGCGGTCGAGTACTGCGGAGGAGCCGTGGAAGAGATGTCGGTCGCCGGCCGCATGGTGCTCTGCAACATGGCCGTCGAGATGGGATGCAAGATCGGCTACGTGGCGCCGGACGAGAAAACCCGCACCTGGATCAGGGAGCGCACCAAGACCGAGTTCGAGGAGGTCGTCTCCGATGGCGACGCCGAATTCTCGGAGGAGCTGACCTACGATGCGGGCGCACTCGAGCCGCAGGTGGCCTGTCCCCACACCGTCGACAATGTGAAACCACTGAGCGCCGTGGCCGGCACGAAGATCGACCAGGCCCTGCTCGGCACGTGCACGAACGGCCGGCTCGAGGATCTGCGTCTCGCCGCTTCGATCCTGCGCGGCCGCAAGGTGGCGGCCGGAACGCGGCTCCTCGTTTTTCCCGCGTCGATGGAGGTCTATCTCCATGCACTCCGCGAGGGGCTGATCGAATCGTTCGTCGAGGCAGGCGCCGTGGTCATGAATCCGGGATGCGGGCCGTGCCTCGGCGCCCACGAGGGCGCGCTTGCACCGGGCGAGGTGTGCGTCTCCACCTCGAACAGAAATTTCAAGGGTCGTATGGGGTGCAGGGAGGCCGAGGTCTTTCTGGCGAGCCCCGCAACGGTGGCCGCCTCGGCACTGGCCGGCGCCATTTCCGACCCGCGCACGATCGCATGAGGAGATCTCTTGCCGATCCCGCGAAGAAGGAGGAATCGATGAAGGTCAAGGGAAAGGTTTTCAAGTACGGCCACGACGTGAACACGGACGTCATCTTTCCCGGCAAGTACACATACACGGTCAAGGATCCGCAGGAGATGGCGCGCCATGCGCTCGAAGATCTCGATCCTGAATTCGCGAAGACGGTTCAGACCGGCGACGTGGTCGTCGCGGGGCGTAACTTCGGGTGCGGTTCGTCGCGCGAGCAGGCTGCCACCTGCCTCAAGTTCGCCGGCGTGGGCGCGGTCGTGGCGTCCTCCTTCTCGCGGCTCTATTTTCGGAACGCGATCAACGCGGGGCTTCCGCTGGTGCAGAACGACCAGGCGGTCGAGTGGATCGAGGCGGGGGAGGAGATCGAGATCGATTTCGAGGAAGGCAAGCTCACCTGCGCCAGGGGGACGCTCGACTTTCCGCCGCTTCCCGAGGAGATCGTGGGCATCATGGAAGCGGGCGGTCTCGTACCCTACACGCGCCGCAAACTCGGGATGGAAAAGTAATCCGGCCCAGGGCCTGAGCCGGTCAAAGCATTTTTAGAGAGGATATTTATCATGGCCAAGTACAAGATCGCATGGCTTCCCGGCGACGGGATCGGAACGGAAGTAATGGAAGCGGCCCGCATGGTGCTCGATCACCTCGGGCTCGATGCCGAGTACATCCACGGCGACATCGGCTGGGAATTCTGGAAGACCGAGGGCGACCCCCTCCCGGCGCGCACCGTCGAGATGCTCAAGGGAACGGACTGCGCCCTCTTCGGCGCGATCACGTCGAAGCCGAAGGAAGAGGCCGCGGCCGAGCTCGTTCCCGAGCTGAAGGACAAGGGGCTCGTCTACCGGAGCCCGATCGTGCGCCTGCGGCAGGAGTTCAACCTGCACACCAACCTGCGTCCCTGCAAGGCGTTCGAGGGGAATCCCCTCAACTACCGCGACACGATCGACCTCGTCGTGTTCAGGGAGAACACGGAAGGGCTCTATGCGGGCGTCGAGTTCCATCCCCTTCCCGAGGAGGTGCGCGCCACCCTCGAGAAGCACAATCCGAACATGAAGAAGTTCGAGGGGACCGGGGGCGAGGACATTGCCCTTTCGTGCCGTGTGTTCACGCGCGCCGGATGCAGGAGCATCGCCACGCAGGCTTTCGAGTACGCGACCAGGTTCGGCTACAAGACGGTCACCGTGGTGGAGAAGCCGAACGTGATCCGCGAGACGTCGGGACTCATGGTGCGCACCGCGCGCGAGGTGGCCAAGGATTATCCGAACATCGAGCTCTGGGAGACCAACATCGACGCCATGTGCATGTGGCTCGTGAAGAATCCCGAGGACTATGGCGTTCTGGTGGCGACGAACATGTTCGGCGATATCGTCTCCGACCTCTGCGCACAGCTCGTGGGCGGCCTCGGTTTCGCCTGCTCGGGCAACATCGGCGACAGCTACGCCGTGTTCGAGCCGACCCACGGTTCGGCGCCAAAGTACGCGGGCCAGTACAAGGTGAATCCCATGGCCATGCTCCTCACCGCCAAGATGATGCTCGACTACCTGAACGAGACCGACATGGCGAACAAGCTCCAGGATGCTGTCGCCTCCGTGCTCAAGGAAGGTGCGGCCAAAACCTACGACATGGGCGGTTCGGCCGGCACACTCGACGTGGCCAAAGCCGTGATCGAGCGGATCTGATCCGGAGGCCGTCATGGGCAAGACAATCATAGAAAAAATACTCGGCGCTCATGCCGAAGGCGTCGGCGCTCATGCCGCCGCGAGCGGCGATGTCGAGCCGGGCGAGATCGTCTGGATCGGCCTCGACGTGCGTAGCGCGCGCGACTTTGGCGGCGCCAACGTGGTCAAGAACTTCGAGCGCGAATATCCGGGCGAGCGGGTTCACGACCGGACCACGACCTTTTTCACCTTCGACTGCAACGCGCCGGCCAACACCATTCCCTATGCCAACAACCAGCAGGTCTGCCGCGACTTCGGCCGTTCCCAGGGGGTGCGCATTTTCGACGTGGACGCCGGCATCGGCAGCCATGTGCTCATCGAGCAGGCGCTCTGCGTTCCGGGAGCCACCGTGGTGGGTACGGACAGCCACATGAACATCCTCGGCGCCGTGGGCGCCTTTGGACAGGGCATGGGCGATCAGGACATCGCCTACGCTTTCAGGTGGGGGAGGACCTGGTTCGAGGTGCCGCCGAGCATGAAGGTGGTTCTCGAGGGAACACCGGGTCCGGATGCCACGGCCAAGGACCTGACACTCGCCGTGCTGAAGACACTCGGATCGCGGGGCGGCCTCGGCCGGGCGATCGAGTTCTCGGGCGCCGCGGTGGAGAGTCTCGACCTGGCCGGCCGCATCACCCTGGCGAGCATGGCGACCGAGATGGGCGCCATCGCGGGCCTGATCGTGCCCGACGCGCGGATCGAGGCGTTCTTCCGCGATCGCGGCGGTGCGAAAGGTGTGGCGTTCAAGGTATACGAGGCTGACGCTGATGCCCGGTACGTGGACGAGGTCGCGATCGACGTGAACGATCTCGGACCGATGGTGGCGCGGCCGGGCAGCCCGGCCGACGTGGTGCCCGTGGCCGAGGCCGCGGGCCGGGAGGTCTCGTCCGTTTTCATCGGGTCGTGCACCAATGGCCGGTTCGAGGACTTCAAGGCGGCCGCCGACGTGCTCGAGGGACGGCGTATCAAGGAGGGCGTCATGATGCGTCTGGCGCCCGCCACGCGCGAGGTATTCGGCCGCATGCTCGAGGAGGGCGTGGTCGAGACCTTTTTCAACGCGGGCGCGATCATGTCGCACCAGGGGTGCGGCGGATGCGCATCGGGCCAGCTCGGCATGACGGGCGCCGGCGAGGTGCAGGTCTCCACGTCGAACCGGAATTTCAGGGGCAAACAGGGCGACGGCGATACGTACCTTGCATCGCCTGTCACCGCGGCCGCGTCCGCCGTGGCCGGTTGCGTGGCAACAGCACGCGATCTTTGAGGAGGCACAAAGCGATGAGCGAACAGACAGCGAAGACCCTTCTCGAGGGCGCGGTGCACGTGGTGCGCGGCGGGGACCGCAAGCCGATCAACAATATCGACACGGACATGATATTCCACAACGCCCACCTGGCCATCACGGAGGTGGAAAAGATGGGCGAGCACTCTTTCGGAAACCTTGAAGGGTGGGAGAATTTTCCGGAACGCGCCAGACCTGGCGACATCCTGGTGGTGGGCCAGAACTTCGGCGCCGGATCGTCGCGGCAGCAGGCGGTCGACTGTTTTCGCGCCCTCGGGATCACGGCGATCGTGGGCGAGAGCTTCGGCGCCATCTATCTCAGGAACGCGATCAATTCGGGCATGCCGATCCTGATCGTACCCGGAATCATGGACACCGACCTGGCCACGGGGGATGAGATCACCATCGACCTCGAGAAGAGCACGATCATCGCTCAGCGGAGCGATCTCGAACTCCCGGCGCCCAAGCCCTTCAGTCCCGTGCAGCTCGATATCTACAGGGCAGGCTCGCTTTTCAAGGTTTGACCTGCGCAGAAGAAACGAGAAAATCTCTTCCTCGGAGCCGAAAAACCTTGACCCATTTGGTGAGGGTTTGTATATAAATCCGATTCTTATCCCGCTCGGGAATGCCGGGTTCTCGGCATACCCCGGACAGGAGAACGCAAAGACGGCCCCATCGTCTAGCCGGGTCTAGGACACAGGGTTTTCAACCCTGCAACAGGGGTTCAAATCCCCTTGGGGTCACC